>NZ_JBHTUY010000002.1:0-156859 GCF_042793335.1 Isoptericola sp. NPDC056573
CGCACGATGCGAGCGGCGGGCCTCCGGAGCGCTGACACGACGCGTCGTGTCAGCGAAGGATCACTTCGCGACGGCCTTCTTCAGCAGCGAGCCGGCGCTGATCTTCACACCGAAGCCGGCCGGGATCTGGATCTCCTCGCCCGTGCGCGGGTTGCGGCCGGTACGGGCCGCGCGCTCGACGCGCTCGACCGAGAGCAGACCGGTGACCTTGACCGCCTCACCCTTGGCGAGCGACTCCTCGAGCACCTCCTGGAAGGCGCTGAGGAACTTGTCCGCGTCCGCCTTGCTGAGCTCAGCCTTGCCGGCGATGGCCGAGACCAGCTCGGACTTGTTCAGCGACATGTGCATCCCTTCTCCGGTTCACGACGCGCGCGACCCGCGCGTCGTCACGTTCGTACGCCACCCCGGCTCGCGCCGGGAGGACGGGGAACACACTAGGGAACATCCGCGGATTCCTGCGACTTTTCCGCGCGTGGCGTGCCGGACACCTCGAAACGGGAACCTTTCGAGCACACGATCTGTCCCGGTATCTGCCCTCATGACGGGACAGACCGCGTGCGCGGCGGCACGTCTCAGGACGTCGGGCCGTCGCCGTCGGGGCCCGCGTCCGGTCCGTGCCGTTCGCCCGTCTCGTCCCCGCCGTCGGCGTCGCGCGCGCCGTCGTCGGCGCGCCGGCGCCGCTGCAGCAGGACGGCGGCCGCCACGCCGACCACCGCGAGCACGGCGACGGGGAACAGCCACGCCGTCGCCCACCCCGCCTCGCCGTCGGCGTTCAGGTCCACGCCGGGCGTGCCGCCGCCGTGCGCGTGCCCGGCCGTCGTCGTGGCGTCCGGCGACGCCGTCGGGCTCGGGGAGGCGCTGGGCATCGTCGGGCTGGACGTCGGGCTGGACGACGGGCTCGCGCTCGGCGACGGCGTCGCGGCGCTCGCCACCGTGAACGCCAGCTCGCCCTCGATCGGGTGGCCGTCGGAGGAGACGACGCGCCACGACACGTCCCAGTCGCCGCCGGGCAGGTCGTCGGGCAGCGCGGCGACGGCCTCGTCGCCGTCGACGGTGACCTCCGCCGGGACCGTGCCGTCCGCAGTCGTGACCGCCACCTGGGCCCCCGCCGCGAGGACGTCGGCGCTGAACACGAGGGTGAGCTCGGCGGGCGTCTCGTCCACGGTGGCGCCGTCCGCGGGGTCCGACGAGAGGAGCCGGTCGTGCGCGCTGGCGGGCTGCGCGAGGGCGAGGCCGAGCACGGGGACCGCCGCGGCGGCGAGCAGGACGGCGAGGGCGCGACGACGGCGCGCGGGTCGAAGGTGCACGGCCCGACCCTAGCGACCCGCCCGCCCGAGCTGTCAGGAGCCTGGCGAGCTGTCAGGGCGAGCGCGAGGTAGACGTGGCGCTGGTCCTGACAAGTCTCGCGGGGACGGGCGGCGTTCCTACACTCGGGGGGTGGACTTCACCTCGGCCTATGCCCACGGCTTCGCCCGCGTGGCGGCCTGCACCGTCCCCGTCACCGTCGCCGACCCCCGCGCGAACGCCGCCGCGATCCTCGCCGAGGCGCGCGCGTGCCACGACGACGGAGTCACGGTCGCCGTCTTCCCCGAGCTGTGCGTCTCCGGGTACGCGATCGACGACCTGCACCTCGCGGACACGCTGCTGGAGGCGACGTCGGACGCGCTCGCGGCGATCGTCGAGGCCAGCGCCGACCTGCGCCCGCTGCTCGTCGTCGGGGCGCCGCTGGAGGTGGGGAACCGCCTGCTGAACTGCGCGGTCGTCGTGCAGGGCGGGCGGGTGCTGGGCGTCGCGCCCAAGTCGTACCTGCCGAACTACCGCGAGTTCTACGAGAAGCGCTGGTTCGCCCCCGGCGACGACCGCCGCGGCTCCACGGTGACGCTGCCGTTCGCCGACGGGCCCGTGCCGTTCGGGCCGGACCTGCTGTTCGCCGCCGACGACGTCGCCGGGCTCGTGGTGCACGTCGAGGTGTGCGAGGACCTGTGGGTGCCGGTGCCCCCGTCGGCCGAGGCCGCGCTGGCGGGCGCGACGGTGCTGCTCAACCTGTCCGCGAGCCCCATCACGGTGGCGCGCGCGGAGGACCGGCGGCTCATGGTCCGCTCCGCGTCGCACCGCGGGCTCGCGGCCTACGCGTACGCGGCGGCGCAGGGCGAGTCGAGCACGGACCTGTCCTGGGACGGCCAGACGATGGTCTACGAGGTGGGCGACCTGCTCGCCGAGACGGAGCGCTTCCCCGACGGCGCGCGACGCTCCGTGGCCGACGTCGACCTGGACCGGCTGCGCCAGGAGCGGCTGCGGCAGGGGTCGTTCGACGACAACCGGCGCGCGCTCGGCGCGCGTGTCGAGGGGTTCCGCACCGTCGGCTGGACCGCCGACCCGCCGTCGGGCGACGTCGGCCTGCGGCGCAAGGTGGACCGCTTCCCGTTCGTCCCGGACGACCCGGAGCGCCTGGCGCAGGACTGCTACGAGGCGTACTCGATCCAGGTGGCCGGGCTGGAGCAGCGGCTGCGGTCGATCGGGCAGCCGAAGATCGTCATCGGCGTCTCGGGCGGCCTGGACTCGACGCACGCGCTGATCGTCGCGGCCCGCGCGATGGACCGGCTCGGCCGGCCCCGCACCGACATCCACGCGATCACGATGCCCGGCTTCGCGACGTCGTCGGAGACGAAGGACCGCGCCACGCGGCTCGCGACGTCGCTCGGCGTGCACTTCGAGGAGCTCGACATCCGGCCCGCCGCGGAGCAGATGCTGCGCGACCTCGGCCACCCGTACGGCGCGGGCGAGAAGGTCTACGACGTCACGTTCGAGAACGTGCAGGCCGGGCTGCGCACCGACTACCTGTTCCGGCTCGCGAACCACCGCGGCGGCATCGTGCTGGGCACGGGCGACCTGTCCGAGCTGGCGCTGGGCTGGTGCACGTACGGCGTGGGCGACCAGATGTCGCACTACGCGGTGAACACCGGCGTGCCGAAGACGCTCATCCAGCACCTCATCCGCTGGGTCGCGGATTCCGGCCAGTTCGAGGCGGACACGAACGCCCTGCTCCTGGAGATCCTGGGGCAGGAGATCTCCCCCGAGCTGGTGCCGGCCGGCGAGGGCGAGGCTCCCCAGTCCACCGAGGCGGCGATCGGCCCGTACGCGCTGCAGGACTTCACCCTGTTCTGGACGCTGCGACACGGCCTGCGGCCGTCGAAGATCGCGTTCCTCGCGTGGCACGCCTGGCGCGACCCGGACTCCGGCGCCTGGCCGCCGAACTTCCCCCACGACGAGCGGTCCGCCTACGACCTGGCGACCATCCGGAAATGGGAGGTCGTCTTCTTCCGGCGGTACTTCTCGTCGCAGTTCAAGCGCTCCGCCATCCCGAACGGCCCCAAGGTCGCCGCCGGCGGCTCGCTCTCGCCCCGCGGGGACTGGCGGATGCCGTCCGACGCGTCCGCCGCCGCCTGGCTCGCCGAGCTGGAGGAGAACGTCCCGACGACGGTCTGAGTCCCGTGCGCGTCAGGGGCGGGCGGCGGGGCCGAACCCGGTCCAGCGCAGCTCGGGCGTCAGGTGGCCCATGTCGTTGTAGACGATCAGGGAGGCGCTGCGGTCGTCGCGGTACTCGATCGTCGTGAGTGCGGCGTTGCCGTAGGGCAGCCCCAGCCAGCTCGCGGGCGGCGCGGCGAGGGCGTCGCGCACCAGCCACGCGACCTGGAACGCGTGGGTGATCAGCACGTCGTGGGTCTCGACGTCGGCGGCGCGGGCGAAGCGGGTGGTGAGCGCGGCGGCGAGCCGCTCGCCCTCGGCCGCGTGGGCGACGTCGTACCCGTCGAAGAACCCGACCCACGCGGCGGGCATCGGGTCGGGCAGGTAGGGCACGTGGTCGATCAGCTCGGCCGCCTCGCGCACCCGCACGCCCGGCAGCTGCCCGCCCAGGACCTGCGCCGACCGCACCGCGCGCGACAGCGGCGAGTGCCAGACGGTGTCGACCGGCACGGCGGCCAGGCGTCGGCCGGCCAGCTCCATCTGCCGCTCCCCGACCTCCGTCAGCTCACCGAACGGGTCCGCAAGACCGTGGCGGAGCACGTGCAGGTGTCGGGTCGGCATCCGCCGACGTTATCGGCTCGGCCGGCGTCGATGCAGGCAGATAGGGTGCTGCGGGCCGTTCCGCCGGGGACGGCGGCGGGAAGCACGGGGAGCACCATGAGCGAGCGACAGCCTTCGGGGACGACGACGGACGGCGTCGCGACGCCCGAGGAGCAGCAGGGCAGGCTCCTGTGGCCGAAGCTCGGCCCGTACCCGACGGAGGTCCGCCAGACGATCCGCGTGCTCGCGGAGATCCTCGGCGCCCCGCGCAAGAAGAAGAAGGGCACCCCGACGTCGAGCTCGGGCTGGGCGGCGCGCAAGCTCGGCGTGAAGAAGTCCCGGATGTCTGAGGTGAAGCGCGCCGTCTCCGACACGCAGCTGCTGCTGCACGGGCACGTCCTGGCCCGGTGGATGGCCGAGCACGAGGGCAGCTACCAGATCCTCGGGCCGCAGGGCCGCACGCCCGAGTGGCGGCCGCTGAGCCTGGGCGAGGACCACACACTCTCCGTGCCCTACCACCTGTCGGCGTTCTTCCCCGCCGGCACCCTGCGCGACGAGCCGGTCGCGATCCACCTGTGCGGCGGGCACCCCGCGGACGTCACCGTCTACACGGGCGAGGGCCGCCGCGACCTCGCCGAGTCGGTGCTCGACGACTTCCTCACCTCCCTCAAGGGCGAGGGGAACCCGTACCGCGGCCGCATCCTGCAGGTGTCGGTGACCAGCTACGGCAACCAGGTCGGCTTCGAGCCCGTGCCAGCGACCCATGAGACGCGCGCCGACCTCGTCCTCGCCGACGCCGTCTGGGGCGAGGTGGACCTGTTCCTGTCGTCGGGCACCACGCGCCGCGACGACCTGCTCTCCCTCGGGCTCCCGACCACGCGCGGGCTGCTGCTCGCGGGCAAGCCCGGCGTCGGCAAGACGAAGCTGGGCCGGATCCTCGCGGCGGAGGTCGCGGGCGCGATGACGGTGATGATCGTGGAGCCGGACGTGCTGCGGCAGGCGTCGGAGAACCTCTACAAGGAGGTCGAGCGGCTCGGCCCCACCCTCGTCGTCATGGAGGACATCGACGGCGTCGCGAACGCGGAGATGCGCAGCTCGTCGGGCTTCTCGGAGTTCCTCAACGCCCTCGACGGCGCACGGGTGCGCAACGACGTCCTCACCCTCGCGACCACCAACGACCCCGGCTCCCTGGACCCGGCGGTGAAGCGGCCCGGGCGGTTCGACACCATCCTCGAGGTGCCGCTGCCGAGCCACGAGGGCCGCGTCGCCATCCTCAAGATCTACCTGCCGCGCCAGGGTGACGGCCTCGACCTCGCCGCCATCGCCGGCAGCCTCGACGGCGCGACGGGCGCGGAGATCCGCGAGGTCGCGCGCCGCGCCGTCCTCGAGCACGGCATCGAGGGCATGACGACGCGCCGCATCCTCGACATCACGTCGACCGGCCGCTGGAAGCCGTCCCCCTCCGTCGGGCACTACCTGTAGCACCCGGCCCCGCCCCACAGGCAGTTGACACCGGTATGACGCCCGCCAGGCCGCCATACCGGTGTCAGGCGTCTGTTCGGCATCCCCGGGCGGCGGCATGATGGCGGGCATGACCTCTCCGATCCGCACCGCCCGCTCGTCCGTCGCGATCACGAACGGCTACGTCGTCCCGGTCGACGGGCTGCCGATCGAGAACGGCACCGTCCTCGTCACGGACGGCGTGATCACCGCCGTGGGCGCGGACGTCGAGGTCCCCGCCGGCGTGCGCACGGTGGACGCGGGGGGCCGGTGGGTGCTGCCGGGCTTCGTCGAGTCGCACGGGCACGTGGGCGTGCACGAGGAGGCCGAGGGCTGGGCCGGCGACGACACCAACGAGAAGACCGGGCCCGACGGGTCGCACCTGCGCGCGCTGGACGCGATCAACGTCGAGGACGAGGGCTTCCGCGACGCGCTCGCGGGCGGCGTGACGTCCGTCGTCGTGAAGCCGGGCTCGGCGAACCCGATCGGCGGCCAGACGGTCGCGATCAAGACGTGGGGCGGGCGCACCGTCGACGAGCAGGTGATCAGCGACGCGGTCTCCGTGAAGTCCGCGCTCGGCGAGAACCCCAAGCGCGTGTACGGCGAGCAGAAGAAGCAGCCGTCCACCCGCCTCGGCGTGGCCGCCGTCATCCGGCAGGCGTTCCTCGACGCGCAGCACTACGCGGCCCAGCGCGACGCCGCCGAGGAGAAGGGCGAGCCGTTCGCCCGCGACCTCGGCAAGGAGACCCTCGCGCGGGTGCTGGCCGGCGAGCTCGCCTGGGATCAGCACACCCACCGGGCCGACGACATCGCCACCGCGCTGCGGCTGGCCGACGAGTTCGGCTACCGGCTCGTCGTCAACCACGGCACGGACGGCGTCGCGATCGCCGACGTCCTCGCCGAGCGCGACGTGCCGGTCATCTACGGCCCGATGCTCACGTCCCGCTCCAAGGTGGAGCTGCGCGACCGCGACGTCGCGAACCTCGCCCGGCTCGCCGAGGCGGGCGTGCGCGTCGCCATCACGACCGACCACCCGGTGGTGCCGATCAACTTCCTCGTGCACCAGGCGTCGTTCGCCGTGAAGGAGGGCCTGGACCCGCAGGTCGCGCTCGAGGCGCTCACCGTCAACCCGGCGTCGTTCCTCGGCCTCGACGACCGCGTCGGCGCGCTGGCGCCCGGCCTCGACGGCGACGTCGTCGTCTGGTCCGGCGACCCGCTCGACGTCGGCTCGCGCGCCGAGCACGTCTTCGTCACCGGCGTCGAGGTGTACACGTGGGACCGCGCCGCCGACGGCGGGCGCGGCGCGGGCCGCGTCGTCGAGCGCTCGGAGCGCTTCGCCCGCTGACCGGCCCGCCCGCCGTCGCCGGAGGGCAGGTCAGTGGATGAAGCCGGTGCGCTGGCCCTCCGAGGGCATCGGTCCGGAGAGGGCGTCGAGGTAGCGGGTCTCCTCCTCGAGGTCGGCGAGGAACGACGCCGCGAGGTCCCGGCTGAGCCCGCTGCGCACGACGACGCGCTGCACGGTGACGTCGGTGAGGTCGTCGGGCATGGGGTACGCCGGCACGAGCCAGCCGCGCGTGCGCAGCCGGTCGGACAGGTGGTAGAGGTTCCAGTTCTCCGTGTGCCCCGGCTTCAGGCGCCACGCGAAGACGGGGATGTCGGAGCCGTCGTTCCACAGCTCGAACGCGGGCAGCCTCCCGACGCCGTCGGCGAGGTACCGCGCGACGTCGGACGAGGCGTTCTGCACCGCCTCGTACCCCGCCCGCCCCAGCCGCAGGAACATGTAGTACTGCAGCAGCACCTGCGACCCCGGTCGGGAGAAGTTCAGCGCGAGGGTGGGCATGTCGCCGCCGAGATAGCTCACGCGGAACACGAGGCTCTCGGGAAGGGCCTCCTCATCGCGCCACACCACCCAGCCGAGGCCCGGGTACACGAGGCCGTACTTGTGGCCGGAGGTGTTGATCGACGCGACCCGCTCCACCTGGAAGTCCCACACCAGGTCGGGCTGCACGAACGGCGCGACCATCGCCCCCGACGCGCCGTCCACGTGGATGGGCACGTCGAGCCCGGTGGTCGCCTGGATGCGGTCGAGGGCGGCGGCGATCTCGGTGACCGGCTCGTACATCCCGGTGTACGTCACGCCGAGGATGGCGACGACGCCGATCGTGTCCTCGTCGACGTAGCTCTCCAGGTCGTGGCCGTCGAGCACCCGGTGCTCCTCGCTGATGGGCACGTACCGGGGCTCGACCTCGAAGTAGTTGCAGAACTTCTCCCAGCACACCTGCACCGCGCTCGACATCACGAGGTTGGGGGTGCCGACGGGCTTGCCGGCGTCGCGCCGGGCCTGCTGCCACCGCCGCTTGAGCGCGAGCCCGGCGAGCATGCACGCCTCGGACGAGCCGATCGTCGAGGTGCCCATCGCGTGGTGCGGGTCGGGGGCGTGCCACAGGTCGGCGAGCATGCGCCAGCACCGGTCCTCGACGGCGGCCGTGGCCGGGTACTCGTCCTTGTCGACCATGTTCTTGTCCGCCGCCTCGAGGTAGAGGCGGCTGGCGTGGTCGTCCATCCACGTGCCGACGAAGGTGGCGAGGTTGAGCCGGGCGTTGCCATCGAGCATCGCCTCGTCGTGGACGATCTGGAACGCCGTCTCCGGAAGTGACTGCCCGGCCGGGAGGCGGTCGCGCGGCACGGAGCGCGTCTCTCCCGGGCGGACGAAGACGGGGTTGAGCTCGACGTCCCCGTGGCGGACGCGGCGGCGGCCGCTCCCTCGGGTCCTGCTGACCATGGCGGTTCCCCTCGTCGGTGGCGGGTGCGGCACTTTCGAGCGTAGGTCGGCCCGTCGCCCCTCACCCGGCCGGCCCGGGTGAAGTGAATTAGGCGACAGGTGTTGCCTAACTCGTCGCCCCGGCGTAGCGTCGAGAGCACCGGACGGCGGAGGTGACAGGGCATGGACAAGCGGGTCGAGCGAACCGCGGAGGCCCTGCGCACCGCCGTCCTGGAGCTGGCCGCGGAGCAGGACGTCGCCGACCTCACCGCGTCCGCCGTCGCCGCCCGCGCCGGCATCAACCGGGCCACGTTCTACGACCACGCCGCCGGCCCGGCCGAGCTGCTGGCACGGGTCCTCGGCACCGAGCTCGACCGCATCCGCGCGGAGTTCGACGCCGCCGTGCGGGAGGTCGCCGGGCACGCCACCCACGGCGACGCCGAGCAGGTCGTCGCCCGGTACACCGGTGCGCTGCAGGCCCACGTCGAGGCGCACCTGCCCGTGTACGAGCGGGCCCTCGAGGGCGGCCTCAGCGCCCCGCTGGCCCGGCTGCTCGCCGACCACGTGGCCGGCACCCTCACCGACCACCTGCGCGCCCACCCCGGCCTCATGCCCCTGGACCCGGGCACCCCCGCCGACCAGGTCGACCGCTACGCCCGCGCGTTCGCGACGTACGTCGGGCTCGGCACCGTCGGCGCGCTCGAGGTCTGGCTCGCCGCTCCCCCGCCCCGCGACCCCGCGTTCTTCGCCCGGGTCGCCCACGACGCCCTGCCCGCCTGGTGGACCACACCGTCCCCCTGACGTCCCCTCCGTCCCGGGACGACCACGGTCCCGGGCGGGCAGGTGCACCCACTCACAGCAGAACCACGAAGGAGGCCAGCATGACCGCCAGCACGGCCGTCAGCACCGGGAACCGAGTCTTCAACAAGGTCGCGATCGTCACCGGCGGGACCGGCGGGATGGGCGTCACCCACGCCCGCGCGCTGGCCGCCGAGGGCGCCAAGGTCGTCGTCGCCGACCTCGACGACGCGAAGGGCGAGGCCCTCGTCGCCGAGCTGGGCGCCGACCGCACCGACGTCGCCCGCTACGTCCACCTCGACGTCACGAACGAGGACGACTGGGCGAAGGCCGTCGCGTTCACGCTCGAGGAGTTCGGACGGATCGACGTGCTCGTGAACAACGCGGGCATCGCGAACGGCGGCCCGATCACCGAGTACGACACCGACGCCTGGCGCCGGATCATCGACATCAACCTCACCGGGGTGTTCCTGGGGATCCGGGCCGTCGCGCCGGTCATGGTGAAGGCCGGCTCCGGGTCGATCATCAACATCTCGTCCGTCGAGGGGCTCCGCGGGAGCCGCGGCCTGCACGGCTACGTGGCCTCCAAGTTCGGCGTCCGCGGGCTCACGAAGTCGGTCGCGCTGGAGCTCGGGCCGCACGGCGTGCGGGTCAACTCCGTGCACCCCGGGTTCATCGAGACGCCGATGACCGCGGGCATCGACGCGGGCGACCTGCTCATCCCGCTCGGCCGCGGCGCGCGGCCGGAAGAGGTCTCCCAGACCATCGTCTTCCTCGCGAGCGACGAGTCCAGCTACTCCACCGGCGCCGAGTTCGTCGTCGACGGCGGGCTCGTGGCGGGCGTGCCGCACAAGCACGGCGCCTGACCGGTCACAGGCCCGCCAGGAAGTCCTTCATGAGCGGGCCCGCGGTGTCCGACCCGCGGTGGCCGTCCTCCACGAAGACGGCCACCGCGAGGTCGTCGACGATCGCGAGCATCCACACGTGCTGCTTCGACCCGTCGCCGTACTGCGCCGTGCCGGTCTTGGCACCGACGATGCCGGGCACTCCCTGCAGCATGTCCGCGCTGCCCTCGGTGACGACGCCGTGCATCAGGTCGCGCACCACCGCCGCCTCGTCGTCCGTCACCCCAGGCGTCGACGGCTTCTTCGGCGCCTCCGCCGACTCCTCGGCCGACGGCGAGGCGGACGCGTCGCCGTCGTCGCCCCCGGCCGGCTCGTCGCGCACCAGCACGGGCTGCACCCGGTGGCCGGCGGCGACGCTCGCCGCGACCGTCGCCATCCCCAGCGGCGACGCCTGCACCTTGGCCTGGCCGATCATCGACGCCGCGTGCTCCGTGCCGTCCGCCTTCGCGGGCACGGCGCCGAGGAAGGCGGGCACGCCCAGCACGGGCGCCGCCACCTCGTCGTCCACGAGCCCGAGGTCGGACGCCGCGGTCGCCAGGTCCGCCTGCGCCACCTTGTCGCGCTGCGCGATCATCGCCGTGTTGCACGAGTGCGCGAACGCCGTGCGCAGCGGCACCTCGCCGGTGGCCGACGACGGGTAGCCGGGGACGTTGCCGAACCTGCGGCCGTCCACGGTGATGGTGTCCGTGCAGGCGACCTTCGTGTCCGGGGTGATCCCCGCCCGCTGCATCGCCAGCGCGTCCACCACCTTGAACGTCGACCCCGGGGGGTACTGCCCCAGCGTCGCGGTGGACCAGCCCTCGCCGCCGGGCCCGCTCGCCGCGGCGAGCACCGCGCCGTCCGACGGCCGGATCGCGACGATCGCGCTGGCCGGGTCGACGTCCTCGAGCACGTTCTCCGCCTGCTTCTGGAGGTGCTGGTCGAGGGTGGTGGCCACCGCGACGCCGTCGACGGCGTCGACGCGGTACAGCTCACGCCCCTCGTCCCCGTCCTCCTCGGGCTCGCCGTCCAGGCCCACGTCACCGTCCCCGGCCGGGACCACGCTGACCAGGACGCCCGGCGAGCCGGTGAGCTGGTCGTCGTAGGCGCGCTGCACCCCCGACAGCCCCACCACGTCGCCGGCCTGCACCGCGCCGTCGGACTCCTCGACGACCTCCTTGGTCGCCTCCCCGACCCGGCCCAGGATCGGCGCGGCGAAGGTGCTCGTCGGTCCGAGCTCGAGGGAGTCCTCGACCGCACGCACGCCGATGATGTCCCGCGCGTCGTCCACCGTGAAGTCCACGCCCGGGTTCTTCTTGCGGATCGTGATCGCCTCGACGAACGCCTTCTCCCCGGCCGCGTCGACGCGCGCGAAGAACTCGTTCGGCTCGAGGCCCACGAGCTGCGCGAGGTCGCGCGCCGCGGACTCCTGCCCGAGCCCCTCGACCGCCGTCTTGTCCACCCCGATGTGCCACACGCCCCGCTCGGTCACCATCGGCTCGCCGTCGCCGTCCAGCAGGTCGCCGCGGTCCGCGTCGAGGGTCCTGACCTTCAGCCGCTCGCCCGGCTCCAGGTCGGGCACCAGCACGTCCGGCCGCCACACGGCGCGCCAGGCGCCCTCGCCGTCGCCGCTCTCCGGCGGCGCATAGGCGAGGTCGACGTCGGTGCTGTACTTCCACGTGACGTCGCGGCCCACCGGCCACGACCAGTCCAGCGTGGCCACCGCCGACGTCGTGCCGTCCTGGGTGACCGGCTTGCCGACGGAGGCCACCGTCACCGTGCGCTCGCGCTCGCCCGAGGCGTCGACGAGCGGCTCGAGCACCTCGGTGAGCTGCGTCTGCACGTCGACCGAGCCGGGCGCCTGCAGCGCCAGGTCGCTCACGTCGCCCGCCCGGAGCGCGGCCGCGAGCGCCTCGGCGGCCGGGTCGGCGGACGGCACGTCGGGCCCGGTGCACGCCACCAGGGACACCCCGACGACCGGGGTCAGCAGGACGGCGAGGGCGAGGCGGTAGCGTCGGCGCACCTTGGCGAGATTATCGGCTTCCTGGCAACCTGGTCGGCATGTCCCCCCGTGTCGTGGTCACGGTCCTGCATAGATTTCGTGGCGCCGTCGTCGCGGGCACCCTGGCGGGCGTCCTGACCGTCGCAGGGGCCGTCGTGCCGGCGGGTGCGGCGACCGCCGCGCTGCCCGACCCGCGGCCGGGCGGCACGTCGATCCTGGGCCGCACGTGGACCCCGGGGCACGACCCCGGGGACCTGACCGTGCTGGTGAACAAGGCCCACCCCGTCACCCCGGAGCGCTGGGCGCCGGACGACCTCGTGCGCCCCGACGTGCCCGCCCTCGGCGAGCACGACCGGCTGCGGGCCGAGGCGGCGCGGGCCCTGGAGCGCCTCGCCGCCGACGCGCAGGACGCCACCGGCCACGAGCTCGTCCTCGCCTCCGGCTTCCGGTCCGCGGACTACCAGCGGCGGCTGTACGCCCGGTACGTCGACGCGCACGGCCGCCGCGCCGCCGACACGTTCTCCGCCCGCCCGGGGTACTCCGAGCACCAGACGGGCCTCGCCGCCGACGTCGCCGAGGCCGGCACCCCGTACACCGACTTCGGGCGCACCAGGACCGGGCGCTGGGTGGACGCGCACGCGTGGCGGTACGGGTTCGTCGTGCGGTACCCGGAGGGCCGGCAGTCCGTCACGGGCTACTCGCCCGAGCCCTGGCACCTGCGCTACGTGGGCACCGGACTGACCGTCCCGATGCACCTCGCCGGCACCACCACCCTGGAGGAGGCCTTCGGCGCCGCCCCGGCGCCGGACTACGCCCCGCCGAAGTAGCACGGGTACTACCTCGGCACGGTCCGTGCTACCTCGGCACGGTCCGGTGCTACCTCGGCACGGCGAGCGCGCGGCCGAGGCGCTCCGCGGCCTCGGTGAGCACGGCCGTGGACGTCGCGAGGTTGAGCCGCAGCCACCCGGCCCCGCCGGCGCCGAACCGCACGCCGTCCTCGAGGGCGAGGCGGCCGCGCTCCAGCACGAGCGCGGCGGCGTCGGCCGCGGGGACGCCACCGGGCAGGGCACCGCGCAGGTCGAGCCAGGCCAGGTAGGTGGCGTCGGCGGGCTGGAGCCGCACGGCGGGGGCGTGCGCCGCCAGCAGGCGCGCGAGCAGCCCTCGGTTCGCGTGCACGCCCGCGAGCAGGGCGTCCAGCCACGGACCGCCGTCGCGGTAGGCCGCCGCGTGCGCCAGCACCGCGAGGTGGTTGACGGCGTGGCCCGCCTCCTCGGGGATCCGGCGCAGGTCGTCGGCCGCGCCCGGCCCGCCGAGCGCGACCGCGGCACGCAGCCCCGCGAGGTGGAACGCCTTGGACGCCGACTGCACGACGACCGCCCGCTCCGCGCCCGCCACCGACAGCAGCGGCACGAACGCGGGCGCGCCGTCGGCCACGCTCTCGAACGTGAACGGGGCGTGCACCTCGTCGGCCACCACCCGCACCCCGTACCGGTCGGCGAGCGTCAGCACCGCCTCGAGCTCCGCGCGGGTGTGCACGGTGCCGGTGGGGTTGTGCGGGTTGCACAGCAGCAGGACGGCGCGCCGGCCGGAGCCGGGCCCGGCGCCGTGGGCGGCGGCGCCCGTGACCCGCGCGAACGCGGCCTCGAGCGCGCCGAGGTCGAGCCGCAGGTCGGCGCCCAGGGGCGCCTCCACGACGTGTCGCCCCTCGTTGCCCGGAAAGCCGTAGAACGGCGGGTACACGGGCGGCGTGACGACGACGGCGTCGCCGGGGGCGGTGAGCACGCGCAGCACCTCGACGATCGCCACCATGACGTCCGGCATCGTGCGGCTGGACGCGACGTCCGGCGCCCACCCCCAGCGCTCCCGCGCGAACGGTGCGAGCGCCTCGGCATAGGCCGTGCCGACGTCGTACCCGGTGTCCCCGAGGGCCAGCGCCCCCTGCACCGCGTCGACGACGGCGGGCGCGACGGGCGTGTCCATCTCGGCGACGAACAGCGGCAGCACGTCCGGCGGGTAGGCCCGCCACTTCACGGACGTGCGACGGCGCAGGTCGTCGAGGGTGAGCTGCTCCAGCGGGTTGTCGGTCACGGCTCCGGTCTACCAGAGGCGCCCGCGTGCTACCTCGGCGCGAGGGGTGCTACCTCGGCGTGGGTCAGGCGGACGGGACCGTCTTCACCACCGGGGCCCACTGCTCCTCGACGAGCGCCGGGCGGTCCTCGTCGGTGTGGCCGGCCCAGCGCCGGGCATCCTCGATGGTGGCGGCGAGCAGGGTGCGCAGCCGGGCGTCCGTGTCGGGCACGAACGCCTCGCTGATGCCCTGCACCGCCGTGGACACGACGGACGGCGCGGCGTCGCGCACGAACCGCTTGGGCCGCACGCGCGTGCCCTCGCAGAACCGGTACGCCCACTCGGCCGTCTTCGGCGACGCGGCGAGCGCGTCGGCGCTGGCCGGGTCGAGCGTGCCCTCGGGGCGCCCGTCCAGGGCGTCGAGCATGCGCTCCGCACCGATGATCGCCACGGCCAGCGTCTGCTGCCGGTCGGCGGGCGCGACGGGCAGCGCCGTCTGCGCGGCGCGCAGCGCGATCTGCACGTCCCACCGCGGGTCGCTGCTGGTCAGCCCGATGACCGAGGGGATGAGCGGCGCGAGCTGCGGCCGGCTCCCGTCGGAGGTCAGGTCGTTCACGGCACGGGCCAGCATCGCGAGCAGCGGGTGCGTGCACTGCGGATGATCGCTCCAGCGTTCACCGGCCAGGAACGACGCCAGCTCCATGAAGCACGCGCCCTTCTTGGGGTTGCGGTGCTTGCCACGCCCGAGCATCGGCAGCGCGTCGAAGGCGCCTGCAACAGATCCAGCCACGAGTCCACCCCCGTATAGGTCCGGTCTTCCCCAGTGTGCGACCGCTGTGACCCAGGTCGCAACGGCTGGCGCGGGCGAAGGCCCGTCCAGCCCCGGCCTCGGTACCCCTCAGCCCCGCCGCGGGGGTACCTCAGACCGGCGGAGGCCCAGGTCGCGGCGTCGTCTGAGGTACCCCCGTCCCGGAAGACGGGGCAGTTGCCCGATGCCCGCCCGGGGGCCTCAGGACGAGCGTGGTCACCACGAGATCGAGGAGCCGGCGGTGGCCGGCACGCAGGGCCGGGGACCCCGGCCGGTGAGGGGACGAGGACATGAACGAGATGACGTCGCGGGACCTGGCCGTCCTGGCCGAGCTGGACTACCGGCGCGAGCGGATGGCCGAGACCTACCAGCGCGGGACGCCGGCGTGGGTGCGCACGGTGGGCCGCGTGGCCGGCGCGGCCGGTCGCGGGGTCCGGGACCTGGCCCGCCGTGCGCGGTCCCGGGCCGCGGACCGCGAGGCCGTGCAGCGGCTCGGCTCGACGCTCGACGCCGTCGCCGCGCGGACCGACGCCCGCGCGTGGGACCTCCAGGTGACCCGCCGGGCCGACCAGATCGCCCACGGGCTGGACGCGCTGCGTCCCCAGGACGGCGCCGGACGCCGGGCCGCCTGACCGTGCGCGGCACGGCGGTCGGCACGGCGGTCGGCACGGCGGCAGACACGGCGACGGCGCGGGTCGGCGAGCACGGAAAACCGGCGGCGGGTGTGGGCGGCCGGTGGGACGATCACCTCGTGCGACGTTCCAGCGAGGTGCCCCTGATCGCCCGCCAGGAGGAGGTCACCGCCTTCCGCGGCGCGCTGGAGCGCGCCGCGGAGGGCGAGCCCGGCGTCCTCCTGCTCGGCGGCGACGCCGGGGTGGGCAAGACGCGCCTGGTCACGCACCTCGCGGACGCCGCGCGCGACGCCGGGGCGCGCGTCGTCGTCGCGCACTGCGTGGACCTGGGTGACGTCGGCATCCCGTACCTGCCGTTCACGGAGGCGCTGACCGAGCTGCGCGGCGTGCCCGCGGTGGCCCAGGTGGTCGCCGAGCGCCCGGCCCTCGCCCGCCTGCTCGACCCGGCGGGCGGCGCCGACGGCGGTGCGGACCACGCGGAGCGGCTCCAGCTCCTCGACGGCGTCGCGGGCAGCCTCGCCGCCGCCGGCCGGGCGGGCTCACCGCTCGTGCTGATCGTCGAGGACGTGCACTGGGCGGACGAGTCCACGCGCGACGTGCTGCGGTTCGTCGTCGCCCGGCTGCGGTCCGAGCACCTGCTGCTCGTCGCCACGTACCGCAGCGACGACCTGCACCGCCGCCACCCCCTGCGCCCCGTCCTCGCGGAGCTGTACCGCCAGCGCCCGGTGACGCACGTCGAGCTGTCGCCCTTCACCCCCGACGAGCTGCGCGAGTTCACCACCGCCACCCGCGGCGAGCCCCTCGGCGAGGCCGAGTTCGACGCCGTGCGCAGCCGGTCGGACGGCAACGCCTTCTTCGCCGAGGAGCTGCTCGACGCGGGCCAGTCCTCGACCGGCCTGCCGTGGTCCCTGGCCGACGTGCTGCACGCCCGCCTGCAGCGCCTCGACCCGGCCGTGCAGCAGCTCGTGCGCCTCGCCGCCGTCGCCGGGCGGCAGGTGGACGAGGCGCTGCTGCGCGCCACCGCGCCCCGCCTGCCCGGGCTCGACGCGCCCGGCGCCACCGACGCCGCCCTGCGCGAGGCCGTGGCACAGCAGGTGCTGCGCGTCGAGGGCCAGCACGTCGCGTTCCGGCACGCCCTCGTCGCCGAGGCGCTCGTCCTCGACCTGCTGCCGGGCGAGCGCACCACCATGCACCGCGCCTACCTCGACGCCCTGACGGCCGACCCCGCCCTCGGGAAGGCGGCGAAGCGCGCCCACCACGCCCTGGAGGGCCACGACCTGCCCGCCGCGCTCGTCGCGTCCCGCGACGCCGCCCGCAGCGCGGCCACGATGCTCGCCCCGGCGGAGGAGGTGCGGCACCTGGAGCAGGTGCTCTCCCTGTGGGAGTCCGTGCCGGACGCCGCGGAGCTGCTCGGCACCGACCGGGTCACCGTCGCCCTCGACACCGCGGCCGCCGCGAGCTCCGCAGGCCAGGCGACGCGGGCGGAGCAGCTGGCCCGGCGTGCCGTCGAGGGGCTCGACGCCGACCCCGAGCGGCAGGCCCGCCTGCGGCACGTGCTGGTGCGGTACGTGCTGGACATGGAGGACCTCGTCGACGCCCTGACCCAGTCCACCCGCGCGCTCGACGTGCTGCTGCCCGGCGCGACCGACGCCGCCTCCGCCCTCGACGTCGAGGTGCCCGACGACGTCGCGACCCCCGAGCTCGCGTGGACGCTCGCCGTGCACTCCCGCGTGCTGCTCAACAACGACCGCGACGACGAGGCGGGCGCGTTCGCCCGGCAGGCGGTCGACGTCGCCCGCCGGGCCGACGCCCCCGACGCCGAGGCCGACGCCCTCACGACGCTCGCCATGCTGGAGGTCGGCACGCCGGACACCGCGGCCGACCTGCTCGAACGTGCCCGGGAGCGCGCCGTCGTGGCGGGCGACCTGCGCACCGAGATGCGCTGCTGGTACAACCTGGCCGCCACCCACTTCTACGCGGGCCACCTCGACCTGTCCGCCCAGGTGCTCGACGCCGGCATGGCGCGCGCCCGCTCGACCGGCGTCACGTGGGGCGCGTACGGCCTGGAGATGGTCGACCTCGCGCAGATCCGCGCCTACCTCACGGGTGACCTGTCCCGCTGGCCGGTGCCCGAGGGCGCCCCCGCGAGCGTGGTGCCGTACCTCGCCGCGGGCGGGCTGTACGCGCAGGTCGCCCGCGAGGGCGGCGACGCGATCGGCGCGGCGCAGGACATGCGCGTGCACTGGGGGAACGACGGGCAGATCGCCCTCATCGCCGGGGGCACCCACGCCGACGCGCTCACGTGGGCCGGCCGCTACGGCGAGGCGGTCACGACGGCCGAGGAGGTCGCCACCCACCTGGGCGCCACCTGGTCCGAGTTCTTCCTCGGCCGCATCTGGCTGTCCGCGCTGGCGCTGGCGGCGCTCGCGGAGGACGCGGAGGGCGGCCCCCACGCCGCCGACGCCGCGCAGGAGCTGCTCGACCGCGGCGACGCCCTCCTCGCCGTCGCGCAGGAGACCGCCCGGCGCGGGCGCCCCCGCGGCGGCCGTCTCGGCCCCGAGGGCCGGGCGTGGCTGAGCCGCGCGGCGGCGGAGCACTCCCGGCTGCGGGCCGCGCTCACCGACGCCCCCGCCGACCCCGGGCTGTGGGAGGCGACGGTCAAGGAGTTCGACTTCGGGTACCGCTACGAGGTGGCGCGGTCCCGGTTCCGCTGGGCGCAGGCGCTGCGGGCGTCCGGCGACGTGCCGGCGGCCGAGGTCGAGGCCGCCGAGGCGCTCGGCGAGGCCGTCGACATGGGCGCCGCACCCCTCGCCGACGCGATCCACGCGTGGGGCCGCCGCACCCGCGTGCCGCTGCCCGGCGGCCGCCGCACGTCCTCGGTCCTCACGGAGCGCGAGGAGGAGGTGCTGGTGCTGGTGGCGCAGGGGCTGAGCAACCGGCAGATCGGAGAACGGCTGTACATCTCCACGAAGACGGTCAGCGTGCACGTGTCGAACCTGCTCGCGAAGCTGGGCGTGTCCGGGCGGGCGGAGGCGGTCGCGGTCGCGCACCGGCGCGGGCTGATCGGCGTCTGACCGTTCGAGGTCCATACTGGGCCCGTGCCGGAAGCCCAGGCTGTCGGCTCCCTGTCCGGCCCGTCGCCCGGCCCCGTGCCCGGTCCCGCCTCCGACCGCGTGCCCGGCCCGTCGCCCGGCCCGGCCAACGGTGAGCCCGTCGCAGACGAGGTGTTCGACCGCATCGCGCGGCTCGTGCACCGACAGCTCGGCGTGCCCGCGGCCGCCGTCGTCATGCTCACCGACGACGGCGACGTCAAGACGCTCCCCGGCGCCGTCGGGTTCCCCGCGGACGCGCAGCGCAGCCGCCGCCTCGAGCTCCCCCGGCCCCTGACGGCGACCGTCGCGCGCACCCGCACCCCCCTCGTCGTGGGCGACGCCGACGACGACCCGCGCGTGGCCGGCCGGCACACGATCGGCGACCTGGTGCTCGCCGCGTACGCGGGCTACCCGATCGAGGACGCCCGCGGACACGTGGTGGGCGCGCTGTGGGCGGTGTCGTCCGTGCCGCGGACCTGGACCGAGACGGATCTCGCCACCCTCGCCGACCTGTCCGCCGCGGCGTCGGGCGAGCTGCGGCTGCGCGCGGAGCGGGAGCGCGCACGGCTGGCCGAGCAGGTGGCGTTCCGCGCGCACCGCCGGTCGCGGTTCCTGCTCGGGCTGTCGGAGCGGTTCGCGCGCGTCACCACGCTGGACGAGGTCGAGGACGCCATCGCGCACGTCATCGGCACCGGCACGGGCGCCCGCTGGGTGTCGCTGGCGCTGGTCGACGCCGACCGGCGGCACCTGTCGTTCTTCACCGTGGGGCACCACCACCCCGGCGAGCCGGCCCTGCGCAGCACGCGTCTCGACGCGCCCCGGCCCGACACGCACGTCGTGCGCAGCCGCGCCGCCCTGCGGTTCCGCGACCACGCCGAGATGGTCGCGACGTACCCCGAGATGGGTCCCGTGGGCTCCGTGTCGGAGGGCGCGCGGTCGTTCCTGCCCGTGATGTCGAACGGCATGGTCGTGGGCGTCATCGCCTGCGTGTGGGACCAGGCCCGCGAGCACGACGCCGAGACGGCGGCCCTCGAGTCGACGATCAGCAGGTACGTGGCGCTCGCGCTCGAGCGGGTGGCGCTGCTGGAGGCACGGCGGCGGGTCGCGACCACGCTGCAGGAGTCGATGCTCACCGCGCCGCCCACGGTGGCGCACCTCGACATCGCGACCACCTACTCCCCCGCCGCGCGCACCGACCAGGTGGGCGGCGACTGGTACGACGCGGTGGTGCGCGACGACGGCACCGCGATCGTCATGATCGGCGACGTCGCGGGCCACGACGTGCACGCCGCCGCCCAGATGGGCCAGCTGCGCTCCATGCTGCGGGCGCTCGCGTGGAGCCACGACGAGTCGCCGGCCGGGCTGCTGACCCGCCTCGACAAGGCGAACGCGCGGCTCGGCCCGCGGGCGATGGCGACCGCCGTCGTCGCGCGCCTGGACCGCGACCCGGCGCCGTGCCCGAAGGAGGCCCTCGAGGGTTCCCCGCCGGCCGAGCGGCCCGAGCGCGCCTACACGCTCACGTGGTCGGTGGCGGGGCACCCGCCGCCGATGGTGCTGCGCCGCGACGGCCGGGTCGAGCGCCTGTCCGAGACCCCCGACCTGCTGCTGGGCGTGGTGCCCACGACGCCCCGCGTGGACCGCACCTCCCGCCTCCTGCCGGGCGACACCCTCGTGCTCTACACGGACGGGCTGGTGGAGCGCCGCGGCGTCCCGAGCGACGAGCGGCTGTCCGACCTGGAGACGGTGCTGCGCTCCGCGCACGGCGAGGCGACGTCCGCCGTCCCCCGCGCTCTGGTGCGCGGCCTCGTGGGCGACGCGCAGCGCGACGACGTCGCGGTGCTGGCCCTGCGCGTGCGCGTCCCCGCCCCGTCCGGGCCGCCGTCGTCGGCCGGGCCCGCGAAGGCGGAGCGGCGCGTCGCCGACGACGACCTCAGCGACCTCGGCCCGGCGCGCCGGTGGGTGGACGACGTGCTCGAGTCGTGCGACGTGTCGGACGAGCAGCGGCGGACCGCGATGCTCCTGACCAGCGAGGTGCTGACCAACGCGCTGGAGCACGGCGACGGGCCGATCACGGCGACGGTCGAGGTGGACGGCCGCCGCCTGCGCGTGGGCGTCCGCGACGGCAGCATCGCCGAGCCGGAGCTGCAGTCCCCCCGGCCGCAGGACCTGTCGGGCCGCGGCGTGCTCTTCCTGGACCGCCTCGCGTCCCGGTGGGGCGTGCAGCTGCACGACGGCTCCGACGCCGTGGGGCGGCACTCGGGCGTCGTCGAGGGCAAGACGGTGTGGTTCGAGATCGACCGCGAGGCCCGGCCGCTCACCGGCACGGTGTCGCGCGTGCGCCCGCCGACACCCGCCACCGGCGCCGTCCCCCTGGTCGAGCGCGTGCTGCGCGACGACCGGCGCTGAGCGAGCCCCCGCCCGCCGTCCCTGGGCCGCTCGGTCGCCCCGGGCGACACCCCTCCCGGGTGTCGGCGGTCCGTCGTACGGTGTGAGACGTGACACACACCGCCCAGCGCTCCGACGCGCCGCCCCGACCCCGGGCGACGGCGACCGGTGCCCCCACCCCGTCCACGTCCGGCGGCGAGGGCGAGGACGTCGGCGCCCTGCTCGAGCCGTACCGGCGCGAGCTCACCGGCTACTGCTACCGCATGCTCGGCGGCGCGTTCGAGGCCGACGACGCGGTGCAGGAGACGCTGCTGCGCGCCTGGCGCTCGTACGACCGGTTCGAGGGCCGGTCGTCGCTGCGGTCGTGGCTGTACCGCATCGCGACCAACGTGTGCTTCGACCACCTCGGGTCGTCCAAGCGGCGGGAGCGCCCGATGGGGCTGGGCGGGCCGCAGCCCGCGGAGGAGCAGTACTTCGGCGACGTGCTCGCCGAGGACCGGTGGCTCGAGCCCGTGCCGGACGACGCCGTCCTGCCGCGCGAGGGCGACCCGGCCGACGTCGCGGTGGGCCGCGAGTCGATCCGCCTGGCGTTCGTGGCCGCGCTCCAGCACCTGCCGGCCAGGCAGCGCGCCGTCCTGGTGCTGCGCGAGGTGCTGCGCTGGTCGGCGGCGGAGGTCGCCGCGCTCCTCGACACCACGGTCGCGTCCGTGAACAGCGCCCTGCAGCGGGCCCGTGCCACCCTCGGCAGCAAGGGCCTGCGCCGGGCGGGCGGCCACGGCGAGGGTGCGGACCTCCCGGAGCCGCAGTGGGCCGAGATCGACCAGCAGCTGCTCGAGCGGTACCTGGACGCGTTCGAGCGCTACGACATGGACGCCCTGGTGGCGCTGCTGCACGAGGACGCCGTCCTCAACATGCCGCCGTACACGATGTGGGTGCACGGGCGCTCCGAGGTGATCCGCTGGATGACGGGCCCCGGCGCCGGCTGCCGGGGGTCCCGCTGCGTGCCCGTGCAGGCGAACGGCTCGATGGCGTACGGCCAGTACCGGCGCGACCCGACCGGCGGCTGGTCGCCGTGGGGGCTCGCCGTGCTGGAGGACGACGGCAGCGGCCGCATCACCGGCATCACGACGTTCCTCGACACCGCCACCTGGTTCCCCCGGTTCGGCCTGCCCGACCGGCTGCCCGCCCTCTGACCTGCGGCCCAGCGCGCCCTGCGGGCCGCGCTGGGCTACGTTGCCCGCATGACCACGGACGCCCCGCACCCCGAGGGCGTGCCCCCCACCGGGACGCCCGCGCCCCCGCCGGACGATCGCGTCGACCGCGAGGTCGACGACGAGGTCGATGACGAGGTCGACGACTCCGTCCGTCC
The DNA here is from genome assembly GCF_042793335.1 of Isoptericola sp. NPDC056573. Classification (NCBI taxonomy): domain Bacteria; kingdom Bacillati; phylum Actinomycetota; class Actinomycetes; order Micrococcales; family Promicromonosporaceae; genus Isoptericola; species Isoptericola sp. NPDC056573. The sequence goes on from NZ_JBHTUY010000002.1 coordinate 22,364, forward strand.
CGTCCAGCACGACAGCAAGAACCCGCCGCGGTGGCTGCCGCGGGCGCTGGCGATGGTCGTGGTGGCCGTGTTCGTCGCCACCTTCCTCTCGTACGCGTTCGGCCAGCTCGGCGGGCTGGCCGTCAACGTGCTCATCTCCTTCTTCGTCGCGCTCGCGCTCGAGCCGATCGTCGTGTGGCTGGTGCGGCACGGGTGGCGCCGCGGCGCGGCCGCGGGCGTGTCGCTGGGCGGGGCGATCGTCGTCGTGCTCGGGGTGTTCGCGCTGTTCGGCAACCTGTTCGTGCAGCAGCTGATCCAGCTCGTCGCGTCGCTGCCCGACCTCTACACGAGCATCCAGCAGGGCATCGAGGCGCGCTGGGACGTCACGGTCCCCGACTCGGACGACCTCGTCGCGCAGGCTCTCGACCAGTGGGGGCAGGACGTCGCCACGGGTGCCCTCAGCATCGGGGCGTCGATCGTGGGGGTCCTGTTCGCGATCACCACGATCCTGCTGATCACGTACTACGTCATGGCGGCGGGCCCCAAGTTCCGCGCCGCGATCTGCGCGTGGCTGCGGCCCGACCGGCAGCAGGAGGTGCTGACCCTGTGGGAGATCACGCAGGTGAAGGTCTCCGACTTCATCAGCTCCCGCGTCGTGCTTGCCGCCCTGTCGAGCGTCTTCACGTTCGTCTTTCTGCTGATCGTGCAGACGCCGTACGCGCTGCCGCTGGCCGTCTTCACCGGCGTCGTGTCGCAGTTCGTGCCCACCATCGGCACGTACATCGGCGGCGCGCTGCCCGTGGCGGTCGCGCTCGCCGCGCAGGGGCTGCCGCAGGCGATCGCCGTGCTGGTCTTCATCGTCGCGTACCAGCAGGTGGAGAACCTCATCTTCTCCCCGAAGGTCAGCGCCCGGGCGCTGGAGATGAACCCGGCCGTGTCGTTCGTCGGCGTCCTCGGGTTCGGCGCCGTCTTCGGCGCCCTCGGCGCCTTCCTCGCCCTGCCGATCCTCGCGACCGTGCAGGCCCTCGGGAACACCTACCTGCAGCGGCACGAGCTCGTGGACTCGACGCTGCTGCACGACCCTGACGAACCGTCCGGCCGCGGCGAGGGCGTGTGGTCGTCGCGGCGTCGACGCAACCTCGAGGCCGGCGAGCGCGCCGCCCGCGAGGCCGAGGCCCGCCGGCGCGACGGCGCGGAGGAGTGAGCATGGACCTCGTCGGAGGGATCGCGCTGGTCGTCGCCGTGGGCGTGGCCGGCCAGGTCGCGGCCAAGCGCCTGCGGGTGCCGTCCATCCTGCTGCTGCTCGTGCTGGGCCTCCTCGTGGGACCCGTGCTCGGGTGGCTCGACCCGGACGAGGTCTTCGGCGACTCCCTCTTCCCCCTGGTCTCGATGGCCGTGGGCCTGCTGCTCTTCGAGGAGTCGCTCAAGCTCGACTTCGCCCGTCTGCGGGGCGGCGCGCGCCGCCCCGTCCTCGGGCTCGTCACCACCGGCGCGCTGCTCACCGGCCTGGGCGCGACGGTGATCGCCCACCTGTTCCTCGACCTGTCGTGGGGACGGTCCGCGGTGATCGGCGCCATCCTCATCGTCTCCGGGCCCACCGTCGTCGGGCCGCTGCTCGCGATCATCCGCCCCAAGCAGCCCGCGGAGTCGGTGCTCGCGTTCGAGGGCATCTTCATCGACCCCATCGGGGCGACCGTCGCGCTCGCCGTGGCGAACGTCGTCCTGCACGCCGAGACCACCAGCCTGCTGCTGACGTCCGCGTGGGGGCTCGTCGTCGGCGGCGTCGCGGCAGCGCTGCTCGTGCTGCTCATCCGCTTCGGCAGGGTCCCGAAGGAGACCGAGGTGGTGCTCGCGGTCGCGTTCGCGCTCGGGGCCTACGCGCTCGCCGAGGCCGGGCAGGACGAGGCGGGGCTGTTCGCCACCACCGCACTCGGCGCCGCCCTGGCGAACCAGCGGGTGGCGCGCACCGAGCCGCTGCACGAGTTCGGCACCCACGTCGGGCTGCTGCTCATCGGCTCGTTGTTCGTGGTGCTGTCGGCACGGATCGACCTGGACGCCCTGGCGCGGTACGCGCTGCCGACCATCGGGATCGTCGCGCTGCTGGTGCTGGTGCTGCGACCGCTCGTGGCATCGGTGTCCACGCTGGGCACCAGCCTCCCCTGGTCGCAGCGCGCGATGATCGGCTGGATGGCGCCGCGCGGCATCGTCGCCGCGTCCACCGCCTCCGTGTTCGCGCTGCGGTTCGAGGACGCCGACGAGCCGTTCCCCCAGCTCGTGCCCGTGATCTTCGGCGTCGTGCTGCTCACCGCGATCGTCTACGGGTTCACCGGCACGCCCGTGGCGAAGCTCCTCGGCGTGCGCTCCGACGACCTGGAGCGGCTGGACGACGACGGGCTGCCGGTCCTGGACCGGTCGGGCTGACCGCCCGCACGCTGCCTACGATGGCGGCATGACCGGTCCGGTGCTGGTGGGGGTGCCCCACGACCACCATCCGAGCGTGCCCCGGCGCGCCGCCGACCTGGCGGCCGCGCTCGGCACGGAGCTGGTGTGCGTGGCCGTGGACGAGGCGTCGGTGCGCCAGCCGTCCGGCGCCGTCGTGCCGGTGGACCCCGACGCCGGCTCCCCCGCCGACGACGGCGAGCTGAGCGCCGCCGTCGCCGCCGCGCTGGCCGACAGCCCCGTGCGCTGGCGGCTCGAGCGCACCGCCGGCGACCCCGCTGCCGAGCTGGCCCGGCTCGCGGCCGCCCACGACGCCGTCCTGATCGTCGTGGGCGCCCGGCGGCCCGGCGTGCGCGGCTGGGCCACGCACCTGGTCGGCGGCACCGTCGCGGGGCACCTCGTCCACGACCAGCCGCGGCCGGTGGTCGTGCTGCCCGACCAGCACGCGGGCGACGCGTCGTGACGGCGGGCAGCCCGCCCGCCCGCACCAGGCCCGCGCACCGGCGGCCCGGGCTGGTCGCGCTGGTCGCGGCCGGAGGCGCCGTCGGCACCGCGGCCCGGTTCGGCCTGTCGCAGGCGTGGCCCGCCGTCGACGGGTGGCCGGTCGCGACCTTCGCCGCCAACGTGCTCGGCGCCTTCGTGCTGGGCTGGCTGCTGGAGTCCCTCGCCGCCCGCGGGCCGGAGACGCCCGCCGTGCAGCGGGTCCGCCTGGCCGTGGGCACCGGCGTGCTGGGCGGGTTCACGACCTTCTCGTCGCTCGCGCTCGAGACGGAGCGTCTGCTCGCCGCCGGCGACGTCGCCCAGGGGTTCGCGTACGCGGGCGGCACGCTCGTGCTCGGGTACCTCGCCTGCCTCGGCGGCGTGCTGCTCGGCTCGGGCCGGCGCTCGGGTCGGAGCTCGCGATGAGCGCCGCCGTGACCCTGCTGCTCGTCGCCGTGGCGGGCGGGCTGGGCGCGGCCGCCCGGTTCGTCGTCGACGGCGCGGTGCGAGCCCGGACCCCCGGTGCCGCGTTCCCGTGGGCCACGGTGGTGGTGAACGTGTCCGGCTCGCTGCTCATCGGGCTGGTCACCGGCGTGCTGCTCGGCGCCGGCGACCCGGAGCACCTCGAACCCTGGCGCCTCGGCGTCGCGACCGGGTTCTGCGGCGGCTACACCACCTTCTCGACGGCGATGGTCGAGACCGTCCGCCTCGCCCGCTCCGGCCGGCGTCGGCTGGCCGTGGCCAACGCGCTCGGCACCATGGCGCTCACGCTCGCCGCCGTCGTCGTCGGCATCGGCCTCGGCCTCCTGCTCTGAGGCGTCGCGGTCGGGGGCCTGTGGCACGCTGACCCGGTGAGCCTCATGCTGCTGGACTCCGCGAGGGAGGACTTCCCTCAAACCCAACCTAGATCCACCTGATGACGAGGACCATACACTAGACCAATGGCTACAACTAGCCCGCGAGTCGTCGGCTACGCCCGACTCTCCCGGTACAGCGACGAGTCCGCATCGATCGCCAAACAACGCAAGATCATCTCGGACACCGTCGCCAACCGTGACTGGACCCTCGTGGAGATCGTCGAAGACGTCGATGTCTCAGCGACCAAGCGACGGCTCGACCGACCTGGGCTCGACCGGGTACGGCGGCTCGTCGCGGACGGGATCGCGGATCACGTCGTCGTCTGGAAGCTCGACCGACTCGCACGCTCGGTTGCCGACTTCAGCACGCTCCTCGACGAGGGCATCTCCGTCGTCTCCGCCACCGAGCCGATCGACGCCAGCAACAGCATGGGGCGCGCCATGGCTGAGATGGTCCAGGTCTTCGCAGGCCTCGAGGCGCGCACCATCGCCGAACGGACCGCATCCGGCATCGCGTACCGAGTGAGCCAAGGCGACCGCTGGCGCGGCGGACCCACACCGTACGGCTACCGGTCGATCCCCCACCCCTCCGGTGACGGCCGGACGCTCGAGATCGAACCGTCAGAAGCAGAACACGTACGCAACGCCGTCCGAATCGTTCTCGACGGCGGATCCCTCTACCGAGCGATGCAAGTGATCGATGCTGCCGGCTCGCGCCCGCGCCGTGCGGCCGCGTGGTCACTCTCGTCTCTTCGGGTCGTCCTTACCGGCGACGCGATCCTCGGTCGTCAGACGCGGCAAGGCGACGTCCTGCGGGACTCGAACGGCCTCGCCCTCACTCCCTGGGAGCCGATCGTGACCCTCGACGAGTCGTCCCGGCTCCGTGAGGCTCTCGCAGCGAAGCCCCTTGGCCACAGCCGGCGGAAGGCGGCACGCCTGCTGTCTGGCCTCCTTCAATGCGATGGTTGCGGCCGCGCCCTGCGAGTGAACTCCCGACGCACGAAGACGGCGTCCGTCGAGTCCTATGGATGCCGTGCCAACGGCGACGGTGCCCGTTGCGAGAAGCCCGTAAGCGTCGCCGCCGCGAAGATCGAAGCCTGGGTCTCGACCAGCTTCATCGACAACTTCGGCGACGTCATGTTCTACCGCACGATCGCTGAAACTGATCCCGATGCTGTCGACCAGCTCGCGGCCATCCAGGAGGCCCTAGAGCAGATATCTGGGGGACTGACCGACGCAGAGCCCGGCTCAGAGGCACAGGCCTCCCTCCTTGAGCGGCACCGCACGCTGTACCGCCTCCGAGAGGACGCGCGCACCATTGCGGACACCGCTAGCACGCGGCGCGAACCGCTCGGCTTGGTCCGCGACCTCTGGGAAGCCGCTTCGATCGAGCAACGGCGCACCCTCCTGACGGCGTATGTCGAGCGGATCAGGGTGAGAAAGGGAGTTCGCGGAAGCAGGACCTTTGATCCTGCAAGATTCACGATCACCTGGGCTGAGCCGGTCATCCCTGCCAGCGGCTCCGCCCGTGCGGCAGCACCCTCTTTCGGGTTCACGAGCATTGACATGGAGCGCGCGATCGAAGAGGCAGGACTTCAGAGAGCGCTGCGGCCTGTGAACCCCTGGCAGCCCGGCGACTGATGCCGGAGCCGAGAGGACCCCGCGCAGCCGCGCCGGGGTCCTCTCGAGCCGCCTACATGCCGACCTTGGCGGCTTCGCCCGTCGCCTTCTCGTATGCCTCGACAAGAGCGCGACTCGGCCGGCCACGGTCAGCCACGTCAAAGCCATTGGCACGGCCCCAGTCCTTCACTCGCCCGTAGACGCCAAGGTTCCCGGCGGAGCCCTTGCGGTTGAGTCGGGACGAGGGAACGCTGCGCGACGCACGTCGGGAGGTCTTGCGGCCGGCCTTGACGTAAGGGTCGAGCAGACGGAACAGCTCGGCGGCTTCGTCCTTCGTCAGGTCGACCTCATAGGACGAGCCCAGTATGGCGAAGGTGTACTGCTCAGCATCTTCAGCGCCGGAAAGGTCGCTGAAGATTGTGGTCTCGATCCGTTGGGCCATGACACAAAGGCTAACCGAGGCATAGGGCCATCCTCGCTGGGAGTGCGCGAGGCCTGAGCTTTCAGCGCATGCCAGACGCTCGCTGTCCGGGTCAGTTGCCTGTCGGCACGAACAGCGACGGCTGCGGGCGAAATTTGCCCTACCCGCCCGGCAGCGTCAAGGGACCTGGCACGCGGCATTCGCCACATTCCGATTCCCGCACGCGCCCCGTCGACTAGGTGTAGGGTCAGGCGTCGCCCAGAACCGACTGGTTACATCAACTAGTTCTGGGGTTAGCCAAGCCCGCCGACAACGAATGTCGTGCGATTCATCGAAGAGAAGAACACGAGGAAACCATGCACCCCGCACCGGCCGGGAGCCAGCGCAACGTTCGCGCTGCCTTTCTTTCCCCTGGAGCTTCTGCATGGACTCTGTCTCGCCTGTTCTTGGCAACTGGGCAGCCCTTGGCGACGTCGCGCCCTGGATCACGCACGTCCCACTCGTAACGCCCACTGATGCGGCGAAGCCGCACGTCCTTCGGTCTCGGCTCACGCGACTGTCGCGTGGAACGCGCAGTGCCCCGAGCGACCCGGCCGCCGTACGGGAGCGGCTGAGCCTGGCGATCCTGGCGAGAGTGCCCGTGGTGCGCATGCGCGGCACCGACCTCGCAACGGAGGTGGGCATCTCCTCTGAGACGCTAATGGGCTGGCTCGATCTGCTACGTCAGGAGGGATGGATCGCCGAGCACTCGACGGCTCAGCGCATCGACGTCCTGGGATCGAAGGTGCTCGACACGTTCGGTGCCGCCGCTGGCTGGGGGACACCCAATCCTCGGCTTGCCGCGTGAGGAAGCCCCGTCAGGGTGTGAACTTCGGTGCCGGTGTTCCTTGGCGTGGCGTCAGCGCTGTTGCGGACGAGAAGCTCGCGAACAACGTCGAGGCGTCCATGGACGTCCGAATCGTGGCGTTCGCCCGTGCCCGCCTGGAGTTCTCTGGCCACGCCCACTTCGGTCGCGGCGAGCTACGCGAGGTTCTGGCGTACGTCGTGAAGTCCGGGCCGGGCGCGGGTGAGATTCGCAAGCCGACACGTCACGGGGTCACGAAGGCGATCCAACGGCTCACCGACTGGGGCGTCTTTGCCCCGGGGTCGTGGAGCGAGTGCATCGCCTTCCCTGGGATGAGTGTGCAGAACGGCAGCAAGGTCCAGGGCGAGACGCCGTGCCCTGGCCGCCCACCCGGTTCCTGACATTCACCGATCCCGCGTGTTCGGTGACCGAGAGTTGCCGAGCCAGCGGATTCGGTGACCGTCCGTCACCACCCTGACTCTCTGACCTGCACAAACAGGTCGCAACCTTTCTTTCTTTCCACGGGGAAGAAGGAAGGGGAACAAGATCTAGGAATCAAGGTCCAAGGAGCATGCCCAGATCCAGGACCTCTGTTCGAGATCACTCGTCAACTGCCGCGCGTCCGCGCGGCCACCACCACACAACATCAATGCAAGGAGATTCATCCAAGTGCCCATCAAGGCTAAGAACACCAAGGCCGCAGCCATCGCCCAGCACGAGGCGAAGGTTGCAGCCACTGAGCAGACCATCCAGCACCGGACCGCCGCCCACGAGGAGGCGGAACAGCAGCACGAGAAGTTCCAGACGCGACTGGGGGCCGGCGACGAGGGCGTGACGACGGAGCAGTTCGCTACGTCGCAGGCGAACATCGAGCGTGCCCGGATTCTGCTCGAGGGAGCTCAGGAGGAGCTTAAGCGACTCAAGGCGGGTGCACCGTTCCTGCCGATCGTGGCGGACGCGATGGCCGAAGCCCTCAGGGACGAACTGGGCGTGACGGTGAAGGTCGTCGACGACCTGCCTGACGACCCGGGCAAGGAGCTCCCCGTTCTGTACCTCCTCCAGCCTCACGCTGCGGAGCCTGCCCGACACCCCCAGCCCTGGGGATCGCTCGCGGGCACGGTCAAGGCACACTTCCACCGGCCACGTTTCATGCGAACGCCGATCAACGCGAACGACGTCAAGAGTGCTCTGACCTCCGCCGCAGTCCAGGGAAGTTTCAACGTCCACCCCGTGGCGACGTCGGGACAGCGGGACGCCTTCACGATCGTGGCCACCGGCGTCTGGCCTGCGATGCCGACCCTGCCCGGCAAGGTGCAGGACCACATGGTTCGCAGCTTCGCAGAAGGGCTCCTGTTCACCATGCTGGCGAACACCAAGGAACCCGAGCGCCAGGTCATCATGGGAGCCGACGGGTACAAGGCTGTCGACGTGAACGGGCTTGGAGCCAAGGTGATCTGCTCTGCCGTTACCGAGAGCACCGTCGCCGCCGGCATCCGTACGGTCACGATCCAGGTTCGCTTCGACGCATGGGTCACGCCCGGGTACGAGCACCGCATCCCGGCCACGTACCCGGAGCGCTGCGCCGAAACTGTCGTCAAGGGGCGGGTCGGGAAGGTCATCGAGGGGATCGGGCGCATCCGCGCTGCCAACCTCACCCGCGAGTCCATGAACGTCGGGGACGTCCTCCAGCAGACAAGCACCGGCTACCACCGCACGAGGGACCGGGGCACGGTCAGCATCTTCCTGGCCACCTTCACCTTCGAGGCTGCCGCATGATCGCAGCGGATCCGATCCTCAACGGCAGCAGGTTCGGCAAGCGCACGGTCCTTGGGGAGCCCGAGCAGGGAAACGATGGACGCCGCTACGTCCAAGTCATCTGCGACTGCGGCAGCGAGTCGCGAGTCCAACTCGCACACCTCAAGGCTGGTCGCGCCAACCAGTGTCGAATTTGCTCCGGGAAGTTCGTGCGCCACTCCGATGACACTCTGACGTACGACGCCATGCACCAAAGGCTTCGTAAGTCTCTTGGCAGCGCTGGCGTGCATGAGTGCTACGACTGCGGGAAGAGGGCCAGCCAGTGGTCGTACGCCCACTACAGCGGCGATCGTGAGCGACTCGAAGCCCGTGGTGGGTATCTGCTGCGATACAGCGTCGACCTGACCGACTACTACCCACGTTGCCCTGGATGCCACCGGAGATACGACGCGGAGATCTCAGCCGAACGAGGACTATCTGCCCTAGCGGCCGAGCATCCGCGTAGCAGGTAAGTGCGGTTCCGCGCACCGTCCAGCAACGATCACGAAGCAGTTGGACGGTGCGCATGCCCGGTGGGCGCCACTGCGCATGCGAGATAACGCTGAAACCTCCAAACGCGAGCGGCGATCCGGACGCGCAGCCCTGCCGAAGGCGAGCGGATCCAGTAGAGTCGCCGCACGACTGTACGAGCCAAGGAGACACGAACATGACGAATCCCGGCAAGTCTCCGGATTTCGTGTATCGAAACCTCGCTCCAAATTTCGACCTGGACCCGCTGCCGCCTGTATACGATGGCCCCGTATATCACTACACCCATGCAGCCTCCGCCGCACTAATCGCAGAGTCCGGTGTGATGCACGCGCTAGACGTGAGCGTGATGAACGATCCCTCGGAGCGGCTTTTTGGCTGGGAGATCATCCGGCAGAGCATTCTCGATCTTCGAAGCGAGTTCAGTCCGCGAGCCGAGAGAGAACTCACGAGTCTAACCAGCTCAGACCTTGAGTCGTTGAACGTGCTGCCCATCGCCTACGTCGTTTGTGGTTCTGAACTGCCGGACTCGCTAAACCAGTACCGCCTTTACGGTGACATTCAGCTCGAACTAGCGAATCCCGGAGCATGGCTCCAGCAAGCGAGAGAAGGCTGGCAATGGATCGCTGACCACGCATCGTGGGACAACGATTATCTGCAACGCTTTGGATTCGTTGGCGCATGGCGCCGCGTCCAGTATGGTATCGAGGATTGTCGTCGCGCGGCCGAATCCATGGTTCGCGCAACGGCGAGAATGATTGAGGCGATTGATCCGTCCGAGTATGCCGATGAAACCCTGATCGCGGCGCACATGCTTGAGGTCGCTTCGCTATATATGAAGCACCAGGCGTACGCCGAGGAGAAGGAAGTGCGCCTCGTCTTTCAAGACGGCTTCACCACGCAGGCAAGCCCTAAGATCAGAAGCCGGGGCCGAGGCCTGACGACCTACGTAGAGACGGCTCCTCTATTCAGCCCGCTGGTCAAAGCGGCGTGCCTTGGCCCGCTGGCGGGCGGTGAGGCATCGGCCAGGGCAATGCAGAAGCTGATAAGTGAACAAATGCCAATGCTCGCCGACCCGTCCGGTGTTCCTGATTGGCAGAACCAACCGACCGTCACAGCAAGCACCGTTCCTTATCGGGATTTTTCCTAGCCCGCCCCGCCTCGCGATCGATCGCGATGATGCGGGACAAAACTTCGAAACCCGTACAGGACCTCGTCTGCTATACGCTGGCGGACCACGTGGGTCTGGAGCGGGGTCATACCCCCACGTTGACGTAGGCAAGCTGGCATCCGTTCGCCGCTGTACTATGTCCCGCAGGTATCAGATCTAAGGGGGCACAATGGGATTCATGGCAGCCGTGCTGCCTGGGGTACGGGAGTTTAGAACCCCGTTCGTGGCAGGCTGTCTTTGGACGGCCGTGGTTCTCGTGTTCGTTCAGGCGTTTGCGCCTTCAGCATTCTCGGAGTGGCGCCTGGTGTCCGAGTTGGGTGAGATCGTTAAGCATCTACCGGGCGCCGCCACGCTTGGGGTACTTGCCTTCGCAATATATCTCTTCGGTGTGTTTGCGACTTCGCTTTCCGCATTTTCCACCAACTTCGGTTATAGGGCTTTCTGGCGGCGCACCGGCAAGCCGCACAAGAGAAGCCATAGCGACGTCGATCTCCTCGGGGCTACTTACTTGCGGGACGCGGTGCGCGAGCAGCTCAGCAGCTACCCCGTTGTCGTGCGAGAAGTCGCCTTGAACTTGGTGCTTGCCGAGTACCGAATCGCCGACGTGAGCCTCGCGTCGAAGTCTGCTGAGCAGTTTCAGGAGTACGACCGCGTACGAAGTGAGGCCGAGTTTCGGCGCGTTGCCTGGCTGCCAATCTCGATTCTGGCAGTCGGACTGTCTTTGCTTGCGCCTTCCTACGGTTCGTTCGCGGCTACGCTAGTTGGCCTACTCATCGGAGCCGTTCTCTATCTTCAGGCGCGCCAGAAGCAGAATGAGGCTAACGACAGGCTAGCAAGCGCGATCTATTTTGGTTTGGCAACGACGCCTCTCTTCGATTCCCTGGTGCGCGAGCTACTTGAAAAGAGTGCGGCGGCGGCGAACGGGAAAGGGGTAATCGGGATGGCGGATCACCACGCTTGGCTGATTGACTTTCTTGTGATTCGGGAACTCTGGCGCGAGATGCCCAGAGTCATGGCTCGTGTTGAGGACGAGGAGATGCTGACGGCATCTCTAGACCGAGTTGCTCCCGCGGTCTGGAGAGTGCTGGTAAGGCGAGAGGACCTGACCCATTTCCTAGCTGTTGCCTACGCGAATCTTGAGGCCATAACCGAGGGCATTGGAAAAGCGGGCAACGCTGATGAGCTACGAGGGTTCCTCAGCCCGCGGGAGGTTGTGGAGAGTGTCCGGCGAATCGACAAATTCCTGTCGGTCGAGGTTGAGATCGGCAACATCGCCGCGGGGGAGATTGAGCAGCGTGGCGTTTTGGCGGCTATTGGACAAAAGAAGCAGAGCGAGTTGCAGGGCGGCCTGTCGGACACGAGTTGGAGGGTTGCATCGGAGATTCTTGACGGCTGGCGCGATGCGCATCGCCTGTAGAGGAGCGGCGAGGGTGATACTCGAGTCTGACGGTGGTGGACGGCGGTGCTCGCAACTAGAATCCTGGGCATGGGAAGTGTCGTCGAAGACCTGACCGTAGTGAGTGCCACCAGTCGCCACGGCGCGGACGACTCGTCGTACTGGTTCGAGGTAAGCTGCCATGCGTGTGGTCGGGCTCAACATCTCGTGATCGCCGCGGCAGAGAGTTTGGATGACCGATACCGTGGCTTTGTGACGCTGTGGCTCCGATGCGTAAGCTGCCGCCAGGGTAGTGTGGTGAACCAGGGTGTGCTTTCTCCTGGAGGGACGCCTCTCGGAGCTGTCGGTGGCCTTCCGGACGACATCGAGAGCGCGTGGAACGAGGTACGCAATTGCCATGCCAATGGCGCCTACACTTCGTCCGTGTTGATGTGCCGCAAGATCCTCCTTCACGTCGCTGTGGAGCGCGGTCTGCCTGCAAAGGACGGCGGCGGTCGTGCGCCGTCGTTTGAGCAGGCAGTGAGGCACCTTCAAGACAACGGCCTCATCTCAGGAGAGATGCAGCCGTGGGTGGACCAAATTCGGAAGTCCGGGAACGGTGCAACGCACGACCTACCAGCTATCGAGAAGGATATGGCTACAATGATTGGTACGTTTACGTACCTTCTTTTGCAGGTCGCGTACGAGGCTCGGGCTACTATGGCGAAGATGCTTGGCCAGGTTCCACCTTCGGATTCGGCCTCCTAGGGGGCGGCCCGAGGGGTGTGGCAAGCCGGGCTGTAGCCTGAGTGGCTGGTGGGCTGGCTGCTCGTATTCGACAGTCGGAGTCTGCGCCGAGCCTCGCCTAGATATAGTCTGCTCACTCCCGCTCCCCACTCATGCGGCGGAGAACGCCGGTGCGAACGTCTCCCCACCATAGCTGGGCTCGCTCTCGGCGGCTGACGCTTCTCGCGATCGGGATGCCGGCCAGCTCGTCTGACATGACCTGCGCCATGCGTCTCGCGTAGGCTCGATGGAGGTCGTAAAGCCGAAGCCATTCGTCGTCCGGATTTACGTCCGCAGTGTTTGGGCTTTCGATGCGCCGCAAGGTTGCTCGCGCCGTGTCGGCCAGCGCGTCCTGGAAGCCTGTGGCCAATTCGTTCACGTGCGCCGAGGCATAGGCCGCGAGCCCGACCTGAATTTCAAGAGGGAACGGTGCGTCGTGATCGAGAAATCCCTGGATTGCCTCGGGGACGTCGTCGTCGACGGCGTCCTGGGCGATACATACAAACTTTTCGCGGGCCTCGCCAGACCATCGGAGGATCTCTTCGTAGAGCGCTGCGCGCTTGATCCATAGGCGTTCGTCATTTGCCATCTGGCGCTGGGCGGAGAGGGTGCGTCGCTGTGTGCGAGCGTTCACGAACGGCCCGGTGAGTCCTACCAGCAACGCAACTCCCGCCGCGGCGAGGGCAACCCAGGTCTCTGGCTCAAGGTCAGGCACGTCCATCACCACAGGATGAAGCACCGGGGGCGCGGGGCCGCTGCCTCGGCGGCTTTGAGCCCAGGTTTGCCCTGGCGAGTGGGTGGGGGCATCGTCAGTACGGACCTATGAGACCTTGCCATAGCTAGCGCCACCGCGGTGGAACCGTTCACGTCGCGCTTGGCGTTCAGCTGCCGTCATAGTGAGTCCATTCGGTCGCGTAGAGACGTCTCCTGCTGAGGCAATCGGATCGAGGTTCCAACCAACAATCTTGGCGATATGTTCTCCGACTGCACGCGCGAGTGGCGGGGGCACCGCGTTACCGACTTGTCGGTACTGCTGAAGCCGCGAAAGCGAGTCGGGCCAGATGAAATCATCCGAGAAGCCCTGGATGCGAGCGGATTCACGGACCGTGATCACGCGATCGTGCTCGTAATGCACGGGGCGAAGCGGAGAGAAATTGCCGGAGCCAGCTCGGAGCGTGTAACTGGGGCGATCTGGGTGGAGGCGGTCGTGAAACGATCCCTTTTCCCGCTTGCCGGGCACGAGAGTTGCAAAGCGCTTGAGCATCTGATCTGTGTGATTTGTAGGCTCATGATTTGGCACGTCGTGACTTTCTGGCTGATCCACATTAGGCAGATCTCCGATTGCCATTCGCGAGGTGATTATAGGCTGGGTGAGCAGCGTGTCGTCGCCGTGAGTGGGCATCGGTGGAAAGTCGAACGGATCCACACCCTTAATGCCTACGATGATCAACCGACGACGATTCTGCGGTACTCCGTAATGTGCGCCATTCAGGATCGCAGATCGAGTGGTGTAACCAAGCTCTGACAGCGTCGATTCGATTGTACGAAGGACATAGCCATCATGGCTCGTCGCGAGTGCGGGGACGTTCTCGATAAGGACGGCCCGTGGATCAGATTCCTTCACCAAACGCAGGAACTCTTGGACGAGGAACCCTCTGGGGTCGTTCAAGCCCTGCCGCTTACCTGCAACGCTGAACGGCTGACACGGTGGGCCGCCTACCAGCAGGTCCACGCGGTCGACACCCGCAATTTCGAGAAGTTCGTTCCCATTCAAAACGGATACATCTCCGACGACGCCTTTAGAACCGCGATACTCGTGGTTGTGCCTAAACGCGACGATGCTCGGCGCGTCGAAATCGACCCCGAGTCGGACATCGAATCCCGCATCGAGCAATCCGGTGCTCGTGCCGCCACATCCAGAGAAAAGCTCGATAGCGATCGGTCGATCGCTCATAGCACGACCGACTTGGTATCGCGAACGAGTGCAAGTTGCGCGTCGGACAACTTTAAACGATAGGATTCCGCTCTGGTCACCGATACCTCACTTGGCTCCGTGGTTACATTGAACTCCAAGAAGTGGAGTATCCCGCGCTCGTCGACCTTGATGGCAAGTGGCCGCACCTCATGCCTGGGGAAGTAGTGCTTGCAGAATGCGACCTGAGTTGCAATTTGAACACGGTTCACCGGATCCGCGACTGCCTTTGCTTCGATCGGGATCACCACGGGCAACTCATCGTCGCGAACGGCGACGCCCACGTCGAGTTCATCAAGTTCGGCCTGGCCGATCTGGTTGACGCTCTTGCGGACGTGGGAGCGCAGGCGGAACACTCGCAGTGCGGTGAAGTGATCGAGAAGTTGACAGTATGTGACGACGGATAGCAATGCTTGCTCGTCAACGTCGGCTAAGTTCTCGGGTAGAAGTCGACGCACCGGTAGAGGCGTCAAGTCGAGCGCCTCGGTCGGGATCGTGTCGGGCAGTTCGATAATCGCGCTGCTGGCCTTTTCGAGGCTGTAACTACCTCGGCCGATCTGGCGGATGATGTAGAAGCCGTGGGCGGTTATTTCGGCCGGAATTACCGTTCGTGAGCGCATCCTGTAAACAAGGTCAGCCGGATTGCGGACGGTAATGTCAAGTGCGAGCGCTGCGTCCCGGACGTCGTCGAGTGTGAATGGGATGGCCCGCATTCCCTCTGCGTACTTGGCGCGGAAAATGTGGAGAAGGATTGGGACGTAGACGCGGCTCGACAAGCCATGTGACTGGAGACTTCTACGTGGCGCAGCGGGCATGGCGCCAGGGTACCGGGAGGGGCGGACATGGCCCGGTCTGTCGCGGCGCGGGGCTAGCTCTCGCCCGTTGCACGTGGCAGCGCGCTCGCGGGGAACATGCGTGTGGGGTGGCTCCTTGGCGGCGGTCGGGCGGGATCTCTTGTCGCTCACGGCTGTCATGCCGCGCGCACCAGCCCTACCGCCTGCATGTCACGCACTGCCCGGTCGACGAGAGTTCTGGACATGCCCACGGCCCTCGCGATGCTCTGGTGGCGTTCGCCGCGCCTGTGCATGTCGAGGATGACGGCGAGGTTGTCGCGTGTGCGCTTGGACTGGGGATGGGGGCTGGCGAGGGTGCCGAGAATGTCGAGCTCGTTGGCCTCGGTCGCGGTCAGCTCGCGGAGCATGACCATATTGTCCGTGTGCTGCACGTCGCCGTCCACGCTAGCCGCAGGGATTGTCCGGGCGTCAGGGCGCGCTACGACCAGGCCTGCGAGGTTCTCAAGGGCTGCAAGTGCGGCGACCGGAGCCATGGCCGCGACGACTGTGCCGACGAACGGCTGAGCGGCCTCAGAGACACCGAGCGAATGCGCAGCGTTTCCCAGGAGCGAGACCAGCGTGAACGCGGCGAGCAGGCACCAGGAGAACCAAGCCGACTGTCCACGAGCCCGCCTCACGAGCGCTGAGAGGCTGTAGACGACTAGGGCGACGTCGAGCATGACGGGGACGGCCCAGGCGAGCCCCTGCGGGACATGCGCCCATCCCGCCACGTCGTAGAGTGCGACGGACGACAGGGCAAAAGACGCGAGGAAGACGATGGTGGTGCCCATCGCGATGGTCCACAGGACGGGCCGCGAGTCTGGGTTGAGGCGCTGGCTGCTCACTCGTCGTCCTTCCGCGCTGAGCTGATGGCGACGTGGGTGGCAACAACCCACGTCGTAGTGGTGGAGACCGTGAGTTCCGCGAGGACGGCTGCGAGCTGGCGGGCGGCGAGGTGCGCCGGCACGTCGGCAAGGATGCGCTCGTAGGCCTTCTCCGCGCGCCTCACGATCCTGTCCGAGGCGTGCTGGGCGGCGTCGCGGTCGATGACGCCGGAGTTGAGGCTGGCAAACGTGATCTCGCGGACGGCGCTGCTCATGATCTCGTCGAGATGGATGAACGCAGCGTTGACCTCGTCAGTAAACGTCCGGGTCTGATGGGTGCTCATATGGCTGCTCCTTGTTGTTGGTTGGTCAGGCAGGGATGCCACGGCGGCAGAGGGCGCAGTAGGCGGAGCCACGCGGCTCGCCGTGCGAGCACTCGTGGTGAGGAGAAGCGTCACGACGGGGAATCGTCGGGAGACTTCCCCGTGAGGGCGAGGAGGCTTGCAGCGAGTTCCGGATGGCAGAGCGACGACGTTTGCCGAGCACGAACGACACGCCCTCAACACGACGTTGTGTCACTGCCCGTCGCGCGTCGACGGCGGCGTCCTTCATCGAGCGAGCCAGGCCCACGAGAGCCAGGACCGCGCCTTTGGCGATGCGCACGTGCGATGGGACGCATTTACCGGCGACGACGCCGCCACGGCGCCAGATGATGAGCCCTCGCGCCTCGAGCTCGGACAGGCGGGACCGGACCCAGCGCTCGGAGTAGCCGGAGGCGTCCGCGAGTTGTGGAGCGGTCACCAGCCCCTCGCCGGAGCCGTATGGGAGCAGGTCAACCAGGGCGCGCAGCATCGCCCGCGTGCCCTTGTGCTCGGAACCGGAAATGTCACCCCAGCCCGCACGGGCGAGGCTCGTCAGGATGTCGCGCGTTGGCGCGTGTGCAGTGAGGGTCACGCAGCACCACCGAGAACGGGCACGAGCGCGAGAACGGCGACATCCTCAGGAGTGCTCTGCCCATCGACCCGCCATCGCGCGGCGACCTCTTCGGCCTCGGCCAGCGTCGTGCAGGTGCGAGACCATTCATCTCCGATGATCCAGTTGCGGTTCCCGGTCCAGGGCCGGCGCTCCGCGACCATGTACGCGATGGGGGCCGTGCGAGTAGGGTTCTTCAACGTCGGGGCTCCATCCCGGCCATGCCCCGGACCTGTTGCAGCAGGTGCCGGGGCGTACTCGTGGCTAGGGTGTGGGCGTGAGTTCTCGGAGCGGCAAGTTGCTTTTACTCGACACCGCGAGCCTGTACTTCCGTGCCTTCTACGGCCTGCCCGACTCGCTGCGCTCCCCCGACGGCAAGCCCGTCAACGCGGTGCGCGGCCTGCTCGACATGATCGCGTTCCTCGTCACGGAGCACGGGCCGGACCGGCTCGTGGCGTGCTGGGACGAGGACTGGCGGCCGGCGTTCCGCGTCGACGCGATCGGGTCCTACAAGGAGCACCGGGTCGCCGCGGTCACGCCCGCCGGCGAGCCGGACGTCGAGGAGGTGCCCGACGCGCTCACCCCGCAGGTCCCCGTGATCGTCGACGTGCTGGCCGCGCTCGGCATCGCCCGCGTGGGCGCGCCGGGCTTCGAGGCCGACGACGTCATCGGCACCCTGGTCACCCGCGAGGTGGCCCGCAGCGCCGCGACCGCGCTTCCCGTGGCGGGCGCCGTCGGGATGGTGATGCCCGCCAGCGTCGACATCGTCACCGGCGACCGCGACCTGTTCCAGCTCGTCGACGACGCGGCCGGCGTGCGCGTGCTGTACCCAGCGCGGGGCGTGCGCGACCCCGACGTCGTCGACCAGGCGAGGCTCGCCGAGAAGTACGGCGTGCCGAGCGGGCAGGCGTACGCCGACATGGCGACGCTGCGCGGCGACCCGTCCGACGGCCTACCCGGCGTGCCCGGCATCGGGGAGAAGACGGCCGCCAAGCTGCTCGCCGCGTTCGGCGACCTGGCCGGCCTCCGCGCCGCCGCCGAGCACGGCGCGAAGGGGATCACCCCGACCCAGCGGCAGAAGCTGCTCGACGCCGCGGCCTACCTCGACGTCGCCCCCACGGTGGTGCAGGTCGCGCACGACGCCCCCGTCGGCGAGGTCGACGACACCCTGCCGCGGGAGCCGAAGGACCCCGAGGCGCTGGACGCCCTCGCCGAGCGGTGGGGCATCCGGTCCAGCGTGGACCGCGTGCTCACCGCGCTCGCCGCGCGCCCCTGACGCCCGTCCCGGACCTCACGAGCACCAGGCGGCGGTCGCGGCGGTCCGCACGTCGGCGGCGAGGGTCGACGGGTCGGCGTGCCACAGCAGCACGGACACCCCGAGCGACCCCGACGCTCCCTCGTGGGTCCTGGTCGCCGCACGACGCACGTGCACAAGCCGCCCGCTCGTCGTCGCCGGCGTGCGGCGGTACCGTTCGCCGGGCATCACGGGGATCCATACCCAGGCGGCCTGCGTGCCCGTCGGGCCCGCCTCCGGGACGGGGAGCCCGGCCTGCAACGCCAGGTTGGCCCGTTCCAGGTGCACGGCCGCGTGCAGGCGGGCCAGCTCGGAGACCAGGGCACCCGGTGCCCTGGCGGCGACCTCGATGACGACCAGCTCGTCGTCGGTGGTGCGGGCGAACTCCGTGTGGACGACGAACGCGCCCTCGCCCCCGAGGGCGGCGACCACGGCGGCGTCGAGCGCATGGGCCCGCCGCGCGAGCTCGTCGTCGTGCGGGACGGTCCAGCCCCCGAGGCGGCGTCCCGACGGCAGGTCGAGCAGCGGACCAAGGTAGGTGCCGGCCTGCACCGGGGTGACCTCGCCGTCCCGGACGAGGGCGTTGACGTGGTGGAACGTGCCGTCCAGGTACTCCTCGACCTGCCAGCCGTGGTCTCCCTCGTGGTCGGCGAGCCAGGCCCGCAGGTCGGCCTCCTCGCGCAGGACGCGCACGCCGCGGGAGTTGGCCTCCGTCCGTGGCTTGGCCACGACCGGGAGACCCACGCGTCCGACGATCCACGGGACGCCGTGCTCCGGTCCCGGCACGCCGTCGCGCAGCGCCTCGAACCGCGGCACGCGCACCCCCGCCGCGGCGAGGCGCTCCTTTGTCACGACCTTGTCGAGGTAGTGCTCCGGCCGGGAGGGGTGCCGCTGCGGCAGCCCGAACTGCTCACGCAGCCGGGCGCACGCCGCGACGCAGTACTCGTCGTTGGCGACGATCTGGACCGGCCGACCCGCCGCCAGGCCCCGGATCGTGCCGGCCCAGGCCTCCCGCGAGGCCCGGAGCACCTGCGGCGTCTCCGCGTCGACGTCCTCGCGCAGCACGTCGCCGGCCTCGGCGTCGGTGAGGACGACGACGTCCCAGGCCGCCGGGTCGAACGTGTCCGCGGGGTCCGTCGTCAGCGGCTGGCGCGAGTGGAGGACGACGGCCAGCGGCCGCACCGGCACGCCGTCAGCGGGCACGGTCGAACACGCAGAACTCGTTGCCCTCGGGGTCGGCCATGACGGTCCAGCCGATCTCGTCGTCCTGCGCGCGCAGCACGCGCGCGCCGCGGGCGACGAGGTCGTCGAGGGTGGCCCCGTCGTCCAGCGTGACGTCCCAGTGCCAGCGGTTCTTGGCCGTCTTGGCCTCGGGCACGGGGACGAAGTCGAACGACTCGAACGGGACGCCCGCCCCCTCGTCGAGGTAGGCGTAGTCCATGTCGTCGTCCTGCGTGAGCGTGCCGCCCAGCAGCTCGTGCCAGAACGCCGCGACCCTCCGGTAGTCCGCGCAGTCGACGACGACGTCCTTGAGCCGGTAGTCCGGCACCTCGTCGTCCGTGAAGACGCAGAACTCGCCGCCCTCGGGGTCGGCCAGCGTCGTGTAGTGGTACCGACCGGGCTCGGTCAGGCGCGGCTGGTCGGGGAGCTCGTCGAGCGACCGGGCCCGCACGTCGGGGTGCACGCGGTGCTTCACCGACTTCGCCTCCGGCACGGTGTTGACCCAGATCGTCCGCGCCGGCACGGGGTCGGGGCCTGGGTCGCGCAGGACAACGTCACCGTTGTCCAGAGGCTCCGCCCGCAGCCCCAGGGTGCCGGCCCAGAACGCCCCCAGCGTGGCCGCGTCCACGGCGTCGACGCACAGGTCCTTGAACGTCACCAGGCTCATGACCGGCAGCGTAGCCGCGCCTCAGCCCAGCGCGGACTCGACGAGGTCGGCGGCCCGCCGGGTGCCGCCCTCGGCCCGTGCGTCCGCCTGCAGCGCGGCCGAGCGGCGCGCGACCTCGGGGTCGGAGGTGAGCTCGAGCAGGGCGGCGCGCAGCTCGTCGGCGGTCGAGTCGGCGGAGCTCAGCCGGCGAGCGACACCGAGCTCGACCAGCCGGTCCGCGTTCATGAACTGGTCGACCGCCTGCGGCACCGCGATCATCGGCACCCCGGCGAGCAGCCCCTCGCTGCTGCCGCCCATCCCGGCATGGGTGACGAAGGCGTCGGCCTGCTCCAGGATCGCCCGCTGCGGCACCCAGGCGTGGACCTCGACGTGCGGCGGGAGCTCGCCGAGGTCGGCCGGGTCCACGTGCTTCCCCACCTGCAGCACGACGTGCCAGCCGGGCAGGTCGCCGAAGGCCACGAGGCACCGGCGGTAGAACTCCGGCTGCCGCGTGTAGGCGGAGCCGAGGGAGACCAGCAGCACCTTCTCCGCGCCCGCCGGCCGGCTCCACCCGGCGCCGTCGTCGCGGATGTCGAAGCACGGTCCGACGAACGTGACCACGCCGGTGTCGACCCGGTCCGCCTGCGGCTGCATCGCCTTCGGGATCGTCGCGAGCACCGTGCCGGGCGCGCCCGGGAAGGCATCGACGTCGGTGGTGGTGGCCCCGTTCGTCGCGAGCCAGCGGGCGAGCTTCTCCCGGTACGCGTCCGCGCCGGGAAGCTGCCACAGCGGCGCCGCGACCTCCTCGGCGTAGCCGTCCCACGCGACGAACGTCGGCGACACCTGGATCACGGGCCGCCCCTGGGACTCGCCGAGCGCCCGCGCCGAGTACCCGCCGATGTCGTACAGGTAGAGGTCGGCCGGGTCGTCGTCGTAGAAGGCGTGCAGCTGCGGCAGCACCTGGATCTGGTCGTCGAGGAACGTCTCCATCGCGCCGATGGCGTCCTCGGGCCAGTCGTTGTCGGCGACCGGCAGCGTGGACGTGACGGGCACCAGCTCCGCGCCCGTGGCCACGACGAGGTCGGCCACCGGGGCGTCGTTCGCGTACGTCACCCGGTGCCCGCGCGCCACCAGCTCGCGGATGACCTCCAGGCTCGGGAGGACGTGGCTGACGGCGGGGACACCGACCATCGCGATGTGGGCAGGGCGGCGAGACATGCAGGAATCACTCCAGGTCGGTGGGGGCGTGCTGCCCATCGTGACCGGGCGCGGGGCCGCCGTGCCAGCGCATTTCCCGACGTCTCGGTCGGTCAGCCCGTGTTCTGCAGACCGGCGGAGACGCCGTTCACGGTGAGCAGCAGCAGGTGCTGCCAGCGGTCCTTGTGGCCGCCGTCCACCCACTCGCCGTCGTCCACCGTGAGGCCCTCGCTGACGCCCTGGCTGCGCAGCGCGCGCAGGGCGCGGACCTGGAGCAGCGACAGCGCGTCGACGTACGGCGAGCGCAGCTGCACCGCGCGGCCGAGGACACGGCGGTTGGCGAGCGGCCACTCGTTGCCGGTGACGCGCAGCACCCACTCGCGGGTGAGCCGCAGCTCGCCGAGCACGAGCTCCGCGAGGTCGTCACGGTCGCCGAGGCCCAGGTACTGCGCGGCGATGTCCTCCTGCGTCTTGGCGAGGCCCATCTCCACGGTGTCGAGCAGCGTGGTGAACAGGGGCCACTCGCGGTACGCGGCCTGGAGCTCCTCCAGCCCGCCCGGCTGCTCGCCGGCCGAGCGCAGCGCCGTGCCGAGGCCGAACCAGCCCGCGAGGTTGATGCGCGCCTGCGACCAGGAGAACACCCACGGGATGGCGCGCAGGTCGTCGAGCGAGTTGACCGACAGGCCGCGCTTGGCGGGACGGGAGCCGATCGGCAGCAGGCCGACCTCCTCCAGCGGCGTGACCTGCGAGAACCACTGCGGGAAGCCCTCGGACTTCACGAGGCCGTGGAACGCGGCGCGCGACGTCTCGTCGAGGGTGGCGGCCAGGGGCGCGAACCGCTCCCGGGCGTCGGCGTTGCGCTTCTCCACCGTCGGCGCCGAGGCGAGCAGCGTCGCCGCGGCGACCTGCTCGATGTGGCGCGCGGCGATGGTCGGGTCGCCGTAGCGGGCGAGGATGACCTCGCCCTGCTCCGTGAGCTTGAACCGGCCGTCCACCGAGTGCGGCGGCTGCGCGAGCACCGCGCGGTTGGCGGGGCCGCCGCCGCGGCCGAGCGAGCCGCCGCGGCCGTGGAACTGGGTGAGCGTGATGTCGTGGCGCTGGGCCCACTCGGCGATCCGCGACTGCGCCTTGTGCAGGGCGAGGGTCGCGGCGACCGGGCCGACGTCCTTCGACGAGTCGGAGTAGCCGAGCATGACCTCGACGCGGCGACCGTTCTCCGCGAGGCGGCGCTGCACCTCGGGGAACTCCAGGATCGCCTCGAGGATGTCGACCGAGTTCTCCAGGTCGTCGAAGGTCTCGAACAGCGGGACGGCGTCGACGACGGGGGCGTCGTCGGAGCCCTCGAACGCGAGCGCGGCGAGCCGGTAGACGGCGGCCAGGTGCTCGGGCGCCTGGGTGAAGGACACGATGTAGCGGCGCGCGGCGCGGATGCCGAACCGCTTCTGCACGGCGCCGAGGGCGCGGTAGGTGTCGAGCACCTCGACCGTGCGCTCGGAGAGGTCGCCGTGGATGCCCTTCTCGTCGATCTCGGCGAGGGCGGCGGCGTGCACCTGCGAGTGCTGGCGCACCTCCAGCTCGGCGAGGTGGAACCCGAAGGTCTGCACCTGCCACACGAGCTTCTGCAGGTCGCCGTACGCGGCGCGCGGGGCGCCGGCCTCGACGAGCGAGCGCTGCACGACCTCCAGGTCGGCGACGAGCTCCTCCGGCTCCCGGTACCCGAGGTCGGCGTCGCGGCGGCGGGTCGCGGCGACCCGACCGGCGATCGCGAGGACGGCGGCCCGGTGCGGCTCGTTGGGCGAGTCGGCGGCCGCGCGGGTGACGAGCTCGTCGGAGAGCTGCCGCATCCGCTGCCACAGCGACCTGAGCTCGGCCGACGCCGGCGTGCCCTCCTCGTCGAGCGTGAGCTTGCGCCCCGTCTCGACCGCCGCCTTCTCGAGCGCGCCGAGCGCGTGCTCGGCGGCGAGGGTCGCGGCCTGGCGGGTGACCTCGGCGGTGACGTTCGGGTTGCCGTCGCGGTCGCCGCCGATCCAGGAACCGAGGTGGACGAACGGGCGGGCGACGGGCGGGACGCTGCCGGCCTCGCCGTCGAGCAGCCAGTCGTCGAGGCGGCGGTACACCTCGGGGAAGGTGGAGAACATCGTGGCGTCGAAGACGCCCATCGCGGTCTTCACCTCGTCCAGCACGGACGGCTTGTGGGCGCGGATCGGCGACGTGCGCCACATGGTGTCGATCTCGGCGAGCAGGCGGCGCTCGTTCTCGGCGAGCGTGGTGCCGCCGGGGCGCATCGTGTCGCGGTCCGCGACCAGCGCGGAGATGCGGCGGACGGCGCCCGAGACGGCGCGGCGGCGGGCCTCGGTGGGGTGCGCGGTCAGCACGGGGCGGAACTCGATCTCGCCCAGGCGCCGCAGCGCCTCGTCGCGGCCGACCTCCTCCGCGAGCTGGGTGAACGCCTGCGGCAGGGAGTCCTCGATGACGACGCCCGACGCGGCGTCCGACTCCCGCGCCCGCAGCACGCGGACCCGGTGGTACTCCTCCGCGAGGTTCGCCAGGTGGAAGTAGCAGGTGAAGGCACGCGCCACCTGCTCGGCGCGCTCCGGCGTGAAGCCGGCCACGACCTCGGCCGCCTCCGCCAGCGTCGCGCCGCCGTCGTCCGCCCCGTAGGCGCGGATGGTCAGGCCGCGGAGACGCTCGACGTCGTCGAGCAGGCTCTGCCCGCCCGCCTCCTTCAGCACGGAACCGAGCAGCCCGCCCAGGAGGCGGATGTCGTCCCGCAGCGGGTCGGGCATCTCGTGGCGCGCCACCACGCGTTCGATCGAGCCGGTGGATCCCAGGTTCTCGCTCACGGGACTAGAGGGTAAGCCGTCTCGCCGACCGGGCGCCCGGCCGTCCGGCAGGTGACCCCCTGGAGTGTGGCTCAGCCCACCCACGACGGGTCGCCGAGGAGGTCCTGCAGCTCGTTCACCAGGCGCGCCGTGTGGAAGCCGTCGGCGGCCGCATGGTGGACCTGCACCGCGACGGGCAGCAGCAGCCGGCCGTCCCGCTCGACGTACCGGCCCAGGGTGACGATCGGCGCGAGGTGGTTCCAGGCGTCCCGGATGTTCAGGGTGAAGCCGGTGAACGACGCCCACGGCAGGCTGGACACGTCGAACGCGTTCGGCGGCGGCGCGCCCTGCGGGAAGAGCTCCGTCGAGTCCCCGTGCTCGGCCAGCACCGCGGCCGCCGCGTCGTGGAACGCGCCGAAGTCGGCGTCGTAGGGCGCCCAGACGCACGAGAACGTCTCCCGTTCCACGTGGAACACCGTGAACGCCGGGTGCACCGTCGGCCAGACCGCGGGCGCGCCGTCGTCCGTGAGGACCAGGCGGAACTCGTCGTGCCGGTTCACGACCGACGCCAGCGCCCACACCTGAGCGAGGTACGTCCGGCGCGACGACGCGCGCAGCTCCGCCGCGAACGCCGTCACGTCCAGCTCCACCGTCATCGCGTACGTGCACGGCGACGCCCGGTAGTGCTCGAAGTGCTGTCGGCGCGGCCAGGTGTCCAGGTCGATCGGCGCGGGGGTCTCCATGCGCCCAGCGTCTCAGCGGGGCCGCCCTGCGGCGCAGGTCTTTTCGCGGGCGCCCGGCCTACAGCTCGACGACGACCTTGCCCTTGGCACGCCCGCGCTCCAGGTAGGCGAACGCGCGGGCGATGTCGGCGAACGGGAAGGTCCGGTCGACGACGGGGCGCACGTGGCCGCCGTCGACCAGGTCGGCCAGGGTGGCGAGGTCCGCACCGCTCGGGTGCATGAAGAGATAGCGGTAGCGCACGCCCGCGTGCCGGGCCCGGCGGCGGATCGCGGTGCTGGCCGCCCACAGGAGGGCCGCCTTGAGGGGTCCGGCGTCCAGGTCGACGCGCGCCGTCGTCGCGTCCGGGAGGCCGGCGACCGAGACGACCGTGCGGCCCGGCCGGAGGATGGTGAAGGCGTCGGTGAGGTCCTGGCCGCCGCTGAGGTCGAGCACGCCGTCGTAGTCGTGCAGGACGTCGGCGAACCGCTCGGCGCGGTAGTCCACCACCCGTGCGGCGCCGAGCGAGCGCACGAGGGCCGCGCCGCGGGCGGACGCCGTCGTCGTCACCTCGGCGCCGAGCCATACCGCGAGCTGGATCGCGAGGGTGCCGACGCCGCCCGCCCCGCCGGTGACGAGCACCCGGTCGCCGGGCGCCACCTTCAGCTCGTCACGCAGGGCCTGCAACGCGGTCAGCCCCGCGAGGGGCAGCGACGCGGCCTCGACGAACCCGAGCGACGCGGGCATCGCCGCCACCAGGCTCTCGTGCACGGCGGCGTACTCGGCGAACGCGCCCAGCCGCCGCTTGTCGACCCGCGCGAAGACCCGGTCCCCCACCGCGAACCGGGTGACCCTGGCGCCCACGGCCGCCACCTCACCGGCCAGCTCGCTGCCCGCCACCAGAGGCAGGCGGAGCCGGGTGATGACCCGCAGGCCGCCGTCGCGCGTCTTGAAGTCGATCGGGTTCAGGCCCGCGGCGCGCACCCGGACCAGCACCTCGCCGGGCCCTGCGACCGGGCGCGGCACCTCGCGCATCTCCATCACGCCCGGGTGGCCGTAGCGCCTCAGCACGTACCCCTGCATCCTTCGTCCCCCTCCGTCGGTGGCCCGGCCCTCGCCACCGGGCGACCGCCCCCGGCGTCCGGCGCGCGCCGCGGGCCGCGCCCCCATAGCGTGACACCGCGACCAGGCAGCGCCACCTGCGGCGGGGCCCGGCCGTCGTGACGCACCCCACGTCCCGCAGCTCCCCGCGGGACGTCGCCCGCACCCCCGAGGAGGTACGGCCATGGCCGTCCAGGTCAGCATCGACAACTTCGCCCGCGCGGAGACGGACACGATGATCGCGAGGATGCTGCCGATGGTGGGCGGCCTCGGCATCTTCCACCACGACCGCGCCCTCGCTCCGCTCGACGAGCAGCCGGTGATCCGGCAGAACCGGGACACGCTGTACTCGGTGGCGGTCGTCGACCTGGGCGCGGGAGACGCGACGCTGACGGTGCCCGAGGTCGGCGACCGGTACCTGTCGGTGATGGTGATCAACCAGGACCACTACATCAACCGGGTTTTTCACAAGGCTGGCTCGTCCGTCCTCTCCCGTGACGAGTTCGGCACGGACTACGTGGTCGTGGCGGCGCGGACGCTCTTCGACCCGACGAGCCCCGCCGACGTCGAGGAGGTGCACCGCCTCCAGGACGGGCTCGCCCTCGCCACCGCCGAGCAGCGCGAGTTCGTGCGCCCCGACTACGACCCGGCCAGCCATCAGGAGGTGCGCGGGGCCCTGCTCACCCTCGGCCGCACGATGGGCGGCCTCGAGCACTGCTTCGGCCGGGCGGAGGACGTCGACCCGGTGCGGCACCTCGTCGGCACGGCGCTCGGGTGGGGCGGCCTGCCCGACGCCGAGGCGTCGTACCTGAACGTCGAGCCGCGGCTCCCGGTGGGCCGGTACACGATCATGTTCGACGACGTCCCCGCCGATGCGTTCTGGTCCCTCAGCGTCTACAACGCCGACGGCTACTTCGAGCCCGGCCCGAGCGGCCTGACCAACGTGAACTCCGTCTTCGCGACGCCGGACCCGGACGGCCGCGTCACGATCCACCTCGGCGACTGGCCCGACGACACGCCCCACCGCATCCCGCTGCCCGAGGGGTGGAACTTCACCGTCCGCCTGTACCGGCCGCGGCTCGACGAGCTCGCCACCTGGACGGTCCCGCCCGTCGTGCCCGCCTGACTCCCGCCGAGGCCCGCGGTCCGGGTCGGCCGCTCAGCCGACCCGGACCCGGCCGTAGCCGACGGCGATGGCGGCGCCGGCGAGCGCGAACCCCGCCCACGCCCAGCCGCCGTGGGAGAGCGGCCCGGCGAGCAGCGCACCCACGACGGACGACCCGACGACGCCGCCCACGGCGAGCGCCAGGCCGTTGACGCCGAACCGGGTGGCGACGGACGCGGCGGGCGCGCCCGCGGCGACGACCGCGCTCATCGCGGGCTGGAACACCATCTGCCCGAGCGTGAACACGACCATCCCCGCGACGAGCGACGCGACGCCCGGGCCGCCGCCGAGCACGGCGATGCCCGTCCCCATCGTCGCGACCCCGAGCGCGAGCACCAGGGGCAGCCGCAGCCGCGCCTGCAGCCATCGCGTGACGGGCACGGTGAGGACCAGGACGAGGACGGCCGCCGCCGCGTAGACCGCGCCGACCCCGACGCTGCTGCCGAGCACGGCGTCCAGCCGCAGCGGCACGACGAGCTGGAGCTGCGTGAAGACCGCCCACGCGGCGGCGTTGAGCAGGCACAGCGCGACGAGCGCGCGCCGCGCCTCGCGGCGCATCCCGCCGGTGGCCGGCGCGGGGGCGGCGTCGGGCTCGGCGGCCCGCCCGAGCCCGAACCAGGTGAGCGGCGCGGCGGCGAGGAACAGGCCCGCCGCGACCCAGCACACGACGTCGAACCCGGTGGCCACGAGCAGCCCGCCGAGCAGCGGCCCGACGACGAACCCGGCGTTGCTCAACGCCTCGCGCCGAGCGAAGACGTCGGGCCGGGCGCCGCCGAGCCGCGCGTACGCGGCGTACGACGCGGGATGGAACAGCGCGCCCCCGAGGCCGACGGCGACCCCCGCGGCGCCCACCGCGAGCGGCGTCGTCGCGAGGGCCAGCGCGCCGAAGCCGGCGGCCCGCACGAGCACGCCCGCCACGATGGTGCGGCGCACGCCCCACCGGTCCGCGAGGATCCCGGCCGGGAGCTGGAGCCCCTGCTGGGCACCGGCGCGGATCCCGGCGAGCAGCCCGACGAGGGCCAGGCCGAAACCCAGCCCGTCGGCCAGGTGCACGGCGAGCAGCGGCACGAGCACGTAGAAGCCCGTCGCCATGACGAACGTGTTGCCGTACAGGGCGAGCATCGCGCCCCGGGGAGGTGTCACCGCGGGCCGAGCACCCCCGCGAGCGCCGCGAGCTTGCGCGGCATGTCGTACGCCGCGCCGCCCTCGTGCCCGTTGTACGGGAAGACCTCGATCTCCGCCGGGCCGCCGTAGCGGTGGTAGGCCGCGAACACGGTGGACGGCGGGCAGATCTTGTCCATGAGCGCGACGGAGAACCAGCCGGGGCAGCGGGCGCGCGCGGCGAAGTTGGTGGCGTCGAAGTACGAGAGCGTGCGCATCACGTCCTCGACCTCGAACCGGTGCCCCTTGAGGTAGCGGGCGATCTCGGAGTACGGGCCCTCGTCGGTGATCTGCGACGCCCGCCGGTAGTGGCTGAGGAAGGGGACGTCGGCGATCACCCCGGCGAGGTCGTCGCGCAGGCCGGCGACGGCGAGCGCGAGCCCGCCCCCCTGGCTGCCGCCGAGCACCGCGACCCGGGTGGGGTCGACCTCGGGCAGCGCCTTGACGGCGTCGACGGCGCGCACGGCGTCGGTGATGAGGCGCCGGTAGAAGTGCTTGGCCGGGTCCTCGATGCCGCGGGTGAGGAAGCCGGGCGACGACGACCCGTGCCCCTCGGGCGCGACGTCCGCGGTGTCGGCGGTCGTCTTGCCGCCGCCCCCCTGGCCCCGGTTGTCCATGACCAGGTGCGCGTACCCGGCCGCGGACCACGTGAGCCACTCCCACGGGACGCCGCGCCCGCCGTTGTACCCGATGTACTGCACGACGGCGGGCAGCGGCCCGGAGCGCTCGCGCGGGAGCAGCAGCCACGCCTTGACCGGCTGGCCCGCCCACCCGGAGAACGTCACGTCGCGCACCTCGACGGTGGCGAGCCCGGCGTCGAACGGCACCTGCTCCGGCGCGGTGGCGGCGGCCGCCGCGGTATCGAGCGTCTGCTTCCAGAACGCGTCGAAGTCCGCGGGCTCCTCGGGCTCCGGGCGGTAGGCACGCAGGTCGTCGAGGGGCTTGTCGAAGAAGGCCATGCGGGTGCTCCTGGGTCGTGGTGGTGCGGGTCGTGGCTGGTGCGGGTCGGCGCGGCGGTTCCGGCGTCAGGGGGCGGCGGGGCCGACGTCGGACCGCTCGAGGGGCGTCCGGGTGACCGGCGCGCCGGACACCTCGTCGGCGCCGACGTCGGGCCGCCGGTCGCGGGGCTGGCCGTCCATGTCCTCGGTGAGGAACGGGTACGAGCCGACCGCCGTGTTCACGGCGGGGCCGGGGCGCAGCCGCCACAGCCCGTCGGCGCGCACGAGCCGAGGGTCGGCGACGCGGACCTCGCGCGGCCCGACGTCGAGCCCGACGGTCGCGGCACCGGTCGGGTACGCGAGGTTCCCGGAGTACGTGATCCCCGCGGGCTGCTTGTGCTCCACGAAGAGCGGGCCGGCCGAGCCGACGACGAGGTTGTCGGCCACGAGGGAGTCGACCGGCGGGTAGAGGTAGTTCGCGCCGACCTCGATGGTCGCGGCGTTGTCCACGAAGGTGTTGTGGACGACGGTCGCGCGGTGCACCCGCCAGTGCGCCGACGTCGCGCCGGAGCCGTCCACGTCGCCGCCGTCGATCTGGAGGGCGGCCGTGTACCCGGACCCGCGGAGGCCCTCGAAGTAGTTGTCGAACACGAGCTGGTCGTCGCCGTACAGCCGCACACCGCCGGTGCCGGGCTTGCCCTCGCCGAGGAAGACGTTGCCCTGGATGACGTTGCGGTCGCCGCGCCGGGCGACGAACGCGCCGGCCGACCGGCGCACCGTGTTGAACCGCACGGTGTTGTCGTCGCTCTTGATCGAGACGATCTCCGGGTCGGAGTCGGTGTTCTCGAACAGGTTGTGCTCGACGACGGCGAACGAGCTGGAGTCCGACAGCGCGGAGACGCCGAGCCGGATCGCCTCGCCGCCGTTGACCGGCTGCGCGGGGCTGTCCCCGAACCAGTTGTGGTCGATGCGGTCGTGCTGGGAGATCTGCGTGGCCCCGCCGTACACGGTGACGTAGTTGCCCATCAGCGTCTTGTCGTGGAAGGAGTTGTGGTCGATGCGGTGGTAGCCGCTGCCCTCCCCCGAGATCTGCAGCCAGTGCCGCGACGACGTCGGGTCGGCCGGCGGCTCGAACGTCAGCGCGACGTCGTTGCGCGTGAACCGCACGTGGGTGGACGCCGTGATCTTCAGCGTGGTGGCGTTCCGGAAGGTCAGCCCGCGCACCACGACGTGGCTGGACCGCGCGACCTCCAGCTGGCCGCTCGTGACGACCGCGCCGCCGAGGGCGGCGGCCTCCACGACGACCGGCGCGTCGGCGGTGCCCGCCTTGTCGGCCAGCTTGACCATCGTGTACTCGCCGTCGGCCAGCACGATGCGGTCGCCGGGCAGGGCCGCCTTGAACGCGGCCGCCAGCTCGGCGCTGGTGCCCACGCGGACGGTGCGCAGCGGCGCGGGGTCGGCGTCGTCCGCGGCTGCGGGCGAGGAGCCCGCGCCGACGGCGGGGGCCGGGGTCTCGGCGAGCGCGGGCGCCGCGCAGCCGAGGGAGAGCCCGAGCGCGAGGGCGAGAGGCAGCGCGAGGTGCTTCTTCATGGTTCCTCCAGGAGTCTCGGGACGGTCAGACGAACGAGGCGGTGACGGTGGCGCCGGCCAGGCCGGCGGTGGCGGCGGCGATCCGCCATCCCGCGCCGCGCCGGGTGACGGTCACGCCCGGGTCGGCGGACACGAACCGCAGCCCGCCGCGGTTGAGGTCGACGACGACCTGGTCGCGGGTCTGGGTGGGGTCGCTCAGCGCGACGGTCGTGGGCCGGGTCCACTCGGTGCCGCCCGTCTCGTGCACGACGACGGAGGCGGGGCCGTCGGCGTGCAGCGACCCGCCCTCCCCCGGCACTCCCGCGCCGACCGGCACCGACGCGGGGGCCCAGAAGTTGGCGGCGATGGTGCCGCCGAGCGCGAGGGCGTGCACGTCGTCGTCCTGCCCGAGGATCCGCAGCCCTGGGGCGGTGCCGCAGGCCTCCGCGAACGCGCGGGTGCCGTCGGCGTCGGCCGCGGGGAGCATGACGTAGGCGTACGCGGCGTCCGCGGGCGCGGCGCCGTGGTCGAGCCACGCCGTGACGTACGGGCGGGTCACCGGGGTGTCCGTGCCGTACTTGATGTTGATCTCGCGCCAGGTGTGCGTGCGGTCCTCGCGCAGGGCGTGCAGCCGGGCGCCGCCGGGGAACACGTAGCCCGCCGTGCCGGACAGGTGGCACCAGCGCACGTCGTCGAGCGTCACCGACCACCCGTTGCCGATCGGCTGGGCCGCGCCGTCGATCACCAGCGCGGCCCCGTCGCGGACCTTGCGGTTCTCGACGACCGTCTCGACGCCGCCCGCCGCGGGCGCCGTGATGCCGGAGCCGACGCAGACCACGACGTCGTCGATGAGGAACCAGCTCTTGAGGGCCCGCAGGTCGGAGCCGCGGGCGCGCAGGTCCTGCCCGTACGCGCCGACCGTGGCGCCCGGCACGGCGGCCCCGCCCACCCAGGTGGCCTCGCTCGTCTCGCGGAAGTTCGCGCTGTTCGCGAGGCGCGCCGTGTCGACGGTGGTGCCGGGCAGGCGGTACGGGTCGACGGTGGGCCAGTAGTCCTCGCTGTAGTGGCCGAGGTCGTCGGTGTACAGCAGCACCATGCCGTCGGACAGGTGCCAGCCGTGCAGGTTCTCGTTCTGGATGGACTCGTAGTTGTACACGCGGGCCGAGTACGCGCTGACGCTCAGCGCGAAGCCCGGCCGGTGGTGCACCGCCTTGTCCATCGCGGGGTACTGCCGGTGCGCCACCAGCGCGCCGCGCGGCGTCGGCGACGCCGCGAGCAGCGCGTTCGCGGCGACGACGGACGCGGGCGTCGTGGCGGCGAGGAAGTCGCGGTAGGTGTCCTCGGCGATCCACTGCGCCACCAGCGACGTGAGGGTCGCGGCCTGCGCCGCGGGCGCGGAGGGGATGAGCCGCAGCGTGCCCTCGACGACGGTCTGCGTGGCCGCGTGCCCCTGCTTGCTGGGCCGCGCGATCTCGCGCCCGCAGACCGACGCGACCATGTCGCCGCGCACCATCAGCGGGTCGAAGGCGTCGGTGACCCACGCGTAGACGTTGTCCAGCGCCGGGTCGGTGACCTGCCAGGGCGAGTCACCGAGCAGGTGCAGCAGCGACGACAGCGTGCCCAGCAGCTCCTTGCCGTAGCCGCCGTTGTACGGATGCTTCCAGTGCTGGAGGAACGAGCCGTCGCGGAAGAAGCCCTCCCCCGTGCCCTCGCCCTCGGCGGTGCCGCCGTCGACGAACGCCAGCACGCTGTTGGCGCCGCCGCCCTCGACGTCGCTGAGCGCGTCGCGCACGCGCCCGAGGGCCGTCTCGTCGCCGTCGAGGCTCGCCCGGACGGCGACGACGGTCGCGATCCACACCCGGTTGGCGCCCGTGGCGATCTGCCGGTCCGCGCGCCACAGGTTCGGGTCGGGCGTGTAGTGGTCGATGGCGGCGGTGCTGCGGGCCAGCGCGTCGCCCAGGTGCCCGCGCAGCACGACGAGCGCGTCGGCGAGCGCCGACGCCGAGCCGATCTCCCAGTCCCAGTCGTTGTCGAAGCGCGGGATGCCGGGCCCGTAGACGTGGTCGTGCATCCAGGAGATGCCGTCGGCGACGGCGTCCGCCACGGCGGCGTCGCCCGCGACCGACGTCCCCGGCGTCGCCCACGCGACCGCGATCGATCGCAGCCGCTTGAACGTCGTGGTGACGGTGTTGGACCTCGTCCAGTCCGCCAGGTCGGGCCACAGGGACGCGCGGCCGGCGGAGCGGTCGAGCGTCGCGAGGACGGTCGTGGCCGCCCGGTCGACGCGGCGTACGGCGGCCTTGACGTGCGCGTCCGCCAGGTCGAGGCCCGGGCCGCCGGTCTGCAGCGCCGCCCAGCGCTCGACGAGTTCCGTGGTGGTCGAGGCGGGCACGGCGCGGGCGGGCAGGGGCAGCGCGGGGGCCAGCGCGGCGGCCCCGGCGAGGGCGCCGAAGCCGCGCAGCACCGACCGGCGGCTGGGTGCGGGCGCCCGGTGGGCAGGCGTGGTCACGGTGTCGTTCTCCATCACGGTCCCTCTCGTCGTCGAGCAGGTGGGTGGAACGGCGGTGCGGGTGGGTGGTGCAGAGAAGGTCGGGCGTCAGGTCGGGCGTCAGCCCAGGAGGGCGCGGTGGGTGACGGTGGCGGCCATCGCCGCGGCACCCGCGGAGGTGGGGTGCAGTCCGTCGCCGCTGTCGAAGGCGGACGCGAGGCGCGCCGCGTCGGCGGGGTCGGCGAGCGCGGAGGCCAGGTCGGCGACGGCGTCGAAGGCGCCCGCGCCGCGGCCCGCCTCGGCGAGGAGGGTCGCGTTGACGACCCGGCGCTCGTCCTCGAGCGCCGGGGTCCAGCGCTGCCAGCCGCCGAACGGCGTGATGGTCGTGCCGACCACGCGCAGCCCCCGGTCGCGGGCGCGCAGCACGAGCTGGCGGTACCCGGCGAGGAGCACCGCGGGGTCGGTCTGGCTGGGCGGCTGCTGCAGGTCGTTGACGCCGAGCACCACGAGCAGCGTGTCGACCCCGGGCAGGGCCAGGGCGTCGCGGTCCAGGCGGGCCTGCCCGCTCGGGCCGAACCGCTCGTCGTCGAGCAGCACGCGGTTGCCGCTGATGCCGAGGTTCGCGACGCCCACCGGGCCGCCGCGCTCCGCGAGACGCCGGGCGAGGTGGTCGGTGAACCGCTCGTCGGCGTCGTCGGGCGTGCCCACGCCCTCCGTGATCGAGTCGCCCAGCACGGCGACGCCGGGCACGCCGGGCCGCTCGACGTCCACGCCGACCAGCAGCACGGCCGACCGCGTCGTCTCCGCGCCGTCGTAGCCCGGGCCCGGGTCGCCGGTGAGGTCGCCCGGGCCGACGTACCCCGTCGCGTGCGTGTTGCGGTGGAAGCTGAGCGGGCCGGTGGGGCCGGGCAGGTGCACGCTGACGACCAGGTCGCCGCCGTCCGGGACGGCGATCCGCGCCGGGTCGCTGACGAGCGTCGCGCCCGCGGCGAGCAGCGCGCCGGGCTCTCCGCCGAAGGTGAGCGTGGTGACGGTGGCCGGGTCG
Organism: Isoptericola sp. NPDC056573; assembly: GCF_042793335.1. Lineage (NCBI taxonomy): Bacteria > Bacillati > Actinomycetota > Actinomycetes > Micrococcales > Promicromonosporaceae > Isoptericola > Isoptericola sp. NPDC056573. The sequence goes on from NZ_JBHTUY010000002.1 coordinate 56,587, forward strand.
ACGGCGGCGCCCGGTCCCGTGAGGCCCGCCGCACGACGCGCGACGGTCACCGCCCCGATCCGCACCGGCGCCGTGGAGAAGGTGCCGGCGAGGCGCACGCGCAGCGCACCCGTCCGGCGGGTGCCGGCGCTGAGCCGCAGCACGTGCCGCACGGTGCGGTCGGTGACGCCGCCCAGCACGAGCGGGTCGGTCGCCGTGGGGCGGGTGTGCGCGGTGGTCCACGACGGCACCCACGTCGTCGTGCGCGGCCGGGCCGCGGCGGTGTCCGCGAGCGCGGCGACGCCGTCGAGCGCCGTGGCGCGCGGCGCGAGGAGCAGCGCGCCGGTGGTGGCGAGCGCGCCGGCGAGCAGCGAGCGCCGGGCGACGGCGCCGGGGCGAGGAACGGCCTGGGCGGTGGTGCCGGTCATGCGTCGTCCTCCGTCTGGTCGAGGATCACGAGCCCCACCAGGACGGGGACGCTCGCGCACAGCAGCAGGGGGCCCGCGGGGACCACGAGCGAGAACACGGGCGTCGCGACGGCGGCGCCCAGCAGGGCGGTGCCGCGCGGCACCGAGGCGAACGCGAACCACAGCGCGCCGGGCACCCAGGTGCGGACGCTGCCCTCCGGGCGGGCCGCCGCGACCACCGCGAGCGCCAGGTGGTACGGCACGGACGCCACGAGCAGGCCGAGCGCCAGCATCACGAGGACGACGGCGGCCGGGCCGGAGCGCCCGACGAGGAACACGACGTCGACCACCAGCAGCGCGAGCGCCGCCGTCGACGCCACCGCGTGCCCGAGCAGCGGCCGCCAGTAGACGCCGAACGCCCGGAAGACGCCCGTGAACGACCGGCCGTCGCCCTCGGTGCGCCAGGCGCGGAGGGTGTGTCCGACGGCGGCGAGCGCCGGGAGCCACGTGACGACCCCGAGGCAGAGGATCGCGAACGCCGCGCCTGCCGCCACCGGGTGCGCCAGCCACTCCAGCCAGCCCAGGAACGTCTGCGACCACCGACGCGAGCGGTCCTGCCGCGCGGGCGCCGGAGCGGCCGTCACCGCTGCCCCGCGAGCGGGAGGACGGCGGTGACCTCGGCGTCGCCGTCGAGCCCGGTGCGGTCGAGGAGCACCCGGCCGTCGAGCTCGACGCGCCGTGCCCCGACCACGGCGACCCGGTCGCCCGCGACCAGCACCGCGCGCGCCAGCGCCGACACGCCGTCGGCCTCGATCGCGCCGTCCGGCCCGGCGAGGTGCACCCGCTCGCCCCCGCCCAGCTCCACCCCGACCTCCGCGGCGAGCGGGGGGAGGAGGCGGGCGGTGGACGGCGTCGGGCGGAAGGCGTCGAACGGCTCGATCGTCGTGACGGCGAGCAGGTCGCGCGACGCGGGCGGCGTGACGCGCAGCGTGTGCAGCCGCCGCGTCACGACCAGCGACGGCGTGCTCGACGTCGGGTTGGCCGCCACGTCGGTGACGACCTGCTCGGCGTGCGCGCCGCCCGCGGCGTGGGTGGTGAGCCACGCGCCGGCGCGGCCGTTCCGCAGCACCCGCCGCACGGCCCCCTCACGAGCGAGGCCGCCGTCCTTCCCGTCGCCGATGCCGTCGTGCGGCACGCCGAGGTCGACGGGCTCGCTCGGGTGGTCGGCGTGCAGCAGCACGGTCCACTCGCGCGGCTCGGCGGCCCGCCCGCGGTCGACGACAACGGTGCGGCCGGACGGCATGACGACGAGCGTGCGCTCCAGCGACTCGACGCCCAGCTCGGCCGGGTACATCCGCCCGGTGCGGGCGCGGCCGTGCAGGAACCCGCCCTCGGCGAGCACGTCCACCATGTCGGCGGTGCGGTCCGGCGGGGCGTCGGCGTAGACGTGGTACCGCCCCTCGCCCGCGAAGCCGTGCCCGTCGACGAGCACGAGGTTGTGGTGCCCGGCGCGCTTCTGGTTGGAGTAGCCCTCGTCGACCAGCAGCCACGCGCCGCGCGACGCGAGCACGAACGACCCGGCGTCGGGGTGGTGGTGGCCGGCGCTGAGGGTGTCCCAGCCGCGCTCGGCGTCGATCCGGCGCGACGTGTCCCAGGCGGTGTGCCCGCCGCCGGGCGACGACTTGAACGACACGAGCGTGGCGTCGTCGTCCCACGACGTGCGGTGCACCAGCAGCCCGAGGTCCTCGAACGCCGCCTGCGCGGGGACGGACGTGGCCGGGTCGACCGGCGCCACGGAGGCGTCGTACCAGAGCAGCTCGGCCCAGGCCTCGGGCAGCACGCCGGGCCTCACGCCGCTCTCGTACGCCTCGCGCCAGAAGAACCGGTCCGCCACCGTGTCGGCCAGCCACTGCGCCTCGCCGATCCCGTACCGCGCGGCCAGGATCCGGTACAGGGCCACGCTGTGCCCGCTGCGCCGGTCGTGGCAGTCGCCGTGGTCGACGATCTCCTCGTAGCCGGGCGCGGCCTGGTGCAGCCGGTAGAAGATGGTGCGCGCCAGGAACCGGCACCGGTCCCACCAGTCCACGCCCTCGGCGTCCTGGAGCAGGTCGAGGTAGGTCGCGAGCCACGGCACGCCGTAGCGCCAGTAGACGACGCCCTCCATGTCGGAGCCGTCCGCCGGCAGCACGTCGACGACGGTCGACATCGCCGCCTTGGCGCGCTCCGTCCAGGCCCGGACGCCGAGCGCGTAGCCGACGGTCGCGAGCCCGGTGTGGCAGATCCAGTGGTGGTTCTGCCAGAACGAGCTGGACCACCAGCCGCCCTCGCTCGCGACGGCGAAGTCGAACAGCCGCTGCCCCTGGAGCTCGAGCTTGGCGCGCAGCGCCTCGCGCCGCAGCGGCTCGAGGTCGTCACCCAGCCAGGAGTAGGCCAGCGACAGCCCGTGCAGGATCCACCCCGCGTCGAGGTCGTGGTCGGGCAGGTGCGCGCGGCCCCAGTGGTCGAAGGACACGGCCGCCGAGATCCAGCGCCACGCCTCCTCGAGGTAGTGGCGCTGGCCCGTGAGCCGGTACGCGAGCGCGAGGTTCGCGGCCGCCGGCCCCAGGTACGTGATGCTCGCCAGCGGGTGCTCCGTCGGGGGCGCCGTGCGGCGGTACAGGTCGCACTGCTCCGCCAGCCGGCGCCACTGCGGCGCGAGGTCGCCGTCCAGCCGGGACCGCAGGTCGGCCAGCCGGGCCTCGTCGAGCAGCAGCATCCGGGCGGGGGCGATCGTCTCAGTCATCCGTCGTCTCCGTCGGCAGCGGGTGGACGTCGACGGCGCCGTCGGCGCGGTGCACGCGCACCTCGGTCGCGTCGAGCTCGACGCCCGTCACCTCGGCGCCCCGAGCGTCGTCCTCCGCCTGGTACACCGAGACCCACGTCGCCGACGTCGCGGCCTCGGCGGCCCAGTCGACGTGCGACCGCTCGCGCTGCGGGTCGTCCGCCGGGCCGGGTCCGGGGGCGACGACGGCGCGCACGGGCACCGTCCCGCCCGGTCCGCCCGCGCGGGCGACGTGCACGCCGTCGAGCGCCTCGGCGCCGCGCCAGGCGGTGCGCACCACGTCGCCGTCGACGCGCACCCCGAGCGGCACGTCCGGCCGCAGCCCGAGCGTGAGCCGCCGGGGGCGGTCGGCGCGGGCGTGCGCGACGTCGAGCAGGTAGCCGTCGCCGAGGACGACGTGCCGCACGGCGCGGGCGCCGTCGTACCAGGCCGTGGCGTCGCCGCGGACCTCCACGGTCAGCGACCGCTCGGTGCGGGCCAGCAGGCGGCCGGTCGCCTCCGCGGGGTCGGCGTCGTCGACCCGGACCACCGGGTGCGCGGCCGCCGACGCGTAGTGCGCCCGCCAGGCCGGGTGCCCGTACGGCACCTGGCCCGGGTCGGGCTGCCACGGCGCGGTGCGCCCGAACAGGGCGAGCGCGAGCTTGTCGTGGTGGCCGTGCCCCGCGCCGTGCGGGCCGTGGTCGAGCACGGCGTGGATCCCCGCCCCGCGCAGGACGGCGATCCCCACCTCCTCGTCCACGGTCACGGCCGGGCGCGGCGCGCGCGCCACGGCCAGCGGCGGCCCGGCGAACCACGTCGTCCGGCGCAGCTCGTCCTCGAGGCCGTCCGTGGGCTCGTCGTCGCCGTCCCCCTCCGCGGCCTCCGTGCGGGCGTGCGCGGCGACGGCGGCCAGCCCGGCGTCGGCGACGAAGCCGTCCGCCAGCGCGGCCAGCTCCGTCCACTCCAGCGCGAGGGCGGGTCGGGAGTACGGGCCGTCGTGCACGGACGGCAGCACGCCGCCGTCGGTCGCGAGGCCGGCGAGCACGTCGACCATCGCGACCAGCCGGTCGCGGGCCTCGGCGGGCAGCGCCGCCGGGTCGGTGCCGCGCAGGGACAGCAGGTAGGCCCGCACCACGAAGCCGTGGTAATACGTGCTGGCCTCCCACTCCCAGCCGCCGCGGGTGCTGGCCGCGAGCGCGTGGGCGAGCTGCCCGTGCTCCCCGGCGAGCCACTCGTCGTCGGCGACGGCGGGCGCCTCCCGGTCCCCGCGCACCAGCGCGGCGGCCCGGCTGCACACCCGGCCGGCGGCGTTGAGCCAGGCCGTGTAGTTGGAGGTGAACCTCCCGTCGGCCACCAGGCGGCCGCGGGCGGCGCGGGCCGCCTCGGCCGTCGCGTCGAGCATCCCCAGCACGGGGGCCAGGTCGCCCGCCCGGTCCGGGTCCGCCTCCGCGAGCGACCACACCGCGTGCCCGACCGACACGGCCCAGATGGCGTCGGTGAGCGCCTGGTGGAACAGCCGCCCCCGCAGCATCCAGTCCTGCGCGCGCTCGTGCTCGCCCCCGCCCGCCACCTCGGCGTAGACGTCGGCGTAGGCCACGAGCAGCGCCACCGCCTGCGCCCGCGTCCCCTCGTCCCCCGTGCGGGCCGCCCGGTGCGCGAGCACCCGGGCCCGCCGTGCCCACGCCTGGTGGCTGAGCACCAGCCAGGCGCCGCGCACCGGCTCCGTGTCGACGACGCAGCCGTGCGGGCAGCGCACGCCGCCCGCGGGCGGCACCGGCCCGGGGATCCCCGCGTGGGAGAGCTCCGTGCCGTGCGCCGGGCAGACGAGGTCGTGCCACCAGCCGCCGCGCTCGCGCGGGAGGCCGGCCGCGACGTCGACGTCGTCCGAGGCGGGGTCCGAGGTGACGGGGGCGAGGGAGGTCATCGCGGCCAGGTCCCCCCGTCGATGTCGAGGGTGGTGCCGGTGATGTACGACGCCTCGCGCGAGGCCAGGTACTGCACCGCCGCCGCGACGTCCTCCACGGTGCCGGCGCGCCCGACCGGCGTGCCCGCGACCATCTTCTGCTGCGCCTCGTCGGTGCTGAACGTGCCGTGGAACGCCGTGTCGGCGATGTACCCCGGGGCCACGGCGTTGACGGTGACGCCCTGCGGCCCGAGCTCCTTGGCGAGGCCCTTGACGAAGCCGCGCACGGCCGCCTTCGCCGCCGCGTAGACGACCGACCCCGGCCCGCCGCCGTTGTGCGCGGCGAGCGACGACATCGCCACGATGCGCGGACGGTCCGACTCCAGCAGGTGCGGGATCGCGGCCCGCGTCGTGCGGAAGGTCGCGCCGAGGTTGACGTCGACCACGGACTCGTAGTGGTCGTCGCTCATCTCGGCCACGGGCACGCGGCCCACGAGGTGCCCAGCGTTGCAGACCACGACGTCGAGCCCGCCGAGGAAGGCGACGGCGTCGGCGACGAGCCGGTCCACGTCCTGCGTCGAGGTGACGTCGGCCTGCAGGGCGACCGCCTTGCGTCCCAGCGCCTCGATGTCCGCCACGGTCCGCGCGGCCGCGTCGGCCGAGCTGCCGTAGTGCACCACGACGTCCGCCCCCGCGGCGGCCAGCCCGAGCGCGACCCCGCGCCCGATCCCGTGCCCCGCGCCCGTGACGAGCACCTTCGCGTCCGTCATGTCCATCGCCATTCGCTTGCCTCTCTGTCCCACGGGCGACCGCTCGTCGCCCGTCACTTGATGCCCGCGTTCGCGAAGCCGCGGACGAAGTACTTCTGCCCCAGCAGGAAGAGCGCCACCATCGGCAGCGTGGCCAGCGTGGTGCCGGCCATGAGGAACGCCCACTGGGTGTCGTTCTCGGTGCGGAACACCGACAGGCCCACCTGGATCACGCGCATCGAGTCGGTGCGCGTCACGAGCAGCGGCCACAGGAAGTTGTTCCAGGAGCTCTCGAACGTCAGCAGCGCCACGGTGATGAACGCCGGCTTGACCAGCGGCGTCATGATCCGCGCCCAGATGCCGAGCTCGCTCACGCCGTCGAGCCGGGCGGCCTCCTCCAGCTCCACCGGCAGGTCCAGGTAGAACTGCCGGAACAGGAAGACGGCGAACGGCGTCACGGCGCCCGGGACGATGAGCGCCCACCAGGTGTCGAGCCAGCCGGTGCCGCCCTGCCCGAGGATGTCGTTGCCCCCGAACAGCGGCATGAACCGCACGATGAGGAACTCGGGGATGATCTTCGTGTAGGTGGGGATCATCAGCGCCGCGACGAACCCGAGGAACACCAGCTCCGAGCCGCGGAAGCGCAGCCGGGCCAGCGCGTAGCCCGCCATCGACGCGACCAGCAGGTTGATGGTCGTGTGGCTCACGGCGATGATCAGGCTGTTGCGCGCGTAGGTGAGGAACGGTGCCGCGGCCAGCGCGTCCGCGTAGTTGCCCCACGCCCACTCGGTGGGCAGGAACGTGGGCGGGCTCGCCGCGATGTCCGCCGGCGTCTTGAGGGACGTCAGCACCATCCACACGAACGGCACCACCATGACGACGGCGATGACGCCCAGCGCCACGTAGAGGGCGGCCCGCGAGAGCCGGCGGCGCGACGCCGGGGAGCGCCCGACGACGTCGAGCGTCGTGCGCGGCGAGGTCGCCGCGAGATCAATGCCGGCCACTGTCGCCTCCGTTGAGCCGTCGGTTCGCGAGGGTCAGGAGCAGCAGGAAGACGAACAGGATGATCGACTGGGCGCACGCGTAGCCGACGCGGAACTCCCGGAACGCCGACTTGTAGATCTCGTACGTCATCATCGTGGTCGTGTTCGCCGGCCCGCCGTCCGTGAGGATGTAGATGAGGTCGAACGCCTGGAAGGCGGAGATGACCGAGGTGACGAAGACGAAGAACGTGGCAGGCTTGAGCAGCGGCAGCGTGATGCTGAAGAACTGCCGGGTCTTCGACGCCCCGTCCACCGACGCCGCCTCGTAGACGTCCTTCGGCAGGGACTGCAGCGCCGCCAGGTAGATGAGCATCTTCAGGCCGATGCCCTGCCAGATGCCGACGACGATCACCGACGGCATCGCCCACGTGGTCGACGACAGCCAGTTCTGCGCCGGGATCCCGAAGAAGCCGAGCACGGCGTTGAGCAGCCCGTTGCGCGGGTCGTAGATCCACAGCCACACCAGCGCGACGGCGATGGTCGCCGTCACCTGCGGGATGAACACCGCGGTGCGGAACAGCGCCCGGGCGCGCAGCTGCGTGTCGAGCATCAGCGCGATGAGCAGCGCGATACCCATCGCCACCGGGACGGTGAAGAACGCGTAGACCAGCGTGTTGACCATGCCCCGGCGGAACACCGGGTCGGTCAGCGCGTCCACGTAGTTCTGGATCCCGTTGAAGCGCGGCTGCGTGAGCACGTCGTAGTTGGTGAACGACAGCACGAACGCCGCGATCACCGGGATGCCGATCCAGACCAGCGCGTGCAGGAACGCCGGCGCGACCATGAGCATGCCGGCGCGGCGGCGGGCCGCCCCCGCCCGCCGGCGCCGGGGCGCGGGCGAGCGGGGCGGGACGACGGGTGGTGCGCTCACGTCGCGCGGCGCGGAGACGACGGCCACGACGACCCCCTCTTCATCGATCGGTGTGTCGGGTCATGCCAGGTCATGGGACGGACCGGGTCACAGCCGGGCGATCGCGTCGTTCGCGATGCCGGTGAGCTGGTCGATGGCCGCCTGGGCGGACTGCTGCCCGACGATCGCCGTCTCGAGGGTGGGCTTGATCTTCTCCCGGATCTCCATCCAGGCCGGGGTGCCGCCCTCGGACCGCGCCTTGTCGAGGTTGTTGATGGCGAACTCGACCATCGGGTTGCCCTTGACGTAGTCGCTGTCCTTGAGGTCCGAGATCGCGGGGACCGAGCCGCGCTGCTCGCTCGCGACCAGGACGGCGTCGGGCGAGCCCATGTACTCGACGAAGGCGCGTGCGGCAGCGGGGTACTTCGAGGTGGCCGACTGCGACACCATCGTGCCGCCCTGCAGCATCGCGGGGTTCGTGTTGCCCAGCACGAACGTGCCGATCTTGTCGACCAGCTCGGGCGACTGCTGCTGGAGCTGCACGTACAGCGAGTTGTTCGTCATCATGATCGCCGAGGTGCCCTGCTGGAGGGTGGTCGGCTGGCCCGCCTCGGTGGTGAGGGCGAAGTCGGCCGAGCCGTCCGCCATCATGTCGAGGAAGAGCTGCAGCGACGCGACGCCCTCGGGGCTGTCGAAGAGCACCTCGCGGCCGTCCGGGGAGAAGAGCTCGCCCGAGTTGCCGAACAGGAACGTCTCCCAGCACTGGCGTAGGTCGATGGAGAACGGGTCGAAGCCGACGCGCGTGACCTTGTTGCCGTCCTTGACGGTGAGCTGCTTCGCGTAGTCGCGCAGCTCGTCCCAGTTCTTCGGGGTGCCCGTGAGGCCGGCCTCCTCGAAGAAGTCCTTGCGGTACGCCACGATGCGCGTGTCGAGCACCATCGGGAGGGCGTAGAGCTTGCCGTCGAACCGCGACGGCTCCAGCACCCGCTCCTCGTACGTGTAGCGCGTGGCGAGCGACTCGGGCAGCGGCGCGATCGCGTTCTTGAAGGCGAACGGCGGGATCCAGCCGACGCCGAGCGTGACGACGTCGGGCATCAGGCCGCTCGCCAGGCCCGTGGTGATCTTCTCGTTCAGCGAGCCGTAGTCGGTGTAGTCGACGGTGACGTTGACGTCCGGGTACTTCTCGTTGAACTGCTTGATCAGCTTGCCCTCGAGCGTCTCCTTGCCCGTGGCGCCCTCGAAGAGCGCGCACAGGAAGGTGATGTCGCCCTCCACCGGGCCGGTGGGGTCGGCGGCGGACGAGCCGCTGGGGCTCGTCGTGGCGCAGCCCGCCACGGCGGCCGCGGTCCCGAGGCCCATGGCCGTGAGGAAGCTGCGACGGCTGAATTCCATGACAAGCCCTTTCGATCGGCGTTGATCTCACGAAGGCGAGGGGGAGCCGACGGCGGCTCCCGGTGTAACGATGCACTGACCATAGAGTGGGACTTCACCTCCGTCAAGCGGTCCTTTGATGCCCTATGATCGGCGCCAGACAGTCCATCGATGCACTGGCGAGGTGGGCAGAGCCCGGAACCGAGGAGGCCGCACGAGCACATGGCTGGCATCACGATCCTGGACGTCGCGCGTGCGGCAGGCGTGTCCACGAGCACCGTCTCGAACCTGCTCAACGGGCGCACCGGCCGCATGCTGCCCGAGACCCGCGAGCGCGTGGAGAGCACCATCAAGGAGCTCGGCTACCGCCCCAACCGCGCCGCGCGCCAGCTGCGCACGGGCAAGCCGCAGGTGATCGGCCTCGTCGTGCCGTCCGTGGGCAACCCGTACTGGGGCGCGCTCGCCCGGTACCTCGAGGCCGCCGCCCTCACCGAGGGCTACCACGTGCTGCTGTGCAACTCCGAGCGCGACCCCGCCCGCGAGCGCCAGTACGTCGACGAGCTGGTCTCCGACGGCATCCGCGGCATCGTGCTCTGCTCCTCGCTCCCCTCGCTGGAGCACGTCTCGAGCCTGCTCGACGACGGCCTGCGGCTCGTCGCGTTCGACCGCACCGCGCAGGCCGACGACCCGGTCGGCCTCGTGAACGTCAGCGTCGACAACACCATCGGCGCGGAGCTGATGGGCGAGCACCTGGTGTCCCTCGGCCACCGGCGGATCGCGTTCGTCTCCGGCGCGATCCGTTCCGTCAACCGCACCGAGCGGTTCGAGGGCTTCCTGCGCGCGCTCGAGCGGGCCGGCATCGCGCGGCCCGACGTCGTCACCTGGCCGGGCAGCATCGCCGCCGACGGCACGTTCGGCGACGTCGAGGCCGCCGAGCTCGGCCGCGTCGCCGCCACCGAGCTGCTCGCCGGGCCGAACCCGCCCACCGCGATCTTCGCCGTCAACGACATGACCGCCATCGGCGTCTGCCGGGCCGTGCGCGACGCCGGCATGGAGGTGGGGCGGGAGGTGTCCGTGGCCGGGTTCGACGACATCGTGCTCGCGGAGCTCTACTCCCCGCGCCTCACCACCGTGCGCCAGCCGATGAAGGAGATGGCGGCCGCCGCGTTCCGGGCCCTGCACGGCTCCGACGAGGGGGCGGCGTCGCAGGGCTCCTCGCTGCTGTTCCGGCCGGAGCTCGTGGTGCGCGACTCGACGGCCGCGCCCGTCGCCTGACGCCGGCGCCCGTCAGAGCACGGCGGCGGCCAGCGTCTCGCCGCCCGCGTGCGCGATCTCGACGCGGGCGATGCGGTCCAGCGGCACGGACGACGCCGCGCCGAGGCCGGCGGAGGACGTCCCCGACCCGGTCCAGGTCGCGGCGACGGTGCGGCCGCCGTCGTCGTCCACGAGGACGAGCTCGTAGGTCGGCGCGCCCGCCGGGTCGTAGCCGCCCGAGCTCGGCGGGTAGGTGCAGCTCCACTCCAGGCTCGTGCCCCACGGCCGGGCCGTCGCGCTGAGCGACGCCCGCACGTCGACCGCACCGACCGGCTCGAGCTCCACCGCCGTGGACTGCGCGACCGGCGACGACGGGGCCGGGCCGGGGCCGGGGGCCTCCCCCGGGCCGCCGAGGGCCAGCCCCGCGCCGACCCCGCCCACCAGCAGCGCCGACGCGGCGACCGCGACCAGCGACCGCCGGCGCCGACGCGAGCGCCGGGCCGCGTCGGCCAGGGCCGCGAGGGGCACGACGTCCGCCCGGTCGCCGTGGCTCCCGCCCGCGTCCGCGCCCACGTCCCCACCCGCGACCGTGTCCCGCGGGTCCGTCGCGAGCGCGTGCTCCGCGGGCACGGACGCGAGCAGCCCGGGCACGCCGGCCAGCTCCGCGACCGCCGCCCGGCACGCGTCGCAGCCGGCCAGGTGCTCCTCGTAGGCGCGCCGGTCGGCCGGGCTCAGCGAGCCCAGCACGTACGCGGCGTCCCACTCGCGGTACGGGTCGGTCGGCGCGGTCATGGCGTCACTCCCTTCTCCTGCAGGGCGAGCCGCAGGGCGCGCAGGGCGTAGTGCATGCGGGACTTCACGGTCCCGGGCGGGACGTCGAGCTCGTCGGCCAGCTCGGCGACCGACCGCCCGCGGTAGTAGGCGCCCACGACGACGGCGCGGTGCTCGGCCGACAGGTCCGCGAGCGCGTCCGCGACGAGCCAGGCGTCCAGGACGGCCTGCGTGCGGTCGGGCTCGGGCTGCTCGGGCAGGTGCCCGGTGGCGCGCTCGCGGGCGTGCCGCGCGCTGCGGAGCTGGTCGACCACGAGGTGGCGCGCCACGGTGAACAGCCAGGCGCGCACGGACTCCTCCGGCCGTTCCAGCACCTCCGGGTGCCGCCACAGGCGCAGCAGCGACTCCTGCACCACGTCCTGCGCGTCGGCGCCGTCGGGCACCAGCCGCGCGACGAAGCGCTGCAGGTCCGGGGCGTGCGCGGCGTGGATGGCCTCGAGGAGCTCCTCCTCGGCGCGGGAGCGCGGCCTCACGACCGCTCCAGCACCAGCGAGATCTCGACGGCGCCCTCGTGGTCCACGCGGACGAAGCCGAGGGACGGCGCCGCGACGTCGAAGTCGGCGAACGTCACCGGCACGCTGGCTGCGACCTGCACGCCGTCGCCGACGGCCGCGACCTGGGCCGTGGCCACGACGTCGCGCGTCACCCCGTGCACCGTCAGCTCGCCCGGCAGCTCCACCTCGGTGGCGCCGGCGGCCAGCGGCACCGGCTCGGTGACCGTGAAGCCCGCGGTCGGGAACGTCCCCACCTCCATCACGCTGCCACGGAAGTACGCGTCCCGCGGCGGCTCGTCGGTGTGGATGCTCGCGACGTCGACCGTCACGTCGCCCGACGTCAGCTCCCCGCCCTCCACCGTCACGCTGCCGCTCACCTGGTCCGTCCGTCCGGTGACGGTCACGTCCTCGCCCCGCAGCACCTCGTGCACCCGGTAGCCGGCCTCCGAGCCGGACGCCACGACCCAGGTGCCGTCGAGGCCGGCCGGGTCGGCGAGCGGAGCCCCCGACGTGGAGAGCGTCGGGGGCTCCGCCGCGGCGCGGTTGGCGTGGTCGGCGTACAGACCGGGCCCGACGAGCACGGCGGCGCCGCCGAGCAGGACCAGCCCGGCCCCCGCCCCCATCAGCACCTTCGTCCGTCGGCGCACGACCGCTCCCTCCGCCCCGGGCCGCGCCCGCCCGCGCGGCTCCACCCCGCACGACGAGGCAGGCCCCCGCGAGGTTCACGTCCCGTGCCGCCCCGATGAACCCGCGGCGCCGCGATCTCGTCGTCCCTCACAGCAGCACCAGAGCGGAGCGTCCGAGCCGAAGGAGTCATCATGCGCACCACGAGGTCACGACTGGCCGCCCTCGCCGCGGCGGCGGCGCTCGCCACCACCCTGGCCGCGTGCGGCGGCGGCGGGGGCGGCAGCTACGGCGGCGGGGCGAGCACCCCCACCGACACCTCGACGGGCGGCACGGCGGGCAGCTCGCCGAGCTCGTCGTCCGACGGCGGGTCGGCGGGCACCGCCGCGCTGAGCACGGCCGAGACCAGCCTGGGCACGGTCGTCGTCGACGGCCAGGGCATGACCGTCTACTACTACACCCCGGACAAGGCCGGCTCGGGCGAGAGCGCGTGCACGGGCGAGTGCCTGGCCGCGTGGCCGCCGGTGCACGCCGGCAAGGGCACCCCGCAGGTGCAGGGCGTGACGGCCGAGGTCGGCACGATCCCCGGCAACGACGGCGAGCCCCAGGTGACCCTCGACGGCCGCCCCGTCTACCTCTACGCGGGAGACGCGGCGCCGGGCGACGTCGACGGCCAGGGCCTGCAGGACATCTGGTGGGTGGTGGCGCCGGACGGCTCCGAGATCACCACGATGGCCGGCTCGGACGGCGGGGGCTACTGACCCGCCGCCGCGACGCGCGTCACGGGGCGGCGTGCCGCCGGAGGATCGCGGCGGCGTCGGTGCCGCGCGGCAGGACGCCGTACCCGTGGCCGCGGCCGTCGCCGAGCCGGGCCGCGACGAACGCGTCGGCCGCCGTGCTCGGCGCGTACCGCACCATGAGCGACGCCTGCAGCCCGACGGCGAGGGCCTCGACGACGCGGCGCGCGGAGGCCTGCTGCTCGGCGGGGTCCGCGCCGGCGAGCCGGGCGAGCAGGTCGCGGGTCGCGGTGAGGTGGGCGTCGAGGTCCCGGTGGGCGCCGGCCGCGAGCGCGAGCTCGGCGTCGACGGCGGCCAGCGACCCGGGCTCGCGGGTCATGGCGCGCAGCACGTCGAGCGCGACGACGTTGCCCGAGCCCTCCCAGATCGCCATGACCGGCTGCTCGCGATAGCGCCGGGCCAGCGGGAACGCCTCGGTGTAGCCGTTGCCGCCGAGGCACTCCATCGCCTCGTAGGCGTGCTGCGGGCCGCGCTTGCACACCCAGTACTTCGCGACGGCGGTGGCCAGGCGACGGAACGCACGCTCGCCGTCATCGACCTCGTCCCCCGCCCCGGCGTCGTACGCGGCCGCGAGCCGCATCGAGGTGAGCGTCGCGGCCTCGGACTCGAGCGCGAGGTCGGCCAGTACCGCCGTCATCGCCGGCTGGTCGACGAGGCGAGCGCCGAACGCCGTCCGGTGCCGCGCGTGCCACAGCGCCTCCGCGACGCCCTGGCGCATCCCGGCCGCGCTGCCGTGCACGCAGTCGAGGCGGGTGCGCTGCACCATCTCGATGATGGTGCGCACGCCGCGGCCGGGCTCCCCCCACCAGGTGGCCGACGGTGCCGTCCAGCTCGATCTCGGCCGACGCGTTGGACCGGTTGCCGAGCTTGTCCTTGAGCCGCTGGAGGCGGAGCACGTTGCGGGTGCCGTCCTCGAGGACGCGCGGCACGAGGAAGCAGGACTGGCCGTCCGGCGCCTGCGCGAGCACGAGGAACGCGTCCGACATCGGCGCCGAGCAGAACCACTTGTGACCGGTGAGCACGTGCGTGCCGTCACCGGCCGGCGTCGCGCGGGTCGTGTTCGCCCGCACGTCGCTGCCGCCCTGCTTCTCCGTCATCGCCATGCCCACGAGCGCGCCGGGCTTGGTGCCGGGCGCGGCGAGCGCGCCGTCGTACCCGGTGGCGAGCAGCCGCGGCTCCCACAGGGCCGCCAGGTCGGGGGCGTGCCGCAGGCTGGCCACGGCCGCGTGCGTCATCGACACCGGGCACGCGTGCCCGGGCTCCACCTGCCCGAACAGGGAGAACAGGGCGCCGCGGACGACGTTCGCCCCCGGCCGGGGGTCGGCCCACGCGCTCGTGTGGGCTCCGCGCGCCACGGCCGCGGCGATCACCTCGTGGTACGCGGGGTGGTACTCGACCTCGTCGATCCGGCGCCCGCGGCGGTCGTGGGTGCGCAGCGCCGGCTCGTGGGTGTTCGCGAGCTCCGCGGACCGCTGGAAGGTCGCGCTCCCGACGTGCGCGCCCGCCTCGACGAGCCGCTCCTCGCCCCAGCCGCCGCCGAAGGCGTGCACGGCGTCGCGCAGCACCGGGAAGTCGAGGTACTCGTTGACGTCCGCCCGTTCCGGCGGCTGGTTCGTGACCTCGTGCGTGCGGTGCCCGCCCGCGTGCACGTCCTCGTCGACGGTCACGGCGGCTCCTTCCTCAGGCCCTCAGGAGGCGTAAGCGCCCTGCCACACGGTGTCGAACGGCGTGCGGGCCTCGACCCGCGCCTCGATGCCCTGCGTCACCATGTCCTTCGCGACGCGGACCGCCTCGGGCACGTCGGCGCCCTTGGCCAGCTCCGCGGTGATGGCGGCGGCGAACGTGCAGCCGGCGCCGGAGACGCGCTCCTCGCCCACCTTGGGGGTGGCGAAGACGGTGACCTCGTCGCCGTCGAACAGGACGTCGACGGCGTCCGGGCCGGCCAGCTCGACGCCGCCCTTCGCGACCACGTACCGGCGGCCGTGGCCGTCGCCCAGGCGGGCGTGGATGCGGCGCGCGGCCTCCGTCAGCTCCTCGACGGACGTGATGTCGTCCATGCCGGCGAGCGTCTTGGCCTCGAACAGGTTGGGCGTCACGACCGTGGCCAGCGGCAGCACGCGCTCGCGCAGCGCCGTGTCGGTGTCGAGCGCGGCGCCGGGCTCCTGCCCCTTGCAGATCAGCACCGGGTCGAGGACGACGTGCCGCCATGGCTGCGTCTCCAGCGAGCGGGCCACGACGTCGATGGTCGCGGGCGTGCCGAGCATCCCGATCTTCACGACGTCCAGCGCGTGGGTGGACGTCGCGGCCTCGAACTGGTCCGCGATGACCTGCGGCTCCACGGGCACGAACCGGTGGCCCCAGTCGTGCTTCGGGTCGAACGAGACGATGCAGGTCAGCGTGCCCACCCCGTAGGTGCCGAGCTGCTGGAAGGTCTTGAGGTCGGCCTGGATCCCGGCCCCTCCCGTGGCCTCGGACCCGGCGATGACGTACGCGAGCGGCGGCGTGGTGCTCATGGTGGGCCAGCCTACGACGGCGGCGGACGGGCGTTGTCGAGCGGGCGTTGTCGGGCGCGATCCGTAGGGTGGGCGCATGAGCGTGAAGATCGGGGCCCACGTCGACCTGTCCGACGCCGTCGCGCAGGCGAAGGAGATCGGGGCCGAGGTGGCGCAGGTGTTCCTCTCCGACCCGCAGGCGTGGAAGGTGCCGCCGCTCGACCATCCCGGCGGCGCCGAGGCCTTCCGCGAGGAGACGGCGGCCGCGGGGATCGACGTCTTCGTGCACGCGCCCTACGTGATCAACGTGGCGTCCACCAACAACCGCATCCGCATCCCCAGCCGCAAGCTGCTCCAGCAGATCATGACCGGTGCCGGCGAGATCGGGGCGAAGGGCGTCGTCGTGCACGGCGGGCACGTCACCGCGAAGGACGACCCGGACGTCGGCTTCGACAACTGGCGCAAGGCGATCGACGCGCTCGAGACCGACGTGCCCGTGCTCATCGAGAACACCGCCGGCGGCGACTTCTCCATGGCCCGCCGCCTCGACCGGCTGGAGATGCTCTGGGCCGCGGTGATGCGGGCGAACGGCGCCGAGAACGTCGGCTTCACCCTCGACACCTGCCACGCGTGGGCGGGCGGCATCGACCTCGCCACGGCGGTCGACGACATCCGCGCGATCACCGGCCGCATCGACCTGGTGCACGCCAACGACTCCCGCGACACGGCGGGCTCCGGCGCCGACCGCCACGCGCACTTCGGTGACGGGAACATCCCGCCCGAGCTGCTCGTCGGCGTGGTCGCCGCGGCCGGCGCGCCCGTCGTGTGCGAGACGCACGGCGACATGGGCCCCGACATCGCGTGGCTGCGGGAGCGCCTGGCCGCCTGAGGCCTGTGGACGACGGGCGATCACGGACGCCGGGGTCCGCCAGCATCGGTGACGTGAGCACCTACGGGAGCCCGCCCACGGCCCCGGACGTCGACCCCGACATCGCCGCCGTCGCGGCCGGGGCGGTCCGGTACGAGACCGCGCGGCGAGGGATGCTGCAGCAGGATCTCGCGATGGCGCTCGGGCGCTCACGCTCGGCGATCTCCGCCCGGTACACGGGTCAGGTGCCGTGGTCGCTCGACGAGATCGGGCGGATCGCCGTCCTCTACGGGTGCCGGGTCTCCGACCTGCTCACGGAGGCTCCTCTGTCCCGCTCGCCCTGGTGACAGCACCACCACGCCTCCTCCCACCTCACCCGGGCCTCGACCTCGACCTCGACCTCGCCAGGGTCACGACGTGACGACGCGCCGACGTGCGACACGCTGACGCAGGTCGGGCGGGAGCCGCTCAGCCGGCGGCGAGCCCGGCGTCGTGCACGACGATCGCGGCCTGCACGCGGTTGGCGGCGTCCAGCTTGGTGAGGATGCGCGACACGTGCGTCTTCACCGTCGGGACGCTCATGTAGAGCTCGGCGGCGACCTCGGCGTTGGACAGCCCGCGCGCGACGGCGAGGGCGACGTCGCGCTCGCGGCCGGTCAGCGTCTCCAGCCGCGCGGCGGCGGCCCGGCGGCCGTCGGGGGCGGAGCGGTCGGTGATCTGGGCGATGAGCTGCTCCGCGACGCGCGGCGAGAGCGTCGGTTCCCCCGCCGCGGCCGCCCGGACGGCGGCGACCAGGCGATCGGGAGGGGTGTCCTTGAGCAGGAACCCTGCCGCGCCCGCGCGCAGGGCCTCGACGATCATGTCGTCCGCGTCGAACGTGGTGAGCACGATGACCCGGGCGTCGGGGACCGACCGGAGCCGGCGCGTCGCCTCGATGCCGTCCAGGCGCGGCATGCGGATGTCCATGAGGACGACGTCGGGCCGCTCGCGCGCCACGACGTCCAGCGCCTCGAGCCCGTCCGACGCCGTCGCGACGACCTCCAGGTCCGCGTCGCCGCCCAGGATGAGCGTGAGCCCGGAGCGCACCAGCGCGTCGTCGTCGACCAGCACCACGCGCGTCTTCTCGCTCATGCCGTCCACCTCATGCCGTCCACCTCATGCCGCCCACGGTAGCCAGGCCTCCAGCACGAACGCCGCGGCGCGCCCGTCGCGCGACGCCGGGTCCGCCGTCGTGCCGTACGTCAGGCGACCGCCGACGAGCTCCACCCGTTCCGTGAGCCCCACCAGGCCGAGGCCCGACGGCGGCGGCGCGGGCGCCTCGGGCATCGGCCCGACGCTGCGCACCGGGTTGCGCACGACGATCGCCAGCCCCTCGCCCGGCGCGCCCGCCACCGACACGGACACCGGCGCCCAGGGGGCGTGCTTGCGCGCGTTCGTCAGCCCCTCCTGCACGATCCGGTACGCGTGCCGGCTGACCGCCTCCCCGAGCCCGCCCGTGCGCTCCGCCAGGTCGTCGACCGGCCCGTCGACCCGGACGTCGGCCCCGTTCGCGCGGGCCTCGGCGAAGAGGTCGGCGAGGTCGGCCAGCGACGGCTGCGGCGGCTCCGGCGGCGCGTCCCCGGCGAGCGGGTCGCGCAGCACGCCCAGCACCTCCCGCAGCTCGGCCAGGGCGGCGTGCGCGTTGTCCCGGACCACGCCCGCGGTCTCCGCGACCTTCTCCGGCGGCAGGTCGGTGCGGTAGGCCAGGGCGCCCGCGTGCATCGCGACGAGCGAGATGCGGTGGGCCAGCACGTCGTGCATCTCCCGCGCGATGCGGGTCCGCTCCGCCGTCCTCGCCTGCGCCACCCGGCTCACCTGCTCCCGCTCGGCCGTCTCGGCCCGCTCCTGCAACGACGCGAGGTGCTCCCGGCGCAGGCCGATGTACGCGCCGATCCAGACGAACAGGGCGTACATGACCGCGCCGCCGACGATCTCGATCCACCGGTCGTACGACTCCGGCGTGACGTAGGGGTGCAGCGAGCTGTGCACGCGACCCGCGGCCACGAACACCACGCCGACCACGGCGACCTTCCACCAGCGCCGGGTCGTGGCCAGGGAGATCACCGCGATGGTCTCGGCGCCGACCACCAGGGACGAGACCGTCGCGGCGGCGCTCAGCACCAGGGCGATCGTCAGGGGTGCCCTGCGGCGCAGGGGCAGCAGCGCCAGACCCACCAGGCCGACGACGAAGTCCAGCGCCCACTGCGCGTCGGTCATCTCCCGCTGCCCGGTGTCCACCTCCCACGCGACGAGGACCATCACCGTCAGGCCGGCCAGGAGGGCCACCAGCACGCGCCACGTCTCGCCCCAGACGCGGCGGGCTCGGGACGGACGGGCAGGGGCGGTCGGCACGACGTCGAGCCTAGGCAGCCGCGGGGCCGCGGGCATCCGCCGGTGGTCGCCGCCGCATCCTCCGGAAGGAGGACACGAACCATCCCCTCGCCGGACGCGGCACCCGCCCGCGCCCGGGCAGGGTGGAGCCATGATCACCGTGGAGCACCTGACCAAGAGATATGGGCCGGCCGTGGCCGTGGACGACGTGTCGTTCACCGTCGAGCCCGGTCACGTGACGGGCTTCCTCGGCCCCAACGGCGCCGGAAAGTCCACGACGATGCGCATGATCTGCGGCCTCACGCCCGCCACGTCGGGCTCCGCCCGCGTGCTCGGCAAGCCGTTCACGGCGCTCGCCAACCCCGGCCGGCGCGTGGGCGTGCTGCTCGACGCCGCCGCCCAGCACTCGGGCCGCACCGGGCGCGAGGTCCTCACCCTCGCCGCGCTCATGACCGGCGTCGACCGCCGCCGCATCGACACCACGCTCGACCTGGTGGGCCTCACCGGGCGGGAGGCCGCCCGCCGCGTGGGCCAGTACTCCCTCGGCATGCGGCAGCGGCTCGGGCTCGCGTCCGCGCTGCTCGGCGACCCCGAGGTGCTGATCCTCGACGAGCCGGCCAACGGGCTCGACCCCGCCGGCATCCGCTGGATGCGCGACCTGCTGGACGACTTCGCCTCCCGGGGCGGCACCGTGCTGCTTTCGTCGCACCTGCTGCGCGAGATGGAGGCGGTCGCCGACCGGATCGTCGTCATCGGCCGCGGCCGCGTGGTCGCCGAGGGCCACAAGGACGACCTGCTGCGCCAGGCGGGCACGTTCGTCCGCTCCACCGACGACGGCGCGCTCGCCCTCGCCCTGCGCCAGGGCGGTGCGGGCGTCGAGGAGCTCGCCACCGGCGGGCTGTCCGTCGAGGCCGAGCCCATCGACGTCGGCCGCGCGGCCGCCGCCGCGGGCGTCGTGCTCGCCGAGCTGCGCGCCGCCGACTCCCGCGGCCTCGAGGACCTCTTCCTCGAGCTGACCGCCGACGACGCCCGCGAGCAGACCCGTATGGAGGTGTCGGCATGACCACCGCGACCCCGACCCGCGCCACCCGCGCGAGCCGCACGAACCGTCCGGGCGCCGACCTCCGCCCCGTGTCCTTCGCGACCCTCACGCTCGTCGAGTGGCGCAAGCAGCTCGACACCCGCGCGGGCCGCTGGATGCTCGCCGTCATCGCGATCGTCACCGCCGGCGTGCTCGCCGTGATGATGGCCGTGAACGGCGGCAACCACTCGTTCGCCGCCTTCGTCGTCGGCACGACCACGCCGATGGCGATGCTCCTGCCCATCGTCGGCGTGCTCGCCGCGACGTCGGAGTGGTCCCAGCGGACCGCCCTGGTGACGTTCACGCTCGAACCCCGCCGCACGCGCGTCGGGCTGGCCAAGGTGGTCGGCGCGATCGGTTCCGGCGTCGCGCTCCTCGTCCTCGCCGTCGGGCTCGCCGCGCTCGCCCACGTCCTGGTGGTCGCGTTCCGCGACGCCACGCCCGCCTGGGACGCCACCGGAGCACTCGTCGGCGGCCTGGCGATCACGACGGTGCTCTACATGGCGCAGGGCGTCGGCTTCGGCCTGGTGCTGCGCAGCACCCCGGGCGCGATCGTGACCCTGTTCCTCGCGCCCACCCTCTTCAACCTCCTCGGCGGTCTGGTCCCCGGGATGGCGGACGTGCTGCCGTGGATCGACCTGACCACCGCGGCGATGCCGCTGACCAGCACCGTGTGGCCGGACGGCGCGGGGTGGGCGCACCTCGCCACCGCGACGCTCATCTGGGTGGTCGCGCCCCTGGCCGGCGGCCTGTGGCGGACGGCGCGCAGCGAGATCTCGTCGTCCTGACCAGATCAGCCGGCCAGATCAGCCGGCCGGGTCAGCCGTCGAGGTGCCCGCGCATCTCGACGGCGATCTGGTCGGCGTCGAGCTGGTCCAGGGCCCTGCTCAGCAGGTCCGAGTCGAACGTGCCCAGGGCTCGGGCCTCGAGCAGGGCCTTGCGCTGCGCGGCGATGGTCGCGAGGCGCAGCTCGAAGAACTGGGTGGACAGCTCCTCGGGCGTCGCCTCCTCCTCGTCCTGGTCGGCCTGCTCGCGCACGACGACGGTCCGTACGCGATCCACGACGTACGGCGCGTACGGGGTGCCGTCCTTGCGGCGCAGCCCCGGGTCGTCGAGCAGATCGCGGGCGGTGCCGTCGACGATCTCGCGCAGCCCCTGCGTGCCCTCGTCGAACCGCGACGACGTGACGCCCGCCAGCCCCAGCCGTCGCACCACCCACGGCAGCGTGCCGCCCTGCACCAGCAGGGTGCCCGCCGCGACGCCGAACGCGATGAGCACCAGCAGGGACCGCTGCGGGAAGTCCTCCCTGGGCAGGGTCTGCGCCGCCGCGAGCGTCACGACGCCGCGCATGCCGGCCCACACGATGACCACGCCCTCCTTCGGCCCGAGCGGGGCGGCGAGCAGGTAGTCGACGTCGGCGATCCGGCGGGTGAACCGCTTGCGGAACTCGGCGATCCGGTCCATCCGTCGCTGCCGGATCCGCTCCTTCTGGTCGTCGGACAGCCCGCCCGCAGCCGCGGTACGTCGCTTCTCCGCCTCGAGCTGCACACGGCGCTGCACCCGCCGGACCTGGCGGCGCGGGTTGCCGGCCTCCCACACGCGCTGGTCGCCCTGCGTCCACACGGCCGAGAGCGCCTTCGCGGCGTCGGGCGTGATGATCCCGTGCGGGTCGGTGAACTCGTCGAGCTTCGCGGAGACCCGCTGCTCCATCCGGTCGAGCGTCTCCCGGACCTGCTCCGCGCGCCGGCGCCGGGCCGCGAGGTAGCGCAGCAGTGGCAGCACGAACAGCGCGCGCAGCGCGATGACGACGACCGCCGCGAGCGCCGCGACGCCGACCGCCGTCCACAGCGACCCGTGCGCCTCGCGGACGTCCTGGACGAGGCCGAACACCTCCAGGCCCATGGCGAGGAACAGCCCGCCCTCGAGCAGGGTCTCGATGGTGCGCCAGTTCATCCGTTCGGCCACCCGGTCCTGGGGACTGAGGTGCCGCGCCGAGAGCGTGCTGGTGACGAGGCCGGCCGCGACGGCGGCGACGATGCCCGACGCGTCCAACTCCTCGGCGGGCAGGTACGCCACGAACGGCACGACGAACGACACCGCGGTGGACAGCGCGGCGTGCCGCAGGTGCTCGCGCGCCCACAGGCCGAGCCGGCCGACGATCACGCCGATGAGGACGGCGAGCAGCACGGCCTTGAAGAAGCTGCCGACCACCCCCCACAGGCTGACGCTCGCGGCCGTCGCGGCGATCGCGGACCGCAGCAGCACCAGGGACGTCGCGTCGTTGAGCAGCCCCTCGCCCTCGAGCATCACGACGACGCGCTGCGGCGCCCCGAGCTTCTTGATGATCGATGTCGCGACCGCGTCCGTGGGGCTGACGATGGCGCCCAGCGCGATGCCCGCGGCGAGGTCGATGCCGGGGATGACCCACGAGAACACGAACCCGAGCAGCACCGCGGTGATGACGACGAGCAGCACGGCCATCCCGCCGATCGCCGTGAAGTCGCGCCGGAAGTCCATCGAGGGGAACGAGGCCGCCGAGGCGTAGAGCAGCGCGGGCAGCACGCCGACGAGGATGATCTCGGGATCGATCTCGATGGCCGCGACGGCGGGGACGAAGCTCACGGCGACGCCGATCAGCACCAGGACCAGCGGTGCGGCGACCCCGGCCCGGGGCGCCAGCGCGGTGACGGCGATGACGACGACCGCCGCGAGCACCGCGACGAGTAGCACCTCCATGCCGAACAACGTAGGCGCACCTCCGCGCGTTCTCCTGGGCCCGTCACCGAACCGGTATCGGAGTGACTCACGTCACACCGCATCGGGGCTTGCGTTAAAGATATATCGCGTCCTATCTTAGATACGTCGCCGCCCGAGGTCGAGGCGCCGCCGGCGCTCCCCGGGCGACACCGACCATCCATCCCGAACCAGTGAGGACACCGCTCATGCGTACCCCCCGAGACAGCTCTTTCGACCCCCGCACCTACGACCCCCGGTCCTTCGACCGGCACCCCTTCGACCGTCAGCCCGGCCCGCGCGGCGACCGCCGCCGGCGGGGCGACTTCCCCGGCCCCGGCGGCTTCGGCCCCGGGTTCCCTCCCGGCCCGGGCTTCGGCCCCGGCTTCGGCCCGCGCGGCCACCGGGGCGGCGGCCGCCGGGCCGGACGCGGTGAGATCCGCGCCGCCCTGCTGCTGCTGCTCGCCGAGCAGCCCATGCACGGCTACCAGGTGATCACCGAGCTCGCCGAGCGCACCGACGGTCGCTGGCGCCCCAGCCCGGGCGCCGTCTACCCGGCCATCTCCCAGCTCCAGGACGAGGGCCTCGTCGCGGTGGCGGACGACGGCGGGCGCCGTCTCGCGTCGCTCACCGACACCGGCCGCGCCTACGTCGAGGAGCACCGCGAGGAGCTCGGCACCCCGTGGCAGAAGGTCGCGGAGGACCCGCGGCGCCAGGGCCACGAGCTGCACCACGCGATGCGCGCCCTGGGCGGCGCCGTCGAGCAGGTCGCCCGCGCGGGCACCCGGGCGCAGGCCGAGGCCGCGGCCGCGGTGCTCGACAAGGCGCGGCGCGAGGTCTACCTCGTGCTCGCGGACGACACCGCCCCCGACGTCGACGCCGACGACGACCCGTCAGCCGAGGCCGACGATCTCGGTCGGTGACCAGCGGACGAGCCGGCCGGCGACCGCGAGCTGGACCCCCCAGCCGTCGCCGCCGAGCTCGACCTGCCACAGCTGACGACCCGAGGTGGCGTCGAGCGCTACCCAGTGCACGACGTCGCCTCGGGCGTAGTCCGGCACCACGAACGCGGCCAGCCGTCCGTCGGTGAACGCCGCGTCGACGAACCGCGGCCCGTACGCCCCCATCGCGTCGAGCCCGTCCACGAGGTCGGGCCGCACCCACAGCACGTCCCCCGTGCCGAGGTCCACGCCGTACACGCGCCGGCCCTCGTCGACCACCACCGCCACCTGCGCGGTCCGCACCAGCACGGTGGTGCTGCGGACGTCGGTCCGCCAGAGCTCCGTCCCGTCGTCGGAGGTCGCCACGGTCGCCTCGCCGCGGCGCGCGAGGTGCACGCCGTCGCCGCCGCCGTCCGTGCTCAGCGGCACGAGGTACCGCCCGCGCACCTCGCGCACCTCGCTGCCGTCGTCGCGCAGGATGCGGTCGGTCGCGGTGGGGCTGTCGGCGCGCAGGGCGTCGGCGTCCGTCCGCACCACGTAGCCGCCCCCGGTCAGCGACTCCACGGAGAACCCCTCGAACGTCCCGGGGTCCGCGGACCGGTCCAGGCGGGCGCCGTCGGGAGTGAACCACGCGTCGATGCCGCACCCGCCGAGCCACAGCAGGCGGTCGGTGACCACCGTCTGGACGCCGCCGCGCAGGTCCACCCCGGACGTCGTGCCGTCGTCCGACCACCGCACGCACAGCGACGGGTCCACCGCCCCGTCGAACGGGACCGTCTGCTGCCAGCGCCGTTCCCCCGTGACCGCGTCCTCGACCCGGACCCGCAGGTCGTAGCCGTCCGCGATGTCCCCCGCGTCGGCGGTGCCGGCCACGACGTCGTCGGCGACCCGCGGGTCCACGGGCGACGCGTCGCCCACCCACTCGACGGAGACCAGCGAGCCGTCGCCGCCCGGGTACAGCTCGGCCGGGGACCCCTCCACCTCCCGCGTGCCCTCCACGGTGCCGTCGGCGGCGATCACGGTCACCGTGCTGCGCCGCACCATGTCGCCCTCCGAGGCACCGCCGTCGGAGAGCGTCGCCGTCACGCACACGATCCGGTCCGCGGTGTCCGTCTCGGCGCCGCCCGACCACACCTGCATCCCCGGCCCGCACGAGCTCGCGCCGGGCGGGAGCCCCACCCGCCAGCGCCGCTCGCCCGTCTCGACGTCCAGGCCGAAGAGCGCGTCCCGGTGCTGCGCCACCACCAGCCCGCCGGCCACCGCCATGAGCCCGCCCGGCACGCTGCCCTCCGCCTCGACCCGCCACACCTCGCGCGGCTCGGCGCTCAGGTCCAGCACGCCGCCGGGCGCGGCGCGCAGCGCGGCGAGACGGCCCCGGTCGCCCACCGTGTCGACGACCATCACCGCGAGCACCGCCGCGACGACCACCACCGCGACCACCAGCCGGCGGCCACGCAGGGCGTCGCGCGCGCGGCCCAGCGCACGGCGCCACGTGAGCGGCTCCGCGACGGCGCCGGACGGCGGTGGGGGCTCGTCGAGACCGTCGTCGACGTCGTCCGGGTCGAGGTCGATGAGGAGCGGGCTCCTGGGCCCGGCGCTCCGGGTGGCTCGGACGACCGGCGCGGCTGCGCCGTCCTCGGCGTCGTCCGGCGCCACGCCGTCCACGTCGAGGTCGAACGTGTAGGCGTCCGGGCGGGCGCCGCGTCGTCGGGCCACCTCTCGAACCTAAGCCTGGCCCCCGCGCCCGGCGACCCGTGCGCGACCCCGCTGCGCAGGCCCTGCTCAGGCCCCCGCCCGGAGCACCGTTCAGACCGTCCGGCGGCGTTCGACGGAGCGTGCGACAGCCAGCTCCAGCAGCGCGGTGCGGGCGCGCCGACGGCGGTCGTCGGGGTCGACCGTGAGGCGGTCGCCGGGGTTGGCGCGACGGCCCGCTCCGGGGGCGGTCGCGGAGTGCGGCGAGGGCAGGACCGCCCGCGACGGGGCCGGGACGGGCGTGGGGACGGGCATCGTGACAGCCATGGGGGCCTCCTTCGCGCGGCCCGGGCGGCCGCTCCTCTCATGCTGCGCGCCGCCCGTTTCCGCGGTGTTGC
The DNA here is from genome assembly GCF_042793335.1 of Isoptericola sp. NPDC056573. Classification (NCBI taxonomy): domain Bacteria; kingdom Bacillati; phylum Actinomycetota; class Actinomycetes; order Micrococcales; family Promicromonosporaceae; genus Isoptericola; species Isoptericola sp. NPDC056573. The sequence goes on from NZ_JBHTUY010000002.1 coordinate 82,264, forward strand.
CCTGGCGTCACGACCGCGTCAGGACTGCGCTCGGAGGAAGCGCTCGGCGGCGACGCTCAGAGGAAGACCGCGGTGCGCGGCCCGAGCGGGCGCACCAGCACGCGCCAGCTCACGGCCTGCGCCGCGAGGACGGCGGCGAACGCCCCGAGGACGGGCCACGTCAGCCCGTGCAGCACCGCCGCGGGCGCGGCGAGCGCGAGCGCCGCGGGCCCGACGACGGCTGCCGTCGCCGCGACCGGCGCGACGGCGAGCAGCGGGCCGGAGGCGCGCACGACGCCGGTCCGGTGCACGCCGCGGTCCAGGTCGAACCGGGCCGCGAGCGCCACGCCTGCCACCGCGACGAGCAGCACGGCCGCCACCAGGGCCGACGCCGTCCCGAGGGCGGCGACCGCGAGCGCGCCGAGCGCCGCCAGCGTGGCGAGCGCGGCCGCCGGCACGAGGGCGCGGCGCACGCGGCGGCGCGCCTCCCGCGCCACCGCCTCGGGCGCCCGGCCCGCGACGACGAGCGCGCCGTGCACCCGCGTCGTCGCGACAGCGAGCCCTGCCGTCAGCACCGGCAGCCCGAGCGCGAGCGCCTGCGCCGCGCCGGAGCCGCCGTCGGCCTGCGCCCCCACCACCGAGAAGCGCACCCAGGCGACCCCCGCCAGCGCGCCGAACGCCGCCGGGAGCGCGAGGCTCGCGGCCTGGCCGACGACGTCCCACCCCCGCCGCCAGCCCGGCGACGGCAGGCGGCTGCGCAGCCAGAGCGCGGCGTCGCGGACCACCCAGGCCACCAGCAGCGCCACCACGACGGGGTACCCGGCGGCCCAGAGCGCCGCCTCGACGTGCCCGAACGCGGCGAGCAGCACGCCCGCCGCGGCGACGAGCCACACCTCTCCCAGCAGGAGGAACGGCGCGACCGTGGCCAGCACCGTGCGGCGGCGGGCGTCGTCGCGGCCGCCGAGCGCGCGCACCAGCGGCACGCCGCCCTGGACGGCGCCGTCGAGCGCGGCCCAGCCGGCGAGCAGGGCGGCGAGCAGGAGGCCCCAGCCGAGGGCGTTCATCGCGTGCCTCCGAAGGTGAGGAGCTCGGTGCGGTCCTCGGTGCGGTCCTCGGCCCGGGCGCCGGGCCCGCCGCCGGGATCGCCGTCGGGCTCCTCGTCGGCGTCGCGCAGGACGTCGGCCGGCGGGGCGCCGAGGGCGAGGCGCGTCGTGCCGCGGCGGGCGAGGCGCGCCATGACGGACCAGTCCACGACGGCGAGGGTGACCATCACGCCGACGAGGACCACGAGGGACGTGATCACCGCCGCCGCGGACGCGTCGGACACGGCGTCCTCGGTGCGCAGCACGCCCGCGATCGCCCAGGGCTGGCGGCCGATCTCGCGGGCCGCCCAGCCGAGCAGCGCCGTGAGGAACGGCACCGGCAGCAGCACGGTGAGCGTGCCGTAGAGGCCGCTGCGCAGCGGCCGCCACAGGCGGAACAGCACGTTGCCGGGCAGCAGGAGCAGCAGCACGCACCCGACGACGAACGCCAGGCCGGCGACGCCCTGCATCACCGCGTACGCGATGCCCACGACCGGCGGGTCGCCGCCCGGCACGTCCTGCAGGTACTCGAACTGCGCGTACCCGAAGGAGGTCGCGACGAACGCGCCGACCGTGCCGGTGACCAGCCCGATCCGCATCGAGCGACGCCACACGTCGTTCTCCGGCGACATCACGGCGCCCGGGAGGCCGGCCGCGACCACGCCGGGCAGCCGCGACGGCGCCCGGCGCAGGTGCCACGCGCTGACCCCGACCAGCAGGAACGCCCCCGCCATGAGGCACGCCCCCACCACGTGCAGCGCCGACAGCAGCGCCGCCGGGTTGGTGACCAGGGCCGCCACGTCGGTGACGCGGGCCACGCCGTCCACCAGCTCGAAGCCGACCGGGTTCCGCAGGAAGCCGTTCGCCACCATCACGGTGAACGCCGAGAGGTAGCCGGTGACGACGACCGCCCAGAACGCCGCGGTGTGCGCCCGGCGCGGCAGCACGTGCCACCCGAACACCCACAGCCCGAGGAACGTGGACTCCAGGAAGAACGCCGCCATCGTCTCGATCACCAGCGGGGCGCCGAACACGCCGCCGGCCACGTCGAGCAGGCCCGGGAAGTGCAGGCCGAGCTGCAGTTCCATGACGATGCCGGCGGCGATGCCCAGCGCGTAGTTGACCAGGTAGAGCTGGCCCCAGAACCGGGTGGCGGTCTCGAGCGTCGCCGCCCGCCCGGCGTCGCGGGCCGCCGCCCACCGGGTCTGCAGGATCGCCACGACGGGCCCGAGCCCCAGCGTCACCAGGACGAAGAGGAAGTGCGTCCCGGCGAGCAGCGCGAACTGCAGGCGGGCGGCGTCGACGGCGGTCATGCGGCTGACGCTAGGGCGCCCGAACCCCGCGGCCCCAGGGTTTTCGGGACCTTCGGGGGACAACCCTGAGCGATTTCGGGGGACTCCCCTACCCCGCGGGCGGCGTCAGGCGGCAGGGCGCTTGACGACGACCACGACCTCGATGGCCTGGCCGGCCCCGTAGCTCGGCGACAGGGTCCCCACGGCCTCCCAGCCGTCCCGGCCGAGGTCGTTGAGGTCACGCTCCATCTGGGCGTAGTCGAAGCCGCGCATCGCGAGCTTGTAGGTGAGCACCTTGTGCTCCCACGCGGTGGTCGGTGCGGTCATGGTCGGTCTCCCTCGCTGATCGGTGCTGTCGGTGCTGTCGGTGCTGTCGGTGCTGTCGGTGCTGTCGGTGGGACGGTGCGCCCGTCGGTCAGGCGCGCGCCGCCAGGGCGCTCCGCCACCCGATGCGGCCGCCGGTCTGCAGCAGCGCCCCGCGGTAGGCCCGCTCGCTCACGAGCAGGGCGACGACGGCGAACGCGGCGAGGATCAGCAGCGACACGACCGGCTCCCACCAGGCGGCGTCGCCGGACAGCACGCGCACGGGCATCGAGACGACGTTCGCCACCGGGACGTACGACAGGACCGTCTCGAAGGTGCCGCTGGCGGAGAACGTCAGGAAGTACACGCCCATGATCGCCATCGTCATCGGGGTGGTGGTGTGCTGCAGGTCCTCGGTGCGCGACGCGAGCGCTCCCGCCACGGCGTACAGGGCCGCGAGGCCGAGGAAGCCGACGGCGAAGAAGAGCACGAACCAGACCAGCGACGTCGACAGCGACGGCAGGATCGACGCCGTCGGTGTGAACGACAGCGCGGCGAGGCCGACGGCCGCGAACACGACGTTCTGCGCCAGGGCCACGACCGAGCTGCCGAGGATCTTGCCTGCCAGCAGGTGCCGCAGCGGCACGGCGGTGGCCATGATCTCCACCAGGCGCGACTGCTTCTCCTCCACCACGCTGCCCGCGATCATCTGCCCGGAGCCGAGCGCCCCGATGAAGAACAGCAGGGCGAGGGCGAACGACGCGAAGAACAGCGTCTGCGAGTCCACGGCGTCGCCGTCGACCCGGTCGGTGGTCAGGGTGCCGCCCGCGGTGAGCTCGGCGGCGGTGGTGCCGGCCGCCTGCGCGTTGGCGTCGAGCGCCTGGGCGGCCACGCCGGCCGTGAGCAGGCGGGTCAGCGTGCTGTCGGGGGCCGCCTGGCCGGTGAGCACCCAGCCGTCGTCCGTCGACCCGGCGTCGCTCCCGTCGGCGGGGTGCAGCCAGGCGTCCGCGTCGCCGTCCGCGAGCGCCGCGCGGGCGGCCTCGTCGTCGGGCACCTCGAGGGTCGTGAGCTCGGCGCCCCCGCCCTGCTCCTCGGGGATCGCGGCCGCGGACTCGACGGACGCCGTCGCGGCGGCGTCCCCGGCCACGACGGCCACCGTGAAGCTCTCCGTCTTGCTGCCCTGCCAGGCCATGAACCCCGCCAGCGCGGCGATGATCGCGACCGAGACGAGCAGCCCCACGAGGAACGTCTTGTTGAGCGCGCGCACCACGATCTCGCGCTTCATCACGACGAGCCACGCACCGCGCGTGCTCTCCTCGCCGGTCCGGTCGAGGGTGCCCTGCGTGTCCGGGCGGGTGGGGGTGGTGGTGGTCATGCCGTCACCTCGCGGTAGATCTGGGCCAGCGTGGGCCGGACAGGGGTGAGCTCGCGGACGCCGCCGCGCTCGAGACCGGTGGCGAGCAGGCGCTGCAGCGCCGCGTCGTCGGCCACCTCGAGGAGCGCGACGGACCCGTCGACGTCGACCGCGTGCACGCCGGGGACGCCGCGCACCCAGCCGGCGTCGCCGCCCGCGACGAGGCGGTGGCGCAGCGCACCGGTCCGCTGCAGGTCCGCCGGCGCGCCGTCCGCCATGACGCGACCGGACTTGAGGATGACGAGCCGCTCGCACAGCCGCTCCACGAGGTCGAGCTGGTGCGAGCTGAACAGCACGGGCACGCCCCGGGCGGTGTGCTCGGCGAGCAGGTCGACCATGCCGTCGACGGCGGCCGGGTCGAGGCCGCTGAACGGCTCGTCGAGCACCAGCAGCCGCGGCGTGCCCATCAGCGCAGCGACGATCTGCACGCGCTGCTGGTTGCCGAGCGAGAGCTTCTCGACGTGCTCCTTGGACCGGCCGGCCAGGCCGAGCCGGTCGAGCATGTCGAGCACCTCCGCGCGGGCCCGCGGGGCCGCGATGCCGCGCAGGCGGGCCAGGTAGACGAGCTGGTCGAGCACCGGCTGCTTCGGGTAGAGGCCACGCTCCTCCGGCATGTACCCGAACGCGCGGCGGTCCGCGCGCGTGACCGGGTCGCCGCCGAACCGCACCTCGCCGGCCGTGGGCGCCAGGACGCCCATGATCATCCGCATGGTCGTCGTCTTGCCGGCGCCGTTGCCGCCGACGAACCCGGTGAGCAGCCCGGCCGGGGCCGCGAACGAGACGTCGTCGACGGCCGTGAGGTCGCCGAACGTCCGGGTCAGGCCCCGGACCTCGAGGAAGTCGTTGTCCATGACGACGACGCTACGGAACGCGGGCCCGGGACGGATCCGCCCGGCGGCGGAGATCCGCGCCTCCCCCGCGGGGCGGACCGGCGCGTCCGCGCACCCCCGACTTTCGTCGCGCGGCGGTCGACGGCGGTCGGTACCGGTCGGCGCGGAGCCCTGGCACCGTGCAGCGGGACGCACGATCCACCGGCGAGCACCCGGCGCCCCGACGAAGGAGAGCACGATGACGTTCACGAACCCGCAGGGCACCCGCGGCGCCCGTCAGCCCCGCGGCCGCTTCCTCGCCGGCAGGAACCGGCGGGCGGCGCGGCGCGCGGGCCGGGCCACCGGCGACCTGCTCGCCCTGACGACGATCGGCCGGAGGACCGGCCAGGAGCGGTCCACCCCCGTCGGCGGCTTCCCGGGCGGCGACGGCAGCTGGATCGTCGTCGCGTCCGCCGCCGGCGCACGGGCGAACCCCGCCTGGTACCTCAACCTCGCGGCCCACCCCGACCGTGCGACCGTCACGACTGGCGGGCGGACCGTGCCCGTCGTCGCCGAGGAGCTGCACGGGGCCGAGCGCGCCGCCGCCTGGCGGACGGTCACGACCACGTCCCCCGGTTTCGCCGGGTACCAGGCCCGGACGGACCGCGAGCTGCCCGTCATCCGGCTGACCCCGCGCGGGTGACCCTCGACGTAGTACCTGGTGACGGTTCCGCACCGCGAATCGTCACCAGGTACTACGTCGACAGCACCAAGGGGGTGCTGGCAGGCCACGGTCGAGGCCTCCACCCTTCGTGATCGAGCAGCTGCCCGACGTCCGTGACCACGACGCCCCGTACCGAGGGGATGCCGGTGTCGAGGACGCCGAGCATCGCGCGCCGCCATCGCCCCTGCCGGACGAGCGCAGCGACCTGCTGGTCCGTCAGACCGTGCTCGCGGCACTGTGCGACGGACACCAGGCCCTCCTGGAGCGCGGCGAGCCGGCCGAGCGACGAGGGGACCACGATCCGGCGGGGCATCGCACCAGCCAAGCCGAGCCGGGCGGCAGGCAGGCGGCGTCATCCACAGTTCCTCGACGTAGCACCCGGTGACGGTTCAGCAGCGGTAACCGTCACCAGGTATTACGTCAGGGCGCGGTGGTAGTAGACGACGGCCTGCACGCGGTCGCGCAGGTGCAGCTTGGCCAGCACGTTGGAGACGTGGGTCTTGACGGTGGCCTCGCCGAGGAACAGCTCGCCGGCGATCTCGGCGTTCGACAGCCCCTGGCCCACGAGCACCAGGACCTCCCGCTCCCGCGGGGTGAGGAGGTCCAGGGCGGCGTCCGGCCGCGACGACCCGACGGCCGGCGGGCGCGCCCGTCCGCCGCCCGTCCCCTCGACCATCCGGGCGATGACGCGCTTCGTGACCTCCGGCGCGAGCAGCGCGTGCCCGGCGGCGACGGTGCGGACGGCGTCCACCAGCCGGTCGGCGTCGGAGTTCTTCAGCAGGAAGCCGGACGCGCCGGCGCGCAGGGCGTCGTCCACGTAGGCGTCGTCGTCGAACGTCGTGAGCACGAGCACCTTGGCGAGGTCGTCCGCGACGATGCGGCGGGTCGCCTCGATGCCGTCCATCACCGCCATCTGGACGTCCATGAGCACGACGTCGGGGCGCAGCGCGCGCACCTGCTCCAGCGCCTGCGCGCCGTCGGCGGCCTCGCCCACCACCTCGAGGTCGGCCTCGACGCCCAGGATCATCGCGAAGCCGGACCGCACCAGCTTCTGGTCGTCGACCAGCAGCACCCGCACGGGCGCGTCGGCGCCGGTCACGGGCGGTCTGGGGACGTCGAGCGAGGCAAGGGCAGGCGCACCCGCACACGGTAGCCGCCGGTGGCCCGCGGGCCGACGTCGGCGATCCCGCCGTGCGTCGCGACGCGCTCGCGCACGCCGACCAGGCCGAGCCCGGTCCCCGTGGAGCCGGGGCGCGGGCGGCCGTCGTCGAGCACCTCCACCTCGGCGAAGCCGTGCGGGAACCGGTCCGCGGACGGGTCGTCGCGCCGCGCCGGACGGCGGTCCACGCGCACGACGACGCGCGCGGACCGCGCCGTGGAGTGCTTGCGCACGTTGCTCAGCGCCTCCTGCGCGGTGCGGTACAGGCTGAGGCCGACGGGCGCGGGCACGGCGTCGACGGCACCCGGCTCGGCGACGACCCGCACCTCGACGTCGAGCCCGGCGTCGTCCGCGAGGGACGGGACGTCGGCCAGCCCGGGCTCCGGCGCGCGCCCGCCGCCCGAGCCCGCGTCGCCCGGGCCGTCGCCGTCCTCGACCCCGCGCAGCGTGCCGAGCAGCCCGCGCATCTGGGCCACGGCCTCGCGCGACTCGCCCTCGATGGTGGCCAGCGGCGCGGCGGCCGAGGCCGGGTCGCCGGCCAGCATCCGCCGGGCGGCGGCGGCCTGGATGCCGATGACGGACACGTGGTGGGCGACGACGTCGTGCAGCTCGCGGGCGATGCGCAGCCGCTCGGTGACGACCGCCTGCCGCTGCAGCTCCGCCGTCTGGCGCTCGATGGTCGCGGCCTGGTCCTGGAGCTGCTCGCGCCGGCGCGCGCCGTGCCACATGAGCTGGCCGCCCACGACCGCCCCGTAGAAGTAGGCGAGGTTGATGAGCAGGTTGTACGCGGTGAACGCCACCCCCGGGTCGACCAGGCCGGGCCGCTCGTCGGCGAGCCCCATCTGCTCGACGATGCCGTCGATGCCGGCCCCGACGGCGAACTGCCAGGCCAGCCACCCGAACATCGCCAGCAGGGCGGCGCCCACGACGAGGGCCATCGCCTGGCGGTCGCGCGCCCACGCGACCGCGCTGAACAGCGCGACGAAGTAGACGACCTGCAGCGGCACGAGGATCGTCACCATCGGGACGGTCAGCCCGACCACGAGGAAGTGCAGGTACACCACGGAGAGCACGACCAGGGGGAACCGCCGGCGCCACATGAGGGGCGCGGCGCCCAGGGCGGCGAGCAGGTAGAGCAGCCAGGTCGGGGCCTGCTCGTCCTCGAAGTACCCGAAGCTGCGGGCGAGCTCGGCGCCCACGAGGGAGACGACGACGAATGCCGCGCCCAGCCACAGGTCGTTGCGGTAGGCGCGGGCGGGGTCGGCGGGCACGCGGTCCCACCCCGAGTCGATCCCCCACCAGTCGGCGAGGCGCGCGGTCCACGAGGCGCGGTGCTGGGGCATCCGGTCAGCCTAGAGAGGGGAATGCGGTGGGCGCCTCCCCCAGGAGGTGGAAGTGTGGGCCCATGAGCCTCCCCACGTCGGCGGACTTCTGGATCTGCCGCACCTGCGCCGTCGAGCACTCCACCCGACCGGAGGTCTGCGCGATCTGCGCGGACGAGCGCCAGTGGGTGCCCGTGACCGGCCAGGCGTGGACCACCCTGGACGAGCTCGCGGCCGAGGGCCTCGCCGTCGAGGTCGCCGAGCTCGAGCCCGACCTGCTCGCCCTGCACGCGACGCCGCACGTGGGCATCGGGCAGCAGGCGAAGGTGGTGCGCACCGACGCGGGCGCGCTGCTGTGGGACCCGCTCGGCTTCGTGGACGACGTGGGCGTCGCGGCGGTCGTGTCGGCCGCCGCGGGCGGCGACGTCGTGATCGCCGCCAGCCATCCGCACATGTTCGGCGTGCAGGTGGAGTGGAGCCGCCGCCTGGCCGCGGCCACCGGCCGCGACGTGCCTGTCCTGGTGAGCGAGGCCGACGCCGGCTGGGTGGCCCGCCCGGACGCCGTGATCGAGACGTGGTCGCCGGACGCGTCCGGCGAGCGCGAGGTGCTGCCCGGCGTCGTGCTCAGCCAGCCGGGCGGGCACTTCCCCGGCTCGGCGGTGGTGCACTGGACCGGTGCCGACGGGCGCGGCGTGCTCCTGTCGGGCGACACGATCTTCGCCAACCCGGACCGCACGGCGAGCTTCATGCGCAGCTACCCCAACCGCATCCCGCTGTCGGGCACGGTCGTGACGCGCGTCGCCGAGCACGTGGCCCGCCGACCGTTCGACCGGCTCTACAACAACTTCGACGGGGTGATCCCGGCCGACGCGCGCGACGTCGTGCTGCGCTCCGCCGAGCGGCACGCGGCCTGGGCGCGCGGCGACTTCGACCACCTCACCTGATCACCCGGCCGCAGGCTCGACGGCGGGCCCGGCCGCCGGGCCGGGCACCACGACCGCCGCGATCGCCGTCGTGATGGGGATGGCGAGGACGAGCCCGATGGACCCCACCAGGGTCCGGACGATCTCCTCCGCGATCTCGCCCGACGTGAGCGCCGTCGCCGGCGACTGGTCCAGGAGCCACACGGTGAGCAGCAGCGGCAGCGCCGCGCCCACGTAGGCGAACGCGATCGTGTACACGGTGGACGCGATGTGGTCCCGTCCGATCCGCATCGCCCGCGCGAAAAGGGCCCGCCGCGGGGCGAGCGGCGCCAGCGCGCGCAGTTCCCACACGGCCGACGCCTGCGTGATCGTGACGTCGTTGAGCACCCCCATCCCCGCGAGGACGAGCCCGCACAGCGCGATCCCCCGCAGGTCCACGCCCGGCGCCATCGACGGCAGCATCTGGGCGGTCTCCGACGTCGCGCCGGTGATGTGGGACGCGGAGGTCGCCCACGTGCCGATGGCGGCCGTGAGCGCCAGGCCGGCCAACGTGCCCAGCAGGGCCACGGACGTGCGCGTGGTCAGACCGTGCGCCAGGTAGAGCACCGCCAGCATCACCGCCGACGACGTCACCAGCGCGACCGCCATCGCGTCCTTGCCCGCCAGCAGCGCGGGAAACGTGAACCCGAGGAACACGGCGAACGCGACGCCCAGGCCCGCGATCGCGGCGAGCCCCCGCCACCGCGCCACGAGCAGGACGACGAGGACGTAGGCGGCGGCGAGGACGCCGAGCGGCACGGTCCGTTGGTGCTCCATGAAGACGTAGGGGGCGGCGATCTCGCCCTGGAGGTCGCCGATGTGCAGCGCCACCAGGCCGTCGCCGGTCTCGAACTCGAACCGCGGGTCCACCTGCATGCGCGACGTGCCCCCGTCGGGCACCTCGATCGGCAGGGTCACCTCGCCGGACTCGTCCTCGCCCGGGGGCCCGGTCACCGTCACCTCGACGAACGAGCTCCCGTCGACGACCACCGGGATGCGGTCGGGGACCTGCCCCGCCGCCGGCCACAGCGCCCACAGGCCGAGCGCCGTCGCGACGATCGCGGGCAGCACCAGACAGGCGATCACGATGCGCGTGCGCAGCGGCGCGGGGGCGACGGCACCGCCGTGCGCATGGCCGTGCGCATGGCCGTGCGCAGGCGTCGGGTCGGGGGTGACGTCGGTCCTCGAGGCGGGCGTCATGCGCGGATCCTCACACGCGGGCGAGCCGTGACCCGGACGTACACTCCCGGGGTGAGCCAGCCGTCCACGTCCCCGCCCAGCACCGGCTCGGGACGGGCGGCCGGGGTGGCGCTCGCGATCGTCGCCGGTCTCGCCGCCGCGCTGCAGAGCCGGGTCAACGGCTCGCTCGCCACCGCGATGGACAGCCCGTTCGTCGCGGCGTTCTTCTCGTTCAGCTCCGGCCTGGTGCTGCTGCTGGTCGCCCTGGCGTTCTCGTCGACGGGACGCGCCGCGGTGCGCCGCGTCGGGACGGGGCTGCGCACCGGCGGCCTGCGCCCGTGGGAGTGCCTCGGCGGGCTCGGCGGGGCCTTCTTCGTGATGTCGCAGGGCCTGACCGTCGACGTCCTCGGCGTGGCGGTCTTCACCGTCGCCCTGGTGGCCGGGCAGTCGGTGAGCTCGCTCGTCATCGACCGGGTCGGCATCGCCCCCGGCGGCGTCCGCCTGGTCACCCTCGGGCGGGTGCTCGGCCCGGCGCTGACCGTCGTCGCGGTGGTGGTCGTCTCCGGCGCGGGGGCGACCACGGCGGCGCTCGCCCTCGCGCTGTTCCCGCTGGTGGCGGGGGTGCTGCAGTCGTTCCAGCAGGCCCTCAACGGCAGGGTGCGGTCGGCGGTGCGCGTCACGACCCCGGCGGGCGCCCGTGCCCGGCTCGGCGGGGACGGCGGGGTGATCGCGGCGACCGTCGTCAGCTTCGTCGTGGGCACGGCGGCCCTGCTCGTGGTCATGGGCGTCGCGCTCGCCGTCGGCGGTGCCCCGGCGGGAGGCCTGCCGCCGGACCTCCTGCTCTACTCCGGCGGCCTGCTGGGCGTCACGTTCATCGCCCTGCAGGCGGCCGTCGTGCAGCGCATCGGCGTGCTGCTGCTCGGGCTGGGCATGATCGCGGGCCAGGTGGTGGGCGCGCTCGTGCTCGACGTGCTCTCCCCCACCATCGCGCCGCCCGGCGCCGCGACGTACGTCGGCGCGGCGCTCACCCTCGTCGCCGTCGCCGTCCCCCTCCTCGAGGGCGCGCTGCGCCGACGCTGACCGCCCGAGCGGCCCGGGACGCGACGACGCCGCCACGACCAGGGCGGTCGTGGCGGCGTCGGCGTGCGTGGTGCTCAGCGGGTGACGCGGTGCGTCACTTCTGCCAGCCCCAGTTCTCCGGGTGCGGGGCGAGGCCCTGGAAGCCGGAGGTGCGCCAGCCGAAGTTGGCCAGGCCCTTCTTCACCGCGGTCATCTCCGGACCGAAGTCGATCGGGAAGGTGCCGTACTGCTCCAGCGCCTTCTTCTCGGCCTCGTTGAACGCGGCGACCGCCTGCGGGATGTCCTCGATGGTGCCCGGCTTCTTCATCAGCTCGTCGATCTCCTTCGACCCGATGTAGGTGAAGTTCGAGTCGGAGTCGGAGCCGTAGAGCTGGTAGCCCGAGGTGCTGTAGCCGTACGGGTCGGAGGACGACCAGGCCATGATGAGCATCTCGTACTTGCCCCCCAGCACCGTGTCCGAGAACTTCGACGAGTCCTGGTTGTCGAGCTCGACCTCGATGCCGGCCGCCTTGAGCATGGCCTGCACGGCGTTCGCCATGGCGGTCTGCGTCGGGCTGTCGCCGAAGAAGGTGTACTTGAGGTGGACCGGCTTGCCGTCCTTCTCGTAGTAGCCCGAGCCCTCGTTGAGGGTGTAGCCCGCGCCCTCGAGCGTGGCCTTGGCGTTCTCCACCGAGTAGGCGGCGTCGGCCGGCATGTTGTTCTCGTAGCCGTCCTGGATCGGCGACATCACCTCGGACCCGGCCGGGTCCTCCTCCCAGCCGAGACCCTGGAAGTCGATCTCGGCGAGCTTGGTGACGTCGGTCGCCTGCGTCACGGCCTTGCGCACCGCGATGTCCTGCAGCGCCTCGGCCTTGGTGTTCAGCGTGAACACGCCGGTCGACAGGGCGTAGTTGATGAGGATCTGCACGTCGTCCATGCCGCGCGCCACCTTGAGGCGGTCGGCCGCGGCCACGCCGGTGGAGTCGATCTCACCGTTCTGGAACGCGTTGATGGAGGCGGCCTCCTCCATCTGCTTGAAGACGATCTTCTCCAGCTTCGGCGTCTCGCCCCACCACTTGGGGTTCGGCACGAAGGTGGCCTGCGTCTCGTCCTGCGAGTCCACGATGAACGGACCGGCGGCCCACTCGTTGTGCGGCTCGTTCACCCATCCCTCGGTGTAGGTCTTGACGTCCAGGCTGTCCGGGTGCATCAGGTTCAGGAACAGGAACTGGTACGGGAAGAACGGCGCGTCGAAGGTGACGACGACCTGCTTGTCGTCCTTGCCCTTCTCCACCGACTTGACCTGGTCGTAGCCGGTGGTCGAGACCGGGTTGTAGCCCTTGGTCTTGCCCGACTGCGCCTTCCAGGTGGCCTCGAAGGCCGTCCAGTCGATCGGCGTGCCGTCGTTCCAGGTGGCCTTGGGGTTGACGTCGTAGGTGACGACCAGCGGGTCCTTCGAGGTGACCTCGACCTTGGACAGGTAGTCGGGGTTCGGCGTCGGGTTGCCCGCGACGTCGTAGTCCCACAGGGACGCCTGGTAGAGCTTCCAGAAGTCGCCCATGTACCGGGTGTTGCCGTCGACCGAGAACGCGTTCCAGTTCGGCGTGACCTCTTCGATCGGCAGCGTCAGCGTGCCGCCGTCCTTGACGTTCTCGCGGTCCTGCGGGTTGTTGTACGCCTTGCCGGCCTCGGGCATGGGCAGCGCGCCCTGGTACGACGAGGGGACGCCGTCGGCGGGCTGCGTCGTCATCGACGTGTCGCCGTTGCCCTGGGCCGTGCCCTCGTCGTCGCCACCGCCGGAGCCGCACGCGGCCAGGGTGAGCGCGAGCACCGCGGCAGCAGCGACCGCACCGACGCCCTTCTTGCGGATCGTTGTCATGATTCTCCTTGAGAAGCGTCTACCCGGTCGGGTAGATGACCCGGACGGGTCAGGCGCGGGTGGTCTCCCGCACGTCTGGGGTGCCCGCCGACATGGTCAGCGGGAAGTGGCAGGCCGCGAGCTGGTCGTCGCCGCCGGTGAGCACCGGCAGCACGGTGTCGCAGCGGTGCTGGTCGTCGGCCGACAGCGTGGCGCGCACGGGGCAGCGGCTGGCGAAGCGGCAGCCCGGGATCTCCTCGACCGGGCTGGGCAGGTCGCCCTCGAGCACCACCCGCTTGCGCCCGCGCTCGAGCTGCGGGTCGGGCAGCGGTACCGCCGACAGCAGGGCCTGCGTGTACGGGTGGCGCGGCGCGGTGAAGACCGCCTCGGTGTCCCCCGACTCGACGACCTGCCCGAGGTACATCACGGCCACGCGGCTCGAGATGTGCCGGATCACGGACAGGTCGTGCGCGACGAAGAGGAACGCGACGCCGAGCTGGGCCTGCAGGTCCTCGAGCAGGTTGATGACGCCGGCCTGGATCGACACGTCGAGGGCGGACACCGGCTCGTCGAGCACGATGAGCCGCGGGCTCACGGCCAGGGCGCGCGCGATGGCGATGCGCTGGCGCTGGCCGCCGGAGAACTGCGACGGGAACCGGTCGACGTGGTCGGGGTTGAGGCCCACCAGCTTCATGAGCTCGTCGATGCGGGCGTTGACCTTCTGCCGCGACCAGCCGTGCACCTTGAGCGGCTCCGCGAGCACGTCGTAGACCGGCATGCGCGGGTCCAGCGAGCTCATCGGGTCCTGGAACACGATCTGCAGGTCGCGCCGCAGCGCGGACCGCTCGGACCGCGAGAGCTCTTCGAGGTTCTTGCCGAGCACGGCCACCCGGCCGCCCTGCGGCGCCTCGAGCTTCATGATCTCGAGCAGCGTCGTCGTCTTGCCGGAGCCCGACTCACCGACCAGCGCGACGGTCTCGCCGGCGCGCACGTCGAAGGTCACGCCGTCCACCGCCTTGACGGTGCCGACGCGGCGGCGCAGGAAGCCGCCCTTGGTGAGCGGGAAGTGCCGCTTGAGGCCCTCGACCTCGAGCACGACCTCGCGCTCGGAGCGCGGCACGGCCTCGAGAGTCGACTCGGCGGCCTCCGCCACCTCGTACACGTCCTCGAACGTGACGCCCTGCTCGGCGAGCTCGTCGGCGCGCACGCACGCGGCGAGCGTCTCGGGCCGGCCGGCCACGGGCAGCAGGTCCGGCTCGGCCGTGCGGCAGCGGTCCTCCGCCAGCGGGCAGCGCGCGGCGAACGGGCAGCCGACGGGCAGGTCGACCAGCGACGGCGGGTTGCCCTGGATCGGCACGAGCCGACGGTTCTCGCCGCGGTCGGGGCGCGGCACGGCGCCGAGCAGCCCCATCGTGTACGGCATGGCGGGACGGGCGAACAGCTCGTCGACCGGCGCCTGCTCCACGGGACGGCCCGCGTACATGACGAGGACGTCGTCGGCCACGCCCGCGACCACACCGAGGTCGTGGGTGATCATCACGACCGCCGCGCCGGTCTCGCGCTGCGCCTTCTTGAGAACCTCGAGCACCTGGGCCTGGATCGTCACGTCGAGGGCCGTGGTGGGCTCGTCCGCGATGATCACGTCGGGGTCGTTCGCGATCGCGATCGCGATCATCACGCGCTGGCGCATGCCGCCCGAGAACTGGTGCGGGTACGCCTTGAGCCGCTCGGCCGGGTTGGGGATGCCGACCAGGTCCAGCAGCTCGACCGACCGCTCGCGCACCTGCTTGCGGTTCAGGTCCTGGTGCAGGTCGAGCGCCTCGGCGAGCTGGTCGCCGATGGAGAACACCGGGGTCAGGGCCGACAGCGGGTCCTGGAAGACCATCGCCATGTCGTTGCCGCGGTACTTCGAGAGCTCGAGCTCGCTCAGGCCGAGCAGCTCGGTGCCCTTGAGCCGGATGGAGCCCTCGACACGGGCGTTCTCGTCGAGCAGCCCCATGACCGACAGGGACGTCACGGACTTGCCCGACCCGGACTCGCCCACGATGCCGAGGGTGCGCCCGGGCAGGAGGTCGAAGCTCACGCCGCGGACGGCGCGGACGGTGCCGGCCTCCGAGGCGAAGCTCACCTGCAGGTCGCGCACGCTCAGGACGGGGTTCATGCTCGGCCTCCCGACCGGGAGTTCGGATCGATGGCGTCGCGCAGCCCGTCGCCGATGAGCTGCACGGAGAAGGTGAGCAGCACCAGCGCGACCGACGGCGCGATGAGCACCCACGGCGCGGTGAGGATGACGCTCTGCCCGGCCTGGAGGATGGTGCCGAGCGAGGTGTCGGGGGCCTTGATGCCGAGGCCGAGGAAGGACAGCGCCGTCTCGGCGTTCACGGCGGCGACCACGCCGAGCACCGTCTGGATGATGAGCACCGACCCGAGGTTCGGGATGAGGTGCCGGCGGATGATCGTGAACGACCGCACGCCCATGTACTTCGCCGCGTGCACGTAGTCGAGCTCGCGCAGCGACAGCGTCAGGGTGCGCAGCACGCGGGCGTACCCGATCCAGCCGAACACGGTGATGCCGAACGCGAGCCAGATCCACCCGTTGGCGCCCGAGGACGAGCGCACGATCATCGCGATGAGCAGGAACGACGGGATCACGAGCAGCATGTCGAGGACCCACATGCCGACGCGCTCCACCCAGCCCTCGAAGAAGGCGATGGTGGTGCCGACGATCGCGGCGATCACCGTGATCGCCACGGACGACAGGATGCCGATGGCGAGGGAGCGGCCGAGGCCGCGGGCGACGAGCGCGAAGACGTCGGACCCGCCCGTCGTCGTGCCGAACCAGTGCTCGGCGGACGGCGCCTGCGCGAGGGCGAGGAAGTCGGGCTCGTCGTAGCCCCACTGCGCGATGCGCGGGCCCACGAACGCGAACACGACGAGCAGCACCAGCAGGACCAGCCCGACGACGGCGGACGGCCGGCGCGCGAAGCGCCTGGCGATGAGGGTGAAGCGGCCGGTGCGCCGCAGCCCGGTGCTCTGCTCGTCCTCCGCCGTGAGGACGGCGGCGGCCGTGACGGTCAGCTCGGAGTCAGCCATGGTGTCCAGCCCCTCTCAGCTGATCCGGATGCGCGGGTCGAGCCACGCGACGACGAGGTCGGCCAGCAGCGCGCCCACGAGGGTGCACACGCCGGCGAACGCCGCGATGCAGGTCGCGCCGTTGATGTCGTTGTTGACGATCGTGGTGACGAAGTACCGGCCCAGGCCGTTGATCGCGAAGATCGTCTCGGTGATCACCGCGCCGGTGAACACCGTCGCGATCGAGAACGCGACGTTCACGGCCGTCGGGATGAGCGACGTGCGCAGCGCGTGCTTGCGGATCGCGAGGTTCAGCGGCAGCCCCTTGGCGCGCGCCGTCCGCACGTAGTCCGCCTTCATCGTGTCGAGCAGGTAGGTGCGCTGCGTGAGGTGGTAGCTCACGGCGCCGATGATCGTCAGCACGACGGTGGGCAGGATGAGGTGCTGCGCGAAGTCGAGGAGCCACAGCCATGGACTGTCGCCCTCGTAGCTGTGCAGCCCGGTGACGTAGAAGAGCCGGAACCCGACCGCCTCGTTGATGTAGATCGCGCCGATGACGACGAACAGCGCGAGCACCGCCGTCGGGATCACGAGGAAGAAGGTCGCGAAGCCGCCGAGCACGCAGTCCTGCCACTTGTACTGGCGGATCGCGGTGTACACGCCGATCGCGACGCCGATGACGATCGCGAGCACGGTGGCGAGCGTGACGAGCTGCGTCGACGCACCGATCCGGGTGGCGACCGCGCTGGCGACCGGCTCCTGGTCGGGGCTCAGGCCCCAGTTCCAGTGCAGGACGATGTCCGTCAGCCAGCGCCAGTACCGCAGCAGCAGCGGGTCCTCGTCGTTGATGTTCGCCGCGGTGAGGGACGCGTTGATCGAGTCCATCGGCGGCCGCGGGTTGCGCGACAGGTAGTTGGACCGGGGGTCCATGAAGACCGAGGCCAGCAGGTACGTCGCCGAGACGGCGACGAAGAGCATCGCGACGTAGTTGGCCGAACGTCGCAGGAGGAACCTGCCCATCAGTCGCGACCGACGGTGCGCGTCGGCACGGGCACGGGCACGGGTGTGCCCCCTCGTCCGGGTTGCTTGGTCCCGGTCAGCATGGCGAGAGGAGCGACGCGCATGGACTTCCCTGTGCACTGGGGGCTCGTGGCCCGACGACGCGCGCGGCCGTGCCCGAGGGGCCGCGCCGCGCGCATGATGACGAAAGCGCAGGCCGAGCTGGTTTGGCAGGGCGCCTCACGATGGACCTGTGCAACAGTCGCCGACCTTACTCGCGCTGTGTTTCGCCGCGGTTCACGTCTTGTCACCCGGGCCTTCAGTGCACCGGAGATGAGACGCAGAACACACCCTAAGGCCGATAAAATTGCAGGTAGGCGCGTTCTGCGCCGGTGAACATATCGATTCGATCACGATCGTCGCCCCGGCCACCCATGCGCCGAGCGGCACGGGTCCCGGTGCGCGCACGACGGCGGCCGGCCCACGCGAGCGTGGACCGGCCGCCGTCGTGCTCCCGGCAGTGCTGCCGGGCTCAGCGACTCAGAACTTCTGCTGCATCTGCGGGTTCAGCGACCTGAGGTTCGTCTTCGCCTTCCCGTCGATCCGGTCGTCGATGTCGAACGTGTCGAAACCGATCCCCAGGTCGTTCGAGTAGGCGTAGCCGTTGTACCAGTAGGTGGACCAGGTGCCACCGCTGGAGATGCCCGCGCCGCGGTCGAACCAGGCGAGCTCCTTCGGCTTCTTCGAGTTGGTGAAGTCGAACACCGAGACGCCGCCCTGGTACCAGGACTGGACCATGATGTCCTTGCCCTTGACGGGGATCAGCGAGCCGTTGTGCGCCACGCAGTTCTCGGTGGCGTCGTTGATGCGCGGGATCTTGTAGTAGCTCTGGAACACGAGCTTCGTGCCGTTCTTCCCGCCCTTCTTCCGGTCCTTCTCGATGTCGTAGATGCCGTTGGCACCGAGCTCCGGGGCGTACTCGCCGGTGCAGGTCGCCAGCCCGCCGCCGCCGAGCTCGTCGGTGAACACGACCTTGGTCGCGTCGTTGTTGAAGGTGGCCGAGTGCCAGAACGCGAAGTTCTCGGTGTCACGGACCGTGCTGATCACCTTCGGGTGGGCGCGGTCCTTGATGTCCATGAGGATGCCGTCGCCCATGCACGCGCCGGCGGCGAGGTCCTTCTGCACGTACGTGGTGATGTCGTGGCAGCCCGACGTCGCCGACGCACGACGGTCCGGGTCGCCCTCGTAGCCGCCCTCGGGGAAGAGGTTCGGCGTCCCCACCAGCGTGGCGGCGGCCGGGTTCTTCACCGGGATCTTCACGACCGAGATGATGTCGTGCGGCGGCTGGCAGTCCGGGTAGGACGAGCTCGGGCTGTACGACGAGACGTAGACGTACAGGTCCTTGCCGTTCTTGCTCGGCGCCAGGGAGTGGGTGTGGGAGCCGCAGGCCGTCTCCACGGACTTGACGTACTCGGGCTCCAGCGGGTCGGAGATGTCCCAGACCTTGATGCCCTCCCAGGCGTCCTTCTCCGTCGCGGGGCGGGTCGTCGAGGCGCACGAGTCGTCGCTGCGCGACGAGTCGGTCGAGAGCACCAGGACGTCGCCGTAGACGGAGATGTCGTTCTGCGAGCCCGGGCAGTACACCTGCAGCGCCTGGACGGGCTCCTCCGGGTCGGAGAGGTCGTACACGGTGAACCCGTCGTAGTTGCCCGCGAAGGCGTACTTGCCCTGGAACGCGATGTCCGAGCCGGTGCCCTGGAGGGCGCCGTTCTTCGGGTTGTTGCTGAGGTGCTCGATCTTCGACGACGCCACCTCGCCGGGCGGGACGTCGGGCTCGGCGGCGTCGGCGGCCGATGCGGGGGTCGCGAGACCCAGCGCGCCCGCGACCAGGGTCAACGAGAGGGCGACGCCGACGACGCCTCTCGTCCGTGAACTTCTCGTCCGTGAACTCCGCATCCGTGCACTCCTCATCGGTGAACTCAGGGTTGGACGACGCGCAAGCGCCACACCTCGTTGTGTTGGTCACCCTGAGTGTTGTCTGGAAGCATCCTCCCCACCAGCCGTCCGGGCATCTTTTTACGTGGTGGCAACACCCTCAGGAGAGGATCTTCCGGTGATCACAGACCTCCGGCTCCGTCGCACGAGCGGCCGACGCACCGCCCTGGCCTGTGCCGCCGTGCTCGGCGCGGGGCTCGCGGTCGCGGGGTGCACCGCCGAGGAACCCGAGCCGGCGCCGACGCCGTCGTCGGCCGTGCTGGTGCCGGGGAAGCCCGGCGAACCCGCCGAGACCATCGCCCCCGAGGACTACGAGGGGATGGGCGACGCCGACGTGGTCACCGACGCCGACGCCGACTTCATGACGAAGATGATCGGCCACCACGCGCAGGCCGTGGAGATGGCGCAGCTGGTCCCCGAGCGGTCGACGTCGGCGCCGCTCGCGAAGTTCGCCGACCGCATCCGCCTGACGCAGGACGGCGAGATCGACTACATGAGCCGCTGGCTCGAGGACCAGGGCCTCCCGGTGCCCGCGGTGGCGACGGCGTCGCCGAGCGCCTCGTCGGACGGGAGCGGGCCGCGCGCCCCGCAGGCCCACGACCACGGCTCCATGCCCGGCATGCTGACGGACGCCGAGATGACGGCCCTGGCGGACGCCGACGGCACCGACTTCGAGCGGCTGTTC
The DNA here is from genome assembly GCF_042793335.1 of Isoptericola sp. NPDC056573. Classification (NCBI taxonomy): domain Bacteria; kingdom Bacillati; phylum Actinomycetota; class Actinomycetes; order Micrococcales; family Promicromonosporaceae; genus Isoptericola; species Isoptericola sp. NPDC056573. The sequence continues at coordinate 102,157 of NZ_JBHTUY010000002.1, forward strand.
CTCGAGGGCATGATCAAGCACCACGCGGGCGCGCTGGAGATGGTCGACGACCTCAGCTCCACGGGGCGGGACGAGACGGTCCAGGAGTTCGCCGCGAACGTGGCGGCGGACCAGATCGCGGAGATCGACCGGATGTCCCGGCTGCTCGACGAGCTCCCCGACTGAGCGCTCCCCGCTCACCCGCCGCGGGCGACCTCCGCGGTGAAGACCCGCAGCAGCGGGGTCGCGTCGGACGAGCGCCACACCAGCGCCCAGCGCACCGCGGGCGCGCCGTCGAGCGGGAGGTACGTGACGCCCGGCCACGGGAAGTAGCGGCGACCCTCGTCGGGCACCGGGCACACGACCTTTCCCGCCGCGACGAGGGCGAGGATCTCCTGGTAGGTGGCGGCACCTGGTCCGCGGGGCACCTCCCGCCCGGACGGCGTCCGCTCGGGCAGGACGCCGGCCAGCCACGACGGCGGCGCCGCCCCGCGGATCGCCGGCACGGCGTGCTCGGCGAGCGCCTCGACGTCCGCCCGCCCCGCCGCGGCGAGCGGGTGGCCCGTCGCCACCAGGAGCCGCAGCGGCTCGGACCGCAGCACGGGGCCCACGGTGAGGTCCGGCTCCTCGACGGGCAGCCACGTGGTCAGGACGTCGACGTCGCCGCGCCGCAGCGCGGCGAACGGGTCGCTGAAGACGACCTCGTGGAAGCGCAGCTCGACGTCGGGGTGCCGCGCACGGAACCGGGCGAGGTCGGGCTCCAGCTCGTGCGCCTGCCCGCCCATGAAGCCGAGCGTCAGCGTGCCGGCCACGCGTCGCGCCGCGGCCGTGGCGGCGGCGACGGCGGTGCCGATGCCCTCGTAGGCGGGGCGCAGGCCCGTGCGGAGCACCTCCCCCACCGCGGTGAGCTCGACCTTGCGGCTGGTGCGCGCGAACAGCGGCGCCCCGACCGCCCGCTCCTGCTTGCGGATCGACTGGCTCACGCGCGACACCGACACGTGCAGCCGCTCCGCCGTCCGGCCGAAGTGCAGCTCCTCCGCGAGGGTCAGGAAGATCTCGATCTCACGCAGCTCCACGCCTCGTCGCACCCCTCGCCGCCTGCACCCTCCGCCCGGGCGACCGATCGTTGACCCGGGGTGAACGAGCGTAGCCGGATCGGCCGTTGATCCGTCTCGCGGGCGCGGCAAGCCTGGGAGAGCGCCCGCGAGGGCGGGACCGACCGCACCGCACCCAGGAGGACCACCATGCGCCCACCCTTCGTCGCCGAGCACGGCTCCCCGAGCGCCCGGGCCGCCGGGGGTCCACGCCGGCACGAGCGCCCGCTGCACCGGCCCGCCCCCGCGCGCCGGCTGCCGCCGGCGTCGGTCCGGCGGCGTCACCGGGACGCGGGTGCGCCCGGCGTCAGCCGCGGCCCAGGGCCGTCACCATGAGCATCGTGGAGTCGTCGTCGGACTCGAGCCCGGCGAGCTTGTGCTCGATCACCTCGAGGTCGCGGGTGAGCCTCACGGTGGAGCGGAGGTCCTCCAGCCGCTCCAGGATCCGCGTGCCGCGACGTTCCACGAGCCCGTCGGTGTAGAGCAGCAGGGACTCTCCCGGCGCGAGGTCGACCCGGCCCGCGCGCACGGTCTCGCGCATCGCCCCGACCGGGGGGTTGCGGACCACCTCGACGAACCGGGCGCCCTGCGCGTCCGCGACCACCGGCGGCAGGTGGCCGGCGCAGACGTAGTCGACGGCGCCCGCACCGGTGCCGGGGTCGACCTCGAGGATGCCGACCAGCAGCGTGGCCATGTCGTCGGTCAGGAGCGTCCGCGCGAGGCGGTCCAGGCCGCCCGCCGCCGTCGCGACGTCGCGGTGCTCGAGCAGCAGGGTGCGCAGGCCGTTGCGCAGCTGGTTCATCGCCGACGCGGCGGGCAACCCGTGGCCGGCGACGTCGCCGATCACGAGGGCGGTGCGGCCGTCGGGCAGCTCGAACGCGTCGTACCAGTCGCCCCCGACCCGGCCGCCGTCCGCGGGGCGGTAGCGGGCCTCGAGCCGCCACCCGGGCAGGGTGGGCAGCACCGCCGGCAGCGAGGAGTGCTGCAGCACGAGCGCGGCGCCGAGGTCGGGCCGCGAGCGCCGGTACAGGAGCTCGACGACGGTCCGACGCGCCACGAGGGCGGCGCGGACGTCGTGGTCCGACCAGGGATCGCAGGTGCCGTGCACGGCCTCCCGCCACGCCGCGAACGACTGCCGGGGGCCCACCCGGACGACCGTGCCGCTCTCGTCCCGGTCGACCGTCTTCGCGCGCGGGTCGCCGCCCCACGTCACCTCGCGCGCGACCTCACGGCGGAACAGGGCGAGCAGGTCGCCGTCCGGCAGCGGGGCGACGAGCGCGCCCGCGACCTCGCCCAGCCGGTCCGCCAGCTCCGGGTGCTCGGTCCGCAGGTCGTGCGACGCGTACACCGGCGCCGTCCCGCCGTCCCGGCGCGGCCGGGACGTCCGCCGGACGGCGTCGACCACCAGGTCGGGCACGTCGGGGACCAGCCCGACCGTCGCCGTCGCGTCGCCGGTGCGGACCACCGCGCCGTCGACGCCGAGGATCCGCAGCAGCTCCGGCTGGGCGACGGCGTCGGACACCGGGTCGTCCTCCACCCGTACCAGCGCCTCGAGCGCCCGCGAGACGTCGCGGGCGTGCTGCGCGTCGTCCGCGGCGGCGCGCACCACCATCTGCAGGGACAGCCCCGAGGCGAGCGCCTCGGCCGCCGCACGGACCTCGAGCGACGGCGTGTGCGGGCCGTCGACGTGGTGGCACGCGACCATCCCCCACAGCCGGCCGCCCCGCAGCAGGGAGATCGACATCGAGGAGCGGACCCCCATGTTCCGCAGGTACTCGACGTGCACGGGAGACACCGCGCGCAGGCTCGCGAACGAGAGGTCGGTCGGCTCGCCGGTGCCGGGCAGCAGCGCGGGCACCAGGTGCCGCGGCACGGACTCGACGTCGGAGATGAGCCGCAACCAGCTCTTCTCGTACAGGGCGCGGGCCTGCGGGGGGATGTCGCCGGCCGGGTAGCGGTGGCCGAGGAACGGCTCGAGGTCGGCGCGGCGCGCCTCGCCCACGACCTGGCCGTGGTGGTCCTCGTCGAACCGGTAGACCATCACCCGGTCGAAGCCCGTCACCTCCCGCACGCCGCGCGCCGCGAGCTCGTACAGCTCCTCGAGGGAGCCGGCCGTCGCCGCCTGGCCGAGCACCGTGTACGCGGCGCGGTACGGCTCGGCCGGGTCGGCGCCCTGGTCCGCGAGCGGCTCGAGCTCGACGACCACGACGGCCTGCGGGTTGCGGTGGGTGGACGCCACCCAGGTGCGGCCGTCGAGCACGACGCGCCGCAGGCCGTCCGCGAGCGGCCCGCCGTCGGCGACGTCCTCGAGCCGGAGCGCCGCCGCCGCGTCCTCGCCCAGCAGGGCCGGGAGCGTGCGCCCGAGCACGTCCTCGGCCGCCACCCCCAGGAGGTCCGCGGTGGTGGCCGACGCCTGGACGACGACGCCCCCGGCGAGCACCAGCAGCACGCCACGGGGCTGGACCGAGCCCGGGACGTGGATGGGTTCGGCCGCACAGACCTCGAGGTCGGTGTCGTCCCCACTGCCGCGGACGGAGCTCTGCATCGACGATCAGCCTCATCCTCGGGCTCGTTCGTGCACGGCAGCCGCTTCTTGGCGCGCGCGGGGGAACCCTCCCACGCCGCTCGCACCGGCTCCAAACGCACCGGCAGGGCCGCCGGACGGCTCAGGGCGCCGTGACGAAGACGTCGAAGAGCTCCGGGTGGTGCCCGTGCACCAGCACGGCGAAGACGACGAGGTCGAACAGCAGGTGCACGGCCACCACGTAGGTGAGGCTCTTGTAGCGGCTGAAGATCCACCCCTGCACGAGGGCGAACGGCACGGTGAGCAGCGGACCCCACTCGCGGTAGCCGAGCTCCCACAGGAACGACACGAAGATCGCCGCCTGCAGCACGTTCGCCGTCCACAGGCCGAAGTGCCGGCGCAGCAGCGCGAACACCGTGCACACGAAGAACAGCTCGTCCCAGATGCCGACGGCGTTGACGCCGACGAACAGCCGGGCGACGTCCTGCCCGCTGTCGAGCTCGGGCCAGTTGAGGTAGGCACCGGAGCCCAGGAAGTACCAGGGCAGCACGAGGTAGCCGACCGCCACCACCACCACGAGGTACACGTACTGACCGCGCGACCAGCGCCGGCCGGTCGCGACGGGGAACCGCACTGCGCCGGCCCCGTCGTCGTCGCGGAACCAGAACCGCGACGCCGCCCAGGGCACCAGCACCGCGAGGGACAGCACGACCGCGAACCGGGCGATGCCGGCGTCGGACAGGTCCGCCTCCAGGGAGATCGTCGAGATGATGCCGAGCGCGACGGCGATGAGCCCCAGGTCGCGCCCGAGGCGCCGGTCGACGAGCAGGCCGAGCGCGACGCCGGCCACGAGCGGCACGTAGGCGAGGGGCCGCACGTGCACCGCGAACAGCAGCACGGCCGACGCGGACACGAGCGAGGCGGCCAGGATCCGCGGCAGCGCGGCGGGGGCACGGCGGGTGACGTCCATCGTCCGGCGAGGATATCCGGGCGCCTGCGTGGAAGAATCCGGGGCATGGTCGCGGGTCGCGGAGCGCAGAGCCGTGACGGGGGTGCGCGCCTGTGACGTCTCGATCCTCCGGCCCGACGGCGCCGTCCCAGGACGCCCCGACCGCCGGCGCGGTGCAGGCGCTGGTCGCCGCCGGGCTCGCCCGGCCGGTCGCCGACGAGTCGTTCGACCGCTTCGCCCGGCTGGTGCAGCGCCAGCTCGGCGTCCCCACCGCCCTCGTGACGCTCGTGCTCCCGGACTCCCAGGTGTACCCCGGCGCGCTCGGGCTGCCGGACCCGTTCCAGGCCACCCGGCGCACCACCCTGAGCGAGCCGCTGTGCGGCGAGACCATCCGCTCCGGCGCGCCCCTCGTCGTCGAGGATCTGCGCGCCGACCCGCGCTTCGCGAGCCGGGAGACGGTCACCGCGCTCGGCATGGGGTCGTACGCGGGTTTCCCGATCTTCGACCGGCACGGCACCGCCGTCGGCACGGTGTGCGCGCTGGACACCGAGGCGCACGCGTGGAGCGCGACCGACCTCGCCACCCTGGCCGACCTGGCCGCGGCCTGCACCGCCGAGCTGCGGCTGCGGCTCGAGCGGCAGCGCGCGCACCGCATCCAGCAGGTGGCGGTGCACGCCACGCGCCGCACCCGCATGCTGCTCGACCTCACGGACCGGTTCGCCGCCGCGACCACCCTCGACGAGATCGTGGACGCGCTGCGCGCCTCGGGCCCGGGGCTCGGCACCGTGTGGGCCGCGCTGGCGCTCGCGGAACCCGGCGGGGCCGGCCTCACGCTCGTGGAGCGCGACGGCGCCTACCCCTACCTGCCGCGGCACTGGCGCTTCGACGACCCCGCGGTGGCGTCCGTCGCGCGCGCCCGCCGGGCCGCGTTCTACCGGGACGGCGCGGCCGCGCTGCGCGCCCAGCCGACGTGGGAGCCGTGGATCGACCCGTCCCTCGGCGGGCTCGCGCTGGTCCCGATGGTGGTGGACGACCGGCTGCTCGGCGTCGTCGTCCTGCTGTGGCGCGGCCCGCACGAGCACGACGACGAGAGCCGCCGCACGGCCGCCACGCTCGCGTCGTGCGTGGCGCAGGCCCTGGTGCGCATCCGGGTGCTGGAGGACCGGCACCGCGTGGCCACCACGCTGCAGGCCGCGATGCTCACCGACCTGCCCCGCGTGCCGTACCTGGAGCTGGCCTCGACGTACGCGTCCGCGACCCGCACGGACAAGGTGGGCGGGGACTGGTACGACGCCGTCGAGCTCGACCCGCGCTCCACGGTGCTGATGATCGGCGACGTCACCGGGCACGACATGCAGGCCGCCGCCCGCATGGGTCAGCTGCGCGCCATGCTGCGCACCCTCGCGTGGTGCCAGGACGCCCCGCCGGCACGGCTGCTGCGCGAGCTGGACCGCGCCAACCGCGGCCTCGCGCTGACCGCCAGCGGCACCGCCGTCGTCGCGCGCCTGGACCGCACGGGCCGCGGCGAGCCCGGCAGCGGCGACGACCGGTGCCGGCTGTGGTGGGCCAGCGCCGGGCACCCGCGGCCGGTGGTGCTGCGCGCCGACGGGAGCGTGGACGAGCTCGACGGCCGTCCCGACCTCATGCTGGGCGTCGACCCGTCGGTCTCCCGACGGGACCACGCGGCCGAGCTCGGCCCCGGCGACACCCTGCTGCTGTACACGGACGGGCTCGTGGAGTCGCGCACCACGACGTTCGCCGCCCGCGCCGAGGAGCTGCGCGGCGTGCTGGCGGACCTGCACGGCGGCCCGACGGCGGAGCTGCCGCAGCGGCTCGTCGACCGGATGGTGCGCGGGCAGCAGCGCGACGACGTAGCCGTGCTCGCCGCCCGGGTGCGCTGACCGCCGAGGTCGTCGGCATCCCGGAGCTACCTCGCGGGAGCCCGAACTACCTCGCGGGAGCCCGAGCTACCTCGCCGGGACCGGAGCTACCTCGCCGGGACCGGAGCTACCTCGCGGGATCCGGAGCTACCTCGGTGGGCGCGGCGGGACCGCCACAGCGGCCAGGCGACCGCGCCCGCCACGACGAGCACGACGACGCCGAGCAGGGCCCAGGGCACGGCCCAGCCCGCGGCGGTGGCCGTCGCCGTGGTCGCCCCGCCCCCGCCGACGCCGACGACGAGCCCGTCCGCGCGCACGTCCGCCGCGACCCGGAACGTCGGGCGCACTCCGAGGACCTCCACGGTCCGCCGCACGACGGCGCCCGGCAGCAGCTCCTCGGCCGGCTCGCCGCCGGCGCCCGCGCTCGCGCCGGGCCCGGTGAGGCGCACGCTCTCGGTGGGCACCAGGCGCGCGTTGCCGGTGTTGGTCAGCGTGTAGGTGACGGTCGCGCGCGACGCGCCCACCGGGTTGGCGGTGGGGTGGACGACGACGCCGACGTCGGAGACCGCGAGCCCCGGCGCGAGCGCGCCGCCGACCCGGGCGTGCACGCGCAGGGCGAGGCGCCGGTCCACGCTGAGCGCGCCGTCGCCGACCTGCTGGCGCAGCGAGGTGACGACGCCGCCCGCGTGGTCGCCCGGCGTCGCGTCGTCGGGCACGCTGAGGCTGAACGGCACCTCGGCCGCGTCCCCCGGCTCGATCGTCACGCTGCCGTCGCCGCCGTCGCCGCCTGCGTCGAGCGTGAGCCACGCCCCGAGGCCGGTCGGCTCCTGGTCGGCGGGCAGCAGGTCGAGGTGCCCGCTCGGCGTCGTGACGGCGTCCGTCCCGTAGACGGACAGCTCGAGCGGCGCGGTCGAGCGGTTGGTGACGACCAGGACGTCGCGGACCCGCTCCCCCGGCTCGACGTCGTAGGCGAAGTTGGCGCGCCCGGCGCCCAGCGTCCCGTCCTTCGGGGCGAGGGACCAGGTCAGGTCGTCGGACGCGGCGTGCGCCGTCGCCGGGGCGGGCAGGACGACGGCGACCGCGGCGGTGGCGAGGACGGCCGCCGCCGCGGCGCGCACCCGGGACGGGGCGCGCCGCGACGACGGGCGGTGGTGCGTGCTCACGGGAGGGTCAGCCCACCGCGGTGAGGGTCAGCACGCCGGTGTAGTCCCCGGCCGGCGTGGACAGCGGGATGCTCAGGTCGAGCCCGGCGTCCACGACGACCGAGCCGGCCGCGTGCCCCTCGGGCGCGGAGACGAGCGTCGCCCCGCCCTTGAGCCCGGAGCCGGAGCCCGCCACGACCTCGGTGCCCGCGACGGCACCGCCGGTGTTGGCGCCGAGCGCCGGGGTCCAGCCCAGGGCGGAGCCGCTGAACGACCGGCTGCCGGCGAAGAAGTCCGTCACCGTGCCGGTGACGCTCCACGCCGGGCTGCCGGCGCGCGTGTCGGTGACGGTGACGCGGCGCAGGTCGCCGGTCGCGGTGAACGCCGCGTCACCCTGCGTCGCGGTGCCGAGGTTCACGGCGCCGCCCGACGCGACGGTCCAGGTGAACTCGCCCGGCTCCGGCTCGACCGGGCCGCCGCCGTCGCCCTCGGGCACGGTGACCTCGACGTCGACGTTCTCGCCGTCGCCGCCCGCGGGCGTGAACGCGACGGGCACGGCGAGCTCCTGCGCGGCGTTGGCGGCCGCGCCGCCCGCGGCGTAGGTGTACACGCCGTAGACGCCGTCCACGGAGTCGTCGGTCTTCACGTCGAGGTCGGCGCTGAACGTGCCGTCCTCCTTCAGCAGCACGAGCTGCTCCGCGACGCTCGGGTTGGAGGCCTTGAGCTGCGAGTACGACGGCTCCGGCAGCGCCCACTTCTGGCTGACGACCTTGCGGGCCGACGACGCGACGCCGTCCGACGGGCGCCAGTCCTGCGCGAACTTCCCGAAGACCACGTACACGCCGGTCGGCTGGCCGGTGGTGATCGGCGGGCGGGTGGCCGTGTTCGCGGCCGGGTCGAAGCCGCTGCCGGTCACGGTGAGCGTGCCGGTCGCGGCGGGGTCGAAGCCCGCGCTCTTCGAGAGCGACACCGACGGGTTCCACGTCTGGGCGGGGGCGGCGAGGTCGGCCGTGACCGTGAGGTCGTCGAGCTCGGCGCCGGCCTGGAGGAAGTCCTGCAGCGCGGACGCGCCGGCCGCGGTGAGCGTCACACCGTCGGCGGTGACGGAGACCTGGTCGCCCGACACGTCCACGGTCGTGGTCGCGACGTCGCCGAGGACGACGTCGTCGCCGCCGTAGGTGCCCTGCTCGTACCCGAGGTTGTTCTCCGGGATCTCGACGCTCAGGTCGCCCACGACCTTCCCGACCCCGCCGGCGACCTCGATGCCGACGTTCTCGACCGTGACCGTGAACGCGTGCGACGGGAAGTGGAACACCGCCCCGCCGGACGTGGTGACCGCGAGGTCGCCGGCGTCGGTGACGCTGCCGCCGGTGACGGGCAGCAGGTAGGGCAGGGTCTCGTTCGGCGGCGTCGTGTCGACGGTGGCGGCGGGCGTGCCGTCGACGTCGAACGTGGCCGGGTCGACCAGGGTGATGCGCTCGCCCACCGGCACCGCGCCGACGGGCGGCAGCGCGGCGGTCTGGAGGCCGACGTAGCGGCGGAAGCTCTCGCGGAAGCCCCACGAGGCGCTGCCGCTGTCCGCGACGACGTCCCGCGGCGCGGCGGCCTGGGCGGCGGGTGCCGCGACGAGCGCGGCCCCGAGGCCCACGGCGAGCGCCCCGGCGCCCGCGACCAGCCGGCCGTACCGGGCCGGACCGAAGGTCTTCGACATGTCAGTTGTCCGTTCGTTCGTGAAGGGAGAGGAGATGGGGTGGGGCGGGGGTCTGGGCGGCCCGCTGGGCGTCCTGCCAGCTAGGGCCGGAAGGGCAGCACGAGCCAGCGCCGGCGGAAGCCGACGACGGCCCCCGAGGCGGCGAGCAGCAGCCCGGTCGCGGCGACGGCGAGGCGGTCCGTGCCGGCGCCGTCGGCGGTGCGGAGGAGGTCGGGCACGAGCGGGGTCGCGCCGCCGCCAAGCGTCGCCGCCTGCACGGCGGGGAACCCGGTGAGCGGGGCGTCGGCGAGCGTCGCCGCACCGGGCGAGCGGGGAGTCGCGAGTCCGGCGGCTCCGAGCCCGCCGCCGGGTCCGCCGCGCGTGGCGGCCCCCGGCCCGGCCGCGACGCCGGTCGCCCCGGCGGCGCCGGCGGTCCCGGACGTGCCGCCGCCCGACCGGTCGGGGCCGCCGGGCGTCGTCGTGCCGCCGCCCGTGCCGACGCCGCTCACCGGCGGCGTGCTGCCGATGCTCTGCGCGGCGTCGAAGCTCACGCCGACGACGGCGGGCGGCTTCGCGGCGTCCCGGTGCCCGGAGGAGTACCAGTAGGAGGCCTGCCCGGTGCGCTGCTGGAAGTCGACGAGGTTCTGCGGGAACGACCCCCAGCACGACCCGGCCGGGTCCTGCCGCACCTGCGGGGCGCTGTCGCCGGCGTCGACCCACACGCCGCAGTAGGCGGGCTGGAGGAAGCCGCCCTTGCTGCCCGTGAGCTTCTCGCCGTCGAAGGTCGCGAGCGTCACCCGCGTCGCGGGCAGCCTCCCCCACCGGGTGACGTCCTCGCGGTCCGCGGCGTACCCGCCGGCGGTCGCGGTGAGCGTGCCGTCGCCGTCCGCGTCGAGCCGCAGCACGGGGTCGCCGGCCCACCAGTACGTCATGCCGCCGTAGAACACGACCGTGAACGAGCCGGTCCAGCGGATCTCCACGGACCCGTCGGCATCCCGCGTGCCGCGACCGCCGGCCATCACCACCTCGGCGCCGGACGTCGTGGAGAGCGTGACCTTCTCGCCGGTCGGGCCGGTGCACCGGGTGCCGAACGTGGCCTGCCGCTGGGTCGCGGCGGCGCCCGTGCCGACCGTGCGCAGCACGCGCACGTTCCCGGCCCGCCCGTGGTAGAGCCCGGCGTCGCCGTCGTCCCAGACCCGGCTGCCGCCGGTGTCCCCGTCCGTGCCCGGCGTGCCGGCCATGAGGAAGTTGCAGCCCACGTAGTTGCCGGAGCCCGCCTCGGTGTTCACGGCCCACCGCAGCTCGGCGTCGGTCAGGGTCGCGGCGCCGCCGTCGCCGTCCCCCGCGCCGTCCCGCGGGGGCACGGTGACGGTGAGCGGGATGACGTCGTCCGGGTCGTCCGCCGCGAGCGCCGGGGCGGCGGGGAGGGCGAGGAGCGCGAGCACCGCCGCGGCGGCGAGGGCCGCGCGGGCGCGGAGCGCGCTCACGGCTCCACCTCCGTGGCCGGGTCGGTCGGCGTGTCGTCGGCACCCGGGGCCGCCGCGGCGCGGGCCGCACGGCGCCGGCGCGCGGCGGTGACCGCGGACGTCACGACGAGCAGCAGGAGCAGCAGGGCGGCGGCGCCCACCGCGAGCTCCGCGGGGCTGTAGGCCAGGCCGAGCGGCCCGGCGCCGGCCGCACCGCCGTCCGCGCTCGCGGCCGCGACCAGGGCGTCGGCGGCCTCGGCGTCGGCGGGGTCGCGCGTGACGATCACCTCGACCTCCGGCTCCCGCCCGGACGACGCGCCGGTCAGCCTGAGCACGTGGGTGCCGAGCCGCAGGTCGGACGGCAGCTCGAGCAGGCCCGCCACCTCCCCGTGGTTGCCCGCGCCGAGGGGGCCGACGGCGAGCAGCCCGTCGTCGAGGGTCGCGACCACCTGCTCCCCCGGCTCGAAGCCCTGACCGGCGAAGCTGAGCACGCGGCCTGCGACGGCCGTCGCCCTGTCGACGCCCACGGTGGCCTTGCCGGGCAGCTCGGCGGTCGCGCCCTCACCCGGAGCGCCGGAGCCCGCCGTGTCGTCGCCCGCTCCCGCGTCGCCCGCGCCACCCGTGGCCCCCGGGGCGGCCTCGGCCGCGGCGCCGTCCCCGCCGCCGGAGCCGCCCGACGTCCCGTCGCCCGGGCCGCCGCCCGTCCCGGCGTCGTCGGTGCCGGTGCCCGCGGCCGCGCCGTCGAACGACACGGGCGTGAACGACTCGTTGGCGGCGTTCGCGACCCCGTGCGCCCCGATGGTGATGACGCCGCACCGCACCTGGGTGCAGTCCACGTCCACGGCGCTGCCGGAGCGGTCGACGGTGCTGAAGCGCGCCCCGGGCACGACGAGCCTCGCGGACCAGGTGCCGTCGGCCGCGATGGTGCCGCCGTTCGCCTCAGCCGCGGTGCTCGACCCGGGGAACGCCACGAACCGCTGGTAGCCCGCGTTGTCCGCGGCCTCCGAGTCGGGCACGTACCGCAACGTCTCGCCGGTCGCCCCGCCGGCGCTGGGCCGCCACGACCCGCCGGACGGGTCGGACACCCAGCCGAACAGCACGTAGACGCCGCCGAAGGCGTTCTTCACCGACTGGAACCCGCTGCCGCGCAGCGTCAGCGTCGTGGGGCCGTCGGCGGCCGCGCGCGCGGCGCCGTCCAGGCCCGCGACGGACACGCGCGCCGCGGCCTGCGCCGCCGGGGCGGTCGCGACGAGCGTGCCGACGCCGAGCGCCGTGCCGAGCAGCGCGGCGAGCAGCAGCGCGAGGGTCGTCGTGGTGCGGCCTGCGGGACGGGTCGGGTTCATGCGGGGTCCTCGGCGAGCGTGGGGAGCGTCGGGTCGTGCTCGGGCGCGGCGCCGTGCCGGGGCAGCACGAGCAGGGCCCCGGTCACGGGGTGGGGCAGCACGTCGACGGGGTGGTCGTAGACGTCGGTGAGCAGGGCCGTGGTGAGCACGTCGGCGGGTGCGCCGTGCGCGGCGACACGGCCGCCCGCGAGCACCAGCACGCGGTCGGCCCACGCGGCGGCGAGCGCCAGGTCGTGCAGCACGACGACGACCGCGCCGCCGGCCCGGGCGTGCTCGCGGGCCCGGCCGAGCACGCGCTCCTGGTACCGGACGTCGAGGGCGGCGGTGGGCTCGTCGAGCAGCAGCAGCCGCGGCTCCTGGGTGAGCACGCGGGCGTACGACGCGCGCGACTTCTCGCCCCCGGACAGCGTCGGGTAGCGGCGCGCCGCGAGGTGCGTGGCGTCGGCGTCGTCGAGGGCGTCCGCCACGACGAGGTCGTCGCGGTCCTCCGCGTCGGTGCCGCGCCAGGGTGCGCGGCCCATGCGCACGACGTCGACGACGCGGAACGGGAAGCTGACCTGGTTCTCCTGCAGCAGCACGCCGCGGTGGCGGGCGAGCTCCGCCGGGCGCACGGCCGCCACCGGGGCGCCGTCGAGCGTCACGGCGCCCTCGTCGGGCCGCCGGTCCCCGGCGAGCACGGACAGCAGCGTCGACTTGCCCGCGCCGTTCGGGCCGACGACGACGAGCACCTCGCCGACGGGCACGTCCACGTCGACGGCGTCGAGCAGCGTCGCCCCCTCGACGCGCACCGTGGCGGCGCGGACCTGGAGCAGCGCGCCGGTGCCGTGCCCCGTCATGCCCAGCCCCCCGCCTGGCGGCGAGTGCGCCGCACGAGCCAGAGGAAGAAGGGCCCGCCGACGAGCGCGGTGAGCATGCCGATCGGCAGGTCCGCGTAGGGCACGGCGGTGCGCGCGACGAGGTCCGCGGCGAGCAGCAGCACCGCGCCGCCCAGCGCGCTGGCGGGCACGAGGACGCGGTGCCCCGGGCCGACCGCCATGCGCACCAGGTGCGGCACGACCAGCCCGACGAACGAGATGATCCCGCAGAACGCGACGGCGGCGGCGGTGAGCAGCGCGACCACGACGACGGCGACGACGCGCAGCCGCTCGACGTCGACCCCGAGGTGCCGGGCCGAGCGCTCGCCGAGGGCGAGCAGGTCGAGCCGGCGCGCCATCGCGCCCGCGGCGACGAGCCCGACGACCACCAGCGGCGCGACGATCGCGACGTACGCCCAGCGGGTGCCGTTGAGGGACCCGAGCTGCCAGAAGATGATCTGCTCGCGCTCCTGGGTGTCGCCCAGGAAGGTGAACAGGGCCAGCACCGCCCCGCACACGGCGTTGATCGCCACACCCGTGAGGACCAGCGTCACGACCTCCGTGCGTCCGCCGGACCGGGCGAGCGCGTAGACCGCGAAGGTCGCGACGAGGCCGCCGAGGAACGCCGCGCCGGCCGTGGTCCACGGCCCGGCGACGCTCACGCCGAGCACGATGGTCGCCGACGCCGCGACGGCCGCGCCGGACGAGACGCCGACGACACCGGGCTCGGCGAGCGGGTTGCCGAACACGCCCTGCATGAGCGCGCCCGCGGCGGCGAGGGCCGCGCCCACCAGGATCGCCATGACCACGCGCGGGAAGCGGATGGTCCACAGGGCGGCGTACCCGTTCGGGTGCGACGGCTCCGGCCCGAGGTCGAGCCCCAGGCCCCGCGCGAGGCCGCCCAGCACCTCGGCCGGCGGGATGTGCAGGTGCCCCGAGCCCGCCGCGACGACGGCGAGCGCCAGCAGCGCCGCCGTCAGGCCGCCGAAGAGCCAGGCCACGCGGGCGGGGACCGCCGGGGGCAGCGGCGACGGGTCGGCGTCGGGGACGGCCGCGCGCGTGGCGCGCGGTGCGGTGGCGGTCACCCCTCGCTCCCGGAGGACGAGCTCCCGGACGGCAGGCTCCCGGGGGCGTACAGCGCGCGGGCGAGCGCGTCGAGCACGGCGGCCGTCTCCGGGCCGAAGGCGAGGATCTGCGAGTCGTCCATGGCGACGATGCGGCGGTTCTCCCCCGCGGGCGTCTGCGCGAGGGCGGGCAGACGCTCCAGCAGCCCGTCGACCCCGCCTGCGGACTCGAGGCCCTTGGACATCATGAGGAGCACGTCGGGCTGCGCGGCGACGATGCCCTCGTCGTTGACGGGCCGCATGCCCTCCCAGCCGATCTCGGACGCGACGTCGACGGCGCCGACCGACTCGACCAGCGAGTCCGCGCCGGAGCCCTCGCCGAACAGGTAGTAGACGCCGGCCTGGCCGCGCACGTAGAGGAAGGCGACGCGCAACCGGTCGGACTTCTCCTGCGGCGCGAGCTCCGCGACCTGCGCGACGACGTCGTCGACCTCGGCCTGGGTGCGCTCGGCCAGCTCGACCCCCTCGCCGGGGACCCCGAGCGCCTCCGCCACCGACCGCACGAGGTCGCCCGACGTCTCCACGCTGCGGTGCGGGTCGAGCACGACGACGGGGATGCCGGCGTCGCGCATCTGCATCAGCACGTCCCACGGCCCGAGGGTCGTGTCGGTGAGGATCACGGTGGGCGCCAGCTCCAGGACCGCCTCGCCGGTCAGCTCGTGGCCGTTGGCCGTGACGAGCGGGAGGTCGGCGATCTCGGGGAAGGTCGAGGAGGTGTCACGCCCCACGACCCGGTCGCCCAGGCCAAGCTCGAAGACGGTGCGCGACAGCGTGCCGTACAGGTCGAGCGCCAGGATCCGGCTCGTGTCGGTGACGGTGACCTCGGTCCCCTGGGCGTCGGTCACGGTCACCGGGAGCTGCGGCTGCGGGTCGTCCGCGACGGGGGCGACGGGCGTCTCGGCGGTGCGCGCGACGGTCTCCCCGGTCCACTCCCGAGGGTCGTCGAGCACGTCCAGCTCGGTCAGCGGCGTCGTGTCCACGGCAGCCGCGCCCTGCTCGACGACGCCGCCCGGGGCGAGCGCGGTGCAGCCGGTGAGGACCAGCGCGACCAGCGGCGCGACCAGCAGCGCGAGCGGGGCGGCGAGGGCACGGCGGGCGCGCCGGACCGGGCGGGAGGACATGCGGGTTCTCTCCTTGGTGGGACGGCCGCCGGGACGGGGCCGGGCCGGACGCGACCTCGCGCCGGAGTCCTGCTGAGGCATGCCTAACTTAGGCGAGGCTGACCTTAGTTGTCACGCCCGGGACAGACGTCGGCCCGGGTGATCCGCGTCACCCGGGCCGGGGCGGTCAGGGGCGGGTCAGGGGTGCGCGACGCCCAGCTCGACGAACATCGCACGGTTGAGCCGGAACGCCTCCTGCGCCTCGGAGACGGCGAGGTCCACCTCGGTGTCGTCGAGCTCGAGCCCGTCGAGGCGCTCGCGGTACAGGTCCTTGAACGGCTTGGCCTTGCGGATCTCGGGGAAGTCGTAGAACTCCAGGCCCGCGGCGCCCATGCCGTAGTGCCGCTGCATCATCCGCTGGATGACCTGGCCGCCCGAGAGGTCGCCGAGATAGCGCGTGTAGGCGTGCGCCGCGTAGCAGGCGACGTCGCCCCCGACCGCGTGCAGCCGCGCGACGTAGCGCTCGGTCGCGGGCAGCACGCGCACGACGTCGCGCCACCCGGCGCCGTACAGGTGCGCGAGGTCGCGCTCGATGGCGGGCACGCGGGTGAGCTCGTCGAAGACCAGGGCGCGGCCGCGCTCGTCCGCCCGCATCCGCTCGCTCGCCTGCTCCAGGGCCGTGTAGACGGCAAGCTGCTGCGCGGCGAGGTCGGCGTACGCGTCGACGTCGAGCCGCCCCGAGAGGAGCCGCTCGACGAACCCCTCGGACTCCGCCTGCGAGTGCTCGGCACGCGTCCCCTCGCGCAGCCGGGTCGAGAGCGGGGCGATCTCCGCGAGCACCGTCATGGGACCTCCAGGGTCGTGGTCGGCCGGCGTCCGGCACCTGAGGTCATGACGGGTTGTCACGACCTGGCGTCACCATAACAGTCGGAGTAAGGGTTGCCTACCCTGATCTTGCGCCGCGGGCGTGCGGGCTGTCGGTGCCACCCGGCAGGCTGGGCCGATGACGACGAGCGAGCTCCCCCCGGACGCCAAGGCCGTGCTGCACCGCTACCTGCGCGAGGCGCGTCAGGCGCTCGTGTGGAAGGTGGAGGGACTGTCGGAACGGGAGGCGCGGATGCCCCGCACCCCCACCGGCACCAACCTCCTCGGGCTGGTCAAGCACGCGGCCACGGTGGAGATCGGCTACTTCGGAGACGTCTTCGGCCGTCCGTGGCCGCGGCCCGAGGACGCGCCGTGGCTGGCCGCGGCCGACTCCCCCGACGCCGACGCGGAGGCCCTCCAGGCGGAGTTCTTCGCCACCGCCGACGAGCCCGCCGACCGGATCCTCGGCCTGTACCGGCAGGTGTGGGACTTCGCCGACGCCACCATCGACGCCCTGCCGCTGGACGCACCCGGGCGCGTCTGGTGGTGGCGCGAGGGGAACCGCGACGTCACGCTGCACCAGATCCTCGTGCACGTGTCCACGGAGCTGAGCCGGCACGCCGGGCACGCCGACATCCTGCGGGAGGAGGCCGACGGCGCCGTCGGGATGCGGGCCGACAACGACAACCTCGCCGACGGGTTCGACTACACCGCGTTCACCACCCGGCTGCGCGGCATCGCCGAGCGGTTCCCCGAGGAGGCACGATGACCGACCACGACGTCCCGACGATCCGACAGGTCGTGCTCGACACCACCGACGCGCGGCGGCTCGCGGAGTTCTACCGCGAGCTGTTCGGCCTCGCGTACCGGGCCGGCGACGAGGCGCCGCCGCCCGGCGCGCCCGACCCGCGCGGCGAGGACTGGCTCGTGCTGCGCCACCCCGGCGGCGTCCCCCTCGCGTTCCAGCAGGTGCCGTCGCTGCCGCCGAGCACGTGGCCCGACGACGGCGTGCCGCAGCAGCTGCACCTCGACGCGACCGTGCCCGACGTCGCCGCGCTGGACCGCCAGCACGAGCGCGCCCTCGCGCTCGGCGCGCGGCTGCTGCACGACCGGTCCGACGACCCGGAGGAGCCGCTGCGGGTCTACGCCGATCCCGCCGGCCACCCGTTCTGCCTGTTCGTGGGCTGACGGCACCTCGCCGCTGACGGGGGACAATGGGCCGGTGCAGTGCCCTCACTTCGACGCCGGCCGCTGCCACTCGTGCACCCTCCTCGCGACGCCGTACCCCACGCAGGTGGACGAGAAGGTGGCGCACGTGCGGGCGCTGCTCGCCGACGACCGCGTCGACTGGCTCCCCGCCGTCACGGGCCCGGAGTCCGGGTTCCGCAACAAGGCGAAGATGGTGGTCAGCGGCACGGTCGAGGAGCCGGTGCTCGGCATCCTCGGGTCGGCGGCGGGTCCGTTCGCCGGGCAGGGCATCGACCTCACCGACTGCGGCCTGTACCCGCCCGCGCTGCAGGAGTCGTTCCCCGTCCTGGCCGCGCTGATCACGCGGGCGCGGCTGCAGCCCTACGACGCGACGTCGCCGTCGCGCGGGGCACGCCGCCGCGAGACGCCGCGCGAGTCCGCGTGGCGGGGCGAGCTCAAGCACGTGCTCGTGACCCTCTCCCCGGACGGCGAGCTCATGGTGCGCCTCGTGCTGCGCAGCCAGGAGCCGGTCGCGCGCCTCCGCAAGCACCTGCCCTGGCTGCTCGAGGAGCTGCCCCAGGTCGCCGTGGTGAGCGTCAACGTGCAGCCCGCGCACGCCGCCGTCCTCGAGGGCGACCTGGAGGTCGTGCTCACCGAGCGGCAGGCGCTGCCGATGCGCGTCGGCGCCGACGGCATCACCCTGCACCTGCGCCCGCAGAGCTTCTTCCAGACCAACACCGCGGTCGCCACGGCCCTGTACGCGCAGGCCCGGGCGTGGGTGGACGAGGTGGCCCCCGCGTCCCTGTGGGACCTGTACTGCGGCGTCGGCGGCTTCGCGCTGCACTGCGCCGCCCCCGGGCGGGCCGTCACCGGCATCGAGATCTCCGCGGAGGCCGTCGCGAGCGCGGGCGCGACCCGCGACGGGCTCGCGGCGCTGCCCGCGGACGCCGTCGTCGCCGGGCGCGACGC
The DNA here is from genome assembly GCF_042793335.1 of Isoptericola sp. NPDC056573. Lineage (NCBI taxonomy): Bacteria > Bacillati > Actinomycetota > Actinomycetes > Micrococcales > Promicromonosporaceae > Isoptericola > Isoptericola sp. NPDC056573. The sequence goes on from NZ_JBHTUY010000002.1 coordinate 120,323, forward strand.
CGCGTGGTGGGCCGACGCCGTGGCCGACGTCCGCTTCGCCGCCGGCGACGCCACCGAGTCCGTGCTCGGGTCCGTGCCCGGGTCCCCGCGCGACGGCGCCGCCCCCGAGCTGGTGGTCGTCAACCCGCCGCGGCGCGGCATCGGCGCCGACCTGTCCCGCCGGCTCGAGGAGTCCGCCGTCGGGCACGTGCTCTACTCCAGCTGCAACGCCGTGACCCTCGCCGAGGACCTCGCGCGCATGCCGTCGCTGCGGCCGACCCGCGCCCGCCTGCTCGACATGTTCCCGCAGACCAGCCACTACGAGGTGCTGGTGCTGCTCGAACGGACGACCCTCACCGCCTGAGCCCAGGGGTTTCCTGAACACGCGCTGAGGCCTACGCTCGCGCCAACCGCACCCCGCAGCGTCGCGTGGTGCGTCGTGGGCCCTACCCGGGCCCCGCCGAGTCACCCATCTGGAGGTCGACCGTGAGAGTTCGCAAGTTCCCCGCGGTCGTCGCGACCACAGCCCTCGCCGGGCTCGTCCTCGCGGCGTCCCTCACCCCCACCGCGACGGCGGCACCCGCCGTCGCCACCGGCCGGCACGGCACCCACGTGCCGGGCCCCGACCTGTCGAAGAAGGTCACCGGCGAGCGCGTCTTCCGTCACCTCGAGGCGTTCCAGGAGATCGCGGACGACAACGACGGCAACCGTGCCGCCGGCAGCCCCGGCTACGAGGCGTCCGCGCGGTACGTCGAGAAGACCCTGCGCAAGGCCGGGTACCAGCCGGAGCGGCAGTACTTCGAGTTCGACACCTTCGACGTGCTCGACCTGTCCGTCACCGTGCCCGGCGTCGACCTCACCCCGGTCGCGATGACGTACTCGACGTCCACGCCCGACGACGGCGTCACCGCGGCCGCGGTGCGTCCCGCGATCGCGGACGGCTGCCCCGCCAGCGACGACCCCGAGGCGCCCCACGACGACTCGTGGGCCGGCGTCGACGCGACGGGCAAGATCGCCGTCGTCCAGCGCGGGTCGTGCACCTTCGGTGCCAAGGCGCTCGCCGCCGGCGAGGCCGGCGCCGCCGGGCTCATCATCTACAACAACACCGACGGCGCCCTCAACGGGACGCTGGGCGAGACGAACGACGGCTACGCCCCCACGGTCGGTGTCACCCAGGCGGAGGGCGCGGCCATCGTCGCGGCCCTGGAGGCCGACCCCGCGCTGCAGGTCTCGTTCGACCTGCAGGCCGAGAGCGGCACCGACGAGACGTTCAACGTCATCGCCGAGACGAAGCGCGGCCGGCACGACAACGTCGTGATGCTGGGCGCCCACCTCGACGGCGTGCCGGAGGGCCCGGGCATCAACGACAACGGCACCGGCTCCGCGGCGATCCTGGAGACCGCCGTCCAGCTCAACAAGAAGAGCGCCAAGCTCAACAACGCCGTGCGGTTCGCGTGGTGGGGCGCCGAGGAGCTGGGGCTCGTGGGCTCCGCGCACTACGTGGACGACCTCGTGACGAACGACCCCGAGGCCCTCGACGACATCGCGACCTACCTCAACTTCGACATGGTCGGCTCGCCGAACTACACGATCGGCGTGTACGACGCGAACGAGTCGACGTTCCCCGCCCCCGTCACGGTGCCCGAGGGCTCCGTCGCGACCGAAGCCGTCTTCACGGACTACTTCGACGGCATCGACCAGGCGTGGGTGGACTCGGAGTTCTCCGGCCGCTCCGACTACGACGCGTTCATCAGCAACGGCATCCCGGCCTCCGGCCTGTTCACCGGCGCGGACGCGATCAAGACGGAGGAGGAGGCCGCCATCTTCGGCGGCGTCGCCGGCGAGGCCCTCGACCAGAACTACCACTCCGCGGGCGACGACCTGTCGAACGTGAACCTCGAGGCGCTGGACATCATGTCCCGCGCGATCGGGCACGCCGCGCAGCAGCTGGCGTGGAGCACCGAGGCCGTCAACGGCGTCGAGCCCGGTCGGCCGGGTCACGGGCACGGCAACGGCAACGGCCACGGGAACGGCCACGGCCACGGCCACGGCCACGGGAACGGCGGGGGTCACCACCGCGGGGCGCACGGCTTCGCCACGCGCTGACCTCGCTGAACAGCACTGAGCAGCGCTGACCAGCGCTGACCAGCGCTGACCAGCGCTGAACCACGGTCGAGCCTGTCGGGACCCCGGTCCCGGCAGGCTCGACCCCTGTGCCGGGCTCAGCCTGCGGAAGGGCTGGGGGACGGCGTCGCGCTGGGCGCCGCCGCGTCGTCGTCGGCGCCGTCGGAGATCCGCTCGAGCGACACCACGGGCTCGACGTCCTCCGGGGCCTCGACGTCGATCTCGATGGTGTACGACCGCGGCTCGCCCCATCGACGCTGAGGAACTCCGACCTCGTCCCCGCGGAGCACCATGACGTGATCGTCGTCGGCACGCACGTCGACGACGGTCGCCGACGACGGCGCGACGACGCGGTACCACCGTTGCCCGTGCCAGCTCGCCCTGACCGACCTGGTCACGGTGGTGACCACGAGCTCGGGGTCGGGCTCCTCCGGGATCGTCGGTTCCTCCGACGGCGACGACGTCGGGGTCGGGGTGGGCGACGGGCTGGGCGAGGGGGGCGGCGGGCTGGAGGAGCCGGGCGGCGTCGGGGACGACGTCGGCCCGGTCTCCGGGTCGCCGGGCTGCGGCGACGACGGCGTCGTACCGGGCTGCGTGGCCGGCGGCGGGGTAGTCGGAGCGGTGCCGGGCGCCGTCGGGTCCGACGTCGGGGCGTCGGTCGCGGGCGGCGCCGGGGCGTCCTCGGACGGCGTCGGCTCGGCCGGGGTGGTCGCGCTCGGCTCGGGCTCAGGAGGAGCGTCGGGTGACGCCGCGTCGCCGGGGGCGGGCGCCGGGGCCACCGCCGACGACGTCGGGCCGGGCGCGGGCGGCGCGGCGACGGGCCCCCCGCCCCCACCGCTCACGGCCACCGCGACGGCCGCGACCGCGACCCCCGCCACCGTGCCCGCACCGATCATCCCGGCCTTGCCGAGCTGGCCCAGCCGCAGCCAGAGCGTCCGGACCCACTCCCACGCCGCGAGCAGCGCGGCCCCGACCGGCCCGGACCACGCGATCGCGCCCAGGCCCGTCGTGCCGGCGCCGAGCGCGCCGACGACCACGGGCGCGGCGGCGCCGGCGGCCATGCCCCCGAGCAGCAGCGGGCCGGCGTCGCGCACGGCCCAGCCGGCCTCGCGCACGTCGATGAAGGCGCGCATGCAGCCCTGGCAGCCGAAGAGGTGCGCCTCGAGCACGGTGCGGCGCGGCGGCGACAGCCGGTGGAGCACGTAGGAGTGCAGCGACTGACGGGTGTCGAGGCAGCCGGGCGGGCACGAACGGGCGTGGGCGGCGGCGAACGCGGCGCCGAGCCGCTCCTCGGCCTGCCGCAGACGGCGCAGCACCGCGCGGGCGTGCATGCCCAGCTCGGTGGCGATCGCCGGGAGCTCGCGGCCCAGGACGTGCCGGTCCCACAGCAGCCGCTGGTCGTCGTGGGGCAGCGTCGCGAGCACCGTGCGGAGCACCGCCGGGTCGGCCGTGCCGGCGGCCCCCGGAGCGTCGTCGCGCCCGTGCGCGGCGGCCGCGGCACGCATCTTCCGGATCGCGTCGTCGACCGCGCCCCGGCGCGCGGGCGCGTCGCCGTCGTGGATCGCGGTCACGCGACGCCCCCGTCCTGCCGATGCTCGTCTGCGCCCGTCGTCACGGGCCGTTCACGGCGCGCGGCACGGGCACGCCGGGGGCCATGATCGCAGCGGCCCACGGGGCAAAGGCAAATCCCGGGGCCCGGGGCGGTGTGCCGCGACGGCACCCGTCGAGACGCCGGACGGCTCCCCGGCCCGGTCCCGGACCGGCGCGGCGGGCCGCTCGCGGGGCCTGTCCACGGGCTGCTCCGTGGGCTATGACGTGGGCTATTCCGTGGGCTCGGTCGGCGGCGTCTCGCCCGGGTCCGGGTCGGTCGGGTCCGGGTCGGTCGGGTCCGGGTCGGTCGGGTCCGTCGGTTCGTCGGTCGGTGTCGCGGTGGCGGTCGGCGTGGGCGTCGACGTGGTGGCGGGCGAAGGCGTCGGTGACGACGGCGCCGGGGGCCGCGTCGACGGCGACGACGGCGTCGTCGTCGAGCCGGACGACGAGCCTGACGACGAGGTCGACGACGAGGTCGACGACGAGGTCGGCTCGTCGTCGCGCCCGGGCGACGACGTGGGCGACGTCGACGGGTCGGACGTCTCGGCGTCGTCCGACGACTCGGTCGGCGAGGGCTCGCCCGACGGTGTCCCTGACGGGTCCTCGGACGGCGTCGGCCCCGCGCTCGGGCCCTCGTCCCCGCGCGGCGCCGACGAGGGCGAGGCCACGGGCGACGTGGCACCGGCAGGCACCGACCCGACGGTGGTCGCCTCCGGCGACGAGCCGGGGTCGGAGGCGGCCGGTGCCGCGTCGCCGCTGCCGAGCGCGATCGCGACGGCCGCCACGGCGACGCACGCGACGGTGCCCGCGACGATCAGCCAGCTCTGCCGGCGCGCAGGCCGCGGGGCGGAGGCGGACGGGGTGCCGGACGCGGTGTCGGACGCGGTGCCGGACGCGGTGCCGGACGCGGTGCCGGACGCGGTGCCGGACGGCACCTCGGAGGCCGTCGCGACCGCGGGCGGGCGCCAACCGCCCGCGAGCAGCCGAGGCCCGGCGTCCCGCAGCGCCCAGGCGGGCTCGCGCACGTCGACGAACGCGCGCAGGCAGGCGGCGCAGTCGAGGAGATGGTCCTCGACCCCCGTCTCCCGGCCGGCCGGGGAGCGCCCCTGGTCGAGGTCGAGCAGCGCCGGCCGCGTGCCGGCGCAGCCCGGCGGGCAGCCCTGCGCGTGCGCGGCGACGAGCGCCACGGCGAGGGCCTGCTCGGCCTGCGGCACGAGCCGGGCCGCCGCGCGAGGGTGGGTGCCGAGCGCGGCGGCGACGGCGGACGGCTCCTGCCGCTGCACGTGCGTGGCCCACAGCAGCCGCTGGTCGTCGGGCGGGAGCGTCAGGAGGGCGGTGCGCAGCACCTCGGGGTCCGCGGTCCCGGCCGCGCCGGGCGCTCCCCCACGACCCGCGGCCGCGGCGGCGACCCGCATCCGGCGGATCGCGTCGTCGACATAGCCCGCGCGCGCCGGCGCGTCGTCACCGCCCGTCTCGGTCACGGTGCCCCCGTCTCTGGGTCTCCAGCGGCGCGCCGACGGCACGCTCGCGGGGCTCATGATGGCAGCGCGCACCAGGGTTTCGGCAAGTCCCCGTCCAGCCACGTCTCAGGGGGCGGGACGGCGGACGACGAGAGGCCGGCCCCGGCCGTGGCCTCCCCCGGGGAGCGGGAGGTCACGGCCGGAGCCGGAGTCGGGTGGGCGACGGTCAGGACCGCGCGGTCGCGAGCGCCTCGACGTGCCCGCGCCCGGCGAGCCCCATGAGCCGGTCCAGCGCGCGGCGGGCGTCGGCGCGGTCGTCCTCCTGGGCGGCGAGCACCAGGGAGTACAGGTCCTTCGGGTCCTGCGGCTCGGCGACGAGGTCCAGGTGCTGGAGCAGGGCGGCGGGGACGTCGTCGCGCACGAACCGCAGCGCGGCCCAGTCCTCGACGGCGAACCCGACGGAGTCGAAGACCGTCACGGTGGTGTCGTCCGCGGTGCGCCGGTCTCCCGCGTGCCGCGCGAACGCCTCGCCCGGCCCCGCGGTGGCGGGGGCGCCACGGCGCCCGTCGCGCCGCCCGGCCACGACCTCCCACAGCTCGGTGACGACGAGGTCCGGCGTCTGCTGGATCTCGCCCTCGATACGGGTCTGCGGCTCGTACTCGACGAACACCTCGGCGTCCCGCAGGATCGCGGGGTCGAGCTCGGTCTTGCCGGGGCAGTCGCCGCCGATCGCGTTGACGTGCACGCCCGGGTGGGCGAGGCGCGTGACCATGTCGTGGGTGAGCACCGTCGCGTTCGTCTTGTCCGCCGTGCAGGTGGTGATGACGTCGGCGCCGGCGACGGCGTCCTCGCCGCTGGACGCCTCGTGCACCTCGAAGCCGAGGGCGCGCGCGTGCCGGGCGAGCTTGGCCTGCGCACCCGGGTCGGTGTCCCAGACGCGCAGGTGCGTGACGCCGAGCGCGGCCCGCATGCCGAGCGCCTGGAACTCCGACTGCGAGCCCGCGCCGATCAGCGCGAGCGTGCGCGAGCCGGCGCGCGCCAGGTAGCGGGCGGCGAGGGCCGACGTCGCCGCCGTCCGCAGCGCCGTGAGCAGCGTCATCTCGGCCAGGAACGTGGGATAGCCGTTGCGCACGTCGGCGAGGACGCCGAACGCCGTGACCGTCTGGAAGCCGCGCGCCGGGTTGCGGGGGTGGCCGTTGACGAACTTGAAGCCGTACGTGGCGTCGTCGGACGTCGGCATGAGCTCGATGACGCCGTCGCGCGAGTGCGACGCGATCCGCGGCCGCTTGTCGAGGTCGGGCCAGCGGGCGAAGTCGACCTCCAGGGCGTCCACGAGGCGCCCGATGACGGCCTCCGGGCCGCGGTGCGCCACCCAGCGCGCCATGGACGCGACGTCGAGGAACGGGACCGTCGTCATGCGTGGGCCTCCTTGCTGGTCGGGACGTCGGTCGTGCCGGTCGTGGGCGCGGGGCGGAGCTCGAGCGTGCAGCACTTCACGGAGCCGCCGCCCTTGAGCAGCTCGGACAGGTCGATGCCGACGGGCTCGAAGCCGCGCTCGCGCAGCCGGGCGTGCATCCCGGTGGCGCGGTCGCTGAGGAACACGTGCCGCCCGTCGGAGACGGCGTTGAGGCCGAGCACCGCGGCGTCCTCGGGGGTGGCGAGGATCGCGTCGGGGTAGCGCTCCGCGAGCACGGCCTGCGACGCGGGGCTGAAGGCCTCCGGCAGGTACGCGACGACCGGCGACGGGCCGCCGTCGAGCACCGTGAGCGCCGTGTCCAGGTGGTAGTAGCGCGGGTCCACGAGCTCGAGGGTCACGACCTCGATGCCGAGCAGCGCGGCGACCTCGGCGTGCGCGGCGCGGGAGGTGCGGAAGCCGGTGCCCGCCAGCATCACGTCGCCGGCGAGCAGCAGGTCGCCCTCGCCCTCGTTCTGCTCGGCCGCCTGACCGAGGCTGACGACGCCGTCGCCCGCGGCGGCGAACCACCGCTCGTAGGCGACGCCCTCGGGCCGCCGCTCCGGGTAGGTGAACCGCGCCGCCAGGGCGCGGCCGCCGAGCACGACGCCGCCGTTCGCGGCGTACACCATGTCGGGCAGGCCGGGCACCGGGTCGATCACCTCGACACGGTGGCCGTGGGCCTCGTAGGTGGCGCGCAGGCGCTCCCACTGAGCGAGGGCGCGGCCGGTGTCGACCGGCACTCCCAGGTCCATCCACGGGTTGATCTCGTAGACCACGTCGAAGTAGGTGGGCGGGCACATGAGGAAGCGGCGCGGGGTGGCCGTGCGCTCCGGCGTGCGCTCGAGCCTCGCGGGCTGGGGAACCGTGGCCGACGTCGTCGTCGGCGTGGTGAGAGCCGTCATGACCGGGACGCTAGGGCCGCCGACGTTGCGCCGGACCCGCGATCCGTTGCGCGTCCCGGGACCCGAACCGACGGATCGTGCGCGACGGTGGAAGAAATCGGGCATGGTGGCGGCATGGAGACGCGCGTGGAGACGGTATGGACGTCCTGAACCGCAGGATCGTCGGGCACCTGCTGCGCGACGGCCGCGCGACCTACGCCGACATCGGCGCCGACGTGGGGCTGTCCGCGCCGGCGGTGAAGCGGCGGGTGGACGTCATGCTCGCGCGCGGCGAGATCACCGGGTTCACGGTGCGGGTCGCGCCGGAGGAGCTCGGCTGGGGCGTCGAGGCGTACGTGGAGCTGTTCTGCCGGGGCAACGTCTCCCCCGCCACCCTGCGCCGCGACCTGGCGACCATCCCCGAGATCGTGCGGGTCGACACCGTGACCGGCGAGGCCGACGCGATGGTGCAGATCATGGCCGGGAACATGGCCGACGTGGAGCGCACCGTGGAGGCCATCCGCGCCAGCGCCCGCGTGGACAAGACGCGCACGTCCCTGGTCATGACGCGCGTCATCGACCGGCCCGCGCGCTCCTCCTCGGCGGAGGGGGCGTGACGTGCGCGCCCGTCGCGCCGTCGCGCTCGCCGCGGGCCTCGCCGTCGGCCTCGCCGTCGTGGCGACGGCCTGCACCTCCCCGGGTGACGACGTCGCGCCGCTGCCGAGCGGCGTCGCGCAGGGCCTGAGCGCCGAGCTGCGGCAGGACCGCACGCAGTACGCCGACCACCGGGCCAAGGTGCACGTCGTCAACGGTTCCGAAAGCACGGTGACGCTGCTCGGCGGCTCCCTCGACGCGCCCGGCTACGGCCCGAGCAGCGCGGACGGTGCGGTCCGTGCGCGCACCCTCGCGCCCGGCGCCGGCCGCGACCTGCGGCTGCGGCTCGGAGAGGTCGACTGCGACGCCGAGCCGCCTGCGGCCCTGTCGGGCGCGGACGCGCAGACGACGCCGGTCGCGACGGCGACCGTCCGCGTTGCGGCGGGCGGGTCGTCGCCCGGCGTGGACGGCGCGGGCGCGGGGACCGCCGTCGAGGTGGAGGTCACCGACCCGCTGGCCCGCCTCGCCGCCGTGCACGCGGAGGTGTGCGCCGAGCGCCTCGTCGCCACGGGCGTCACCCTGCGCGTCACCGACGTGCGCACGGCGACCGTGCCGACGCCCGACGGCGACGCGCCCGGCGGCCGCATCACCCTCGCCGTCGAGCCCGTGGCGGGCGGCCCCGAGGTGCGGCTGGTGGAGATCTCCGGCACCACGCTGCTCTCCCCCGCCGCGGGCACCGCCTGGACGGGCGACGACCTGGTCGGCCAGGCGGACGGCCAGGTCGTGCTCGACGTCGTGCCCGCGCGCTGCGACCCGCACGTCGTGGCCGAGGACAAGCGCGGCACGTTCCTGCCCGTGCACGCCGAGGTCGACGGCGCGCCGCAGCCGGTGATCTACGTGCCGATGACCGACCAGCAGCGCGCCGCCACCTACGACCTGGTGCACGACGCCTGCGGCTGGGGCTGACCGCGGCGTCGCGCACCCCGAGCGGGTGAAATCCGCGCACGGGCTCCCCTTATTGAGGGTGCATCAGTAAGGTCCCTCCAGACCCGTCGACGACGACGGGCCGCGGCCACGAGCCGTGCGGACGCCTGCGTCGCCGACGACGCGGACCGGAGTGAGGCCCCGATGAACCCGACCACCCCCGTGCCACGACGATCACGCGGACCGGCCGTCTCGGCCGCCGCGGCCGTCACCGCCCTCGCGATCGCAGCACTCCTCGCGCTCGTGGTGCTCGTCCTGCTGAACGGCAAGGTCGCCGACGGCGCCACCCGCCTGGACGCGGGTGCCGTCCAGGTGCACGACGGAGCCGGCCGGTTGTCCGACGGCAGCACGCAGCTCGCCGACGGCGCCGGCGAGCTGTCCGACGGGGCCGGCGAGCTGTCCGACGGCACCGCCCGACTCGTCGACGGCACCGGCGACCTCACGGCGGGCACCACGCGCCTCGCCGACGGCACCGCCGAGCTGCGCGAGGGCCTCGTGACCAAGCTGCAGCCCGGCACCGTCGAGGCGTTCGCCGGGATCCAGAAGCTGCACGACGGCACCGTGCTGCTCACGGCCGGTGGCTCCGAGCTCAGCGACGGCGCGGCGAAGGTCGCCGCGGGCAGCGTCCGGGCCTCCGACGGCGCGTCCGAGCTCTCCGGCAAGCTCCCCCAGCTGGTCGATGGCGCAGCCCAGGTCGCCGCCGGAAACGCCAAGGCGGCGGACGGCGCGTCCGAGCTCTCCGGCAAGCTCCCCCAACTCGTCGACGGCGCAGCCCAGGTCGCCGCCGGAAACGCCAAGGCGGCGGACGGCGCGTCCGAGCTCTCCGGCAAGCTCCCCCAGCTGGTCGACGGCGCAGCCCAGGTCGCCGCCGGAAACGCCAAGGCGGCGGACGGCGCGAACGCTCTCGCAGGCGGGTCGGAACTGATCGCCGCGGGAAGCACGAGGCTTGCCACCGGCTCGAGCGCCCTCGCCTCGGGCGCCTCCAACCTCTCGTCCGGTGTCGGCCAGCTGTCCGCGGGAATCGACAAGCTCGTGACGTCGGGCGGCGAGCTCGGCACGGGGGCCAAGAGCGTGGCGAGCGGCGCCTCCCAGGTTTTCGAGGGCACGACCGCCCTCGTCGGGCCCACGGGGGCACTGAAGGACGGGGCTCGGCAGGCCGCAGACGGCGCCTCATCACTCGCCGGAGGGTCCGAGGCCCTGGCCCAGGGAGTCGCCAAGGCCGCCGACGCGAGTCGTTCGCTCGCCACGGGGCTCAAGTCCGTCGACGCGGGTGCCGGACAGGTCGCTGGCGGCAGCTCGGACCTTGCGAGCGCGCTCGCCGACCTCGCCGCCTCGACCGAGGACCCCGAGCTCACCGCGAAGTTGACGGCCCTGACGGAGAAAGCCAAGGGCCTGTCGGCCGGCGCCGCCCAGGTCGCAGGTGGTGTCCGCGGCGCGCGCGACGGTGCGGCGCAGCTCGCCGGTGGGTTCGACGGAGAAAAGGGCCTCGTCGCAGGGTCGACGGCCGTGCAGACCGGCGCAGCCTCCGTGGCGAACGGCACGGAGTCGATCGCGTCCGGCGCTGGACAGCTCGCCGACGCCGCCGTCCGTCTCAACGCCGGCGCGAAGCAGGTGGACGCAGGGGCTGCGCGGGTCCGGGACGGGATCGGCGATCTCCTTGCAGGCGGTTCGGAGCTCCAGGCAGGCGCCGCCTCGGCTCGTGAGGGCGCGACGGCGCTCGCCCAGGGATCGTCGGATCTCGACTCAGGCGCGACGACGTTGGCGGGCAAGACCGCCGAGCTGAGCGACGGTGCAGCTGAGCTCGCCGGCAAGCTCCCCACGCTCGCCGACGGAGCCGCCGAGGTCGCCGCCGGCACGGTCAGCGCCGACAACGGCGCAGCCGCGCTCGCCAGCGGGCTCCCCACGCTCGCCGACGGAGCCGCCGAGGTCGCTGCCGGCACCGTCCGCGCGAATGACGGTGCGGCCGAGCTGGCCGGCAAGCTGCCGGATCTGGTGGACGGCTCGGCACGGGTCTCCTCCGGAGCAGCTCGCCTGACGACCAAGCTCGGCGACGCGCAGAGCGGGGCGGGCGAGCTCGAGACGGGTCTCGGCAAGCTGGCGGACGGCGCGGACGACGCGGCGGTCGGCATCCGCAAGATCGACACCGGCGCGCAGGACCTCGACAAGGGTGCGGGGACGCTGGCGGACGGCTCGGCCGACCTCGCGGACGGGGCGGGGCGCCTCGCCACGGGCGCGACGCAACTCTCGGAGGGCAGCACCGAACTCGCGGACGGGGCGGCCACACTCGCCGCGGGGACGACCGAGCTCGCGGACGGCACCGGCACGATGAGGTCCGAGATGGAGTCCAGCCCCGCCGGGGGCGCCGCGCTCGGCGGCGGGATCCTGCTCGCCCTCGGCCTGCTGGCGGCCGTGGCCGCCACGGCGCTGCACGTCCGGCGTCGCTCCTGACGTCCGCACGCCGGCGCAAGGACGGCCCGGCCCGACGCTCAGGGGAGCGTCGGGCCGGGCCGTCGTCGCGTCAGCGCTGGTCGGTCACCATGCGCCGAAGATGACCTCCCACAGGCTCTTCACCCGGATGGTGGTGGTCGTCGTGGCCGCCTCGGTGGCGTCGTCGCCGGAGTAGCGCAGCTCCACCTCGACGGTGCCGGGCTTGAACGGTCCGACCCACAGGCGGGCGTCGCCCTTCTTGTTCAGCGTGTCGACGTCGACCTTCTTGCCCTGGATCGTGGCCGTCACCTTGCCGGTGGGCGTGCCGTCCGGCGTCTCGACCGACACGTCGAGGCGCGCGGGCTGGAGCCACGCGACGACCGTCTTCGGCGCGTCGACCGTGAGGGTCGGGGTGGCCTTCGCGGGCTCCGTCACCTCGATCGGCACCGTCACCTCGGTGCCGGTCGCGGCGCCCCTGAGGGTGAGGGCGGTGGCACCGGCCGGGGCGTCCGCCGGGAGCTGGACGGCGACGGAGGCGGTGCCGATCGTGTCGTCCGGCGTCGTGCCGGCCGCGGTGGTGACGGCGGCGGTGCCGAGCTCGGTGTCGCCGAGGGACACCGTGAGCTCGGGGTCGGTCACGTCGCCGGGGGCGGACATCGACCAGGACGAGACGTCGAAGGCGACGGTCGCGCCGGGCTCGTACGCCTCGGGGGCGTCGGCCGGGAACGAGACGCCGACGGCGCGCTGGCTCGGGTCCACGGCCAGGGGCTCGTCGGCGGCGTGCGTCGCCATGTAGTCGACGAACGCGGCGAGGTCGGCCTTGCCGGTGTCGCGGGCGTTCGCGCCGTCCGCAAAAGCGCGGAAGTTGTCGCCGCCCGACGCGAGGAACGAGTTCACGGTGACCGAGTACGACGTGGCGGGGTCGACCGCCTCGCCGTCCAGCCAGATGCCGGTGACGCGGTCGCCCTCCTCACGGTTCGCGTCGAACGTGTAGGTGAAGCCCTCCGAGACGCCGAGCCGCAGGAACGGCCGCGACGGCACGTTGCCGTCGGCGTCGCGCTGCCACTGCTGCTCGAGGACGGTCTTGAGCTGCTCGCCCGTGAGGTCCATGTTGACGAGCGTGTTGGCGAACGGCTGCACCGCGGCTGCCTGCTTGTAGGTGAGCGTGCGCGGGAAGGCGTCCGTGCCGGAGCCCACCATATCGGCGCGGAGGCCGCCCGGGTTCATGAACGCGATCTGCGCCTCGCCCGACTCGGGGGCCTCGGTGGCCCAGCGCTGCACCTCGGCGACCAGGTTGCCGAGCGTGGACTCGCCGCCGCGGTTCTCCGCACCCGAGGACAGCTTGGCGCGGTTGAACGCCCCGCCGATCTCGCCCAGCGGCTCCGCGCCGAGCACGTCGGCCTCCTTGACCGCGTCGGCGACGATCGTCGCGACGTCGGGGTCCGCCGGGTAGGCGCCGGCGAGCGGCAGGATCCCGGTCTCCACGCCGACCGGCTCGCCGGTCGCCGCGTCCACCGAGTACGTGAGCTGGTTGAGGTTGTAGCCGTACTGGCCCGCGGAGACGACCGGGCGCTCCGTCACGGCCTCGCCGGACCACGCGTCGACCGGGAACTTGCAGTCGTACGCGAGGTGCGTGTGCCCGGAGACGATGGCGTCCACTTCGGGGCTCACGTCGTTGACGATGCTCGCGAACGCGTTGTCCGCCGTCGGCATCGCGGCGCAGTCCGTGGACTCCGCGCCCTCGTGCACCAGCATGACGACGAGGTCGGCGCCCTCGGCCTTGAGCGCGTCGGCCTCCTCGTTCACCGAGTCGACGATGCCCCGCACGTCGAGGTCCGTGATGCCGGCCGGGCTGACGAGGGCGGGCAGCTCCTCCGTGACGGCGCCGACGAAGCCGACCTGCACGTCGCCGAAGTCCTTGATCCACGTGGCCGGGACGGCGTCGTCGCCGGTCGCCTTCACCTTGAGGTTCGCGGCCACGTACTGCCACTCGGCGCCGCCGTACGGGTTGGTCTCGGCGTCGTAGGGCGCCATCACCCGGTCCACCAGGTCGTCGTAGCCCTGGTCGAGCTCGTGGTTGCCGACCGCCGACACGTCGAGGCCCGCGGCGTTGAGGGCGTCGATCGTGGGCTTGTCGTGCTGGATGAAGGACTCGAACGTCGAGGCGCCGATGAGGTCGCCCGCCGCCGCGAAGACGGTGTTCGGGTTCTCGGCGCGCAGCTGCTGCACCGCGCCCGCCAGCACCGCGGCGCCGGCCTCGGTGCCGTTCGCCTGGATGCGGCCGTGGAAGTCGTTGGTGGCGAGGATCTGGACGTCGACGATCGGGTCGGCGCTGGCGGACACGGCGCCGGTGGTGGCGATCCCCGCGAAGGCGAGGGACACGCACGCGACGCCGGCGGTCCGCCGGCGGAGGGTGGGCCGAGCAGAGGTCATGGGACGCTCCCGGTGACAGTGACTGTGGTGGGCGTCACCGTAGCGGGGCCGTGCGACAGCGGCATGACGACCGCGAGAACCGGGGAAGAACGGCACCTTCCGCGCGGCTCGGGGACTACGTCGGCGGGTGCGGGACTACCTCGCCGAGATCGTCTCGGGCTCGGGCTCCGGTGCCGCGGACAGGCGGACGGCCGGGTCGCTCAGGTGCCCCGTGCGGCGCAGCCACCACTCGGCGAGCAGCGTCGTCAGGGGCGGGACGGCGGCCGCGAGCGCCACCAGCGTGCGGAACCAGCCCCAGCGGAGCTTCACCGCCGCGACCAGCGCGATCACCACGTACGCCACGAAGGCCGCCCCGTGCAGCCGGCCGAACAGCCAGACGCCCGCCTCCGTCGTCTCCGTGACGTACTTGAGGAACATGCCGACCAGCAGGCCCGCCCAGGTGAACGCCTCGATCACGGCGATCACCGCGTACACACGGCCGGTGCGGGACAGGGGCTGGCGGGCGGGCGACAGGGGCGCGGCAGGCATGAGGGACCTCTCGGGACGCGGGCGGTCGGGCCAGTCTGCACGACGTCGGCGCACCGCCGTCGCGGGGAGATGACAGGCCGTCGGGTCAGGCGAGCGGACCCAGGGCGGCGCGCCGGTCGGTGCCGGTCAGCGCGGCCGCGAGCGCGGGCTCGTCGAGCGCGTCGACCAGCCGCTTCTCCTCGTACCGGAAGTGCGTCTCCATGACGGCGTCGATGCCGTCGAGGTGCCGGTCGAGGGTGGCCGCGTCCGCGCCGGCGTCGACCGCGTGGGACAGCGCCCCGAGCAGGTGGTCGAGGACGCGGTGGTCCTGCTGCAGCTCGGCGACGACGCCCGCGAGGTCCGGGCGCAGCTGGAGGAGCGCGGTGAAGACGCTGCCGTCCTCGCCGCGGTGGTGACCCTCCAGCGCCTGGCAGAACCCGTGGCAGTAGAGGCCGATCAGGCGGCGGGGGTCGGCTCCGCCGGTCGGGGTGGGCGCGGCGCCGTCGGCGGTGTCGACGGCCTCCCGCGCGACCTCCAGGGCGTCGCGGAGGCGGGCGTGGACGGCGAGCAGCTCCTGCCCCCACGCCACGAGGCGGGCGGTGGGATCGGAAGGATCGGTGGGTGGGGTGGTGGTCTCTCGGTGCGGGTCGGTCACGATGCGCCGAGCCTAGTCGGAGCGGGCCGCCGAGGACGCGCCGCGCGGCGGTCGAGGCCCTGGTCACGGCACCGTCGCCCGCCGTCCACCTGGCGTCCGCCGGGCGGCCACGTGCGGCCGATGGGATGGTCGGGCAACGACCGATCCCGACCCCTGGAGACGACATGGACCACCGCAGCTCCGCCGCCCCGGCCGGCATCACCCGTCGCGGCGCGCTCACCGCCGCCGGCGCGCTCGGCGCGCTCGGCGTCGCCGGCGCCCTGGCCGCGCCGGGCGCCGCCGCCACGACCGCCGCACGACCGGCCAGGGGCGCGCTGATCGGCCCGGCCAAGGGGTCGACGCTGCACGCGATGAGCTTCAACATCCGCCTGGACCGCGAGGACGCCACCCAGCCGGGCGAGCCCGACCACTGGCCGGACCGTGCCCCGCTCGTCACCGCGTTCCTCGCCCTCGAGCAACCCACGATCCTCGGGGTGCAGGAGGCGGAGTTCCAGCAGCTCGTCGCCGTCGAGCAGGGGCTGGGCAAGCACTACCGCACCGTGGGCTACGGCCGGTCCGGCGGCGCGGACGGCGAGTACTCGGCGATCTTCTACGACGCGCGCCGGCTCACGCTGCTGTGGTGGGACCAGTTCTGGCTGTCGGACACGCCGGACGTCATCGGCTCCACCACGTGGGGCAACTCGGTGACCCGCATCGTCACCTGGGCCAGGTTCCGCGACGAGCGCACCGGCTCCGAGCTCGTGCACGTGAACTCGCACTTCGACCACCAGTCCGAGAATGCCCGCGTGCGCAGCGCCGAGGTGGTGCGCGACCTCGTCGCGGAGCTCGGGCTGCCCGTCGTCTTCACCGCCGACTGCAACGCGCCCGCCGGGCGGTCCGCGCCCTACGACGTGCTCGTCACCGACGGCGGCCTGCTCGACACGTGGGTGGCCGCCGACCGCCGGCTCACCCCCGACGTCGGCACGTTCCCCAACTACGGCGAGCCGGTCCCGGGCAACGACCGCATCGACTGGGTGCTCGCCACCGGCGGCACCGAGGTGCTCGCCGCGACCATCAACACGTGGACGCAGGACGGCCGCTGGCCCAGCGACCACACCCCGGTGCAGGCGCTGCTGCGGCTGCCGTGACGCCGTGGAGCGATGAGTCCGGCCGCGCCGCGCCGTCCCTCCTGCATGACGCGACCTTCCGATGCCTCGCCCGTCGGGCCCGCGGACGGCGACGCCCTCGGTCCGGAACGCTTCACCGACGGCACGGCGCGGCTGTGCTTCCAGGCCGTCGGCGACCCGGCCGACCCGACCGTCCTGCTGGTCGGCGGCGTCGGGTCGTCGATGGACTGGTGGCCCGCCGACCTCGTCGTGGCGCTCGCCGACGGCGGGCGGCACGTCGTCCGGTACGACCACCGGGACACGGGCCGCTCCACCACCTGCCCGCCCGGGGCGCCGGACTACACCGGCCGCGACGTCACGGAGGACGCGCTGCGCGTGCTCGACGCCGTGGGCGCCGACCGGGCGCACCTCGTGGGCCTGTCGATGGGCGGCGCCATCGTGCAGGAGCTGGCGCTCGAGCACCCCGACCGCGTCGCGTCGGCCACGCTGATGTCCACGACGCGGGCGTTCGCCGGGCCCGACGACGCCGCCCTGCCGCCGTCCGACCCCGCGCTGCACGGCCTGTGGGACGGCCCCTCCCCCGACCCGGCGGACACGGCCGCGCAGGTCGCCGCCGTCGTCGCCGAGGACCGCGCGCTCACCGGGCGGGGCGACTTCGACGAGGCCCGCACCCGCGCCCTCGCGGCCCGCGCGGTCGAGCGGTCCACCGACCCGACCGCAGGGACCAACCACTTCGCCGCGGAGCCCGGGGCCCCGTTCGAGGGCACCCTCGCCGACCTGACGGTGCCGACGCTGGTCGTGCACGGCAGCGAGGACCCGCTGTTCCCCGGCCACGGCGCGGCGCTGGCCGCGGAGATCCCCGGCGCACGGCTGCTGGTGCTCGACGGCGTCGGCCACCAGGTCGCGCCGCCGTCGTCGTGGGACGTGCTCCTCCCGGCGCTCCTCGCCCACACCTCGGCCCCCGCCTGAGGGCCGACCGGCGAGCGCCTGCCCGGGGATGAGGGCCAGGATGGCGGCATGTCCTCCCTCATCCTCACCACCTGGGGCCACGCCGGCGTCCGCCTGGAGCGCGACGACCACGTCCTCGTCATCGACCCCGGCACGTTCACCGACCCGCGCATCCTCGACGGCGCCGACGCCGTGCTCGTCACGCACGAGCACCCGGACCACGTCGACGTCCCCCGCGTGGCGGCCGCGCTGGCGACCGCGCCGACCCCCGAAGGCGGCCCGGAGCTGTGGGCCCCGGCGCCGGTCGTCGAGCTGCTGACCGGGGCGGGCGCCCCCGCCGCGCGGCTGCACGCGGTGGACGGCGGCGCGTCGTTCGACGCGGCCGGGTTCGCCGTGCAGGCCCTCGGCCACGTGCACGCGGCCATCCACCCGGATCTGCCGCCGCCGGCCAACGTGGCCTACCTCGTCGACGGCGCCGTGCTGCACCCCGGCGACTCGTTCACGCCCGCCCCCGGCGGGGTGCGGGTCGACGTGCTGGCGCTGCCCGTCGCGGCGCCGTGGCTCAAGCTCGCGGAGGCGGTCGACTACGTGCGCCAGGTGTCGCCGCGCGTCGCCGTGCCGATCCACGACGCGATCCTCAACGACGCCGGCCTGGCGCTGGTCGACCGCGTCGCGGGCGGGCTCGGCGGCGACACGTACCGGCGGCTCGCCCCCGGCGAGCCGCTGGAGGTCCGCACGGCGTGACCTCCGCGTCCGCCGTCAGCGGCTGAGGGGCACGACGTCGGCGAGCGGCGCCTGCAGCTCCGCCGACCCGCCCGCGGGCCGGAACCCCAGGGCCACGTTGATCGCCAGCATCGGGGCGTTCGTCTCGTTGTTCCACGTGGAGATGCGGCGCGCGGCGGGGCGCAGGCGCGTGTGCTCGCGCAGGTTCACCGCCTTGAGGAGCATCCCGAGGCGGTGGCCGCGGTGCCCGGGCAGCACCACCGTGCTGTCCTGCTCGCTGAGCTCGGGGCGGTCGTCGTCCCCGACGAGCAGCGTCATCCCCGCCAGCGTGCCGGTGGCGACGTGCTCGACGACGGTGACGAGGCCGGTCCGGCCGCTCTCGGCCCGCTTCGTCTCCTCCAGGCGGATGCGCGCGCCGTCCCACCGTTCGGCCTCGAGCGCGAGACCGCCGTTCGGCTCGTCCTCGGACAGGCTGTGCTCCAGCGCCGCGAGCTGGTCCACCCACCGCTCCGGCGCCGGGTCCTGCCAGGTGTGCAGGCGGTAGGCGTCCCCGGCCCGGTCGGCGGCTTCGGCGGCGAACCGGTCCACGACGTCGCCCGGCAGCGGGACGTCGAGGACGGAGCGGCGCGCCACGATCTCCAGGCCCAGGCCTGCCCGGCGGGCGAACCGCATGCCCGGCAGGTCGGCGGAGACGTGCCCCGGTCCCTCCCGGGGCGCGAGCGCGTCCGGGGCGTCGGCGGGCGGCTCGACGGCGAGCTCGACCTCCGCGAACAGGGTGGTGCGGCACTCGGTGAGCGCGACGCGGCGCAAGCGGTCCGCGATCGCCGACCCGATCCCCCGTCCGCGGTGGGAGGGCAGCACCGCGATGCGCACGACGGCGAGGTGGCGGTTGTCGGAGACGGGCAGGACGAGCTCGCCGTGCCCCACGACGCGCGGCACGCCAGGCGTCGCCTCGCCGTCCACGGCCACGAGCCGGTGGCACCGCGCGTGCTCCTGGTGGCGGTCGCCGACCAGCAGGTCGACGGCCCTGGGCGCGAGGTCGTCGTGCCCCAGGTCGGCCAGCCCCACGGCCCGCTCGAGCGCCGCGACGCCGTGGTACGCCCAGGCGTCGGCGACGTCGAGGCCGTCGGCGCGGGGCGGTTCGACCAGGCGCCACGCCGGTGCGGGCGCGGGGGTGCTCATGCCTCCACGGTGCGCCGCGGCGGGGGTCCGCGTCACGTGCTTTTCGGGGGCCGACGTCGCGGTTCGCCCGCCCCGGCGCGTAGGGTGCCTGACCGTGACGACCGAGACCCCGCTGCCGGTGACCACGGGCCGACTGGTCCTGCGCGCGCACCGCGCGGAGGACCTCGAGCCCCTGCTCGCCTACTACGCCGACCCCGAGGTGGCGCGCTACCTGCTCGAGGAGCCGTGGACGCCGGACGTCGGCGAGGCGCAGCTCGCGAAGCGGCTCGCCCGCACGAGCATCGACGAGCCCGGCTCCGCCCTCGCGCTCGTCGTCGAGCACGACGGCCAGGTCGTCGGCGACGTCGCCCTGTGGACGACGGGCGACACCGTCTCCCGCGGCGAGATCGGCTGGGTCTTCCACCCCGACCACACCGGCCAGGGCTACGCGACCGAGGCCGTGCGCGCCGTCCTCGACCTGGCGTTCGGCTTCTACCGCATGCACCGCGTCGTCGCGCAGCTCGACGCCCGCAACGAGCCCTCCGCCCGGCTGTGCGAGCGCGTCGGGATGCGGCGCGAGGGGCACCTGCGGCAGGACTGGTGGTCCAAGGGCGAGTGGACGGACACGCTCGTCTACGGCGTCCTCAAGGGTGACCGCACGGCCTGACGCCGCCTCCGGGCGGCGACGCCCGACAACCTTTGTCGCGCCGTCGGCGTCTATGTCCCGTGAACACACGAGACAGGCAGCACCCATGACGGCCGACGGCGCCGTGCCGCTCGTCGCCGAGACGAGGGCCGAACCCTTCCGGGTCGTGGCGGCGGGCGAGAGCCCGGCGGACCGCTTCACGGCGTTCGCCGCGGCCAGCACCCCCGCGCTCTCCCGGATCGCGTACCTCCTGTGCGGGGACGAGCACCGCGCGGGCGACCTGGTCCAGCTCGCGCTGGAACGGACCTACCGGGCCTGGGGGCGGATCGAGGACGGCGACCCCTTCGCGTACGCGCGCCGCGTGATCGCCACGGCCCGCATCGACGGGTGGCGACGCACCCGCCACGACGTGCTCTCCGACCCCGCCGACCTGCGCCCCGCGCCCGTGCCGGACGCGACCCGGACGGTGGTCGACCGCGACCGCCTCGTCCGCGCGCTGCGGCAGCTCCCCGAGGCGCAGCGGCGCGTCGTCGTCCTGCGCCACCTGCTCGACCGCTCGGAGGCGCAGACCGCGGACGAGCTGGGGATCTCGACCGGCTCGGTGAAGTCGAGCGGGTCCCGCGGCCTGGCGAGGCTGCGCGAGCTGCTGGCGGCCGACGGCACCCACGACAACACACCGGCACCGACGAGGAAGGGGACGGTCCGATGACCCTCCAGGACGATTTCGTGACCGAGCTCCGGCACGCGGCCGACCGGGTCGAGCCGGTCGCCGCGCTCGACGGTGCGGCGATGGGCCGCCGCGCCGTCCGCCGGGTGCGGGCCCGGCGCGCCGCGCTGACCGGCGTCGGTGCGCTCGCCGCCGTGGGCGCCGTCGCGGGCGTGTGGCAGGGCACGTCGCCGGACGACGTCGTGAGCCCGGCGTCCCAGGACGTGCCGGCGGGCTGGACGCCCGTCGCCGTCGGCGGCGTGCGGCTCGCCGTGCCGCCCGGGCTCGAGCCGAGCGTCGACGGCGTCTGGGAGCAGGGCCCGGCCGACGAGGGCGGGGACTTCGTGCAGGTGGAGCAGTCCGCGGGCATGCCGCTCGTGCCGCCGGGCTCGGGGCTCACGCCGACGGACGTCAGGGTCCCGGGCGCGGAGTCGGCCCGGTACGTCACCGAGGACCACGGCGACGACCCGTCGTCCGACCAGGACTTCGTCGGGCGGCTCCAGGTGACCCTGGAGTCGGGCGACGTGGTGCAGGTGAGCCTGGTCTGGGTGGACGGCGCCGAGGCCGAGGAGGTGTTCGCCGACCTGGTGGGCTCGGTGTCGGTGGACGAGGACCCCGGCTCCCTGCCGGCCCCGGAGGGGGCGGCCGGCGCCCTGCAGCCCCTCGAGGGGTACGCCGCCGGCGTCCCGGAGGGCTGGGAGGGCGCGGAGTTCGTCGGCCTGGAGTACGCGGTGCCGCCCGGCTGGGCCGCCGACCGGGAGGTCGCCGACGCGTACCCGGTCGGCGCGACCGTCCGGTCCGCCAGCGCCGACGGGACGGCCGGCCTCACGATCCGCCAGGCCACCGGAGCCGCGGGGTGGCCCGGCTCGATCGCGCCGTCGCCGCTCGACCCGGCGTCCACGTTCCCGCTCGACGGCGCGGACGTGGTCCAGGTCGGGTCGCGGGCCGAGGACGGCACGGACCGCACCACCGCGTACCTGCGGCACGAGGGCGGTCGCGGGTACGTCGTGACCGTCGACGCGCCCGCGACCCCGGACGGGCGCGAGCTGGCCCGCCGGCTGCTGGGCACGCTCGGGTTCGCCGCCGGGGCCCAGGCGCCCGGGCCGGACGACCTGCCGCAGCTCCCGACGACGGCCGTCCCCGACGGCTGGCACACGGTGGAGCGGGGCGACGTCCGCCTCGACCTGCCCCGCGGATGGGCCCCCGTCGAGACCCCCGACGGCGCCGGCTGGGGCTCCGAGGGCGGCGCGGAGACCCTCACCGTCGGCACGCGCGCGCCGGCGGCCGTCGAGGAGGAGCCGTCGTACGGGTTCCGGCACGACGTGCCGGGAGCGGACGGCGGCGCCGTGATCCAGCAGGGCGACGACGTCACGACGGACGGGACGCCCCGCTTCCTGGGGACGGTGGAGCTGCGCACCGACGACGACACGGTGGTGCTGTCGTACAGCGGCCCCCGCGGCGCGGACTCGCGGGAGCGGTTCGCCAGCATCGTGCGGTCGCTCCGGGTCGCCGGGAGCTGAGCCTCACCCCTCGGCGGGTCGTCGCGCCTCGCGCGTCGGCCCGCCGTCGGCGTGCCGGTGCACCACCTTCCAGCCGGCGGCCTCCCGGCGGTAGACCTGGGTCACCCGCAGCACGTAGTCGCGCGGGCGGCCGTCGACCGACGTCGACGTGACCTCCCGGTGCACCGTGTAGGCCAGGTCGCCGCCGACGTCGGCGGCGACGAGGTCGACCTCGGCGGACGCCACGTCCGAGAACGACGCGGCAAGCCGCGCGAACACCTCCCGTACCTCCTCGGGGCCGTCGGCCTCCATCCAGGCGCCGAAGAGGGTCACCGGCGGGCGGCGGGACCAGGTGCGGTCGCGGGGGCGGGCGTCGCCGTCGTGCAGCGCCGACTCCGCCGCCCGCCACGTCGTGCGGAACCAGTCGAGGAAGTCCTCGCGGTCGCCCGTGCCCGCCGTCATGGCCGCATTGAACCTCGGTCCGCCCGCGCTCGGTAGGGCCGGGCGGGGCACGATGGGGCGATGACGTCCGACATCGTGGTCCGCCCGGCGAACGAGGCGTCGTGGGACGACCTGCAGACCGTGCTCGGCCCGCGCGGCGAGGGCGCGCGCTGCCAGTGCCGGTGGTACCAGACGCCCGGCTCGCGGTGGCTGGAGACGACGCGCGAGGAGCGCGCCGAGGAGCTGCGCCGGGACACCCGCTGCGGGGAGCCCGGCGCCGCCACGACGAGCGGCCTCGTCGCCTGGCTGGACGGCGAGCCGGCCGGCTGGTGCGCCGTCGAGCCCCGCACCGCGTACGCCCGGCTGCGCACCGCGCGCGTGCCGTGGTCCGGCCGCGACGAGGACGAGGACGACGACGGCGTGTGGGCCGTGGTCTGCTTCGTCACCCGGGCCGGGTACCGCCGCCGCGGGATCAGCGCGGCGCTCACGACCGCTGCGGTGGAGCATGCGCGCTCCCGCGGGGCGCGCGCCGTGGAGGGCTATCCCATGGTGGTCGAGCCGGGTCGCGCGGACGACACGGGCACGCTGTTCGTGGGGGTGGCGTCGGTGTTCGAGGCCGCCGGGTTCCGCGAGGTCAGCCGCCCGACGCCGCGGCGCGCGGTGATGCGCGTCGACCTCTGAGCCCGGCACCGCTCAGCGTCGCTCGACGTGCTCCGCGAGGAACTCGCCCCACGTCTGCTTGCCGACCGCACGGTCGGGCGCGAGGTTGCCGCCCGCCGCGTACGCCCGCGACGCCGCGCCCGGCACGCGGACCGGCATCGTGGGGCGCCGCGACCCGACAGCGTCGAGGTAGTCCCGCACCATCCCGCGGAACGTGAGCACCTCCGGCCCGGCGACGTCGGGCACGCGGCCCTGCGGGTCGCCGAGCGCCAGCTCCACCAGGCGCGCCGCGACCTCGTCGGCCGCGATCGGCTGCGCCCGCCAGCCGGACGGCGTGGGCACCACCGGCAGCTTCGCGAGCGCCCGGGCCGCGATGAGCACCAGCTCGTGGAACTGGGTGGCGCGCAGGTTGGACCACGGGATCCCGGACTCCTCCAGCACCCCCTCCTGGGCCAGCTTGCTCTCCATGTAGCCGAGCGCGCGGCGGTCGAAGCCGGACCTCACCGGCACCTTCTCCGCGCCCACCACCGACACGTTGACCAGGTGGGGTTCCGTCCCGGCGTCCCGGACCGCCCGGACCAGGGCCCGCGCCATCGGCTCGTTGTGAAGCTGGTCGCCGGCGAGGTGCACGACCACCTCGGCGTCGCCCACCGCCTGCGCCAGCCCCTCTCCCGTCGTCCAGTCCGCGACAACGTACCGCACGCCGTCGCCCTCCGGGTGCGGGCTGCGGCTGACCACCCGCACGTCCGCGCCCGTCCGCACCAGCCGCGGCACCACCAGCCTGCCGAGGTGCCCCGTGCCACCGGTGACCAGGATGCGTGCCATGCCGTCCTCCTCCGTCGCCGCGCCCCGACGGCGCGTCCTGCACCCCCGACGAGGCGACGGACGAGGACGTGACGGCCGCACCCGACCGCGCTGCTATGTTCCGCGGGTGATCGACGACCTGACCGCCGACCGTCTCGAGGACTGCGCGCGGCTCTTCGTCCGCACGTTCTCCGCACCCCCGTGGCACGAGGAGTGGACGGAGGCGGACGCCGCGCAACGACTCGGCGACCTGCTGGCGACGCCGCGCTCCGCGGGCGTGTGCGCGGTCGCGGACGACGGGGCCGTCATCGGGTTCGTCCTCGGGCACCGTGAACGGGTCGGCCGCGAGGACCACCTGCTGGTCAAGGAGATGTGCGTCGCGCCCGACCGTCAGCGCGAGGGCTGGGGTTCCCGGCTGCTGGCCGCCCTGGAGGCCCGCCTGCCCGAGGTCGAGCACTGGTACCTCCTGACGATGCGGGACGGCGCCGCGGCCGCGTTCTACGAGGCGCACGGGTTCCGTCCCGCGTCGCGGGTCGGTGTCTACGTCCGGCCCTGAGGCGACGGACGAGGACGTGACCGCGACTCAGGCGGCCGGGTCCCGCAGGCGCGGCAGGGTGGCGACGAGGGTGTCGCGGATGTAGGTCAGCTCCGGCGTCGGCTCCCACTCGGCGTCGCTCTCGGCGTCGGTCTCGGCACCGTCGCCGGCCTCCTCCCACCCGCCCGCGGCGTCGTCCTGCGGGGTGCTGTAGACCCACCACAGGTTGTTCCAGGGGTCGACGAAGCGGGAGAAGACCTCGCCGAAGAACGCGGTGGGCTCCGTCACGACGTCCGCGCCACCGGCTCGCGCCCGCTGGAGCACCGTGTCCACGTCGTCGACGTAGACCTGCAGCAGGGACGGGGTGAACGGCCAGCCGGGCTTGCGCTCGCCGAACATGACGGTGGTTCCGCCGATCTGGAGCTCGGCGTGCAGCAGCAGCCCGTCGTGGTCGACGGTCCGCGCGTCGGGGTGCTCGACCCCGTCGAACACGTCGACGAGGAAGAGGATGAGGTTCTCGACGTCGCGGCTGATGATGAACGGGTTGATGGTCGAGAATCCTGGAGGGACGGCCATGGTGGCTCCTTTCGTCCCCGCCATCACACCGCGCCGGCCGGGGCCCGGTCTTGAACGAGAACGTCACCCGGAGGGTCGGCGGCGGGCGGCGGCCGCGAGCACCGCCGCCGGGGTCCGCCCGCGGATGAGGCGCAGGCTGCGGGTCAGGTGCGCCTGGTCGGCGAACCCGGCCCGCGCCGCCGCCTCCGCCGGCGCGACGCCGCCCTGCAGGAGGGCGTACGCCCGCTCGGCCCGTCTGACCTGCTCCACCTGCCCCGCCGTCAGCCCGACGGTGCGCCGGTAGCGGCGCTGCCAGGTGCGCGGCGACGCGCCGTCCCGCTGCCCGTCGAGCGCCGCGCGCACGCCGTCGTCCACGCCCAGCGGGCCGAGCCGCACCATCTCGTCCACCCAGTCCTCGAGCTCGTCGAAGGCCGGCAGCGTCGTCCACCGCTCCCCGAGCCGGACCTGCCCGGAGCGCACCGGCAGGTCGATGGTGGCCCCCAGCACCGGCTGCTTGTCGAGGCCCGCGACCACCACGAACGGCGCCAGCTCCACGCCCCAGTAGCTCTCCCCCACGACGCTCGTCGTGCTGCGGGCGCTCAGGCTCGGCCCGTCGAGCTCGCCGCCGAGGCTCCCGTCGGCGCGGCGGATGAAGGAGATGCCCCAGTACTCCGAGCCCGCGACGAGGTACTCCCCCTGCTCCTCCACGGTCGCGCGCCACACCGTGCGCACCGCAGGGGTCGAACCCGGCCGTTCGAGCCACATGACGTCACGGTATCGCCGGTCCCCCGCCCGGGGCCGCGGGGTCGAGCGGGAAGCGACGCCGCAGCAGGATCCGCTGGACCAGGGTCCACGCCACCGTCACCAGGAGGTACAGCCCCGCGGCGAGCGGGACGACGCAGGCGACGGCGGCGGTGACGAACTGCAGCGCGCCGAGCGCGCGCTGCATCCCCAGCGCCCCCACCGGCGCCGGGGTCGCCGAGGGCACGGCGAGCGGGCCGCCGGGCAGCGCGGCGCGCCGCGTCAGCTCGCCCACGAGCGCGACGGCGAGCACGAGCGCGCCGAGGACGACGACCGCGGCGACGCCCGGCGCTCCACCCGAGAGCACTCCGACGAGGCTGCTGCCGAGCGGCACCCCGAACAGCGTGTGGCCCAGCAGGGCGTTGGCCCCGCCGGCGATCTCCGCGTGGACGAACACCGCGTAGATCACCCCGACCACCGGGGCCTGCAGCAGCAGCCGCAGGCAACCGGCCAGGGGCGTGGTGCCCTCGTCGGCGTAGAGCTGCATCGTGGCGCGCTGGAGCGCCTCGGGGTCCTTGCGGTGCCGGCGTCGGAGCTCGGCGACGCGGGGCGCCAGGCGCACCCGCGTGCGCTCGGCACGCGCCTGCGAGACCCCGACGGGGACGAGGGCCGCCCGCACGACGAGCGTCACGGCGACGACGGCGGCCGCCGCGGCTCCGGCGCCGAGGGCAGGTTCGAGCAGGTGGGACAGGCCCATCAGGGCGTGGTACGCGCCACCGAGCACGGCGGCGACAGGGGGCAGGGCGAAGAGATCCATGGGGGTGCGTCCTCGGTCGAACGGAAAGGGTTCGCGTTCGCCGAGCACCCCGCGGGCGCGCGGGGTCGCCGCGCGTGGCGCGCGACGTCGAGCCGTCCCGGCGAGGACGGTCAGGGGATGGCCCGGGGGGAGCTCAGCCGGCGAGGACGCCGGGAGCCCGGGGCCGCGGGCGGCCGGGGGCGTGGGGATCGCTCTGGGTGACCAGCGGCGGCAGCTCGCCGTCGCGCCGCACCACCGGCGCGGTCACGGGCAGCAGACGCGGTCCGACCGCCGTCGCGCGAGCCACGAAGCTCAGCGCCATCGCGGCCAGGCCGGCGGCACCGACCAGGAGGAGCAGGGTCGTCAGCGTCGGCGTGCCGAGCAGGACCGCGAGGGACGACGACACGTCGCGCGCCAGCACGAGCAGGGCGTCACCCACGTCGTCTCCCCTCGTGGTCCTGGTCCTGAGGCCGTCCCGTCACGATAGCGCGCGCCCTCAGGTCTCGTCGGCGAGGCGGCCGAACGTCGCGAGCGGCCCCGCGAGCACGCCGCCGTCCACGGGCAGGGTGACGCCCGTGACCCACGCGGCGTCGTCGGACGCGAGGAACGCGACGGCGGCGGCCACGTCCTCCGGCTCGCCCACGCGGCCGAGCGGGTACATCGGCGCGAGGCGGTCGGGGCCGCCCTGGTCGTCCCAGACGCGGGTGCGGACGGTGGCGGGCGCGACGACGTTCACGCGCACCCCGTCGGGCCCGAGCCGCACGGCGAGGTTCTTCGCCAGCACCCCCAGCCCCGCCTTCGCGGCCGAGTAGGCGTCGCCGCCGAACGCCGCGAGGCCGTTGACCGACCCGACCAGCACGACGGCGCCGCCCGGCCGGGTCAGGTGCGGCGCGGCGGCGCGCACGACGCGCGCCGGCCCGGCGAGATTGAGGTCGACCGTGGCCGCCCAGTCGGCGTCGGTGCCGCCGTCGAGCTGGTCCGGGTGCGGCAGCGCCCCGCCCGCCACGTTGACCAGCGCGTCGAGGCGGCCCCACCGCGCGACGGCGGCGGCCACGGCCGCGTCGACGGACGCCGGGTCCGTGAGGTCGCAGGGCACGACGAGCGTGCGCCCGCGCGCGTCGGGCCCGAGGGCCACCGCCGTCTCCTCGGCCGCGGCCGTGTCGACGTCGGCCAGCACCACCGTCGCCCTCTCGGCGGACAGGCGGCGGACGACGGCGGCGCCGATGCCGTGCGCGGCCCCCGTCACGAGCGCGACGCGCCCCGCGAAGCGGTCCATCCTCGTCCCTCCCGCCGTCCCGGCTCAGGCGCCGACGTAGTCCGCGAGGTGCTCGCCGGTCACGGTGGAGCGGGCGGCCACGAGGTCGGCGGGCGTGCCCTCGAAGACGACCGTGCCGCCGTCGTGCCCGGCGCCGGGGCCGAGGTCGATGATCCGGTCGGCGTGCGCCATGACGGCCTGGTGGTGCTCGATGACGATGACGGTCTTGCCGGCGTCGACGAGCCGGTCGAGGAGGCCGAGCAGGTTCGCCACGTCGGCCAGGTGCAGGCCGGTGGTGGGCTCGTCGAGGATGTACGTGCCGCCCTTCTCGCCCATGTGCATGGCGAGCTTGAGCCGCTGCCGCTCGCCGCCGGACAGCGTGTTGAGGGGCTGGCCGAGCTTCACGTACCCGAGCCCGACGTCCTCCAGGTGGGCCAGGATCTTGTGCGCGGCGGGGATCTTCGCCTCCCCCTCGCGGAAGAAGGCGTGCGCCTGCGCGACGGACAGGTCGAGCACGTCGGCGATGTTCTTGCCGCCGAGGGTGTACTCCAGCACCGACGCCATGAACCGCTTGCCGCCGCAGTCCTCGCAGGGCGTCTCGACGGTCTCCATGAAGCCGAGCTCGGTGTAGATGCGGCCGTTGCCCTTGCAGGTGGGGCACGCGCCCTCGGAGTTCGCGCTGAACAGCGCCGGCTTCACGCCGTTCGCCTTGGCGAACGCCTTGCGGATCGGCTCCAGCAGCCCGGTGTACGTGGCGGGGTTGGAGCGCCGCGAACCCTTGATCGCGCCCTGGTCGACGACGACCACGCCCTCGCGACCGGCGAGGTTGCCGTGGATCAGCGAGCTCTTGCCGGAGCCCGCGACGCCCGTGACCACCGTCAGGACGCCGGTCGGGACGTCGACGTCGACGTCGCGCAGGTTGTTCTGCGACGCGCCGCGGATCTCCAGCGCGCCCGACGGCTCCCGGACCGACTCCTTGACGCTGACCCGGTCGTCCAGGTGCCGGCCCGTGAGGGTGCCGCTCGCGCGCAGGCCTTCGAGCGTGCCCTCGAAGCAGATGGTGCCGCCGTCCGTGCCGGCGCCCGGGCCGAGGTCGATCACGTGGTCGGCGATCGCGATCGCCTCCGGCTTGTGCTCGACGACGAGCACCGTGTTGCCCTTGTCGCGCAGCTCCAGGAGCAGGCCGTTCATCCGCTCGATGTCGTGCGGGTGCAGGCCGACGGTCGGCTCGTCGAAGACGTAGGTGACGTCCGTGAGCGCGGATCCGAGGTGCCGGATCATCTTGGTGCGCTGCGCCTCGCCGCCGGACAGGGTGCCCGCGGGCCGCTCGAGCGACAGGTAGCCCAGCCCGATCTCGACGAACTTGTCGAACAGGTGCAGCAGGGCGCCGACCAGGGGCGCGACGCCCGGGTCGTCGATCCCCCGCGCCCACTCGGCCGCGTCGGTGATCTGCATACGGCACACGTCGGCGATGCCGGCGCCGTTGACCTTCGCCGACCGGGCGGACTCGTTGAGGCGGGTGCCGTCGCAGGAGGGGCAGGGCACGAAGACCGCGGCCCGCTCGACGAACGCCCGGAGGTGCGGCTGCAGCGACTCGGGCGCCTTGCTGAACAGCGACTCGCGCAGCTTGGGGATGAGGCCCTGGTAGGTCATGTTCATCCCGAGCGCCTTGACCTTGCCCTTCTCCCGGTAGAGGAAGTCGTGCCGCTCGGCCTCCGTGTAGTCGCGCACCGGCTTGTCGCCGTCGACGAAGCCCGACTCCGAGAAGCCCTTCACCATCCAGCCGTCGGCCTTGTAGCCGGGCACGAGGATCGCGCCGTCGCGCAGGGACAGCGACTCGTCGACGATGACGGACAGGTCCAGGTCGGAGACGGTGCCGCGGCCCTCGCACTCTGGGCACATGCCGCCCAGGTACACCTGGTTGCGCACGACCTTCTTCTCGACCTCGCCCCCGGCCTTGCCCGTGCTGAACACGCCGCTCGCCGTCGAGGTCGGGATGTTGAAGGAGAACGCCGTCGGCGGGCCCACGTACGGCTCGCCGACGCGGCTGAACAGGTTGCGCAGCATGGCGTTCGCGTCGGTGACCGTGCCGACCGTGGACCGCACGTTGGCGCCCATCCGCTCCTGGTCCACCAGGATCGCGGTGGTGATGCCCTCCAGGACGTCGACGTCCGGGCGCGGCAGCGACGGCATGAAGCCCTGCACGAACGTCGAGTAGGTCTCGTCGATGAGCCGCCGCGACTCGGCGGCGATGGTCGCGAACACCAGCGAGCTCTTGCCCGAGCCCGACACCCCCGTGAACACGGAGAGGCGGCGCTTGGGGATCTCGACGTCCACGGCGCGCAGGTTGTTCTCGCGGGCGCCCTGCACGCGGATGACGTCGTGCGCGTCGGCGGCGTACGAGGACGTCGTGGCGGGGGACTCTGCGCGGGACTCGGTGGCGGTCACCGGGGGCTCCTTCGGTCGTGGCGGCTCGGGTGCGCCGTGGATGTGCTCGTGCTGTCCTCGGGTGGGGTCACACGCGGGTGAGCGGCAGGTGCGGCGGGGCGGGCAGCTCGACGCCGATCGCGTCCCCGGGGCGGACCGTGCCGCCGCGCGACACGATCCCCATCACCCCGGCGAGCCGCTCGACCCCGCCGTCGGCCCCGCGGTGCAGCACCTGCTTGAGCAGGCCGGGCTGGAAGTCGTCGATCTGCCGGCAGGGGTTGCGCAGCCCGGTGACGGTCACGACGGCTGCCCCGATCGTCAGCCGGGTGCCCACGGGCAGTGCCAGCAGGTCGATCCCGCGGGTGGTGACGTTCTCCCCCAGGTCCCCGGGGGCCACGGCGTGGCCGGCGGCGGCGAGCCGGTCGAAGAGCTCACCGTGGATGAGGTGCACCTGACGCAGGTTCGGCTGCGACGGGTCGGCGGCGACCCGGCTGCGGTGCTGCACGGTGACCCCGGCGTGGGCGTCGCCCTCCACCCCGACGCCCTCGACCAGCACGACCCGGTCGACGGTCGGCTTGCTGAAGCCGTGGTCGCGGCTCGCGTGCACGGCGTCGACCCGACCCGCCGCGGGGCGGGTCGACGTCGTGGCGGCGGTCGCGGGGTCCGTGACGGTCACCGGGAGATCTCCTTCGGTCGGTGGGTCGTGCGGCGCGGCTCAGGCGTGCAGCTCGGCAAGAGCCTTGTCGATGCGGCGGGCGCGTGTCGAGGCCTGCTTGGCCCCGTCGACGTCGAGCACGAGGCGGCGCCGGCGGCCCGGCGGAAGGGCATCGTACGCCGTACGGGCAACAGGGTCGGCGTCGAGCGCCCGGGCGAGGTCGTCGGGCTCGACGACGACGCGCGGCGCGGTGTCGAGCGCCAGCTCGACCTCCACGTCGGCGCCGACCTCGAGGCCCGCGGCCTCCCGGTTCGCCCGGCTCAGGCCGAGCAGGTGCCGGCCCCGCATGATCGCGACCCGGCTGCGCCACGTGTGACCGTTCACCGTGATCGTCACCGGTGGCCGGGCGCCGCCGCCGAGGGCCTCGACGACCTCCGGCGGCACCTCCAGACCCTGCATCTTCTGGGCGGGCTCGACGACGGCACGGAACCTCATGGCCACTCCTTCGCTGCCGTCGGCCCGGGTGGTGGTCGTCCGGGTGAGGCGGGGGATCCCGGGGACGCACACGTCAGGCGCCGGCCGGGACGAGGCGGACGACCGGGTACTGCCGGTCGCTCTTGCTCTGGTGCTTGTCGATGGTCGGCGCGGCCGCCGCGATCGCCGGCCACGCCCGGGCGCGCTCGACGTCGTCGAGGACGTGCGCGGTCACCGGGGTGGTCCCGGTGCCGTGCAGCTCGACGGCGACCCGCTCCGGGTGCGCGACGAGGTTCGCGAACCAGCCGGGGTGCCGGCTGCCTCCGCCCGACGCGACGACCAGCCGGCCGCCCGCGCCGTCGTCGAACCAGGCCAGCGGGTTCTCGCGGGCCTCGCCGGTGCGGCGGCCGACGGTGTGCAGGACCAGCAGCTCCATGCCCATCATCTGCCCGCCCTTGCGGCGGATCTTCTTGGCGGTGCTGGCGTTGGCCTGCCGCTGGATCCACAGGGACAGCGGTCCAGGGGTGCCCTTCGGGCGCTTCGTCGTCTGCTGGGTCACGGCGCTCACCCGACCTGGTCGATGCGGACCATGTTGCCCGCGGGGTCGCGGAACGCGCAGTCGCGCACGCCCCACGGCTGCTCGGTGGGCTCGGAGACCACCTCGGCGTCGGCGGCCTGGAGCTTGGCGAAGACGCCGTCGAGGTCCTTGGTGCCGAGGATGATCGACTGGTAGCTGCCCTTGGCCATGAGCTCGCGGATGGTGCGCTGCTCGTCCTCGGTGATGCCGGGGTCGGCGGCGGGCGGGTTGAGGACGAGGCGGGTCTCGGGCTGAGCCGGCGAGACGAACGTCAGCCAGCGCATCTCGCCCTGCCCGACGTCCTGGACCAGCTCGAAGCCGAGCAGGTCGCGGTAGAAGCCCAGGGAGGCCTCCGGGTCGGTGTGCGGAAGGAAGGTCGTGTGGATGGTGATGTCGATGTCGCTCATGGAATTCACGCTAGGTGGAGGTCCACGGCCGGCGCTTCTCGATTCCTGACCGGTCGGGTCGCCTGCTTCGTGACGCACGACGGCAGCTCCCCCGCCGCCGACGACCGGGCCCGCCGCGCGTACTCGCTGGGGGCCATCCCCACCAGCTCCGTGAACCGCGTGCTGAACGTGCCGAGCGACGACGACCCCACCTCGAAGCACACCTCGGTGACGCTCAGGTCGCCCCGGCGCAGCAGCGTCATCGCCCGCTCGATGCGCCGCGTCATGAGGTAGCTGTAGGGCGACTCCCCGAACGCGGCCTTGAACTGCCGGCTCAGGTGCCCGGCCGACATGTGCACGCCCCGGGCCAGCGCCTCGACGTCCAGCGGCTGCGCGAACTCCCGGTCCATCCGGTCGCGCACACGACGCAGCAGCGCGAGGTCGCGCAGGCGGTCCGCGTCGCTGCTGGTCACGGTGCGATGCTTCCACGACCCACCCACGCCCGCCCGGCGTCCGCCGCGGGCGTCAGCCCGCCACCCGGGCGTGCACGTGCATGTCGTGCCAGCCGTCGAGGTGCCGCACGGACTGCCGCAGCACGCCCTCGGCCTCGAACCCCGCCTTCTCGGCCACACGGCACGACGGCGCGTTGTCCATCGAGTGCACCAGCTCGAGCCGGTGGAAGCCCGCCTCGAACGCCCACGCGGCGGCGACGTCGAGCGCGGCGGGCGCGACCCCGCGTCCGCGCGCCGCCGGGGCCGTCCAGTACGCGACGACGCCCACGCCGTGCGGGTCGAACGTCTTGACGACCATGCGGCCCAGGACGACGGCGTCGGCGGCGGCGTCCGCCACCGCCCAGCTCGACTCACGCCCGTCGGCCCAGCCGGCGCGCCAGCCGTCGAGCACCTCGCGCGCCTCGTCGTCCGACCCCAGGACGCGGACGTGCCACCGCTGGATCGCGTCGTCGGCGTACACGGCGCGCACCGCCGGGGCGTCCTCGGGCCGCCACGGCCGCAGCCGGGCGCCCACGGCGGGTACCTCCAGCGCCGGCTGCTCGGGGGCGGAGAACGGCGCGAACGTCACGGGCAGGAGGGTGGGCATGCGGCGATCCTGGCACCGTCGTCGACCGGTGCGCCAGCCCGTTCGCGCTGCTCAGCGACGCGAACCCAGGGCGCCCAGGCCGCGCACGACGACGTCCGCGACGGTGGCGGCGTACCGTCCGTCCGGGTCCAGCTCGGGGTCGAAGACCGTGACGGACGCGCCCACCGCCCACGGGGCGAGCGGCCGCAGCAGCTCGACGAGCTGGTCCGGGTCGAGCCCGCCGGGGTCCGGGCTGTCGACGGCGGGCATCCACGCCGGGTCGAGCACGTCCACGTCGAGCTGGAGCCAGAACCCGTCCCGCATCCCGTCGACCGCCAGCACCCGGTCCGCGACCGCCGCCCCGCCCGCGTCGACCACCTCCGCGGCCGGGACGACGCCGGCCAGCAGCCCGCGCGCCTCGGCGGCGTGCTCGTCGTCGCCCCGGCACCCCACGTGCACCGCACGGGCCGGGTCGACGTACGGCCCGAGCCCGTCGACGTCCGCGACCTCCGGCACGTGCAGCCCGACCGCGGCCGCGAGGTCCTCCCCCGCCAGGCTGCCCCAGGCGTCGCTGTTGCCCGGGTGCCGGAAGTCGGTGTGGCCGTCCACGTGGACCAGCCCGCCGCCCCGTGCCGGCCCGGCCGAGCGCAGCGCGAGGCCGGCGCCGACGAGCAGGCTGCAGTCGCCGCCGAGCACCAGCGGCGCCCGCCCGCCGTCGACCAGCTCCACGACCCGCCGCGCGAGACGCCGCGCGTGGTCGACGACCGCCGCCTGGTTGCGGATCGTGCCGGGCGGGCGGCGGCCGTCGTCGTCCACGTACGGGGCCGGCTCGACGACGCCCGCGTCGACGGCCCCCGCCGCCTCCAGGCGCCGGTGCAGGCCCGCCGCGCGCAGCGCCTCCGGCGCGCGCCAGGTGCCCGGCGCCCTGCCCGGGGCCGGCGGGCGCAGGCCGAGGTTCGTCGGGGCCGACAGCAGCGCGATCACGCGGCCAGCGTGGCACGTCACCCGTGCTCGTGCCCCGCGGCCGCGCCCCGCGGCCCGTACCCGTCGCCCACCACCGGACCGGAGGCGTCGTGCCCGCCGTCGTGCCCGCCGTCGCGACCCGACAGCGCCGCCGACGGCCCGGGACGGGCGTCGGACCCCGGCTCGACGACGAGGAGCTGGCCCATCATCCCCTCGTCCTCGTGCAGCAGCATGTGGCAGTGGTACATGTACGGCAGCACGTCGTCCGTGTAGTCCTCGAACCGCATCAGCAGCCGGTAGGTGCGGCGCGGCTCCAGGTAGACGGTGTCCTTCGGGCCCGCGAGCTCGGGCGGCGGCGCCTGGCCGTCGACCGTGAGGACGCGGAACTGCACGTCGTGCACGTGGAAGCTGTGCGGCATGGGGATGGTGTTGCGCACCTCCCACACCTCGGTGCTGCCGACGGTCGCGACCTCGTCGATGCGCCCGGCGTCCATGCGCTCGCCGTTGATGGTGCGCTCGTCGAGGTCGAACGTGCGGGTCACGGTCGCGTCCTCCTCGTGCAGCGCGTCCTCGGCGGCGTGCTCCGACGGCCCCCACGACGGCACCGGCGAGGGCGCGAGCTCGTCCGCGGCACGCAGCTCCAGCACGTCGAACGCGTCGTTGCCGCCCATCGCGAACGGCGCGGCGACGCTGCCCAGGTCCGTCTCCGCGGAGCGCAGCCGCGTCGTCTCGCCCGGCGACATCGCGACCACCACCTCCGCCCGCTCGCCCGGGGCGAGCCGCACCCGGTCGAGGCGCACCGGGGCGTCGAGGAGCCCGCCGTCCGTCGCGACGAGGTCCATCCCCCGGTCCGCGAACCCGAGGGAGTACGTGCGGGCGGTCGACCCGTTGAGCAGCCGCAGCCGCACCCGCTCGGTCGTGACCTGCTGGTACGCCCCCGCGACGCCGTTCGTCACGACCGTGCCGCCGAGCGTGCCCGGCTCGCCGCCGTCGTCCTCCAGCACGAGCCGCCCGGCGTCGTCGAGCACCTTGTCCTGCACGACGACGGGGACGTCGTCGACGCCGTACTCCTGCGGCAGGTCGGCGGCCCGCGACGCGTCGTCGTCGAGCAGGAACAGCCCGGCCAGGCCGCGGTACACGTGCTCCTCCGTCTCGCCGTGCGGGTGCGGGTGGTACCAGAGCGTCGCGGCGGGCTGGTCGATCCGCCAGGTGGGCCGCCACGTGGCGCCCGGCTCCACGGGCTGGTGCGGGCCGCCGTCCATCGCGGCGGGCAGGTGCATGCCGTGCCAGTGCACGGAGGTCGTGACGTCGAGGTCGTTGGTCACCTCGACGGCCACCTTCTCGCCCCGCTCCGCCCGGAGCGTGGGGCCGAGGTACGGCCCGTCGAAGCCCCAGGTCGGGGTCCGGGTGCCGGGCAGCAGCTCGGTCGTGCCCTCCTGCGCGGTGAGGCGGAACGTCCGCACGCCGTCCACCACGTCGGACTCCGCGAGCGGCGGGACCGGCAGCGCGCGGTCGAACGCCGGCTCGTCCACCGGCGTCACGGAGCCGGGGATCGCGCCGCACCCCGAGGCCACCAGGGGGACGACGGCGGCGAGCGCCGCCGCGCGCAGCACCGCGCGGCGCGTCGGTCGTCGTGCCGGCGTCGTCATCGGGCGCCGCCGCGGGCCTTCTGGACGCCGAGCGCGACGACGCCCGCGAGCGCGCCCCAGCCGGCGTCCATCGCGAGGGCGGGGAGCGCCGTCCAGGCCGGGGCGCCCTCGTCGCCGAACCCGACCGACATGCCGCCGAACAGGGTCGAGACGAGCAGGGCGACGACGCCGAAGGCGAGGCCCGTCAGGGTCAGGGTCGCGACCGGCCGGGGCACGCGGCCGAACCCGACCACCCCGATCCACACGACGGCGGTGAGCGCGACGATGCCGAGCGCGCGCGGCGCGCCCGTGCCGCCGAGGCCCGTGAGCCCGGTGAGCGGCCAGAGCAGCGCCATCGACGCGAGCCCGGCGACGAGCGGCCAGGAGATGCCGTCGCGGACGCGCGCCGGCGGCGTCAGGGGTTGTGGACGGGACTGGGGAGAAGGCTGGTTCGAGCTCATGCCCCGACCCTCGCCGCCGGGCCGGGGTCACCACATCGGCCCGCGGGCGTCTCCCGCTGTCGCTCCCGGGCGACACCGACCCTGACCCGACCCGGACCGCCCTCCGCCGAACAGGCGGTTGACACCGTTATCGGACGGGATTCCACCACCCAAAAGGTTTAAAACCCCATTGAGCGCACCCACCCCGGGGGGGCGGAGGAAGGGGGGGGGGACAAGACGCGAA
>NZ_JBHTUY010000002.1:156869-182037 GCF_042793335.1 Isoptericola sp. NPDC056573
TCCCCCGGTGTCGCCCCCGGGCCACACCGACCCTGACCCCCCCCGCCCCGCCCTCCGCCTAACCGGCGTTTGACACCGTTATCGGACGGGATTCCACCCGATAACGGTGTCAACCGCCTGTTCGGCACCCTCCGGGGGTGGCGCCTAGCCTGGCGGCATGACCTCGTCCGTGACGGCGCCGCCGAGCCCGTGGGCGACCGACGTCGTCCTGGCGCTGGCGTCGACGCTCGTCGTCGCGGTCGTCATCGCGGCCGACCCGTCGGGCCAGGGCGACGCCGGCGCGGCGGCCTACCTGTTCGCGGTGGGGTTCGGCGCGCTGGTGCTGC
This sequence comes from Isoptericola sp. NPDC056573, assembly GCF_042793335.1. Lineage (NCBI taxonomy): Bacteria > Bacillati > Actinomycetota > Actinomycetes > Micrococcales > Promicromonosporaceae > Isoptericola > Isoptericola sp. NPDC056573. The sequence continues at coordinate 157,196 of NZ_JBHTUY010000002.1, forward strand.
TGCGCCGCGTCGCCCCGCGCACGATGCTCGTGCTCACGTTCCTCGGCGTGTGCGCGTACTACGCCCTCGGCTTCGCGCCGATCGGCATGGTGCTGCCCGCGGTCGCCGCGCTGTACGCGGCGGCGGAGCGCGGCCGGACCGGCTGGGCGGCCGGTACCGGCGTCGTGCTCGTCGCGGTCGCCACCTGGTTCCGCGTCACCGGAGACGACGTCGACCCGAGCGCCGCGCTCACGGCCTACGACCTGGTCACCAACGTCGCGCTCACCGCGGCGGCGGTCGCGCTCGGCGTCGCCGTCCGGCTGGCGCGCGAGGCCCGTGAGCGCGCCGCGCTGGTCCGCGAGCTCACGGCGGAGCAGGAGGCGCACGCCGCGCAGGAGCGGCTGCAGGCGGAGCGGCTGCGCATCGCCCGCGACCTGCACGACACCGTCGGGCACCACCTGTCCGTGGTGGCGCTGCACGCCGGCGTCGCGGACGAGGCGGTCGGGCGGGACGACGTCGCCGCGCGCGACGCGCTCGCCCACGTCCGGGAGGCGGCGTCGGGCACCCTCGACGAGCTGCGGGCCACGGTGAAGGTGCTGCGCGAGCCCGCGCCCGGCGCCGCGCCGCGCGGCGCCCTCGGCCTGGCGGGCCTCGACGGCCTCGTCGCACCGGTGCGGGCCGCGGGCGTCGACGTCGAGGTGGTCGACGCCGTCGCGCCCGGCGCCCTGGGCGACGCGATCGACGCCGCCGCGTACCGCATCGCCCAGGAGGCGCTGACCAACGTGCTGCGCCACGCGGACGCCCGGCACGTCCGGGTCGAGGCGGACGTCGACGACGGACGCCTCCGCCTGGCCGTGACCGACGACGGCCGCGGCACCGGTGCGTCCCCCGGTACCGGGGCAGGGCTGGCAGGGATGCGCGAGCGCGCGGGCCTGCTGGGCGGCCGGCTCACCGCGGGCGACGCGCCGGGCGGCGGGTTCGCCGTCGTCGCGGACCTCCCGGCGAGGCTGGACGCATGATCCGGGTGGTGCTGGTCGACGACCAGGAGCTGGTGCGCGCCGGGCTGCGACCGCTGGCGGAGCTCGACGGCGACATCACGGTCGTCGGCGAGGCGGCCGACGGCCGTGCCGGCCTGTCGCGGGTGCGCGAGCTGCGGCCCGACGTCGTGCTGATGGACGTGCGGATGCCCGCCCTGGACGGCATCGGGGCGACGCGGGCGATCGTCGAGGACCCGGCGCTGCGGGACGTCCGCGTGCTCGTCCTCACCACGTTCGACGAGGACGAGCACGTGGTCGAGGCGATCCGCGCGGGCGCGGCCGGCTATCTCCTCAAGGACGTCTCCCCCGACGACCTGCGCGCCGCGATCCGCACCGTGGCCGCCGGCGACTCGCTGCTGTCCCCCGCCGTCACGGCCGCGGCGATGCGCGCCGTCGCCGCCGCGCCACGCCGGCTCGACGACGCCGCCGTCGCCGGCCTCACCGAGCGCGAGCGCGAGGTGCTCGTGCGGGTGGGCCGCGGGCTGACCAACGACGAGATCGCCCGCGACCTGTACCTCAGCCCCGCCACCGCGCGCACGTACGTCAGCCGGCTGCTCACGCGGCTCGACGCCCGCGACCGCGCCGCGCTCGTCGTGCTGGCCTACGAGACGGGACTCGTGCGCCCGGGCGGCTAGGACGCCGAAGTCGTACAGTCATGTTCAAGAACTGCGGCGGCCTGCCGACCGAGGAGCTGACCATGGCCACGACCTACACGTTCGACGTCTTCTCCAGCCTGGACGGGTTCGGCGCCGCGCACGGCGACTGGACCGGCTACTGGGGCAAGCAGGGACCCGAGCTGCTCGAGCACCGGCTCCACCTGTTCGACACCGAGCAGCGGATGGTCCTCGGCGCCACCACGTACCGGGCGTTCGTGCAGATGCTCGCCGCGGGCACCGCCGACTCCGACGTGCGCGACCCGTGGGTCACCCGCATGGTCCGTACGCCCGCGACCGTGGTGTCGAGCACCCTGCGCGAACCCCTCGAGTGGCCGGGCGGCGCGACCGTCGCCGCCGGCGACGCGGTCGACGTCGTCGGCCGGCTCAAGCAGGAGTCCCCCGTGCCCCTGCGGTCGCACGGCAGCCTGTCGCTCAACCGCGCCCTGATGGCCGCGGGCCTGGTCGACGAGCTCCGGGTGACCCTGTTCCCGGTGATCACCGGGCAGACCGGCGTCGACCCGCTGTTCCGCGGGGCCGCGGACTTCGACCTCGAGCTCGTGGAGACGCGCACGCTCGACGGCCGCACCCAGGAGCTCGTCTACGTGCCCACCCGGCACGGCTGAGGACCGCTCAGACCAGGCCGAGCTCCCGCGCCCGCACGCCCGCCTGGAACCGCGAGCCCGCGCCGAGGGCCGCCATCAGCTCGGCGACGCGGCGGCGGTACGTGCGCACCCCCATCCCCATGGCCCGGGCGGCGGTCTCGTCCTTGACGCCCTGACCGAGCAGGTCGAGCACCTGGGGCGCGATCGCGCGGATCTCGGCGATGCGGGCGTCGAAGACGGCGAGGTCGGTCGCCGAGCGCCAGGCCGCGTCGAACAACGAGGTGACGCCCTGCACCGCCTCGGGCTGCGTGATCACGCTGTAGGAGCGGCGTCCGGCCTGGAGGTCGCCCGCCAGGATCACGAGCCGGCGGTCCAGCACGATCGTCTCGTTGATCTCGTCGGTGGTGATGCGTACCTGCGCGCCGTACCGGTCGCGCAGCAGCTTGAGGTGCCGGGTGGCGACGGGGTCGAGCAGGACGCCGGACCGGTAGACCTTGCGGACCGTCGCGGCGCCCCGCGGCGGGCGCTCCGCCGCGAGCCCCTCCGCCCGGTGCGCCGCCTGCCAGGTGAACAGGTCGTTGGCGGCGCACGCCACGTCGGTCGCGGTGGCGAACAGGTGCGCGGTGCGGGCGAGGAGCTCCTCCTCGCCCCGGACGATCGTGACGGCCTCTCCGGTCTGCATGCCCTCGATCCTGCACCCGGGTGGCAAGGTCCTGCCAGGGGCGGCAACAAGCTGCCATCCGCGTCCGTCCCGGCGTGACCGCGGCAAGGCTGGACGGCATGACGACCTCGACCACAGCCTCCACCACCACCCCCACCACCACCACCGCCACGGCGTCCGCCACCGTTCCCGACGCCGCCGCTGCCGGCACCTGGCAGCTCGGCGACCGCACCGTGAACCGGCTCGGCCTCGGCGCCATGCGGCTCGTCGGCTCCTTCGGGTCCGCGACCCCCCGACCGCGCGAGGACGCGATCGCCGTGCTGCGCCGCGCCGTCGAGCTGGGCGTGAACCACGTCGACACCGCCGCGTTCTACTTCTTCCCGACGAGGTCCGCGAACGAGCTGATCGGGGCCGCCCTGCAGCCCTACGCCGACGACCTGGTGATCACCACGAAGATCGGCGCCTCCCAGTCCCGCGACGGCGCCTTCGAGCCGTACGCGCGGCCCGACCAGCTGCGCAGCCAGGTCGAGGAGAACATCCGCCAGCTCGGCCTGGACCAGCTGGACGTCGTGAACCTGCGCTGGGGCACCGGCCTGGGGCGCGAGCCCGGGTCGGTGGCCGAGCACGTCGGCGCCCTCGCCGAGCTCCGCGACGCGGGCCTGGTGCGGCACGTCGGCGTCTCCAACGTGCTGCCGGAGCAGCTCGAGGAGGCGCTGGAGATCACGCCCGTCGTGTGCGTGCAGAACCGGTACGGACTCACGGAGCGGGCCGACGACGGCCTCCTCGCCCGGTGCGGCGAGCTCGGCATCGCGTTCGTGCCGTTCTTCTCCATGGGAGCGGCCGTTCCCGGGGCGGTACCGGGAGGCACCCCGGACGAGACCGGCGCGGAGCAGGTGGCCGCCGTCGCCGCACGGCACGACGCGACGCCGACCCAGGTGCGGCTCGCCTGGACCCTGCACCGCGGGCCGCACGTCCTCGCCATCCCCGGCACCGGGAGCGTCGCGCACCTGGAGCAGAACGTCGCCGCCGCGGCCCTGCGGCTCACCGACGACGACCTCGCCGTCCTCGACGCGATCGCCTGACCCCCCGAGCACCGCCGAACAGGCGGTTGTGCACCTTCTGACGTCTCAGAAGGTGCACAACCGCCTGTTCGGCACCTCGTCGTCCGGCGGCAGCCTGGCATGAGTACACGACACCATGTACCGTCGCGCTCATGGAGACCGTGACGCTCACCCACACCGCCGCGCTGGCGCGGCTCGGGCACGCCCTGTCGGACGGCACCCGCGCACGCATCCTGCTCGCGCTGCGCGACGCACCCGCCTACCCCTCCGACCTCGCCGCGACGCTGGGCGTCTCCAAGCAGGTGATGAGCAACCAGCTCGCGTGCCTGCGCGGCTGCGGCCTCGTCGTGGGGCGCCAGGACGGGCGCCGCACCGAGTACCGGCTGTCCGACCCGCACCTCGCGCACGCGCTCGGCGACATGCTGCGGCTCGCGCTCGTCGTCGACCCGGACTGCTGCGGCCCGGACTGCACGTGCGCGACGCCCGCCGCCCACGGGCCCACCGGCTCCCAGGACGCCGCGTGACCCACGACCACGACCACGCGCAGGTCGCCGCCGACCACCGCGGGCGCCTCGCGATCGCGTTCGGCATCACGGCCACGATCCTCGTGGCGCAGGCCGTGGGCGCGTGGCTCACCGGCAGCCTCGCGCTGCTGGTCGACACCGCCCACATGCTCACCGACGCCGGGGGCCTCGCGCTGGCCCTGTTCGCCGCGCACCTGTCCCTGCGGCCGGCGTCGCCGCAGCGCACCTGGGGCTACCGGCGGGCCGAGGTGCTGGCCGCGCTGGCGCAGGCGGCCGTGCTGCTGGTGGTCGGGGTGTACGTGCTGGTGGAGGCGGTGCTGCGGCTCGCCGAGCCACCGGAGATCCCGTCCACGCAGCTCGTCGTCTTCGGCGTCATCGGCCTCGCGGGCAACCTCGCCTCGATGGCGGTCCTGGCGAGCCGCCGCGACGCCAACCTCAACCTGCGGGCCGCGTTCCTCGAGGTGCTCAACGACGCGCTCGGGTCGGTGGGCGTGATCGTCGCCGCGATCGTCATCGCCACCACCGGGTGGCAGCGGGCCGACGCCGTCGCCGCGCTCCTCATCGGGGCCCTCATCCTGCCGCGCGCGGTGAAGCTGCTGCGGGCCGCCGGCTCGGTGCTGCTGGAGTCCACCCCGCCCGGCCTGGACCTCGACGAGGTGCGCTCGCACCTGCTGAAGGTGGAGCACGTGCGCGACGTGCACGACGTGCACGCCTCCCTCATCGCCACCGGCCTGCCGATCCTGTCGGCGCACGTCGTGGTCGACTCGGGCTGCTTCACCGACGGGCACGCCGGCCGCATCCTCGACGAGCTGCAGGAGTGCGTGGCCACCCACTTCGACGTGGCCGTCGAGCACTCCACGTTCCAGGTCGAGCCCGAGACCCACCCCGAGCACGAGCACCCCACGCACGCCTGATCCCCGGTCCGTGCCGCGCCGGGCGGGCGTCGTGCTGGCGGCACCCCCCGACCGATGCTGTGCTGGGCACATGTCCGAGCGCATCGAGACCGACCCGACCGGCCACCCCGACGAACCGCACGCCGGCGGCCTCGCCCAGCGGCTGAACTGGTTGCGGGCGGGCGTGCTGGGCGCCAACGACGGCATCGTCTCCGTGGCGGCCGTCGTCGTGGGCGTCGCCGGCGCGACGCCGGAGCGGGCGCCCGTGCTCACGGCCGGGCTCGCGGCCCTCGTGGGCGGCGCGATCTCGATGGCGCTCGGCGAGTACGTGTCGGTGTCCAGCCAGTCGGACAGCGAGAAGGCGCTCATCGCCAAGGAACAGCACGAGCTCGCGACCATGCCGGACGAGGAGTTCGACGAGCTCGTCGGCCTCTACCGCCAGCAGGGCCTCAGCGAGGGCACGGCCCGCCAGGTCGCCACCGAGCTCACCCACCACGACGCCCTCGGCGCCCACCTGTCCGCCGAGCTCAACATCGACCCCGACGACGTCGTCAGCCCCTGGCACGCCGCCTGGGCGTCGCTGCTCGCGTTCCTGCGCGGCGGCGTGCTGCCGATGCTGGCCGTGCTGCTCATCCCCGAGCCGTGGAAGGTCGCCGGCACGTTCGTCGTCGTCCTCGCCGCCCTCGGCGCCGCCGGCTCGATCGCCGCGTGGATCGGCGGGTCGTCCCGCTCCCGGTCCGTGGTGCGCGTGGTGGTCGGCGGCGCGCTGGCGCTCGGCGTCACCTTCGCCCTCGGCTCGCTGCTCGGCACCACCGGCGTCGTCTGACCCGCCCCCGCCCCCGTACCCGACCCGCAAGGAGCCTCCGTGCCGACCCCCACGCCCACGTCCCCGCACGCCGCCACCGACCTCGCCCCGCGCCTCGGGCGGACCGTGCTGTACCAGCTCTACCCGCAGAGCTTCGCCGACGGGAACGGCGACGGGATCGGCGACCTCGCCGGGATCACCGCCCGGCTCGACTACCTGCGGTGGCTCGGCGTGGGCGCCGTGTGGCTCGACCCGTGCTTCGTGTCCCCGTTCGCCGACGCCGGCTACGACGTCGCCGACTTCCTCACGATCGCGCCCCGCTACGGCACCAACGACGACCTGGCGGAGCTCACCGAGGAGGCCGGCCGGCGGGGCATCTCCGTGCTGCTCGACCTCGTCGCCGGGCACACGTCCGACCAGCACCCGTGGTTCACGGCGTCGGCGGACGACCCCGGCGACGACCGGTACGTGTGGAGCGACGCCCCCGTCGACGGCTTCGAGCCCGGCCCGGGCCGCCGCGGCGGGTTCTACCTGCCCAACTTCTTCCCCGTGCAGCCGGCGCTCAACTTCGGCTACGCGCGCCAGCACCCCGACGAGCCGTGGCGCAGCCCGGTCGACGCCGCCGGCCCGCAGGCCAACCGCGCCGCCCTGCGCGAGATCATGGCGCACTGGTTCGACCTCGGCGTCGCCGGGTTCCGCGTCGACATGGCGGCGTCGCTCGTCAAGGACGACCCGGGACTCGTCGAGACCGGCCGCCTGTGGCGCGAGAACCGCGACTGGCTCGACGCGACCTACCCGGGCCGCGTGCTGATCAGCGAGTGGGGCGACCCGCGCGTCTCCGTGCCGTCGGGCTTCCACGCCGACTTCTTCCTGCAGTTCGGGGGCGACGACGACGGCCTGCCGCTGCGCTCGCTGTGGAACAACGGCGCCGGCACGGTGCAGCCGTCGTGGGGCGAGGTGCCGAGCTGGGCCGACGCCGAGGCACGGGGCGACGCGGGCACGTTCGTCCGGGCCTGGGAGGAGGCCACCGGGGCCATCGCGGCCGCCGGGCGTGGCGGGCTCACCGGCCTGCCGACGTCGAACCACGACTTCACGCGGCTGGTGGCCGGGGCGCGCGACGCCGAGCAGGCTTGTGCGGCCCTCGTCCTCACCCTCACCTGGCCGTCGATGCCGTCGGTCTACTACGGCGACGAGATCGGCATGCGCTTCGTCCCCGACACCCCCACGCTCGAGGGCTCGCGCCTCAACCCGACCTACGACCGGGCGGGCTCGCGCACCCCGATGCAGTGGGGCGACGTGCCGGCCGGGCGGCTCGGCCCCGACGTCGCGGAGTCGCGCTACCTGCCCCAGGACCCGGACCCCGACCGCCCGACCGTGGCCGCCCAGCTCGACGACGAGGGCTCGGTGCTGCACCTGGTGCGCCGCCTCGCGCACCTGCGCACGGCGGACCCGCGGCTCGACGCCGCCGCCGACGTCGACGTGCTGGCCACCGGCTACCCGTTCGCGTACGTGCGCGGCGGCACGCTCGCCGTCGTGCTCAACCCGGGCCGCGCCGCCGTGTCGCTCGCGGTGCCCGGGGCGGCCCGTGCGCGCGAGATCGAGGTCCGGGGGCACAGCGTCGAGGGCGACGTCGTGCACCTCGACGGGCACGGGTACGCCGTCCTCGACCTCGCGTGAGCTGGTCCGTGTCAGGAGGTCGCGGCACCCTGGGCGCATGGAGCTCGAGGTGCGCGGCGAGGTGTTCCAGTGGCGCGGCCCGGCGCCGTACTACTACGTCGCGGTGCCCGACGCCGAGGCGGAGCAGATCGCGGCGGTCGCGCCCCTGGTCACCTACGGCTGGGGCGTGATCCCCGTGACGGGCCGCCTGGGCGCGACGACGTTCACCACGTCCCTGTTCCCGAAGGACGGCGGCTACCTCGTCCCGCTCAAGGACGCCGTGCGCCGGCCCGAGGGCGTGGACGACGGCGACGAGGTCGTCCTGCGCCTGACGCTCGACGGCGTCTAAGTCATCCGGGGAGGACGGCGAGCAGGTCGACGTGCACCAGCGCGCCGCCGCCGAGCGTCGCGGCGACGACCTGACGCGCCGGCCGGTCCGCCGGGTCGGGGAACAGCGCCGTCCACTCGCGGTTGAGGGCTTCCCGGTTGGCGGGGTCGGCGAGGTGCACCGTCAGCTTGAGGACGTCGCCCGGGCCGCCGCCCGCCGCCGCGAGCACGGCGCGCACGTGCCGGAAGGCGTTGGCGCACTGCGCGTCGAGGCCTTCCGGCATCTCGCGCGTGCCCGGGTCGCGGCCGGTGAGCGCGCCGGTGGCGAGGAACGGACCGATCCGGCTCGCCACCGGCACCGGGTTCGCGTGCGCGAACCCGGGCACGTCCACGGTCGTGCGGAGGCCCACGGTCAGGCCTCCCGCTCCGGCTCGGCGACGACGGTGTTCTCGAGGGCGCCCAGGCCCTCGATCTCGGCGCGCACGACGTCGCCGACCTTGAGGAAGCGGCCGGTGGGCGCGCCGATCCCCGACGGCGTGCCGGTGGCCAGCACGTCGCCCGGCTCGAGCGTCATCACCTGCGTGAGGTAGGCGATCTGCTCGTAGAGGTCGTGGATCATGTCGTCGGTGCGCCAGTCCTGGCGCACCTCGCCGTTCACGGTGAGCCGCATCCCCAGGTCGAGCGGGTCGGCCACCTCGTCGTCCGTGGTGAGCCACGGGCCGAGCGGGCCATGCGTGTCGAACGACTTGCCCAGCGTGAACGTGGGCGACCGCTTCTGCAGCCAGTCCCGCACGGAGACGTCGTTCGCCACCGTGTAGCCGGCGATCACCGACCGCGCGTCGTCCACCGGGACGTGCCTGCACCGCTTCCCGATCACGACGGCGAGCTCGATCTCGTAGTCCAGCTCGTCGGAGACGGCGGGCTTCACGATGCCGGCGTGCGGCCCGACGATGCACGAGACCTGCTTGTTGAACCACAGCTGGCTGGTGGGCACCGGGATGCCCGCCTGCCGCGCCTCCTCGGCGTGCGCGGCGTAGTTCATGCCGATGCCGAGGTACTTCTGCGGGTCGTCCACCGGCGCCTCGAGCACGACGTCGGACAGCGCGTGCCGCTCCCCCGCCGCCCCGGCGAGCGCGTCGCGGCGCGCGCCGAGGTCCGGCAGGATCGCGCGCAGCGACGTGCCCGCGACGGCGGAGACGTCGGTGACCGTGAGCGAGCCGGGGTCGGCGGCGTCGCCGTCCACCCGCCCCAGCCGGACGGGGCCTTCCCCGAGCCGGAACCGTGCGATCTTCATCTGTCGTTCCCGTCCTTCGTGTCCTCGGCGGGCGCCTGCTGCTGCGAGGGCAGCGCGCCCCACACCTGCTCGCCGTCGGGTGTCATCTGGAAGCTGACGAACCGCCAGGCGCCGTCGTCGCCGCGTACGACGACCTGGGTGACGACGCCGGCGAGCACCCGGGGCGCGCCGTCCGGCCCGCGCATGTGGTTGACGATGCGCCCGGTGACGACGCCGACGTCCCCGACGAGGCGCACCAGGAGGTCGTCGCGCACGACGTCGACGTACGCGCGCCGCGTGGCGACGTGCTCCAGGAGCTGCGCCTTGGTGTGCACCAGCCCGGGGGCGTGCACGTGCACGAGGGCGTCGTCGAACATCGCGTCCAGGGCGTCGACGTCCCCGGCGACCAGGGCGTCCCGACGGCGCTCCTCCAGGGCGAGGATCTCGGCGCGGCTCGCGGCGTCGGCCACGGTCACCCCGCTGGGCGCAGGGCTTGTCGCGGCGCTGGGCGCAGGGTGGTTGTCGTGGGGCATGGCGGTCCTCCTCAGGCCGGCCGGGCGGCGGTCAGCGCGTGGTCGGTGCGGAAGCCGGTGGTCTCGCCGGCCTCGAAGCCGGGCCGCGGCTGGCCGACCATCGCGTGGTACTTCGAGAAGATCTCGTCGGCCTCGGCCAGCGGCAGCACCGCCTCGATGTCCTCGAACGGCTCGCACCGCGTGCGGTCGGCGACGATCCGGCGGATCACCTCGTACCCCTCGCCACGGTGCGCCATGACCATGCCGTTGACCTTGGCGAGCCGCTCGGCCTCGAACGCCTTGAGCGCGGCGACCGGGTCGTCGATCGTGGCGAGCTTCTCGGCGAGCACGGCGCCGTCGACGATCGCCTGGCAGGCGCCGTTGCCGCCGCGCGGGTACATGGCGTGGGCGGCGTCGCCGACCAGCACCACGCGCCCGTCGGTCCAGCTCTCCAGCGGGTCGTGCCGGATCAGCGGGAACAGGTACACCTCGCGGGCGTCGCGCAGCATCTGCTGCACGTCGAGGAACGGCAGCTTCACCGTGTCGAACAGCGGCACGATCTCGGCGACGTCGCCGACGGCGTTCCAGTCCTCGACCGTCTCGTCGCGCTCGCGCTCCACCACCCAGTTGACCAGGGTCCTGCCCGTGCCCTCGAAGTCGTCGGCGATCGGGTACACGATCATCGTCGCGATCTGCGGGGCGCCGATGTGCAGGATCGTGTGCCCGTCGCGGTACGGCTCCATGAGCGTGGTGCCGCGGTACATGGTGATGCCGGAGTAGTGCGGCTCGGCGCTCTCGGGGTGCATCTGCCGCCGCACCACCGAGTTGATGCCGTCGGCGGCCACCACGACGTCGGCGCGGACCTCGCCGCGCGAGCCGTCGGCGCGCTCGACGTCGAGCGTGACGCCGTCGCCGTCCTGCGCGTAGCCGAGGGTGCGCACGCCCTGCACCACGGAGTCCGGGCCGAGCCGCTCGAGCACCGTGCGGTACAGCAGCATCTGGAGGCGGCCGCGGTGCACGAACCGCTGCTCGTGCAGGTAGCCCATGTGCACGCCGCAGCGCTCGGCGTAGATCTCCTGGCCGTGGTTGTTGTAGAAGATCGAGTCGCGCGCGTCGACGGAGATGGCGCGGAACTCCTCGAGCAGCCCGAGCTCCTCGAGCTCCTTGGTGCCGTACACCTTGACGTCGATGCCGACGCCGAGCGGACGGAGCTCCGCCACGGTCTCGTAGATGCGCGGGCGGAACCCGCGCTGGTGCAGCCGCAGCGCGGCGGCCAGGCCGGCGGGGCCGGCGCCCACGATGGCGATGTCGAGCTGGGGATCTGGCATGGACGTCCTCGTCTCTGGTGGGGTGGTTCGGGGCCGCGGCGTCAGCCGACGACGGCGGGGCTCAGGTCGTGGGCGAGCTCGCGCAGGAAGCGGGTCGTGGCGACCCAGGCGCGCTCCGCGTTGCGCGGGTGGTACGCGACCGCCTCGGGCGTCGGGGAGAAGCGGGCGTGCGGGCTGGTGAAGGCGTGCCGGGTGCCGCTGTAGAGGTCGGTCTCCCAGTCGAGGCCCGCGCCGGTCATGGCCCGCTGCAGGGCGTCGCGCTGCGCGGCGGTGGCCATGGGGTCCTGGTCGCCGGTGCACAGCAGCACCCGGACCGTGGGATCGCACGCGCCCCAGCCGGCGTCGGGGTCGAGCAGGTCCAGGCCTCCGTGCACGCTCACCACGCCGCGCACCGCGCCGCCGGTGCGCAGGTGCTCGAGCGCCGAGGAGCCGCCGAAGCAGTACCCGAGGGCGACGATCGCGTCATCGTCGATCTCGGGCTGCTCGGCCGCGGTCTCGTGGGCCGCCGCGACCCGCGCCGCCCAGCGCGCCCGGTCCGCGACCATGGCGCCGATGAGCGGCCCGATCTCGTCCTGCGTGCGCGGGCGGGCCCGCTCCCCCCAGACGTCGGCGGCGAGGACGGCGTACCCGAGCCCGGCCAGCCGCTCGGCGACCGCGAGCATGTCGTCGCTCAGGCCGAAGGCGTCGTGCAGGAGCAGCACGCCGGGCGCCGCCTCCCCGCCGGCGGGCGCGCGCAGCGCGCCGATCATGCGGGTGCCGTCGTGGGAGTACTCGACGTCGCGTGCGATCAGGTCGTTCATCGGGTGCCTTCCTGGGGCCTCGTCGTCCGGGAGGGGTCGAGGAGGCGGACGGCCCGCAGCGGTGCGGGTCCTCGCTCGACGGTGAAGCGTGCGCCGATCGTAGGAACACTTCCTACACGATTTCAAGTGTGGAACGACGGCCAAAGCTCAGAAATGTGGGTCACGGCAGGGAACTTCGCGCCCCTCAACGGCAGGAACGCAGGCGTCTCACGACCTTCACCCGGCGACTCCGCGCCTCAGGGGGTTGATCCGCCTCGACGGATCTGCATATGATTTCTCACACGATCTGACGGTCCGTCGGGTCGCTCATGAGTACCACAGGCACGACGCCCGCGATGCTGCGAGCGCCGTGCGAACCTCCTGAACGCAAGAGCCCACCGCGCCGGTGCGGGTCGCACGCCGATGTGCTTCAGGGAACGACCGCTAGACGGGAGCAGCCAGCGACATGACCGTCGTCGACATCAACATCCACCACCTGCCCGAGGACCTGTTCACCAACGAGAAGATCCTGAACGGCTTCCTGAACAGCGCCCCGCGCGGCTTCGGGGAGATCGCCCGCGTCGAGACGATGGCCAGCGGCAAGAAGCACCTCATCCTGGAGAAGCCCGCCGGCCACCAGAACCTCAACTACGTCGAGGGCGACTACTCCGCCGAGGCGAAGCTCGCCGCGATGGACGACGCCGGCGTGGACTACGGCGTCATGCGCGTGCCCGTCTGGCAGGAGTGGCTCGACCTCGAGACCTGCAAGGCCGTCAACGACAACGCGGCCGACATCGTCAAGCGGTCGAACGGGCGGCTGTTCTTCACCGCCTGCGTGCCGCCGTGGGGCGGCAAGGAGAACATCGACGAGCTCAAGCGCTGCATCGACCTCGGCGCCGTCGGCGTCCAGCTCGCCTGCCACTACGGGCAGCTCTACCTGGACGACCCGGTCTTCGAGCCCTACCTGCGCGAGATCGAGAAGCTCGACATCCCCGTCATCGCCCACCACACTCCCCTGCCGGTCGAGTGGCGGTCGGTGGTCGACTACACCAACCTGCGCCGCGAGTACGGCCGCATCGTCGACCAGGCCACCGCCGTCGGGCGCGAGCTGTTCAGCGGCATGTTCGACCGCATGCCCGGGCTGCGCTTCATCCACACCATGTTCGGCGGCAACTGGTTCGCGAACCAGGCGCTGCTCATGCCGCACGCGTCGAACAAGGCGGAGTCGCTCACCCGCCTCGACCCGACGGGTGGCGACAAGATCCAGAGCTACCTCGACAACAACCTCTTCTTCGACATGACCCACCCCCACTCGTGGGGCAAGCAGCAGGTGGAGGCGGCGATCGCGATCGGCGGCGCCGACCACTACCTGTTCGGGTCCTCGTTCCCCGTGTTCTACGGCTGGATGAGCCAGGGCGTCGAGTTCGTCAAGAACGAGCTGGAGATCACCGACGCCGAGCGCGAGCTCGTGCTCTCGGGCAACGCCGCCCGCCTGTTCAACCTCCCCCTCTGACCCGAAGACCCGACCCGACAGCCCGAGAGGGGGCCCGGCGCCAGCGCCGGTGCCCCCGCCTCGGCCTCCCCTCGAACCCGTGCATGCCGGCGCAAGGAGGCGCCCCCACCATGTCGATGTCCACGCCAAGGCCCCTGCCGAAGTCCGCACCGACGTCGCACCCGAGGCCCGCCTTCCTGGTGCGGGGCCTGGCCACCGCGGCGATCCTCGCGCTGGGCCTCACCGCCTGCACCTCCGGCGGCGGCGCCGCCGAGGACCCCGGCGCCTCTCCCGCCGCGAGCGCCGGCTCGGGCCCCGTGCCCGGCTCCGTCCTGCGGGTCAACTGGGGCGGCTTCCCCGAGAGCTGGGCCCCCGGCGCCGAGATGGAGGCCGGGTTCCTGCGCATCCCCTACGAGAACCTGGTCGCGCTCGGCGCGGACGGCGAGATCGAGCCCGTCCTCGCCACGACGTGGGAGCAGACCGACGACGCGCTCACGCTCACCCTGCGCGACGACGTCACGTTCCACGACGGCACGCCGTTCGACGCGGAGGCCGTCAAGGTCAACCTCGAGACCGTGAAGGGCACCCCCGGGCCGTACGCCGGGCCGTTCCAGGTGATCTCGTCGATCGACGTGGTCGACGCGCAGACGGTGCGGCTCAACCTCAGCGAGCCGACGCCGTCGCTCCTCACCACGCTGACCACCCGGGCGGCGCCGATGGCGAGCCCCAAGGCGATCGAGGCCGGCACCATCGCCCAGGTCCCCGTCGGGACCGGCCCCTGGGCCTACGACGAGGCCGCCTCCGTGCCCGGCACGCGCCTCGTCTTCGGCCCCGCCGAGGACTACTGGGGCGACCCGGTGGGCTTCGAGACCGTGCAGCTCGTCGCGATCCCGGAGGACAACGCGGCCTCCGCGGCGCTGGGCAACGGCGAGATCGACATCACCGACACCGAGACCAACCAGTTCACCACCCTGGACGGCACGCCCGGCGTCGACCGCCTGTCGTACCCCGCCATCCGGAACAACCCGATCTTCTTCGACCGCGGCCCGGGCGGGATGTTCGAGGACGTGGCCGTGCGCCAGGCCGCGTGCACCGCCATCGACACCGAGGTGCTGGCGAAGCTCGAGCCGGACTGGACGGTCCGCACGCAGCACTTCGCGGAGGGCGAGCAGGGCTACAACCCGGACATCGCCGGGTACACGCACGACGCCGCGAAGGCGCAGGAGCTGTACGACTCCGCCGGCAACCCGCCCGTCGACGCCGACATGCTCGCCACCGTGTTCAACGAGAACCAGATGAAGGTCTACGCCGAGCAGATGGGCGAGATCGGCATGAAGGTCACCGTGCAGAGCGCCCCGCCGCCCCAGTACTTCTCCGAGTGGAACAGCGGCAAGTACCCGCTCGGGCTCGGCGGCAACGACGAGCTGACGCCCTTCGACTGGTACCGGGCGTGGTTCGCCGCCGACGCGCCGGGCAACCCGTCCGGCGTCGAGAGCGACGAGCTCAAGGCCGCCGCCGACGCCGCCATCGCGGCCGGCACCGGCGACGAGGCGGACGCCCTGTGGGCGGAGGTCACCAAGATCATCTCCGACGAGGCCCTGACCTGCGCCCACGTGGCCGGCGAGGAGCTGATCGCCTGGAACACGACCACCGTGACGGACGTCGAGGCGCCCACGCAGCCGTGGGAGACCAACCTCGTGAACTACCGCGCGCTGCGCCCGGCGAGCTGAGATGGGCAAGCTCGTCGCCTACCGGCTGCTGTTCGCCGTCCCGCAGCTCCTGGTCATCTCGATCCTGGTGTTCTCGCTGACGTACCTCGTGCCCGGCAGCCCCGCCGCCGCGATGCTCGGCACGTCCGCGACGCCCGAGGCCATCGCCCACGTCGAGGCCCAGCTGGGCCTCGACCGGCCGCCGCTCGAGCGGTTCGTCGAGTGGTTCGGCGCGATGCTCACCGGGGACCTCGGGACGTCGTTCCGCGCGGGGATGCCGGTGACCGACCTGCTCGCGCAGCGGCTCCCGGCCACCCTGTCGGTGGTGGCGGGCGGCATCGTCGTGGCGCTGGTGCTGGGCGTGGGGGCCGGGGTGTTCACCGGCACCCGCCCCGGCACCCTCGCGGACCGGCTGGTCACGGGCGGCACCGTGCTCGGGCTCGCGATCCCCGAGTTCTGGCTCGGGCTGCTCCTCACGACTCTCTTCGCGGTGCAGCTCGGCTGGGTGCCGATCGTCGCGTGGACGCCGCTGACGGCGGACCCGCTCGCCTGGCTCCGCGGCCTCGTCCTGCCGTCGCTCGCCCTGGGCGTCACGGGCGGGGCGATCATCGCCCGCCAGACGCGGGCCGCGATGGTCACCTCGATGGCGGCGCCGTACGCCGACACGCTCACCGCGGCGGGCGTGCCCCGCCGCACGCAGATCGCGCGCTACGGCGTGAAGAACGCGCTCGTACCGGTGCTGGCGTCGACGGGCGTCACCTTCGCCATCCTCATCGGCGTCAGCTTCGTCGTCGAGAAGGTGTTCGCGCTGCCCGGGCTCGGCAGCCTCATGCTCACCAGCGTCATCGGGCAGGACTTCCCCGTCGTGCAGGGCGTCGTGCTCGTCACCGCGACGCTCGTGATCGTCGTCAACCTCGTGATCGACATCTGCTACGGACTCATCAACCCGCAAGCGAGGCCCCAGTGAGCAACGCCGTCATCCTCGACCCCGCCGACCGGTCCCCCGCCGGCGCGCAGGCGCGCGGCGTCGCCCAGGCGTGGCACCGGCTGCGGCGCCAGCCGTCGACGCTGTTCGCCGTCGTCGTGGTCGCCGTCCTCGTCGTCGTCGCGGTCGCCGCGCCCCTGCTCGCGCCCTACGCGCCGGCGGCCACGGACTTCGACGCGCCCCTCTCCGGCCCGACGGCGGACCACCCGCTCGGCACCGCCGACCTCGGGCAGGACCTGCTGAGCCAACTGATCTACGGCGCCCGCACCGCGCTGGTCGTGGCCGGCGGCTCGGTGCTCGTCGCGATGCTCATCGGCGTGCCCGTCGGCCTCCTGCTCGGGTACAAGGGCGGCTGGTACGACCGGATCGGCTCGCGCGGGCTCGACATCGCCGACGCCCTGCCCGGCCTCATGGTCGGCTTCGTCGTCATCGCGGTCCTGGGCCGCGGCATGGCGGTGCTGGTGCTCGCCATCGGGCTGGTGTTCTGCATGAACTTCGCCCGCATGACGCGCGCCATCACGCTCACCGAGCGCAAGAAGCTGTACGTCGAGTCGGCGCACGTGTCCGGGCTGCGCGAGCGGCAGATCGTGTTCGGCCAGGTGCTGCCCAACCTCGCCGGCCCGCTCGCCGTGCAGGCCGCCGTCTTCCTCGGCTCCGCGATCAAGGTCGAGGCGGCGCTGTCGTTCCTCGGCCTCGGGCTGGGCGACGACCAGCCGTCGTGGGGCGGCATGCTCGGCGCCGCCGCCGAGCACCAGGCCGATCGGCCGCTCATGGCCGTGGCCCCCGGCCTCGCGATCCTGCTCACCGTGCTCGCGTTCAACCTGCTCGGCGACGGCATCAACGACGCGCTGTCGGGCCGTCGGACGACCGGCCGCCGGCGCACCGCGCTGCTCGGCCGCCTGCGCCCGCCCGCGTCACCCACGCTCGCCGAGGTCCGTGCGGCAGGGGCGGCCGGGTGGTCCCAGGACGCCGCGCCCGTCGGGCCCGCTCCCGCGGCCGCACCGTCCGTCGCCGCGCCCGACGACGACCTCGAGGCCGCCGCAGACACCGTGCTCGACGTGCGCGGCGCGACGATCGTCGCGGACCGTCCGGACGGCACGACCGTCACCCTCGTGCACGACGTCTCGCTGCGGGTGCGCCGCGGCGAGATCCTCGGCCTGCTGGGCGAGTCCGGCTCGGGCAAGTCGATGCTCGCGAAGGCGGTGCTGGGGCTGCTGCCGCCGGGCGTGCGGCTGGCCGAGGGGTCGGTCCGGCTGAACGGCACCGAGCTGGCGGGCTGCACGGAGCGCGAGCTGCGCGCCGTGCGCGGCACCGGGCTCGGCGTCGTGCTGCAGAACCCGCAGGCCAACCTCTCCCCCGTGCACACGGTGGGTCGTCAGCTCGTCGACGTGCTGCGCGCGCACCACCCGCTGTCGAGGCGCGACGCGCGGGCCCGGGCGGCCGAGCTGCTCGACCTCGTCGGCGTGAACGACGTGCAGCGACGGCTCGACCAGTACCCGTACCAGTTCTCGGGCGGCATGGCGCAGCGCGTCGCGATCGCCATCGCGCTGGCCGGCGAGCCGGACCTGCTCATCCTCGACGAGGCGACGTCGGCCCTCGACGTCACGACGCAGAGCCAGGTGCTCGACCTCGTGCTGGACCTGCGCGACCGACTCGGCATGGCGATCGTCAACATCACGCACGACCTGGGCGTCGCGGCCGAGACCTGCGACCGCGTGGCCGTGCTGTACCGCGGCGAGCTGGTCGAGGTGGCCGGCGTCGTCGCGCTCTTCGACCAGCCGCAGCACCCGTACACCGCGGCGCTGCTCGCCGCGCACCCGACGGCCGACCACGACGTGGAAGTGATCGCGTGAACGACTCCCAGCCCCTGCTCGACGTCCGCGACCTGCGCGTGGACTACGACGTCGCGGGTGCGGCGGGGTGGCGACGCCGCACCCTGACGGTCGTGCAGGGCGTCAGCTTCACCATCGCGGCCGGCGAGACGTACGGGCTGGTCGGCGAGTCCGGCTCGGGCAAGAGCACGACCGGCCGCGCCATCCTGCGCCTGGCGGACGTCAGCGGCGGCCAGGTCCTCGTCGACGGCCGGGACGTGGCCGCGCTGGGGCGGCGCACCCCGCTCTCCTACCGTCGCGATGTCCAGGCGGTCTACCAGGACCCGGCGGCGTCGCTGAACCCGCGCCACCGGGTGGGCCGGGCCCTCACCGAGACGCTCGCCCGGCACGGGCTCGGCGACCGCGACGAGCGGCGGCGTCGTGCCGCCGAGGCGTTCGAGCAGGTGGGCCTCACGACCGGCCACCTGGCCCGGTACCCGTCCCAGCTGTCCGGCGGGCAGCTGCAGCGCGTCGCCATCGCGCGGGCGCTGGTGCTGGGGCCGCGGCTCGTGGTGTGCGACGAGGCGGTCAGCGCCCTCGACCTGTCCACGCAGGCCCAGATCCTCACGCTGCTCACCGACCTGCAGGCCGCGAGCGGCGTCAGCTACCTGTTCATCACGCACGACCTCGGCGTCGTGCGGCACGTCGCGCACCGCGTCGGCGTGCTGCGCGGCGGGGAGCTCGTGGAGCAGGGCGAGACGCGGCAGGTGCTCGACCGTCCGCGCCACGAGTACACGCGGGCCCTGCTCGCGGCGAGCCCGTCGTCGCACCCCGACGGCCGGGAGGAGCGGCGTGCCGAGCGCGCCGCGCGCCGGGCCGCGGCGGCCCAGGACCTGTCCCAGGAGGCGGCATGACCGAGCAGCTCGACGACTTCTTCTCCACCGCCCGCGTCACGACGGGCGGCGACGCGCCCACGTTCGGCACGGAGAGCTACCGCGACCACCTGTACCGCCTCGACGACCCGGTGCTCGCGCAGTGGCGCGGCCTCGGCTACGAGGAGTTCTCGGCCCGCAAGCGCGAGCCCGGCTTCGTGCAGGAGCTGCTGGCGTCGTGGCGGGCGCTGTACGACGAGCCGTTCGTCGGCGTCACCACCGACGGCACGGTCCGCGACGTGCACCGCCTCGAGCCCGTGGTCGACGTCGACCCCGCGCCCTCCGCGGCCGCGCGACGCTTCCGGGGCCTGCTCGACGACGCGCAGCGGGACGCCGTCACGTACCCGGTCGACGCCCGCGAGTGGCGGGCGTGGAGCAACCCGGAGTTCGTCATCCACCGCACGGGGCTCCGGCTGGAGGAGCTCCCCGCCGAGACGGTCGACGCCGCCCTGGCGATGGTCGAGGCGTCGCTCAGCCCGGAGGGCTACGCCCGCGTCCGCGAGGCGATGGGCCTCAACGCGTTCCTCGGCGACCTGGTGGGCCTGCCCGACCTCATGAACGAGCGCAGCTACTGGGTGGCGCTCTTCGGCGAGCCCTCGCCCGACGGCGCGTGGGGCTGGCAGCTCTTCGGCCACCACGTGGCCGTGAGCTTCGTGTCCGTGGCGGGTCGGCACGTCGTCGCGCCGGTGTTTCTCGGGGCCGAGCCCGCGGAGTCCGACGGCGCCCGCCCCCCGCTGTTCGCGGCACGGCAGCGGCTCGCGCTGGAGCTCGCGTCGTCGTGGACCCCCGGGCAGCGCGCCGGGGCCGTGGTCTACGCGTCCGTGCTGGACCCGGCGATGCCGCCGGGGCGGCTGCACCCCGCCGACGAGCGGCACGTCGCCGGCGCCTTCCGCGACAACCGGGTCGTGCCGTACGAGGGCCTGCGCGCCTCCGACCTCGACGACGACCAGTGGGCCACGCTGCGGGCGATCGTGGAGGACGCGTTCCTGCTGCTCGCCGCCCCGCAGCGCGCACTGACGATGGCCGACGTCGACGCGCACCGCGCCGAGACCTTCGTGTCCTGGTACGGCGCCACGGACGGGACGCAGCCGTTCTACCTGCGCGTGCACAGCCCCGTCGTGCTCACCGAGCTGGACCACCACGCCGGCGTGTGGCTGAGCAACCAGCTCCCCGCGCGCTTCCACGTGCACACCACCCTGCGCGTGCCGCACGGCAACGACTACGGCCGTGCGTACGTGACGGCGGACCTGCGCTGATCGGGCGCTACGGCCCGGCCACCCGCCGGACCACGGCGTCGAGGGTGGGCCAGGGTGGCCCCGCACGCAGCGCGCGCAGCAGCTCCTCCCCGAACCGCGGCCCGTCCGGGAACTGGTCCTCCCGGTCCCAGCGCCACGCCGCGACCATCGCCAGGACGAGCTCGCGGCAGCGGTCGAGCAGCCCGCGGTCGACGCCCCGGTAGTGCCCGGAGACCTCGTCGAGGACGTGCGCGAGGTCGAACTCGACGGGCCCGCGGCAGCACGTCTCGAGGTCGATGAAGAGCGGCCCGTCCTGCGTGCTCAGCACGTTGCCCGGGTGGGGCTCGCCGTGGAGCACCTGCTCGCGCCCGGCCCCGTCGACCGCCTCGTGGAGCCGTCGCAGCCGATCGCCGAGGAACCGGCGCTCGACGTCGGGCAGCGCCGGAGAGAGCGCCGGGTCGGCGACGATCCGTTCCGCCTCGGCGATCCGCTCGGTGAACCGCGGGAAGCGGCCCTCCACGCCCCGCATCCCGGCGTGCAGGCGTTCCAGCGCCCGGGCGTAGTCGTCCGGCGGCACGACCGGGGCCACCGGCTCGTAGTAGACCCACAGGGTCACCGCGAAGCCGTCGCGCACGTGCACCCGCGGGGCGACACGGGGCTCCAGGGCGCCCACCGGCGACCCGGCGCGGGCGAGCTGTCCGGCCAGCCCGAGCTCCATCCGTGCGACCTCGTGCCCCACGGGGGCGACCCGCGCCAGCACCCCGCACGGTTCGAGGCGCAGCGCGAGCTTGTTGGAGTCGTGGAGCACGGTGGCGACGTCGACCGGCAGGCCCACGGACCGGACGACGGCGGTCGCGGCATCGGTCGCGCGCTCGAGATCGGGCCTGTCCACACGAAGGATCGTGG
This sequence comes from Isoptericola sp. NPDC056573, assembly GCF_042793335.1. Lineage (NCBI taxonomy): Bacteria > Bacillati > Actinomycetota > Actinomycetes > Micrococcales > Promicromonosporaceae > Isoptericola > Isoptericola sp. NPDC056573. Next base: position 178,359 of record NZ_JBHTUY010000002.1, read on the forward strand.
CACCGGGACACGGTGGACGACGAGGCTTTTCGACAGGGCCTCTCGGCGCGGTCGTCCGTCGGGCGGCGCCTACCGCGCCTGCGGCGCCGACTCCTGCGCCAGCTGCGCCTCGTGCTCGGCGATGGCCGTCACGGTGTTGAGCTCGTGCCGGCGGGCGGCGGTCTCGATCATGTCGGGGTCGGCACCGCCCTCGATGAGGTCGACGAGCCCGTCGTGCTCGGCGAGCGACGCGTGCGCACGCCCCGGCGCGTACCAGAACGCCGAGCGGCGGATGAGCTCGAGCCGCGTCCACTCGTCCTCGACCAGGCCGGCCAGGCGCTCGTCGTCGCAGCGGGAGCACAGCAGCTGGTGGAACTCGCGGTTGAGCGCACCGAACCGGGCGGGCTCGAAGTTCGCCAGGGCGGCGGCCATCTCCTTGTTGAGGGTGCGGGCGCGCTCCAGGTCCTCGGGCGAGAGGTTCGGCGCGGACAGGGCGGTCGCGTAGCCCTCGAGCCGGGCGAGCAGCTGCATGGTGCGCTCCCAGGACCCGGTGTCGAACGTCTTGACGACCGCGCCCGCGTTGCGCACGATGTCGACCCAGCCCTCGGCCTCCAGCCGCCGCACCGCCTCGCGCCAGGGCACGGAGCTGATGCCGTAGTCCCGCACGAGCTGGTCGATCACCAGCCGGTGCCCGGGCGCGAACGTGCCTTCCATGATCCCCTTGCGCAGGATCTCGTAGCACTGCTCGGCCTTGCTCACGGCCACGGCCACAGGTGCCTCCTCGGTGGGTCGGCGGTGCCCCGTCGCGTCGTCGCGCGGGCGGACCGCCCCGTCGTCAGTCGTCCCGGGAATCATATCGGAGATCACACAGGATCTGGCAGGGTCGCGCGGACGGTCTCCAGCAACCGTGCCACCTTCGGGTCACGTGCCGCAGCCCCGGGCCGCGTGAGCACCAGCGCGCGCAGGCCCGCCGGCTCGGGCTCGATCCGGCGCACGGTGAGGTCGAACCGCGCCAGGCTCGCCCGGTCGGGGTCCGGCAGGATCGCCCGGGCCACGCCCGCCTCGACGAGCGGGAGCCCCGCCTGGATCGTCTCCACCGTGCGGATCGACGACGGCGCGACCCCCCACCGGCGCAGCGCCGCCTCCACCGCCTCCGGAAGGCTGGGGACGGCGGCCGTGCGGCGCGGCAGCAGCAGGAGCTCGCCGTCGAACGCACGCAGCGGGAGCGGCTCGCCCTCGGCACCGGCGCCGGGAGCGTCCGGCGGCAGCGCCGCCACGAGCGGCACCTCGCCCCAGTCGACGACGTCGAGCACCTCACGATGGCGGGCGACGAACCGGCGCGGGTCGGCGACCATCACGGCCGCCACGTCGACCGCGCGCTGCTGCAGCATGTCGATCGCCGTCCACGGCGGCGGGTCGACGAGGCGCACCTCGACGTCGGGGGCCGCCGCGGCGTGCGCCCGCACCAGGGCCGGCAGCCGGTGCCACATGAGCACCGGCACGGCGGCCACGGTCAGCGAGCCCGCGGTGCCCGCGCCGAACCGGCCCAGCGCCGCGACGATGTCGTCCACCTCCCCCAGCACCCGCGACGCCGCGTCGAGCAGGTAGCGGCCGGCGCTCGTCGGCTCCACGCCCCGCGGGGTACGGACCAGCAGCGGGACGCCGACGTCCGCCTCGAGCTTCGAGATCGCGACGCTCAAGGGCGGCTGCGACAGGTGCAGCCGCGCGGCGGCGGCCGTGATCGACCCGGCCTCCACGACGGCGGTGAAGTACCGCAGATGACGCAGCTCCATAGTCTCCGAGGGTAGTCGGACGCCTCGCCATACCTCTGAGATATGGCAGCGAGAGGACATCGGTAGTTCCGCGGACGGGTCCTCGTCAGCAGACTCGGAGGCATGCTCCCGACCACAGCCCCCGCTCCCCCGTTCACGCTGACGCGCGCCAGCCACGTCGTGCTGGCCGTCACCGACCTCGCCGCGAGCCGCGACTTCTACCGCGACGTCATCGGCCTCGTCGTCACCGCGGAAACCGACGACGCCGTCTACCTCCGCGGGCTCGAGGAGGACGCCCACCACAGCCTCGTGCTCGAGCAGGCCACCGAGGCGAAGGCCGTCTGCCTGGGCCTGCGCGTGCGCACCGACGCCGACGTCACCGCCGCCGAGCGGCACCTCGTCGCGACCGGCATCGAGCACGAGCGCGTCGAGCGCCCGCACCAGGGGCCCACGCTGCGCTTCCGCGACGCCGTCGGCACCCGCGTCGAGCTCACGTCGTCGATGGACCTGGTGCCGCGCAAGATGGCGGACTTCCACGACTTCCGCGCCGGCGCGCCGCAGCGCATCGACCACTTCCAGGCCGTCACCCACGACGTGCGCACCGCCACCGAATTCTGGACCGGGCTCGGGATGCGGACGTCGGAGTACACGGGCCAGTACCGCGAGGACGGCACCGACGAGCTCTGGGGCACCTGGATGGAGGTGAAGGGCAACACGCACGACCTCGTGTTCACCAACGGCCGGGGGCCGCGCCTGCACCACTTCGCCTACACGGTGCCGGACGCGACGTCGCTCATCCACGCCGCCGACGTCACCGGGTCGCTCGGCCTGGGCCACGAGATCGACCGCGGGCCCGGGCGGCACGGGATCAGCAACGCCCTGTTCCTGTACGTGCGCGACCCCGACCAGCACCGCATCGAGCTGTTCACCACGCACTACCAGCTCATCGACCTGGAGAGCGAGGCGATCCGGTGGGACGTGAGCGACCCGCGCCGCGCGCAGCAGTGGGGCATGCCGGCGTCCGAGCGCTGGTTCTTCGAGGCCAGCGAGTTTCCGGGCGAGCCCGTCCACGAGCCGCTGCTGCACGCCACCCCGCCCACGCTCGAGGCCTTCCTGGGCCTGCACTGATGCGCGGCGACGGGGCCGACCGGGCCCTCGCGGGCCTGTGGCTGGCGGGCGGCAGCCCGATGCTCGCGGAGACGTGCGCGGACTCCGGCCTCGACCTGCTGCTCGTCGACCCGGAGCACGACCCGCGCGGCACCGGGCCGACCGTCGAGACCGCGCTCGCCCAGGTCCGCGCGACGCAGGGCTACCCGGTGACGACGCTCGTCCGGGCGCCCGACGACGCGACGCTGCACGCGCTGCTGCACGCCGGCGTCCGGGACGTCGTCGTGCCCGTCGCCTCCGTCGACGACGCCGGGGAGGTCGCGGGAGCGGTACGGCGCGCGACCCGCGGCCAGGGCACGGTGCTCGTCCAGGTCGGCACCCCGGAGACCCTGGCGGCCGCCGCTGGCCTCGTCGCCCTCGAGGGCGTCGCCGGCGTCCTCCTCGACACCCCCGACCTCGCCGCCGCCCTGGGCCGGTCGGGCCACGCCCACCCGGACGTCGTGGCGGCCGCGCTCCAGGCCGTCCGCGCGGTGCGCGCGGCGGGTGGCGTCGTCGGCGTCGACGCGTCGGACCCCTTCGTCGCCGACGCCTGCCGGGAGGCGGGCGCGTCGTTCGTCGTCGTGGGGGACGAAGTCACCCTCCTCGCCCGCGAGACGACGAGGCTCGCCGCCCGTCTCGCTGGTCCAGCTCTCGCCGAGGTAGTCCGAGTCCCCGCGAGGTAGTGGACTGGTCCACAACCACGCGGGGGGGTGGGGGTCAGACGCGGGGGGTGGGCCGCGGCGGAGGCGCCGGCGGGCCCCGGGGTCTGCGCGCGGGCGTCG
>NZ_JBHTUY010000002.1:182047-509655 GCF_042793335.1 Isoptericola sp. NPDC056573
TGGGGGGTCTCTAACCCACCCCCTCCCCGCGCTCCTCTCCGCGGCTCCCCGCGCTTCGGGGAGTCCCCCACCCCGCCCAGTATTGCCCCGCCCCCGCGAGGTAGTGGACTGGTCCACTACCTCGCGGGGGTCTGGGCTACCTCGCGGGGGTGAGGCCGTCGACGAAGGCGACGGCGGCCGCGGAGATCTGCGCGCGGGCGTCGTCGTGGGAGATGGTCGGGGTGCCGTCGCCGGGCTGCGGGCCGTAGTCCCCGAAGAACGCGTGCCCGGCGCCCTCGACGACGGTGAAGACCGCGTCGGCGGGCAGGTCGGCCCGCGAGGCGTCGATCTTCGCCGGCGTCGCGAGGCCGTCCTCGCTGCCGGAGACGGACGCGACGGCGGCCGTGAGCGTCCCGCTCATGTCGTCCGCCGGGTAGGAGGCGAACAGCAGCAGCCCGGCCGCGGGCGCCTCGGCGTCGTCGTCCGCGGCGTCCGCCGCCATGGCCGCGACGGTGCCGCCGAGCGAGTGGCCGCCCACGACCCAGCGGTCCGCGTCCAACGCCGCGCGGGCGTCGTCGAACGCCCCCGTGGCGAGGAAGGCGATGCCGAGCGGCTGCTTCGCGACGACGACGGTGTGCCCCGCCTCGGCCAGCGGCCGCAGCACCGCCGCGTACGCGCGGGCGTCGACCCGCGCGCCCGGCTGAAAGAACACGGCCGTGCCGTCCCCGCCGTCCGCCGGGGCCAGCGTGTACCGGGTGGCGCCCTCGGTCACCGTCACCGTGTCGTCCGAGCGCATCGCCGCGAGCGCCGGCTCGACCGCGCCGAAGGGGCGCAGCCACGCGACCAGCACGACCCCCACGGCCCCGAGGACGAGCAGCGCCACCCGTCCCGCGCGCCGCCAGCCGGGTCGCGAGGGGCGACGGCGCAGCGCCCGCACCCCGACGCCGACCGCGCCGACCAGGGTCAGTGCCAGCAGCACCGCGTACGCCGGGTGCCCGTGCACCACCGCCCCCCACGCCGTCGCGCACGCCCACACGACGACGACCGTGGCGGCAGCCGCGACGGCGAGCGTCGTGACGCGCAGCCAGGCGGGGGCGGGATCCGGGGTGTTCGGCACGTGAGGAGTCTGGCATCCGCGCGGGGCTCCGCAGGTATCGTCTGACCGCCACCTGCAACGTTGGAGGATTCCCCCGTGACCGACCTGTCCGCGACCACGCCCGACCTCGCCCTCGACGCCGTCGTCGACCTCGACGTCCCCGGCCCCACGATCAGCCGCCACCTGTACGGCCACTTCGCCGAGCACCTCGGCCGGTGCGTCTACGAGGGCTTCTGGGTGGGCGAGGACTCCGACATCCCGAACGTCGGCGGCATCCGCACCGACGTGGTGGAGGCGCTGCGCGAGCTGGCGATCCCGAACCTGCGCTGGCCCGGCGGCTGCTTCGCCGACACGTACCACTGGCGCGACGGCGTGGGCCCGGCGGCCGACCGCCCCCGCATCGTCAACACGCACTGGGGCGACGTCGTCGAGGACAACGCGTTCGGCACGCACGAGTTCATGGCGCTGTGCGACCTGCTGGGCACGGCCCCGTACATCTCGGGGAACGTCGGCTCCGGCACGGTGCAGGAGACGGCGGACTGGGTCGAGTACCTGACCCGCGGCGACGACTCGCCGATGGCACGCCTGCGCCGCGAGCACGGTCGTGACGAGCCGTGGGGCGTGTCGTTCTTCGGCATCGGCAACGAGCCGTGGGGCTGCGGCGGCAACCTGCGCGCCGACCAGTTCGCGTCGCTCGCCCGCCAGCACGCGACGTACGCCCGCGACCACGGCGGCAACCGCCTCGTGCGGGTGGCGGCGGGCGCGTCGGACGACGACTACGCGTGGACCGAGACGCTCATGCAGCAGGTGGCGAAGCTCGGCGACGCGGAGCCGCGCGACCTGTGGCAGATGGTCTCGTTCCACTTCTACACGTTCGCCGGGACGTGGGGGGACAAGGGCGCCGCCACCGAGTTCACGCGCGACGAGTACTGGGCCACGATGCGCAAGGCGCTCGACGTGCGCCGCATCATCGCCGGCCACTCGGCCGTGATGGACGCCTACGACCCGGAGGCCAGGCTCGGGCTCGCGCTCGACGAGTGGGGCACCTGGTGGAACGTGGAGCGGGACACCAACCCCGGCTTCCTGTACCAGCAGAACGCCATGCGCGACGCCCTCGTCGCGTCGGTGCACTTCGACGCCTTCCACGACCACGCCCGCCGGCTGCGCCTGGCGAACATCGCCCAGACGGTCAACGTGCTGCAGTCCATGCTCCTCACGGACGGCGCGAAGATGATCAAGACGCCCACGTTCCACGCCTTCGCGATGAGCGCGGGCCACCACGACGCCGCGAGCCTCCCGGTGCGCGAGCGCGTCGCGCGCGCCACGCACGACGTCGACGGCACACCCGTCGGCACGGTGTCGGCCTCGGCGTCCACGAAGGACGGCGCGGTGCTGGTCTCGCTGACCAACCTCGACCCGGACGCCCCGGCCACGGTGCGCGTCGACCTGCGCGGGCGGGCGGTGAGCGACCCCGTCGCCACCGTGCTCGCCGCCGACGACCCGGCCGCGCACAACACCTTCGACGCGCCCGACGCCGTCGCGCCGCGCCCGCTCGACGGGGTGACGGTGACCGACGGCGTGCTCACGGCGGAGCTGCCGCCGGCGGCGTTCGCGACGGTGCGCCTCACGCTCGCGTCGTAGCGCGTGCCACTATCTGAGACAGACGGTCCCACTGACCGGACGCCGGGTGTAGACCTGGGGCATGACCAGCCCTGACGTCGAGGACCCCGCCGTCGCCGACCCCGAGCACCGGTACTGGCGGCGCAACCTCGCCGTCGGCACGGTCGGGTCGTTCACCACGCTCGTGGCGATGACCCTGCTGGTGCCGTTCCTGCCGGAGTACGTGCGGCAGCTCGGCGTGGACGACCCGGCCGCCGTCGTGCGCTGGTCGGGGGTCGCGTACGGGGCCACGTTCCTCACGGCGGCGCTCACCGCGCCGCTGTGGGGAGCGCTCGGCGACCGGTTCGGCCGCAAGTCGATGCTGGTGCGCGCCAGCCTGGGGATGGCGGTCGCGATGACGCTGCTCGGGTTCGTGCAGAGCGTCGAGCAGCTCGTCGCGGTCCGGCTGCTGGTGGGCCTGCTCGGCGGCTACTCCTCGGGGGCGACCATCCTCGTGGCCGCGCAGACGCCGAAGGACCGCAGCGCGTGGGCGCTCGGGGTGCTGTCGTCCGGCATCCTCGCGGGCAACGTCGTCGGGCCGCTGGTCGGCGGCTTCGTGCCCGCCTGGGTGGGCATCCGGGCGACGTTCGTCGTGTGCGGGGCGGTGATCTTCCTGGCGTTCCTCGCCACGACGCTCCTGCTCCGCGAGCCGCGGACCGGGCCGCGGCCGCCCCGGGCCGCCGCACGGCGTCGCGGCGTGTGGTCGCAGGTGCAGCGCCCGGGCGCGGTCGTCGCCCTGCTGGCGACGTCGAGCCTGCTGCTGTTCTCGACGATGTCGATCGAGCCGATCGTCACGGTGTACGTGGAGGACCTGGGCCAGCTCTCGCACGCCGCGGGCGTCGCGGGGATCCTCGTCGCGCTGACCGCCCTGGGCAGCGTCGTCGCGGCGCCGCGGGTCGGCCGGCTCGCCGACCGGGTCGGGCACACGCGCGTGGTCGTCGCCTGTCTCGCCGCAGCGGGCGTGCTGGCGCTGGCGCAGGCGCTCGTGACGAACGTCTGGCAGCTCGGCGTGCTGCGCGTGCTGCTCGGCCTCAGCCTCGGCGGCCTGCTGCCGTCGATCACGGCGGCGGTGCGCCACCTCGCCCCGCCGGACGCCGTCGGCCGGGTGCTGGGGCTCGGCGTCTCCGCGCAGTACGTGGGGCAGGTCGCGGGGCCCGTGCTCGGCGGCCTGGTGGCCGCCCAGGCCGGCCTGCGCGCCGTCTTCGTCGCCACCGCCGTCGTCCTGCTCGCCGCGGCGGCGCTCAACCTCGTCGTGCTGCGCCGCGGCGCGCGAAATCCGTCGACCGAGGCGCGGGAGGCCGTGACACTCGGGGCATGACGATCACGCGGCTCGACCCCGCCGGCCTGCACGCGACCCCGGGCTACCACCACGTCACGGTCGTCGAGGCGGGGCGGACGGCGTACCTGGCGGGCCAGTGCCCGCTGGACGCCGACGGCCGGCTGGTGGGGCCCGGCGACCTGGCGGCCCAGGTCGACCAGGTGGTCGCCAACGCGCTCCTCGCGCTCGACGGCGCGGGCGCCGCGCCCGGCGACGTCGTGCGGTCCGTCGTCTACGTCCGCAGCGCCGACCGGGCGGATCTCGCGGCGGCCTGGCAGCGCCTGCTCGACTCGCCGCTGGCCCCCGCGTTCACCACCGCCAGCACGCTGCTCGGGGTGGCCCAGCTCGGCTTTTCCGGCCAGCTCGTCGAGGTGGACCTGACCGCCGCGCTCCCGCCCGCGGTCTGAACTCGATACCCCAGTCGTCCGATGAATCCTTCCAATCGACGATTGAATCGTGCTAATTTCCCGTGGCATGACCACATCGGCCGCAATGACGCGGCGCACGTTCGGGAAGCTGGCCGGGTTCACCGCAACAGCGTTGCTGCCGTGGGCGCAGGCCCCACGCGCCGCCGCCTCGGGCCCGCCTGAGGTCGTCGAGACGGACACGCACGTCGTGGTGGACAACGGCCTCGTCCGCCTGACCGTCGACAAGTCGAATGGTCGGACCACCTCGCTCGTCTACGACGGCGTGAACCTGGTCGGCCGCGGGAACTACGACATGAACACCGTCCGCGAGGGCGGGGGCCTGCCGCTCCCGCCGGCGGACAACCACCTCACCGTCCGGGTCGAGCAGGACTTCGTCGACGTCGCCTACCACCACAGCCCGTCGGGCGACATGCCGTGCTGGCTCGTGCGGCACCACGTCGTGCGCTCCGGCGAGGCCGGCATCCACCTGGCCTACAGCTACGACCACCCGGCGGAGCTGCACGGCTTCCGCACCGACCAGCACCGGTACGTCTTCTACACCGCGGGCGGCGTCTTCACGCACGCCTCCGTGCCCGACGAGGCCGACGCGGTCCCGTGGCGCGAGGCCGCGGCGCGCATGCCCACCGGGGCCGAGATCTCGCGGGCCGAGATGGTGATGGACGCGACCTACGACCTCGAGGGCACCGGCTCCACCTACCCCCGCCGCTACTACACGAAGTACGACTGGGCCGTGTCCATGAAGGACCACAGCCTGCACGGGCTGTACGGCAGCGGCTACGGCATGTGGGCCGCCCTGCCGAACCTCGAGGGGTTCAGCGGCGGCCCGGTGCGCCAGGACCTGATCCTGCACCAGACCGGCGACACCCCCGTGCTGCTCGTGGAGCCGCAGGCCACCCACTACGGCGCGCCGCCGGTGCGCGTCGCCGCCGGGCAGGCCTGGCAGAAGACCTACGGCCCGTACTTCGTCTACCTCAACAAGGGCGACGACCCGCGGGCCCTGCGCCGCGACGCCGCCCGCCAGGCGCGGTTCGAGTCGCACGCCGAGTTCTACGACCGCCTGGCGATCGAGGGCTGGACGCCCACCACCGAGCGGTCGCGCGTGCGCGGCACGGTCCGGGTCCCCGGGGTGCCGAAGCTGGACGGCGCCGTCGTCGTGCTGTCGGACAACGGCACGCCCATGCAGGACTCCGTGCTCGGGCACAACTACTGGGCCGACGCCGGGCCGGGCGGCCAGTTCACGCTCGACCACGTGCGCCCCGGCACCTACCGCCTCACGGTCTACGGCGGCGGCCTGTGGGGCGAGTACGTGATCGACGACGTCGAGGTCGGCGCCGGCCAGGAGGTCACGCTGGGCCGCATGCTGTGGGAGCCCACGAGCCACGGGCGAACGGTGTTCCAGCTCGGCACGCCCAGCCGCGACTCGGGCGAGTTCCGCCACGGCCGGGAGTTCCGGCGCTACGGCCTGTTCGAGTCGTTCCACGACGACTTCCCCGACGGCGTCACCTTCACGGTCGGCAAGAGCACCCCGCAGGACTGGAACTACATCCAGTACCAGCGGTCGTACCCGGTGCAGGCGCCGGAGGGCACGGTGCTCCCCGAGGACGCCGACGGCGTCTGGCTGTTCGACTTCGGCACCGCGTCCAGCCCCGTCGCCGCCGGGTACCAGCGGGTCGCGCAGAACACGCTGTACTCCGCCGGGGCGGGCTTCGGCCTCGACCGTACGGTCGACTCCCGGGACCGAGGGTCGGACGGAGACCTGCAGCGCGACTTCGTCGTCGGCTCCGGCTACACGTTCGCGGTGGACCTGCCCGACGGCGAGTACGAGGTCACCGTGCTCTCCGGCGACGACATCGCGGCCAACAAGACGCAGGTCTCGTTCGGCGGCGGCGCGCCGGTGGCCCTCGACTCGGGCCGCGGCGAGTACGCCGTGCACACCGCGACGGTGACCGTTACCGGGGGCCGGCTCGACCTGCTCGCCGGCGGCGACGGCCGCCTCAACGCCGTCGAGATCCTCGCGGCGGACGCCGCGCTCCCCGTGCTCGGGAGCCTCGAGGTCGACGGCGCGGACCTGGTGCCGGGCTTCAGCACGTTCCGCTCCGACTTCGCCGCCGACCTGCCCTGGGACCAGGAGTCGGTGACGGTCCGGGCCACCGGCCGGGGCGGCGCACGCGTGACGATCGCGGGCGACGTCGTGCCCGAGGCCGGGCTCGCCGTGCCCCTGCACGCGCAGCGCACCGTGCTCGAGGTCGTGGTGAACGACGACGACGCCGGGTCGACGGCGCCGACGACGTACCGGCTGCACGTCACCCGGCAGGAGAGCCCGTGGCGCATCCTGTTCGACCTCGGTCGCGCGCCGGCGGCGGGCGCGCGGGCCACCCTGACGGTCGCGCTGGCGGCGTGGGCCATGGGCTCCGCGCTGCCCGTGCCGCCGGAGAACAGCAACCTCACGATCAGGGTCAACGGAGAGCCGTTCGTCTGGACCTTCGGGCCCGAGGACGCGAAGGGGGCCACGTACCGCAGCGCACGGGGCGGGCGGAGCTACACCCGCGAGATCGCCTTCGACGCGGCCCTGCTCAAGCCGGCCGGGAACGAGATCACGCTGCAGATCAACGCCGGCGCCGAGCACCTGTGGAACGAGGCGGCCTACGACGCCGTCCGGCTCGAGATCGCCTGAGCCGAGTGCGGTCCTCCGGTGCGAGATCGGTCGACATCCCGACCGATCTCGCACCGGAGGACTGAGCTCAGGGCCCCGCCGTCAGCGGTCCAGCACCCCCCGGGTGGCGACGTCGGGCCGCAGGTCCAGCCGTCGCAGCAGCTGCGCGTTGAGCGCCACCACCACGGTGGACAGCGACATCAGCAGCGCGCCGACGGACATCGGTAGCACGAACCCGACGGGGGCGAGCACGCCCGCCGCCAGCGGCACGGACAGCAGGTTGTAGCCCGCCGCCCACCACAGGTTCTGCTTCATCTTGCGGTAGCTGGCCCGCGACAGCTCGATCACGGACAGCACGGACCGGGGGTCGTCGCTGGCGAGGATGACGCCCGCCGACGCGATGGCGACGTCCGTGCCGGCGCCGATCGCGATGCCGACGTCCGCCTGCGCGAGCGCGGGGGCGTCGTTGACGCCGTCGCCGACCATCGCGACCCGGTGGCCCTCGGCCTGCAGCCCGGCCACGCGCGCCGACTTGTCCTCCGGCCGCACGCCGGCGAAGTACCGGTCGACGCCGAGCTCGTCGGCGACCGAGCGGGCCACCGCCTCGGCATCTCCCGTGATCATCACGACCTGCACGCCCCGCCGGTGCAGGGCCGCGACCGCCTCGGCGGACTCCGGCCGCACCTCGTCCGCGAGCTTCAGCCCGCCGACGACGGCGCCGTCGCGCAGCACGTGCAGGATGATCGCGCCGTCCGCGCGCCAGGCGTCCGCCTGCGGGACCTCGCCGGCGCCCTGCTCCCCGAGCTGCTCCTCGAGGAGGCGCGGGCCCCCGACGCACACCTCGTGCCCGTCGACCGTCGCGACCACGCCGACGGCGGGCGACGACGCGAAGTCCGTCGCGCGCGGGACGTCGAGGCCGCGGGCCCCGGCCGCCCGGACGATCGCCCGGGCGAGCGGGTGCTCGCTGTCCGCCTCGGCGGACGCCGCGAGCGCGAGGACCGTGTCGGCGTCCACGTCGCCGACCGCCGCGACGTCCGCGACCGTCGGCTCGCCCTTGGTCAGCGTGCCGGTCTTGTCGAACAGGACGGCGTCCACGGTGCGCATGCTCTCCAGCGCCAGGCGGTCCTTGACGAGCACGCCCCCGCGGGCGGCCCGCTCGGTCGCGATGGAGACCACCAGCGGGATGGCCAGGCCCAGCGCGTGGGGGCAGGCGATGACGAGGACGGTGATGGTGCGGACCACGGCGTCGTCCGGCAGCCCGAGAGCCGTCCAGGCGAGGGCGGTGACGACCGCGGCGCCCAGCGCGAACCAGAAGAGCCAGCCCGCCGCGCGGTCGGCGAGCCGCTGGGCCCGCGACGACGACGCCTGCGCCTCGGCCACCAGCCGCTGGATGCCGGCGAGCGCGGTGTCGTCGCCGGTCGCGGTGACCTCGACGCGCAGGCCGGAGTCGGTCGCGACCGTGCCGGCGGTGACGGCGTCGCCCACGGTGCGGCCCACGGTGCGCGACTCGCCCGTCACCATCGACTCGTCCATCTCGGCGCGGCCGTCGACCACGCGACCGTCGGCGGGGACGCTGCCGCCCGGCCGCACCAGGACGACGTCGCCCACGCGGAGGTCCGACGGCGACACCGTGACGACCTGCTCGCCCGCCGTGCCCTGCTCGACGCGCTCCGCCTCGTCCGGCAGCAGCGCCGCCAGCGAGTCGAGCGCGGAGGTGGTCTGCGCCAGGGACCGCATCTCGATCCAGTGGCCCAGCAGCATGATGACGACCAGCAGCGCGAGCTCCCACCAGAAGTCGAGCTGGTGGTCGAGCACGCCGACGCTGGCGCCCAGCGACGCGACGAAGGCGACCGTGATCGCCAGGCCGATGAGCAGCATCATCCCGGGCTTGCGGGCCCTGAGCTCCGACACCGCGCCCGTGAGGAACGGCCGACCGCCCCACACGTAGATCACCGTGCCGAGCACCGGCGAGACCCAGTCGACCCACGCCGCGTCCGGGAGCTCGTAGCCGAGCACCATCGCGAACATCGGCGACAGTGCGACGGTCGGCACCGCCAGCGCCAGCATGATCCAGAACAGCCGGCGGAACTGGCCCACGTGATCGCCGTGGCCCGCGTGGCCGCCGTGGCCGGACATGTCATGGCCAGACATGTCGTGGCCAGACATGTCGTGGCCAGACATGTCGTGGCCGGACATGTCGTGGCCCTCGTGCGCGTGGTGGTCGTGCTCCAGGACGCGTGCGGCGTCGGGGCCCCGGTGCCCCGTGTGCTGGTCGTGAGAGGAGTGGTCCACAGCTCGATCCTTGCCTCGGACGGACGGGTTCGCGATCTCGACTGATACCCCCTAGGGGTACTGTCCTGCCGCCAACCATATACCCCCCGCCCGTATTCCGCGACCCCTGACGAGCCGACGTCGCCCCTCCGACCTGCACCGTCACCCTTGCGGCGCTTCTACAACGATGGAAACATTCCCCGGGCACGCGAACGCTCACTGAGATCCCTCGACGAAGAGGAGCACCATGAACGCCCGCACCGCCTGGACCAGGCTCGCCGCCAGCGCGACCACCGCCGTCACCGCGGCCGCGCTGGTGTTCGGATCCGCCGCCGTCACCACGACCGCCGCCGCCGCCGACTATCCCGGCCCCGGCGTCGTCACCGGCGACACCGGGGTGCACGACCCCGACGTCGTGCGGAAGCCCGACGGCACCTACCTCGTCGCCAGCACCGGCGAGGGCGTCCGCCTCAAGACGTCCACGGACCGCACGCGCTGGACTGAGGTCGGCGCCGCGTTCCCCGGCGGCACGCCCTGGGCCGACCCGTACACCGGCGGCGGCACGCACCTGTGGGCGCCGGAGATCCACCACGCGAACGGGCAGTACTACCTCTGGTACTCGGCGTCGTCGTTCGGCGTGAACCGGTCCGCGATCTTCCTGGCCACGAGCCCCACCGGCGACCCGGGCACCTGGACGCACCGCGGCAAGGTCGTCGAGTCGAGCACCTCCGACGACTTCAACGCGATCGACCCCGCGCTCGTCGTGGACGGCGACGGCCGGTGGTGGCTGAGCTTCGGCTCGTTCTGGTCGGGCATCAAGATGATCCGCCTCGACCCGGAGTCGGGCCTGCGCTCGGGCTCCGCGTTCCACGCGCTCGCCGGACGCGGCGGCGGCGCGATCGAGGCGCCCACCATCCACCGCCGCGGCGACCACTACTACCTCTACGTGTCGTTCGACGCGTGCTGCCAGGGCGCCGACTCCACCTACCGCGTCATGGTCGGGCGCTCGACGTCGGTCACCGGCCCGTACGTCGACCGCGCCGGCGTCCCCATGACCCAGGGTGGCGGCACGCAGGTGCTCGCCGGGCACGGGTCGATCCACGGGCCCGGCCACCAGACCGTCTTCTCCGACGTCGACGCCGACGTGCTGATGTACCACTACTACGCCGACTCGGGAGCGTCGTTCCTCGGCATCAACCTGCTCGGCTACGACGACGCCGGGTGGCCGTACGTCTACTGACAGCGCCGCCCTCCCCTGCCGAACAGGCCGTTGCGCACGTTCTGACGCCTGAGAACGTGCGCAACCGCCTGTTCGGCGCTGCGGTTCGGGCGCGCGGGGAACAATCGCGGGAGGCGGCGCGTTGGGGCAGGGCCCCGTACACCGTACGAAAGAGGTCTCGTGCCCCAGCCCGCCACCCCGTACCCCTCCGTCACCACCGTCGATGCCAGCTCCGACACGACCTCCGACACGACCTCCGCCACGACCTCCGACGCCGTCGACGACGCCGTCGCGGGCGCGCTCGAGGAGGAGCAGGCCGCCCTCGACGCCGCATGGTCACGACGCGCCACGGTGCTCGACGAGCTGGAGGTCACGCTGACGGCCGCGCGCCCCGAGGACGCCGCCGCCCGCGCCCGGGTCGCGCGGCTGCGGGCGCGGCGCGCGGAGCTCCGGGCGGCGGACCACGGCCTGGTCTTCGGCCGGCTCGACGGCGACGACGGCTCGGTGCGGCGGCTCGGCCGCGTCGGGCTGCCCGGAGCCACCGAGGACGACGAGCCGCTGGTCGTGGACTGGCGCGCCGCCGTCTCCCGGCCGTTCTACACGGCGACGCCGGTGGACCCGCAGGGCGTGCGCCGCCGCCGGCACGTGCGCACGCGCGGGCCGGAGGTGGTCGGCGTCGACGACGAGCCCCTCGACGGCGGGCTGGACGACTCCGGCCTGGTCGGCGAGGGAGCGCTGCTCGCCGCGCTGGACGAGCGGCGCACCGGCCGGATGGGCACCGCCGTCGCCACCCTGCAGCGCGAGCAGGACGACGTCGTGCGCGCCGATGCCCGCACCCCGCTGGTGGTGCAGGGCGGCCCGGGCACGGGCAAGACGGTCGTGGCGCTGCACCGCGTCGCCTACCTGCTGTTCGCGCAGCCGCACCTGGCGGAGCGCGGCGTGCTCGTGCTGGGGCCGTCGACGCGCTTCCTCGACTACATCGCCCAGGTGCTCCCGGCGCTCGGGGAGACGGCGGTCGTCTCCGCCACGTGCGACACGCTGGTGCCGGGCGTGCGGCCCACGCGCGCCGAGGGGCGCGACGTCGCGGAGCTCAAGGGTCGGTCGTCGTGGCTCCCCGCGTTGCGCCGGTTCGTCGCGTCGCTCGAGCCGGACGACGGGCCGCTCGCGCTGGCGCTCGACGGCGAGGAGCACGTGCTGTCCGCGGCGCAGCTGGCGGCCGCGCGCCGCGGTGCGGTGGGTGCGGGCTCGTACCACCAGGCCCGCGAGCGCGTGACCGAGCGGGTGCACGAGCTCCTCGTCGACGCCGTCGCCGACCGCCAGGCCGAGCTGCTCGCCCGCGCCGAGGAGGGCTTCGAGGACGTGCTGGGCCAGCTCGACGCCCGCCTGGCCGCCGCCGACGACCGGGCCGTGCCCACCGGTGCGACCGGTTCCGACGTCGACGGCGTGCTGTCCGAGTCCGACCTCGAGGCGCTGCGGGTGCGCGCCGCGGCCGACCGCGGCGTCGCCGCGGCGCTCGACGCGTGGTGGCCGCGCCGCGACCTGGCCGCCGAGCTCGCCCGCCTGCTGCACGACGCCGACCTCCTGGCCGCGCACGCCACCGACCTCACCGCCGCGGACGTCGCCCGCGTGGTCGCCGAGCCGGCCGGCGGCGAGGACGGCTGGTCGAGCAGCGACGTGCCGCTCCTCGACGCCCTCGCCGACCTGCTCGGCGACCCGCTCGACGGCGCCGGCGACGAGACCGGCGAGGACACCCGCGACGGCGTGTTCGTCGCCGCGCGCGCCGCCGCCCGCCGCGACTGGGCGTACGGCCACGTGGTGGTGGACGAGGCGCAGGAGCTGTCCGGCATGCAGTGGCACATGGTGGTGCGCCGCTGCCCCACCCGGTCCGTCACCGCCGTCGGCGACATCGACCAGGCCTCGTCCGCGCACCGGCAGACCGACTGGGCCGAGGCCGTCGGAGACGCCCTCGGCGACCGCTGGCGGCGGGCCGACCTGACGATCTGCTACCGCACCCCGCGCGAGGTCATGGAGCTGACCGTCCCGGTGCTGCGCCGCGCGGGGAGCCGCAACGCCCCGCCGCGCGCCGTCCGCTCCGCCCCGGTCGCGCCCTGGCGGGCCGAGACCGACGAGCGCACGTGGCCGGCGGTCGTCTCCGACGCCGTCGCCGGGATGGCCGGGCGCTACGCGGGGGGCACGGTCGGCGTCGTCGCGCCCACGACCCGGCTCGCCGCGCTGCGCGACACGCTGCCGGACGGCGTGCCCGTGCTGTCCGCGACCGACGCGAAGGGCCTCGAGTGGGACGCCGCCGTCGTGGTCGACCCGGACGGCATCACGGCCGAGCCGCGCGGCTGGAACGGGCTCTACGTGGCGCTCACCCGGTGCACGCAGGAGCTGGGCCAGATCGCCGTGCTGTGACGGTTCGATGCCGGTTTGCACCCTCTGACCTTCCTCAAATCGCCTGCGTGCGCCCGCGCCCGGCCACGAGGATGACGACGCGACATCAACCGCCGTGAGCCGTGAAGCGAGGAACCCCCATGCGCGTCCTGGTGACCGGAGGCGCCGGGTACGTCGGGTCTCACACGGTGCTCCGGCTGCTCGGGGCCGGGCACGACGTCGTCGTGGTGGACGACTTCTCCCGGGGTGTCCCGGCGGCGCTGGAGCGGGTCGAGATCCTCGCGGGCCGGCCCGTGCCGGTGCACGTCTTCGACGGGGCGGACATCGACGCCCTCGAGCGCCTCTTCGACACCGAGGGCTTCGACGCCGTGCTGCACCTCGCGGGCATCAAGAGCCCGAGCGCCCGCGGCGTCCGCCCGCTGGACAGCTACGAGACCAACCTCGGCACCACCTTCACGCTGCTGCGCTGCATGGCCTGGTACGGCGTCGACCGCCTCGTCGTGTCGTCGTCGGCCGCCGTGTACGGCGAAGGTCGCGACCTGCCGCACGCCGAGGACGCGCCGCTCTCCCCCACCGGCCCGGTCGGCCGCAGCCACGCGATGAACGAGCAGATCCTGCGCGACGTCGTGGCCGACGCCGGCCCCGCCCTGCGCGTGGGCGTCGTGCGGCACTTCTCCGCGGCGGGCGCGCACCCCTCGGGGTCGCTCGGGCCCGACCGGACGGGGGCGTCGGCGAGCCTGCTCACCGCCGTCGCGGAGGCCGCGGCCGGGCTGCGCGACGGGCTCGAGGTGCACGGCGTCGACCACCCGACCCCCGACGGCACGGCCATGCGCGACTACGTGCACGTGGACGACCTCGCCGCCGGGCACGTCGCCGCCCTGGCGGCGCTCGGCGACGCCGAGGAGCAGCTGTCCACCTGGAACCTCGGCAGCGGTCGCCCCACCAGCGTGCTCGAGCTGGTCCGGGCCTTCGAGGCCGCCACCGGCCGCACCGTGCCGTACCGCGTCGCCGCCCGCCGGGAGGGCGACGTCTCCGTGTCGTACGCCGACCCCGCCCGCGCGGAGGCCGAGCTCGGCTGGCGTGCCACCCGCGGCGTCGAGGACATCTGCCTCGACCTGTGGCGGTGGCACCAGCGCAACCCCACCGGGTACCCGACGTCCCTCGCGCCGTCCGCCCCGTGGCGCGGCGGCGTCGGCCACCGCCTGCGGCTCGTCTCCGCCGTGCCGGCCGCCGCGGCCTGGTAGCCGTCAGTCCTTCGTGTCGCGGTAGTACCGCAGCGCGCCGGGGTGCAGCTCGACCGGGTCGGTGAAGATCGCCCGCACCCGGTCGAGGTTCGCCGCCGACGGCACCTGCGCCGCGATCTGCGCCCGCGCGTCGAACAGCGTGGACACCAGGGTCTGCGCCTCGGCGTCGGGCATGTCGGCGCGCACCATGAGGAAGTTCGGCACCGCGAGCGTCTCGACCACCCGCGACGACCCGTACATGCCCTCGGGGACGATGCCGTGCCGGTAGCCGCTGCCGTACCGGGAGCGCACCTCCTCGACCAGGTCGCCCAGAGGCACGAGCCGCACCGGCACGTCGTCGGCGAGCGCCGTCAGGCCCGGGGTCCGCAGCCCGCCCGACCAGAAGAACGCGTCGATCTCGCCCGCGCGCAGCGCCTCGATCGAGCCGTCGAGGCCGAGCCTCGCGTCGGTGAGGTCCTCGGTGGGCACGTCCGCCGCCGCGAGCAGCCGGTGGGCGATGAGGGCCGTGCCCGACTGCGGCGCCCCGAGGGAGACGTCCTTGCCCCGGAGGTCGTCGATGCTGCGGATCCGGGAGCTCGCCGGCACCACGAGGTGCAGGAAGTCGTCGTACACGCGGGCCAGGGCACGGACGTCGAGCGGCTCGTCGAACTCGCCCCCGCCCGCGACGGCGTCCCGCGCGGCGTCGGCGGCGCTGAACGCCACCTGCGCCGTGCCGGCGTCGAGGCTCTCGAGGTTCTCCACCGACCCGCCCGACTCGTCGACCGCGACCGGCACGTCGTAACGGTCCTCGAGCACCTGCGCCAGCGCCGTGCCGTACGCGTGGTAGATGCCGGTCGAGCCGCCGGTCGCCACGGTGAGCGCGTCGGGGCGCTGCCCGTCCCAGGGGTCGCCGGCGGTGTCGTCGCCCACGCACCCGGCGAGCACCGGCAGCGCCACCAGCGCCGCGACGACCAGCGCCACGAGGCGCGCCGCCGGGGAACGCCCCGCCCTCACGACGTCACCTCCGCGTCGACGGGCGCGCCGCCGACCGCCGTCAGCGCGGGCACGCGCAGCCGCACCTCCAGGCCCCCACCGTCCGGCAGGCCCAGCCGCAGCCCGCCGCCGCCCGTGGCGAGCAGCTCCGACGCGATGGCGAGGCCCAGCCCCGAGCCGCGCACCGTGCTGTGACCGGGCGAGCGCCAGAACCGTTCGGCGAGGCGGTCCAGCTCCTCGGGCGGCACGCCCGCGCCGTGGTCGCGCACCACCACCTCGACGGCCCCGCCGCCCGGCGCCCCGCCGGTCACCGTGACCTCGACGCGGCCGCCGTCGGGCGAGAACTTCACCGCGTTGTCCAGGACGGCGTCGAACGCGCACTCGAGCACGATCGGGTTCAGCTCGGCCCACGCGCCGTCACCCGGGTCGTCGAAGGTCAGCTCGCGCCCGACGGCGAGCAGCCGCCAGCTGTCCACGCGCCGCGCGACGAGGTCGGCGACGTCCAGCGGGTGGGCGCCCGCGGCCAGGTTCGCGTCGTCGGCCAGGAGCAGCAGGGCGTCGAGGATGTGCGCCATGCGGACCGCCTCCGCACGCACGTGCGCCACCTCGGTGGCGTGCTCGGGCGGCGTGGACAGGGCGAGGTCCTCGACGCGCAGCATCAGCGCGTTGAGGGGGTTGCGCAGCTCGTGCGACGCGTTCGAGACGAACTCCTGCTGGCGGTGCATGGAGTGCTCCACCTGGGCGGCCATCGCGTTGAACCGGGTGATCACCTCGCGCAGCTCGGGCGGCCCGGTGGACGGCGGGATGCGGGCGTCGAGCCGCCCCCGGCCGATCTCGCCCATCGCGGTGTCGACGGCGCGCACCGGCCGCAGCACCCAGCCCGCGGTGCGGTGCGCGATGACGACCGCCAGCACGCACATGGCCAGCCCGGCCGCGACGAGGATGCCCCAGCTCGACCAGATGCTGCGGGAGATCTCCTCCGCGTCGGACACGGTGACGACGGCGCCCACGAGGTCACCGCCGTCGTACACGGGCTCGGCCACCACCACCCGGTCGGCCTTCCACGGCAGCGAGCTGAGGTCCGCCTCGCCGCGGCGGCCCGCGAGCGCCGCCTGCCGCTCGTCCACCTCCTGCAGGTCGAGCCCGTTGCTGGCCCACGTGGCGCCCGACTGGTCCACGACCGCGGCCGCCACCCCGTACACCTCGCGGTAGCGGTCCAGGTCGCCCTCGACGATCGTCGGGTCGTCGGCGGTCAGCGACTGCCGGGCCGTGATGACCAGGTAGCCCGCGTCCGCGAGCCGGTCGAGGTAGACCTCCTGCTGGTTCGCCCGCGCGACGTTGCCCGCGTACGCGGTGCCGAGCAGCGCCAGCACCAGCACGCAGGGCACGAACAGGATGATCGCCAGGCGGGTCCGCATCGGCCTCTACGCCCCCGTGCCCGCGGGCCCACCGCCGTCGGGCGCCGCCACCCGGTAGCCCACGCCGCGCACGGTCTCCACGACGTCGGGCTCGCCGAGCTTGCGGCGCAGCGACGCGACGTGCACCTCGAGGGTGCGGCCGAGACCCTTCCAGCTGGAGCCCCACACGTCGCGCAGGATCCGTTCGCGCGTGAGCACCGAGCCCTGCTGGCGCACCAGCAGCGCGAGCAGGTCGAACTCCTTGCGGGTCAGCTCGACGACGGTGCCCACGGCCTCGCCCACCCGGTCGCCCACCGCGCCGGCCGTGCGCCGCACCTCGCGCCGCGCGAGGTCCACCACCAGGCCGCGGACGCGCACGCGCGCGTCGGCGGCCTCGGCGCGGGCGCCGTCCCACTCGCGGCCGCGGCCGCGGCGCATGACGGCGTCGATGCGGGCGAGCACCTCGCGCACGTCGTACGGCTTGGTCACGTAGTCGTCCGCGCCGAGCTCGAGGCCGCGGATGCGCGCGTCGAGCCGGGTGCGCGCCGTGACCATGATGATCGGGGTGTCCGAGACGCGGCGGATGCGACGGCAGACCTCGAAGCCGTCGATGTCGGGCAGCGACAGGTCGAGCAGCACCATGTCGGTGCGCGGGCTCAGCTCGCGCAGGGCGGAGGCGCCGTCGCGGGCGCGGACCACCTCGTAGCCGTGCCGTCCGAGCACGGACACGAGCGCGCCGGCGACATGGTCGTCGTCCTCGACCACGAGCAGCTGCACGGGACCGTCCCTCCGTCGGGCGCCTGGAGCGCACAGGGTAGCGGAGCACCCGCCGGTCGGTCAGAGCCAGCCCACGCGACGGAAGACGCGGTAGAGCACCACGCAACCGACGGCCATGAGCACGAGCGCGAACGGGTAGCCGAGCAGCCAGTGCAGCTCCGGCATGTGGCGGAAGTTCATGCCGTAGATCCCGGCGACCACCGTGGGGTACACGAGGATCGCCGCCCACGCCGAGATCTTGCGCATGTCCTCGTTCTGCCGCACCGACACCTGGGACAGGTGCACCTGCAGCATGTCGGAGAGCAGGTCGTCGTGCGCGTCGAGGTGCCGGTCGATGCGCTCGACCGTCGACGCCACCCGCTCCAGCGTGCGCCGGTCGGCGACGACGCGGCGCTCGTCGGTGGTGAGCTCCGGCAGCTCCGCCGACACGGGCAGCAGCGCCCGCCGCGCCTCGGTGATCTCCCGCTTGAGGTCGTAGAGGCGCTGCACCGGGTCCGCCGTCGTGCGGTCGAAGACGACGCGCTCGGTGTCCGCGACGGCGTCCCCGAGCGCCACCTCCACCTCGGACGCCACGCCCACCAGGCCCAGCACGACGGCGAGCGCCACCCGCTGCGCGCCCGACCCGTGCGTGGGGCCCGGCCCGCGGAGCCGGTCCATCGCGTGCTCGCGCACGCCCGCGCCACCCGCCTCGAACGTCAGCACCGCGTCCGGGCCGGCGAGCACGCCCAGCTCGCCCGTGTGCACCTGCCGGTCGTCCTCCGTGAACCAGACCGTCGGGGTCAGCACCGCCACCCAGTCGTCGTCGAGCCAGCGCACCGCGGCCGCCGGCCGCCTCGGCACGTCCCTCGCGACCACGTGCACCTGCGCGAGCCGCTCCCGCAGCGCCGGGTCGATCTCCTGCGCCGCGGCGAGGAACGCCTCCTTGTCCGTGACGTGCAGCCAGCGCGCCGGGTGGTCGTCGTCCGCGGTCGTCACCGGCGCGCCGTGCGTCCCGACGAACCACTCGCCCGCCCGCGTCCCCTCGTCCGTCACACCCGCATTCTCGGACGAACCGGCCCGAAGGGCGCGGTGGGCGCGTGCCCGGGGCGATCCACGGGCCGCCGACCCGATCGTCAGGCGGCGGCGGGGACCCCGTCGTCGACCGGACGGGCGGCAGCGGCTCGCGACGCGACGAGCGCCGCGCCGGCTCCGGCGGCGACGAAGATCGCGCCCAGCGCGAGCCAGCCGGGGGTGCCGAACCGGATGGGCAGCGCGGTGACGACGACGGGCGCGGCCATGCCGGCGAGCGCGTAGCCGGTCTGCGACAGGCCCTGGTAGGCGCCGGCGCGGCGCGGGTCGGCGAGCTCGAACGCCATGCCCCAGCCGCCGGCCTCGGACAGCACCTCGCCGAGCGAGTGCGCGACGGCGGCGAGCAGCAGCAGCGCGGTCGCGGCGACGAGGCTGCCGTGCCCGGCCGCCGCGTACAGCACGCAGGCGCCGGCCAGCAGGAGGGTGCCGCGACGCACGGCCCGGCCGGCCGCCCGCACCTCGTGCGTGCCGCGGGACGCGCGGACCTGCAGCAGGGCCACCAGCGCCGTGTTGACCACCAGCAGCGCGGACACGACGGCGGTCGGGGCGTCGGTGGTCGCGACCCACAGCGGCACGCCCACGGTCATGACGCCGAACTGCATGGCCACGACGGCGTTGAGCACGACGCTGGCCACGTACGTGCGGTCGCGCAGCGGGTGCATCCCGGGCGCGGCCCGGTGCACGGGGTCGGCGGCCGCGGCGGCGTCCGGGGTGCCGGCGACGGGCGGGTCGGCGAGCATCCGCGCGGCCAGCTCGGGCACGCGGCGCGGCAGCCGGACGAGCGGCACGACGGCGCCGAGCAGCAGCACCGCCGTCGCGACCATCGCGGTGCGGTACGCGGCCGCGGTGTCCACCAGGAGCGCGACGGCGGCGGCGAGCGTGCCGAGCCCGATGAGCACGTTCGTCACGACGCGCAGCCGCGCGCGGACGTCGACGCGCTCGGGGCCGGTGAACCACCGGGCCAGCAGCGCCTGCCGGGCGGTGGACTGCACCCCGCGTCCGGCGCTGACGACGACGGCGACGACGGTGAAGCTCACCGCGTCGGAGGTGAACGAGTACGCCGCCAGCGCCAGCGCCTGTGCGAGCAGGCCCCACACCTGCACGCGGTGCGCGCCGCGCCGGTCCGACCAGCGCCCGGCGAGGTACGACCCGAGCACGCCCGCGCCGCCGGCGATGCCGAGGCCCAGCCCGACGGTGGTCGCGGGCAGCCCGACCACGCGCGTGAAGTACAGGACGGAGACGGTGTAGAAGATCCCCGTCGACGCGGCGAACGCCATGGTCGAGACGGTGAGGGCGCGCGCCACGGGGTCCCGCGGCAGGAGGGTCTGGATCACGGCACCAGTAGGGACCCGTCCGTCCGTACCCGGAACGGATGTAGCGCTGGCCTACATCTATGCTCACACCGTGGGACGGAGCCGCTGATGGGCTGGATGCACTACGAGCTGGCGGGCATGGACCTCGCCGACGTCCGGTTCGCCGTCTCCCCGCTGAACGAGCTGGTGCTGTCGCTGCGCGCGTGGCGCGACCCCGGCCGCTTCCCCGTGCACCTGCCGTGGCTGCGCCGCGTGCAGGAGGCCCGGCCGACCCTCGACGGCGAGATGCTGCTCGCGCTGACCAACGAGGTGATGTGGACGCCGGACTTCCTCACGCCGCGCCCGGGCAGCCCGCTCACCCGCCTCGACGACGAGCTCGCCGGCGTGGCCGGCGTCGACGACGCCGTGGTCGCGCACGACCTCGCCGCGGTGCACCCGGGCGGCCTGCCCGCTCCGCTGCGCGGCCCGCTCCCCCGCGTGCGGCGCCGGATGCTCGACGCGCTCACAGGCTACTGGGACGCCTGCTTCGCGCCCGTCTGGCCGCGGATGCGTGCCGTGCTGCAGGCCGACGTCGTGCACCGCGGCACCGTGATCTCGGCGCGCGGCGCGGGCGCGATGTTCGCCGACCTCTCCCCTCGGGTCTCGTTCGCCGAGGGCGTGGTGAGCGTCCGCCTGGGGACGCTCAGCGGCGAGCACCGCCGCTCCACCACCGGGGCGGGGCTCACGCTCGTGCCCACGCTGTTCACCCGGGCGGCGTCCGCTCCGATCTCGCCGGCCGAGCCACCGATGATCATGTACGGCGCGCGCGGCACGGGCACGCTGTGGCAGGCGGAGCGGCACGTGGCGGACCGCGCCCTCGTCGCCGTCCTGGGCCGCGCGCGGGCGGGCCTGCTCACCGCGCTGGAGCACCCGGCGTCGTCCACCGAGCTGGCCCGCCGCCTCGACGTAACGACCAGCGCCGTCAACCAGCACCTGCGCGTCCTGCGCGACGCCGGCCTGCTGACGTCGGCCCGCGCCGGCCGCTCCGTGCTGTACCTGCGCTCCGAGGTGGGCGACGCCCTGGCGGGCGGCGGCCGCGAGGCCCGGTGACCCACCCCACAGCCTGAGCTCCCGCATCCCGACAGTTTCCCGACGCCGCGTTGGTATCGTTCCCGACATGACGTCGGCAACTGGTGCCGGCGCGGAAGGGAGCACGATGTTTCTGGCGTGGCGCGAGCTGGTGTTCGCGCGGGCACGGTTCGGCCTGATGGGGGGTGTCGTCGCCCTCGTCGCGATCCTCGTCGTCATCCTCTCGGGGCTCTCCTCGGGGCTGGTGAACGACGGCGTCTCCGGGCTCAAGAAGCTGCCCGTGACGGCGTTCGCCTTCGACGAGGGCACCCCCGTCGACTCGGCGTTCTCCCGCAGCACGGTGGAGCGGGACCAGGCCGCACGGTGGGCCGAGGAGGACGGCGTCGCCGACGCCGCGCTGTTCGGCAACCAGCTCGTCAACGCGGAGGGCCCGGACGGCGAGGCGGTCGACCTGGCCCTCTTCGGCGTCGACCCCGACTCGTTCCTCGCGCCCGCGCCCGACCTCGTCACGCAGGGCGAGGGTCTCGCGCAGGACGACGGGATCGTCGTCAGCGAGACCGTCACCGACCTCGGGCTCGGGGTGGGCGACACGGTGACGGTCGACCGGCTCGGCACCGAGCTGACGATCGTCGGCGTGCTCGACGGCCAGCACACCTACGGGCACGTGGACGTCGCGTACGTCCCCCTCGCCACCTGGCAGGAGATCCACGCCGGCGCCGGACCCGGCGACGAGGTGCGCCCCGAGGCCTACGACGAGGCGACCGCCGTCGCGCTCGCGGAGTCCGACGGGGCGGACCTCGACCTCGCGGCCGCCGGTGCCGGCACCGGGACCGCCGCCGTGCCCCTCGAGGACTCGTTCGAGGGCTCGCCGGGGTACGCGGCCGAGACCCTCACGCTCGACCTCATCCAGACGTTCCTGTACGCCATCTCCGCCCTCGTGGTCGGCGCGTTCTTCACGGTGTGGACCATCCAGCGCCGGCACGAGATCGCCGTCGCGCGCGCCATGGGCGCCCGCTCGGGCTACCTGGTGCGCGACGCCCTGGGGCAGGCCGCGGTCGTCCTCGTCGGCTCGACCGCGGTGGGCGTCGCCGTCGGCGTCGGGTTCGGCGCGCTCCTGACGTCCACCCCCATGCCGTTCTCGCTCGAGCCCGTGCCGGTGGCGGCCGCCGCCGCGCTGCTGGTCGTGCTCGGCCTCCTCGGCGCGGCCGCCGCCGTCGGCCGCATCGCCCGCGTCGACCCGCTCACCGCCCTCGGAGGACAGCGATGACCCAGCCCGCACCCACCACGACGACCACCGCCACCGCGCGGCCCTCCGCCGCAGGCGACGGCCTCCGCCTGACCGACGTCGTGCTCACCCTCGGCGACGGCGACACCACCGTCGTCGCGCTCGACCACGTCGACCTCGCCGTCCCGGCGGGCGAGCTGCTCGCCGTCGTCGGCCCGTCCGGCGCCGGGAAGTCGAGCCTGCTCGCCGTCGCCGGGGCGCTGACCCGGCCCGACTCCGGCACCGTCCAGGTGGACGGCGTGGACGTCGGCCCCCTCTCCGGCTCCGGTCAGGCCCGGCTGCGGCGCGAGCGGATCGGCTTCGTGTTCCAGTCCGGCAACCTCCTGCCCGCGCTCACCGCCGTCGACCAGCTGCGGTTCGCCCTGCACGCCACGGGGCGCAAGGTCGCAGGCTCCGCGCGGTCGCCGCTCGAGCTCCTGGAGCAGGTCGGCATGGCGCACAAGGCCGGCCGCCGGCCGCACGAGCTGTCCGGCGGCGAGCGCCAGCGCGTCGGCATCGCCCGCGCGCTGGTGACGGCCCCGGCCCTCCTCCTCGTCGACGAGCCGACCGCGGCGCTCGACCGGGCGCGCAGCCACGACGTCGTCGAGCTCCTCGCGGCCGAGACGCACGACCACGGCGTCGCAACCGTGATGGTCACCCACGACCACGACGTCCTGGAGCACTGCGACCGGGTGGTGCGGATGGAGGATGGGAGACTGGTCGACTGACCGTCACGCCCCGGGCCCGCGGGCCCGGGGCACCCGCGAGGAGGAGTGCCCGTGCCGCGCATCAGCGCCCCCACCGTCGTCGAGCACCGCGCGGCGCAGCAGCGGGCGCTCCTCGACGCCGCGCGCGCCCTCCTCGCCGAGACCGGCCGCCCGCCCACGTTCGCGGCGCTCGCCGAGCGCTCCGGCCTCGCGCGGCCGAGCATCTACCAGTACTTCCGCTCCGCCGACGACCTCCTGCGCGCGATGGTGGAGGACGTCTTCCCCCGCTGGGCGGCGACGGTCGCGAGGGCCATGGACGACGCCGACGACGACGCCGGCCGGGTCCTCGCCTACGCGCGGACCAACCTCGAGCTCGTGGCCGAGGGCGAGCACGCGCTCGCGACCGCCCTGGCGAGCGCCGGCCCCGCCCCCGCGGTGGCGCAGGGCACGAAGGCCATGCACGGCGAGCTCCTGCGCCCCCTGGTCGACACCCTGCACGCGCTCGAGGTGCCGCACCCCGGCCGCACCGCCGAGCTGGTCAACGCCGTCGTCAACGCCGCGTCGCGGATGCTCGAGTCCGGCGCCCCGTTCGACGAGGTCTGGGGCAGCGTCGAGGAGCTCCTGACGCCGTTCGTCGCCCGGCACGGGCACGGTGGCGCCGCGACCTCCTGAGCCTCAGCCGGTCACGCGCGCCAGGTGCGCGTCGAGCACGTCGAGCGCCCAGCCGGCGTCGGCGTCGGGCTCCTGGCGCACGACGTGCAGCGCGAGGCCGTCGACGAGCGCGTGCAGCTCGCGCACCTCGACGTCGGACGGCGGGCCCCCGGCGAGGGTGGCGAGCGCCCGCGCGCACACGTCGCGGATAGCGTCCTGCGCGGCGCGGTGCCCGTCGCGCAGGGCGGGGTCGGTCATGGCCGCGGTCCCGAGGGCCAGGTAGGCCTCCATCTCGGTGCGCCGCTCGGCGTCGAGCGGGAGGAGCTGCGCGAGCACCGCGCGCGACCAGCCGTCGCCCTCCTCGACGGCGTCCACCCGCTCCTGCAACCGTTCCAGCACCAGCGCGACGGCGCGCTCGCGCACGCTGGCCACGGTGGGGAACGTGTAGCGCAGGGAGCTCTGCGGCAGGCCGGCCTCGGCGGCCACGTTGCGGACGGAGAGGGCCTCGAGGCCGTCGCGTACGAGGACGCGCCACGCGGCCTCGGACACCTGGCGGCGGCGTTCGTCACGGTCGAGCTTCTGGGGCACCCGCCCATGTTCGCACAGTCGTGCGAAGTGTGCTAGAACTGTCTTCGCACGATCGTGCGACAACCTTCCAGCAGATCCCGACCGAGGGGAAGTGAGAGCCGTGGACTGGCTGATCCTCATCGCCGCCGGCGTGATGGAGGCCGTGTGGGCGACCGCGCTGGCCGCGTCGCGCGGCTTCAAGCGCCCGGTGCCGACGACGGTGTTCGTCGTCGGACTGGCCCTGAGCATGTGGGGCCTCGCGCACGCGATGCTCACGATCCCGGTGGGCACCGCCTACGCGGTGTGGGTGGGCATCGGCGCGGTGCTCACGGTGCTGGTCGCCATCGTGCGCGGCGACGAGCGGCTGACGGTCGCGCGCGCCCTGCTGCTGGTCGGCCTGGTCGGGTCGGTCGTGGGACTCAAGGTGGTGAGCTGACATGAGCGCGAAGAACACGAGCACCATCGCCTGGGGCGTGCTGCTGGCCAGCGCCGTCCTCGAGGCGGTCTGGGCCACCGCCCTGCACGCCAGCCGCGGGTTCACCGTGCCCGCCGACACGATCGTCTTCGTCGTCGCCCTGTCGCTGAGCATGCTCGGCCTGGGCTACGCCGCGAAGCACATCCCGATCGGCACCGCCTACGCCATCTGGACGGGCGTCGGCGCCGCGCTGACCGTCGCGTGGGCGATGGTCAGCGGCACGGAGACCGCGTCGCTGCTCAAGGCGCTGTTCCTCGTCGGCATCATCGGCTGCGCCATCGGCCTCAAGGTGGTCGGGCACGACGACGAGGGCGCGGAGGAGCGCGAGGTCAGCGCCGGTGGACCACCTGAGCCGCGGCCTGGTCGCGGGGCATGAGCAGCACCTGGTCGACGTTGACGTGCGCCGGGCGGGTGGCGATCCACGCCACCGTCTCGGCGACGTCCTCGGCCGTGAGCGGCTCGACCCCGGCGTAGACGGCGTCGGCCTTCTCCTGGTCGCCCTTGAAGCGGACCAGGGAGAAGTCGGTGTGCACCATGCCGGGGTCGATCTCGCTGACGCGCACCGGCTGGCCCAGCAGCTCCAGGCGCAGCACCCGGGTCAGCGCGGCCTCGGCGTGCTTGGCCGCGTTGTACCCGGCGCCGCCCTTGTAGGGCTCGCGCCCCGCGATGGAGCCGATGGTGATGACCTGCCCGTCGCCGCTGGCGACCAGGCTCGGCAGCAGCGCCTTCGTGACGCGGACGGTGCCGAGCACGTTGATGTCGTACATGCGCTGCCAGTCGGCGAGGTCGGCGTCGGCCACCGACTCCGTCCCCAGCGCGCCGCCCGCGTTGTTGACGAGCAGGTCGCAGCGTCCGAGGCGCTCGTCGACGGTGGCGGCGAACGCCGCGACGGACGCGTCGTCCGTCACGTCGAGCGGGATCGCCGTGCCGCCGGTCTCGGCCGCCACCTGCTCGAGCCGGTCCATGCGGCGGGCGCCGAGGACCACGTGGAAGCCCGCCGCCGCGAGGGCGCGGGCGCTGGCGGCGCCGATCCCGCTGCTGGCTCCGGTGACGACGGCGACGCGGGTGGGGACAGGCATGAGGGAGTCTCCTCGGAGCGGGGATGCCGGTCGGCACGGCGTCGACCTCGGGCTCCCCCGATCGTAGTGGCCGACGCCGTGCCGTTCCGTGCCGCGAGCGGACGTCTCAGCCGTTGAACGCAGCCGGGTGCGGCCCGGTGCGACCGTCGCGCTCCAGCCCGTCGATGGCGGCGAGCTCGGCGTCCGTCAGGTCGAAGCCGAAGACGTCGAGGTTCGCGGCGATGCGCGCGGGTGTCACGGACTTGGGGATGACGACACGCCCCTGCTGCAGGTGCCAGCGCAGCACCACCTGGGCGGGCGTCACGCCGTGCGCGCGGGCGGCGTCGACCACGGGCGCGTCGCCCAGGACGGCG
This sequence comes from Isoptericola sp. NPDC056573, assembly GCF_042793335.1. Lineage (NCBI taxonomy): Bacteria > Bacillati > Actinomycetota > Actinomycetes > Micrococcales > Promicromonosporaceae > Isoptericola > Isoptericola sp. NPDC056573. The sequence continues at coordinate 208,000 of NZ_JBHTUY010000002.1, forward strand.
CCCTGCGCCAGCGGGCTCCACGCCTCGGTCACCGCGCCGTGGCGGGCGTTCGCGGCGACGGTCGCGCGGTTCTGCAGCGCGGGGTGCAGCTCCACCTGGTTCACGACCGGGGTGCTGCCGCCCAGCGCGGCCACGCGGTCGAGGTGCTCGGGCAGGAAGTTGGAGACCCCGATCGACGTCGTGAGGCCGGCGTCGCGCAGGTCCTCCAGGCCCTGCCAGGCGTCGAGGTAGTCGTCCGTGGCGGGGGTGGGCCAGTGGACGAGGTACAGGTCCACGTGGTCGAGGCCGAGCTTCTCGAGGCTCTCCTCGAGGCCCTCGCGGGCCGCAGCGCGGCCGAGCCTGTCGATCCACAGCTTGGTGGTGACGAACAGCTCGTCGCGGGCGACGCCCGATTCGGCCAGGGCGCGGCCCACGCCGCGCTCGTTGCCGTAGACGGCGGCCGTGTCGATGCTGCGGTAGCCCGCCTGGAGCGCGGCGCTCACCGCGGCCGTGGTCTCGGCGTCGGGCACCTGGAAGACGCCGAAGCCGAGCTGGGGCATGGTGCGGCCGTCGGAGAGCGTGACGGTGGGGACTTTCGCGGTCATGGGAGAGGTCCTTCCGGTGGTGCGGGGCTGAGGTTCAGGAGGGTGGGTCAGACGGCGGCGGGCGCGAGCTCGCGGTCGGCGTCGCGCGCCGGGGCGAGCTCGCCGCCCCGGGTGCGCACGGCGACCAGGAGGACGCCGAGCCCGGCGACCGTGACGACCGCGCCCACCCAGAGGGGCGAGGTGTAGCCGGCGCCGGCGGCGAGGGCGAGGCCCGCGGCCCACGCGCCGAACGCGTTGCCGACGTTGAACGCGGCGATGTTGGCGCCGGATCCGAGCGTCGGCGCCGCGTCCGTGTACCGCATGATGCGCGTCTGCAGCGCGGGCACGGTGGCGAAGCCGAAGCCGCCCATGAGCAGCAGGCCGACGACGGTCGCGACCTGGCTCTGCGCCGTGAGCGCGAAGAGGACGAGGACGACGGCGAGCACGGCGATGACGGTGACGAGCGACCGGACGAGGTTGCGGTCGGCGGCCCGGCCGCCCAGCACGTTGCCCGTGACGGTGCCGACGCCGAAGACGACGAGAAGCCACGGGACGGCGGCGCTGCTGAAGCCGCTCACCCCCGTGAGCGTGAACGCGATGTAGCTGAAGGCGCCGAACATGCCGCCGTAGCCGAGCACCGTCACCGCCATGGACAGCCAGACCTGGCGGCCGCGGAAGATGCGGAACTCCGTGAGGACCGACCCGGTGGAGCGGTGCTCCGTGCGCGGCACGAGCACGGCGATGCCGATCAGACCGAGCACGCCGACCGCGGTGACGGCCCAGAACGTGGCCCGCCAGCCCGCCGCCTGGCCGAGAAACGTGCCGAGCGGCACCCCGGCGACGTTCGCGACGGTGAGACCGGCGAACATGATCGAGATGGCGGCCGCGCGACGGTTCGCGGGCACGAGGTCGGCCGCGACGACCGCGCCGATCCCGAAGAACGCGCCGTGGCACAGTGCCGCGACGACCCGGCCGACCATCGTCATGCCGTACGTGGGGGCGACGGCGCACAGCAGGTTGCCGACGATGAACAGGACCATGAGCAGCAGGAGGGCCCGCTTGCGCGGCGTGCGGGACAGCGCCGCGGTCATGGCGATGGCTCCGACGGCGACGGACAGGGCGTAGCCGGAGATGAGGTAGCCGGCCACCGGCTCGGTGACGCCGAAGTCGGCGGACACCTCCGGCAGCAGGCCCATGATGACGAACTCGGTGAGTCCGATGCCGAAGCCCCCGAGGGCGAGGGCGTACAGCGCGGCAGGCATCGAGGCCTCCAGGGTGGGGAGCGGGGAACGTTGCGCGTGCACTAGTTGCACGCGCAACGTTCTAGATAGTTGCACACGCGCTATATCGGCGCAAGGCGCTATGCTGTGACCCGGACGACGGGTCGCCACGGGCCCGCGAGGAGGCCGACATGGGAATCGCCGACGACGCCGTCGAGATCCGCGCGCGCGGCTGGCGCACGCTCGCCGCGCTGCACGGGCTGATCGAGACGGACCTGGAGCGCGCGCTGCAGAAGGAGCACCAGCTCTCCGTCGTGGAGTTCACCGTGCTCGACGCGCTGAGCCGCCAGGACGGCTGGCACATGCGCATGCAGCAGCTCGCGCGTGCCGCCGCGCTGTCCAGCAGCGCCACGACGCGCCTCGTCACCCGCCTCGAGGACCGCGGCCTGCTCACGCGCATCCTGTGCGCCGACGACCGCCGCGGCATCTACACCGAGCTCACGCCCGCCGGCCGGGCCCTGCTGACGAAGGCCCGGCCCACGCACGACCGCGCGCTCGAGGACGCCCTCACGCGCGCCGAGGACATCCCGGAGATCGCGCCGCTCGCGTCGTCGCTGCACGAGGTCGCCGCGGTCTGATGGCCCACGGCCCGGGCGTCAGCCCTGCGGCCCGTACAGCCGCACGTCGACGCCGTCGAGCTCCCCGAGCACGGCCACGATCCGCGGGCGCACCACGCCCCAGTCGAGCCCGCCGAGCCCGGCACCGAGGGCGGGCACAGCGACCGACCGGATCCCGTGCCGCCGGATCACCGCGGCGAGGTCGACGAGGCCGTCGTCGACGAAGGCCAGGCGCGACGCGGAGCGCCAGTGCTCCTTGGTCGGGAAGCTCACGACGAACCGCGGGCCGGAGTCCGCGCCGGTCTCCCACACGTGCATCCGCCCCACACGCACCTCACCGGAGCGGCAGGCCTCGCGGTAGTCGTCGAACATCGCCGGGTAGACGCGGCGGAACTGCAGGGCGAGCCCCTTGCCCATCACGCCGACCGTGTTCACCGCGTTGACCAGCGCGTCGACGTCCGCCGCGAGCAGGTCGCCGCTCGCCTCGCTGATCACTGCCCGTCCCGTCACCCGCCCAGGGTGCCAGCAGGGACCGACAGCGATCTCAGGCGCCGCGCGGGAGTCCCGCGGTGGCGAGCAGGTCCTCGTGCAGCTCCATCCACACCCCGTGGACGGAGGCCGTGCCCAGGCCGACCACGCGCGCGCCGTCGCCGGCCCGCGCCGCGGCCAGGGCGTCGTCGAGCCGCAGGTCGTAGCCGGCGAAGCGGGCGAGCTCGCCCGCGAGCCCGGCGAGCACCGGGCGCACGCCGTCGACGACGTCGGCGAGCTCGGCGAGCACGCGGCCGTCCCACGACGCGTCCCGGTGGTCGTTGACGTCGAGCCGGCCGCCGTCCGCGGGCCGCAGCTGCCAGTCGGTGCACGCCCTGAGCAGCCGGGCGTTCAGCGGGTCGAACGCGGTGACCGCCTCGCGCACGACGGCGGCGGCACGGCCGGTCGGGTCGGCGGCCAGCTCGGCGGCGAGGCGGCGCTCGTCCTCGGCCCGCCCGCGCCCGGTGAGGGACCAGCCGCCGGTCCCGGCGAACTCCGCCCAGGTCACGTGCCCGAACGCCTCGAGGTCCAGCAGCAGCTCGCGGGCGACCTCCGCCGCGAGCCCCGACCGCTCGGCCACGGCCCCGTCGTCCGCCGTGCCCCGCACGCGGACGGCGTGCAGCACGAGGAGCTCGGGCTCCGACGCACGGCTCACGGCGACTCCCCCGCACCGGCGGACCGTGCGACGAGCCGGTCGAGCCGCTGCTGCACGGCCTGCGGAGAGCCGAGACCCAGCGCCGACGCCATCCGCCCCCACGTGTGCCCGGCGGCGCGGGCGGAGAAGAGCGCCGCCGTCTCGAGCTGTTCCGCCTCGGCGCGCGCGGCGGGCACGAGCGCCAGGGCGGCGAGCGCCCCGGCGGCGTCCTGCTCGGGCGTGAGCTCCCCGCGCGCGGACCGCCACAGGTAGTGGCGCACGAGGTCCGTCGCCGACGGCGGCACGGACGCCGGCTGCCACGGCCGCGGCGCGAGCGCGTCGGCACCCAGGTCGAGCAGCACGCGGCGGGCGCCGGCCTCGGCGCGCGCGGCGCCCTCGTCGGCGTCGTGAGGCTTGCGGTCCATGCGGAGACTGTGCACCATCAACGAACTGTTGTCAACGACATGTTGAGCAGCGCCGACGTCGGTCCCTGCGTGCCGCCGTCGGCGAGCTCGCGAACGACGTCCAGGGACGGAGGTGCGGCGTGGAGCCTGTCGTGCCGCTCGACGACGCGGCCCCGGCGCACGGCGGCAAGGCCGCCGCGCTCGGCGTGCTCCGGCGGGCCGGGCTGCCGGTGCCGGACGGCTTCGTCGTCCCGGCCTCCCTCGACGGTGACGGCCTCGTCGCCGCCGTCGACGGTGCGCTCGACACGCTCGGGCGACACGCGCCCGTGGCGGTGCGGTCGTCGGCGTCGGACGAGGACGGCGCCCGCGCGTCGGCTGCCGGGCAGTACGCCACGGTGCTCGGCGCCGTCGGCACGGACCGCGTCGTCGAGGCGGTCCGAGCCTGTCGCGCGTCGGCGGCGGGCCCGCGCGCCATGGCCTACCGGTCCGCGACGTCCGGCCTGCACACCCCTGCCGACGTCTCGGTCGTCGTGCAGCGGCTGGTCGACGCGCGTGTGGCGGGCGTGCTGTTCACGGGCGACGGGCGCGCCGTCGTCGAGGCCTCGTGGGGGCTGGGCGAGAGCGTGGCGCAGGGCGCCGTCGGCCCCGACCGCTGGACCGTCGCCGACGGCCGCGTCGTCGAGCACCGCACCGGCGACAAGCGCACCCGCGTCGACCGCGCGCGTACCGGACCGGGCGCCGGCACGACCACCCGCGACGTCCCGGCGTCGGAGCGTGACCGCCCCTGCCTCGACGACGACACCGTGCTGCGCCTCGCCGCGCTCGGACAGCGGGTCGCCGACCTGCGCGGCGGGCCGCAGGACGTCGAGTGGGCGGTGGACGACGCGGGCACGGTCTGGCTCCTCCAGGCCCGACCCGTCACCGCGGCCCTCCCCGACCCGCCCGCGGAGCGTGGTGGGCGCGCAGACGTGCTGCGGGGCACGGGGGCCAGCGGCGGCCGGGCGAGCGGGCCGGCGCGGGTGGTGCACGGACCGGACGGCTTCGCCGCCGTGCGGCCCGGCGACGTGCTCGTGTGCCGCGAGACGGACCCCGCGTGGACGCCGCTGTTCGGCGTCGTCGCCGCCGTCGTCACGGAGACGGGCGGGCTGCTGTCGCACGCGGCGATCGTCGCGCGCGAGCTGCGGCTGCCCGCCGTGCTCGGCGTGCCCGCCGCGACCGACGTCTTGCGCGACGCCCCGGAGGTGACGGTCGACGGCGACGCGGGCACGGTCGCGACCCCCTGACCTGGACACGGGCTGGACGCCCCGTGGACGCGCTCGCCCGCTCGTGGAAGCATCCGGCCATGACGACGACGGCGTCCCCTCGGGGCACCTCCACGGGGGCAGGGCGGCCCGTCGAGCACGCCCTCGGCCCGTTCCCGCCCGACCGCCCGCCGGCGGCGTGGGGACTGCGCGTGCTGGCGACGCTGCTCGACTCCGCGATCGTGGCGGCGGTGGTCTTCCTCGCGACGGGCGCCGCGCCGACGCTCGCCGCGCTCCCCGGCCTGGGCAAGCCCGGCGGGACCGGCGGCGCGGCCTGGACGGCCGGCACCCTGCTGGCGCTCGGGATCCTCCAGGCGTACACGGGCGCGACGCCGGGCAAGCGGGTGGCGCACGTCGCGGTGGTCGACGACCGCACCGGCCGCCCGATCGGGCTGCTCGGAACGGTGCTGCGCTGGTTCGCGCACATGCTCGACGCGATCCTGCTGATCGGCTACCTGCGCTCCGCGTTCCGGAAGGACGGCCGCACCTTCGCCGACTCGCTGCTCGGCACCGTCGCCGTCCGCACCACGGCGCCCCCGGCGCATCCGCTCGTGGCCCGGCTGCGGGCCTCCCGCGACCGGCACGCGCCCTGGCTGCGCTGGCCGCGACCCGTCACCGGCGGCGTCGCACTCGTGCTGTGCGCGGCGGCCGCGGCGGCGAGCGTCACCGCGAGCTCCGGCGGCGGGCAGCAGATGTCCGAGCAGCAGTCGTCGTGCATGAGCACCGGGGACTTCGCCGCGACGGCAATGATCGGCAGCGCCCGGTCGTTCGACATGGACTCCCGGCTCGGCATCACACGCGTCGACGTCACACGCTGGCAGGTCGCGGTCGCGTGGACCACCGGGCTCAGCGTGGACTCGAGCGACAACCCGGAGGTCGGAGACCTCGACGCCCGCCTCACCGTGACCTCGCCGGACGGGAGGTACCTGTACTGGGCCGAGTCCCCGGGCACGACCGGCCCCGACGAGGCCGGCGACGGGATCGACGAGGCCGCCGACGCCGCATGGTTCTCCCCCGCCGACGAGGTCGCGTCCACCGTGGTCACCGTGCCCGTGGAGCCCACGGGCTGGTCGGCGCGCGCGGAGCTGTTGGACGGCGGCGCGGTCGTGGCGGAGTGCTCCGCTCCCGTCCCGACCATCGACGCCGACCCCGCGAGCCTGTTCGACTGAACGACGTCAGGGCCGGAAGGTCGTCTGTCCGTGCGGCGACTTGGCGAACGCGAGCACCTTGTCGACCACCACGCGGTAGACGAGCGCGCGCTGGCCGTGCGGGTCGAAGGACTCGTCGTCGTTCTCGAAGTCCCAGGCGTCGCCGTACTTGGCGCGGAAGCCGTCGGCCAGCCGACGCAGCTCGGGGCCGCCGGTGGCGCGGACGACGACGCCCTCCACGACGACGTCGAGGCCGGCGTCCCACTCCGGGGTCCCGATCGTCACGGCGACGTGCGGGCTGTGTGCGAGGTTGTGGGCCTTCTGCTCGCCGGGACCGGTGCAGAAGACGAAGCCGTCGTCGGTCCACAGCCCGACGAGGGGCGTGACGTGCGGGCGGCCGTCCGCCCGGATGGTGACGAGCTGGTAGACGGTCGCGGCCGTCAGAGCGCCCTCGACCTCGGGCCAGGGCGTGGGATCGGTGGCCTCGCTGAAGCGGGCGTCGAGCGTTCCGGAGGGTGTCATGACAGGGCAGACCCGCCGGGCCGACGGAACTCGTCGGCCCGGCGGGTCCGGGATCTGCGGGTGCGGGCGGCTCAGCGGCTGTGCGCCGACACGTCGCCCAGCGTGGTGGTGGCGCGGATCTCCACCTGGACGTCGCCGCCGCTGCTGGTGATCGCGTTGCTGATCCGGCCGAGCGTCGTGCCGGCGTCGAGCGACGCCGTGACGCCGGACGCGACGCCCACGGTCACGTCGCCGGCCTGGGTGCGCAGGTCGAGCGCGCCCTGCACGGCCTCCTCCACGCGGAGGTCGCCCTTCGCGGTGCTCAGCGAGCCGGGGCCGGTCAGCCGACCGACGGTGATGTCGCCGGCCTGCGTGACGAGGCGGGCGCTCGCGGCCTCGTCGACCTTGATGTCGCCGTGCGCGGTCTCGACGACGACGGCGCCGAGGCGCCCGACGCCGCGCAGCGGGGCGCTCGCGGCCGTGACCTCGACCGCGGACCCGGCGGGCAGCTGGACCGTGACCTCGACGGAGCCGGAGGGCCCGAAGGCCCGGTGCCCGTCGGGGGCCGTGACGCGCAGGACGCCGTCGGCGTACTCGACGGTGGTCTGCTCGGCGGCCTCGACGTCGCGGCGCTTCGAGGCGTCGGCGGGCCGCACCTCGACCGTGGTGTCGGACCGGTCGGCGGCGACGAAGGTGAGGCGCCCGGCCGGGACGTCGACGACGGCGGAGACGGGGGCGGGGGTGGTGAAGTTCTGCATCGTGCTCAGCTCCTGCGGTGGTCGGTGCGGTGGTTTCTGACATGAGAAACGCTACGTTGCGTTCGCAGGTTCGACAAGAGCAATGTTGCATCAGAAATACGTTTACGCAGGTCATGATGCACATATCGTTGCATCAGAGAGAAACATCAACGCAATCGCGCGCTATGGGCTCGTTGCACCCGGTCGGAAGTGAACGTAACGTGGGCGCGACCGACCCAGGTCCGACCCAGGAGGACGCCATGCCGGGAGGCCGGCTCACCGCCCAGGAGCGCCAGCAGATCGCGCTGGGGCTCGCCGACGACCTCGCGTACGCCGAGATCGCCCGCCGCCTCGACCGCCCGACGTCGACCGTCACGCGCGAGGTGATGCGCAACGGCGGCCCGGGCGGCTACCGCGCCGACCTCGCGCAGCGCGCCACCCAGCAGCGCGCGCACCGTCGTCGTCCCGCCACGCCGCGCGCGCCGTCCGGCACGGGGGCCACGCCCGACGACGCGGCCCTGCGGGAGTACGAGGAGACCTTCACGACGCTGCTCATGCAGTCGGGCCTCCCCCGCATGGCCGCGGCGGTGCTCACAAGGCTGTACGTGGCGGACTCGGGCAGCCTCACGGCGGCGGAGCTGGTCGAGAGGCTCCGGGTGAGCCCGGCGTCGGTGTCCAAGGCGGTCGCGCTCCTGGAGAGCCTGGGGCTGATCCGCCGCGAGCGCGAGGACGGCCGCCGCGAGCGCTACGCCGCCGACGGCGACGCCTGGTACCAGTCGATGATCGCCGCCGCGCGCGCCAACGCCGCGCTCGCCGCCACCGCCCGGCAGGGGGTCGACGTCCTGGGCCGCGACTCGGCCGCGGGCGCGCGTCTGGAGAACATGGCGCGCTTCATCGACTTCGTCGCCGACAGCATCACCCGTGCGGCCGAGCAGGCACGCGACCTGCTCCACACCCCGGGGAGCGCCGCCCCACCGGCGGCCGTCACCCCCGAGGACTGACCGCCGCGGCGCGGACGGCGCGCGCCAGCACGAGCACCCCGGCGGCCGCGCCCGCGCCCACGAGGGTCAGGAGGATCCGCTCCCCCGCCCCCGCGACGGCCGGGCCGCCGGGCGCCACCGCGATCACCGTGACGGTGAGCAGCGCGGCGAACACCCACAGCGGGGCGGCGAGGTAGGCGACCACCGTCGCGACGGCGCCGACGGCCACGACGACAGTGACGACGACGTCGGGCGGCTGCAGCAGCGCCAGCCCCGCCGCGACGCACCCGCCGAGCACCGTCCCTCCGGCGCGGGCCAGCGCGCGCGAGGAGATCTCGCCGGTGCGGGGCACGAGCACCGCGTAGAACGTCAGCAGCAGCCACCACGAGTGCGTGTCCGGGTAGTAGGTCATGGCCCACCACGTGCCGACGCCGGTCAGGAGCACGAGCGCCGCGGTGTAGAACGCGGTCTCCAGCCGCGCGGCGGGTACGTGCGGCTTGCGGCGCACCCCGCCGGTCAGCGCCGCGACGAGCACGGCCGTCCACAGCCCGCCCGCCAGCACCGTGAGGGCCACCGGCCACGACCCCGCGAGGGTGCGCGGGTCGGCGTCGGTGAGCGCGACCGGCGCCACCGTGAGGATCGCGACCGTGGTCGCGGCCGGGGCCCCGCCCGAGGTCCACCCCTTCGCCGCCGCCAGCCCCAGCGCGGCGGAGGTGACGGCGATCAGCAGCACCGCCGTCCACACCCCGCTCCCGGCGAGGGGAGCGACGAGGCAGAGCAGCGCGGTGAGGACGGCGAGCACCAGCGGGCGGCGCGGTGACGCCAGCGCCGCCGTCGTGGCGGGGAGCATCCCGAGGTAGTACGGCATGGCGTAGTCGGGGGCGACCACGGCGAGGACGACGACCGGGGCCACCGCCGGCAGGGCGGCGGCGAGGAGGCGACGGCGCGACGAGCCGGGCCGAGGCGGCTCGGTCCCGTCGTCCGGCGCGGTCAGCGCCCCCTCCGGTGCCATGCGCCCCAGGATGCCCGGCGCTACTTGATGGCGCCCATCGACAGCCCGCGCACCAGCTGTTTCTGCGCGATCCACCCGGCGAGGATCACCGGCAGCGACGCGAGCAGCGCCGCCGCGCAGAGCCGTGCGAGGAACAGGCCCTCGCTCGTCATCGTCGACACGATGAAGATCGGCACGGTGGCGGCGCGCGACGCCGTGAGGTTGAGGGCGAAGAAGAACTCGTTCCACGCGAAGATCACGCAGATGAGCGCCGTCGCGGCGATGCCGGGCGCGACCATCGGGATGAGCACGGAGCGCAGCGTCTTCATCAGCCCCGCGCCGTCGACCGCCGCGGCCTCCAGCACCTCCGCCGGGATCTCCTGGAAGAACGACCGCATCATCCACACCGCGATCGGCAGGTTCATCGCCGTGTACAGGACGACGAGCGTCCAGATGTTGTCGAGCACCTTGAGCTGCCCGGCGATGACGTAGATCGGCACGATGACGGCCACGACGGGCAGCATCTTGGTGGAGATGAAGAAGAACAGCACGTCGCTGACCTTCTCCACCGGCCGGATCGACAGCGCGTACGCCGCCGGGATGCCGAGCAGCAGCACGAGGACGGTCGAGACGCCGGTGGCGATCGCCGAGTTCGCCACGTACGTCCCGGACTCCCCGATCACGGCCCGGAACTGGTCGAGCGTCGGGCTGAAGAACCACGTGGGCGGGTCGGACGACGCCTGGTTCTCCTGCTTGAAGGCGGTCATCGCCATCCACGCCACGGGGAAGAAGAACCCGAGGGCGAGGATCCAGGTCAGCGTGGTGAGCAGGCCGCCCGTGACGCGGCCGCGGCGGGCCTCGCGGCGGACGGGCGGGGCCGCCGTCGTGCGCGGGGCCGTGGTGGTGGCGGTCATGCTCACTCCTTGACGTCGAAGCTGCGGAAGATGAGCCGCAGCGCGGCGGAGGCGACGATGATCGTGGCGATGACGACGACGACGCCCATCGCGGCGGCCTGCCCGACGTCGAAGCCGAGGAAGGCGCGCTGGTAGATGTAGAACGGCAGGTTCGCGCTCGCCGTCCCGGGGCCGCCGGCGGTCATGAGGTAGATCTGGTCGAACGTGTTGACCACGTAGATGATCCCGAGCAGCACGCCCAGCTCGATGTACCGGCGCAGCTGCGGCAGCGTGATCGACCCGAACGTGCGCCACCAGCCGGCGCCGTCCATCGCGGCGGCCTCGAGCACGTCCTTCGGCTGCGCCTGGAGCCCGGCGAGCACGAGCAGCATCATGAACGGCGTCCACTGCCACACGAGGGCCATGAGGATCGCGACGATCGGGTACGTCGAGGTCCAGTCGACGGGGTCGATGCCGACCAGCCCGAGCGTCCAGTTGAACAGCCCGTACGTGGGGTTGAGCATCGCCATCGACCACAGCACCGAGCTGGCCACCGGCATGATGAGGAACGGCGTGATGAGCAGCGTGCGGGCCACGCCGCGGCCGCGGAACGGCCGGTCGAGCAGGATGGCGAGCACGATGCCCAGCACCATCGCGACGAGCACGCAGCCCAGCGTGATGATCACCGAGTTGAGCGCCGTCTGGCGGAACACCGAGTCCCGCGCGATGTCGACGTAGTTGGCCAGCCCGACGAAGAGGTCGGAGTCGGGGCGCAGGAGGTTCCGCGAGTGCAGCGAGTACCAGATCGTCACCAGGAACGGGATCTGCGTGACGACGATCGTGAAGATCAGCGCGGGCAGCAGCGGCCCGCGACGGCGCCACCGCTCGGCGCGCGGGTACCGGTGCTTGTCGGCGCGGGCGGCGCGCTGGGCCTGCGCGCGCCGCAGGTTCCCGGCCTGCGTGGTGACGGCGGTCATCGCTCGTTCTCCTTGCGGTACGTCTCGGCGACGGTCTCGGCGTACTGCTGCGACTGCTCGAGCGCGGCGTCCACGGACTTCTGGCCCGCGATCGCGGCCGACATCTGCTGCCCCACGCGGGTGCCGAGGTCCTGGAACTCGGGGATGCCGACGAACTGGATGCCCGGGTACGGCACGGGCGCCACCATCGTCTTCTCCTGCGTCGCCTCGCTCATCGCCGTGAGGGTCGCGTCGGCGTACGCCTCCGAGACCTCCGCGTACTGCGGCAGCTCGTAGGTGGACAGCCGGCTGCCGGGCGGCACCCGCTCCCAGGAGAGCCGCTCGCCGACGAGCTCGATGTAGTCCTTGTCGGTCATCCAGGAGACGAAGTCCCAGGCGGCGTCCTTGTGCTCGCTGGTGGACGGGATGGCGAGCGACCAGGAGTACAGCCAGCCCGCCGCGTCGGTCTCGCTCACCGGCGCGGGCACGTAGCCGGTCTTGCCGGCCACGGTCGACGACGCCGGGTCCTCGACCGAGGAGACCATCGAGGTCGCGTCGTACCACATGGCCGCCTGGCCCTGCGCGAACCGGGTGAGGCAGTCGCCGAAGCCGGAGGTCGCGGCGCCCGGCTGCCCGTACCGCTGCACGGTGTCGACGTACGTCTCGACGGCCTCGCGCACCTCGGGCGAGTCGAGGCGGGCGTTCCAGCCCTCGTCGAACCACTGCCCGCCGTAGGTGTTCAGCACGGTCGTCATGGGGGCCATGACCTCGCCCCACCCGGCCAGGCCGCGCAGGCAGATGCCCGCGAAGTCCTGCGACGGGTCGTTCAGCTCGGCGGCCAGCTCGCGGACGTCGTCCCAGGTGGGGCGGTCCGGCATGGTGAGGCCGGCCTGCTGGAAGAGGTCCTTGCGGTAGGCGAGGAACGAGGACTCGCCGTAGAACGGCACCGAGTAGAGGTCGCCGTCCACCGACAGCGCCTCCCGCACGCTGGGCACGAAGTCGTCCGGGTCGTACCCCTCGGTGGCGTCGGCGTACGGCTGCAGGTTCTCGATCCAGCCGTTCTCGGCCCACATCGGCGTCTCGTAGTTGGAGATCATCACGACGTCGAACTCCCCGCCGCCGGTGGCGACGGACGCGGTGATCTTGGCGCGGGCCTCGTTCTCCGGCAGGGACACGAAGCGCACGTCGATCCCGGGGTGCTCCTTGCGGAACTCGTCCTGGAGGGAGATCGCGTCCTGCATCTGCGGGTTGGAGACGATCGCGACGACGATCTGCTCGCCGTCTCCCCCGCCGACGGCTCCCGCCCCCGCGCACGCGGCCAGGGAGAGCCCGAGGACGGCGGCACCGCCCGCGGCGGCGAGCCTCCGGGTTCGTGGTCGGAACATCGCTGTCCTCACGTCGTCGGTTCGATCGGTGGTCCCTCGACGAGCGCCGACGCGCACAGATGAGATGCGGCGCTGCGCTCATCTGTCGGGACAGTAGTGGGTGATGCTCAGGCGAGCAAGGCCCGAGCGCTCAGAGTGGCGCGGCGGCCCGACCAGCGAGGAGGATGATCCCGTGACCGACGCCGAGCACGCCCGCCTCCTCGTCGAGGTGAGCCGCGACTACTACCTCGACAACCGTTCCAAGGTGGACATCGCCTCCGCCCGCGGGATCTCCCGCTTCCAGGTGGCCCGGCTGCTCGCCGAGGCGCGCGAGAGCGGCGTCGTGCGGATCGAGATCTCCCCGCCCGCCCACCTGGACACCGGCCGCGCCCGACGCCTGGCGGAGCGGCTCGGCGCACGCGAGGTCGTGATCGCCGGCGCGGCCGGCACCCCCGCCGCGACGCGGGAGTCGGTCGCCCGCGCGCTCGCCGGCGTCGTCTCCGCGCACGTGCGCGAGGGCGCCACCCTCGGCGTCTCCTGGTCGCGCACCATCGAGATCGCGGTGCGCCACCTCGCCCCTCTGCCCGCGTGCGACGTCGTCCAGCTGGTCGGCGCCCTGCCGGTGGACGGGTCGGGCGACTCGCTCGACATGATCCAGGGCTTCCGCCGGATGCCGGGCGTGCGCACCTGGCCGGTCTGGTCACCCTTGCTCGTGGCCGACCCCGGCACCGCCGCCGGCATGCGGCGGCAGCCGGAGATCGCCGCCGCCCTCGACCGCGCCGACGACCTCGACCTCGCCGTCGTCGCGATCGGCGCGTGGACGGCCACCGGGTCCACCGTGTTCCCCCGGGTCACGGGCGACGAGCGGCGCGCCGCCACCGCCGCGGGCACCGTCGCCGAGTGCTCCGGACGGCTCTTCGACGCCGAGGGCCGCCGCGTCGTCACGCCGCTCGACGCCCGCGTCGTGGGCGTGACCTTCGACCAGCTGGTGCGCACCCCCGAGGTCGTCACCGCCGGCTACGGGCGCGAGGCCGCGCCGGGCCTGCGCGCCGCCGTCGCGGGCGGCATCGCCACGACCGTCGTGTGCGACGACGCCGCCGCGGGCGCGCTCGAGGAGCTGCTGGACGCCGCGACCACGTGACGCCCGATTGCGGGCATCCGCGGACGCATCGAGCCTGGTGGTGACCCTGGCGGAACCCGCCGCCGCGCCCGAGGAGGTCCCGTGACCGACACGCACGAGCCCCGCACCGAGCCGGCTCCCGACGACCCGCGCAAGCCCGAGTCTCCGCCGGACCTCAAGAAGCCGTCGTGGAAGCTGGCCTTCAAGAGCACCGTGCGGGAGTTCTCCGACGACGACTGCACCGACCTCGCGGCCGGCCTGACGTACTACGCGGTGATGGCGTCCGCGCCCGCCCTGCTGGCGCTCGTGTCGCTGCTCGGCTTCGTCGGCGACGCCGAGGCGGCGATCGACTCGATCATGTCGACGGTGGAGGGCTTCCTCCCCGAGGAGACGCTGACCATCGTCGAGCCCTTGGTCACCAATGCCGTCGGGTCCACGGGTGCGGGCCTGGCCCTGGTCGTCGGCCTCGTCATCGCCCTGTGGTCCGCGTCGGGGTACGTCAACGCGTTCGGCCGGGCCATGAACCGGGTGTACGAGGTCGAGGAGGGGCGCCCGGTCTGGAAGCTGCGCCCGATGATGCTGCTCGTCACCCTGGTGGTGGTCGTGCTCGCGGCCGTCGTCGTCGCGAGCCTCGTGCTGTCCGGGCCGGTGGCACGGGCGGTCGGCGAGGCGATCGGCCTGGGCGACGTCGCCCTGACCGTGTGGAGCATCGCCAAGTGGCCCGTCGCGCTGTTCCTCGTGGTGGTCGTCGTCGCGCTGCTGTACCACCTGACGCCCAACGTGAAGCAGCCCAAGTTCCGCTGGATCAGCATCGGGGCCCTGCTCGCGATCGTGGTGTGGGTCATCGCCTCCGCGGCGTTCGGCTTCTACGTGGCGGAGTTCGGCAGCTACGGCTCCACGTACGGCACGCTCGGCACCGTCATCGTGTTCCTGCTGTGGCTGTGGATCACCAACCTGGCGCTGCTGTTCGGCGCGGAGCTGGACGCCGAGCTCGAGCGCAGCCGGCAGCTGCAGGGCGGCATCGCCGCGGAGGAGAACATCCAGCTCCCGCCGCGCGACACCAAGGCCAGCGACAAGAAGGCCGGCAAGCGGCGCGACGCCGTCGCCGAGGCCCGCAAGATCCGGGAGGCCGCGGCCCGCGACGACGCGTGACGGCTTATCCGGCGACCAGCGACTCCACCGTCGCCCGGGCGCCGAGCGTGTGCAGCGAGTCCAGCGCGGCGGTGTAGGCCTCGACGAACCGCGGCTCGGACGCCAGGTCGCCGAACAGCTCCTCGTCGCGGACGAACACCAGCGGGTCCTCCCGGTTCCGCGCCGCCGCGGCCTTCAGGCGGTCCGCGAGGCGGTCGACGATCGCGATGGGCTCGCCCTGCTCGTCCACGGCCTCGTCGTACCGCGCCCAGGCCGCGACGACGGCGGCCGAGCGGTGCACCTCGCCGCCGGCGGCGAGGTTCGCCCGGATCACGGGGACCAGCCACTTGGGGATGCGGTCCGACGACTCGGCGCACAGCCGGGCGAGGGTGTCGCGCACGTGCGGGTTGGCGAACCGCTCGATCAGCGTGGCCTGGTACTCCTCGAGGTCCACCCCCGGCACGGGCAGCAGCGTCGGGGCGCCCTCGCGGGCCATGTAGTCGCGCAGGAAGCGCACGAACGTCTCGTCCGCGCAGACCTCGTGGGCGTACCGGTACCCGGCGAGGTAGCCGAGGTAGCACAGGGCCTGGTGGCTGGCGTTGAGCAGGCGCAGCTTCATCAGCTCGTACGGCTCGACGTCGTCGACGAGCTGCGCGCCCACCTTCTCGTACGGCGGGCGCCCGTCGGCGAACCGGTCCTCGACCACCCACTGTGTGAACGGCTCCGCCACCACCGGCCACGCGTCGTCGACGCCGAACCGCTCGGCCACCATGGCGCGGTCGTCGTCCGTGGTGACGGGCGTGATGCGGTCGACCATCGAGTTGGGGAACGGGACGTGCTCCTCGATCCACGCCGCGAGCTCCGGGTCCTTGAGCCGGGCGAACGCGGTGAACATCCGGTGCGCGACGTCGCCGTTGCCCTGGATGTTGTCGCAGCTCTGCACGGTGAACGGCGGCACGCCCCGGTCGCGACGGCGGCGCAGCGCCTCCGTGACCAGGCCGAACGTCGTGGCGGGCACGGCGCCGGGCTCCAGGTCGGCACGCACGGCCGGGTCCTCGGCGTCGAACTCCCCCGTGACCGGGTTGACGTTGTAGCCGCCCTCCGTGACGGTCAGCGACACGATCCGGATCTCCGGCGACGCCATCCTCTCCAGCACCGCCTCCGGGTCGTCCGGGGCCAGCAGGAACTCCACGATCGAGCCGATCACGCGGCCCTCGAGCGTGCCGTCGGGGTGCTTGAGCACCAGCGTGTACAGCCCGTCCTGCGCGGTGAGCGCGTCGCGCATGCGGGCGTCGTGCGGCAGCACGCCGACGCCGCAGATCGCCCAGTCGAGCGCCTCGCCGGCGTTCATCAGCCGGTCCAGGTACATCGCCTGGTGCGCCCGGTGGAACCCGCCGACGCCCAGGTGCACGATGCCGGCGCGCAGCCGGGTGCGGTCGTAGGAGGGCACGGCGAGCGGCAGGTCGCCGCCCGCCAGCGACGACACGGTCTCTGCGCTGAGTGCGGTCATGGTGGGTCCTTGCTCCGTCGGGTGCGAGAGCCACCAACGTAGCAAACGAGCAGGCATCGCGGCACAGATGAGCACCGGTGTCGAGGGAGGGTGAGACCGCGTCGCAGACCTGGTCCTTGCCCGTGACACGGAGGCTCTACGGTGTGCCCATGAATCAGCCCGTCGTGACCCCGGTCACTCCCCGCCCGGGTGCTGACGAGCGCCTGTCGCGCCTGATCCAGCTGCCCACGGTCTCCGCCGAGCTCGAGACCCGTGGCCTCGGCCCCTTCCAGGAGCTCGTCGCCCTGCTCCCCGAGCTGTACCCGCTCGTGCACGAGCGGCTCGAGCTCGAGCGCCACGGTGACCTCGGGCTCGTGTACCGGTGGCGGGGCCGGACCGAGGCCCCCGACGGTCCCCTGGTCCTCATGGCGCACTTCGACGTCGTCCCCGTCGACGAGTCCGACGCCTGGACCTACCCGCCCTTCGAGGGCCGGGTGGAGGACGGCTGGGTCTACGGCCGCGGGGCCCTCGACGACAAGGGACCGCTGGTCGTCGTGCTCGAGGCCGTCGAGAACCTGCTGGCCGCCGGCTTCACCCCGGCCCGCGACGTCTACCTCTCCTTCGGCGGCAACGAGGAGTCGCACGGCGCCGCCGCCGCCGCGATCGCCGCCACGTTCCGCGAGCGCGGCGTCGTGCCCTGGATGGTGGTGGACGAGGGCGGCGCCGTCGTCGACTCCCCTCTCCCGTTCGTGCCCGGCAGGGCCGCCATGGTCGGCGTCGGCGAGAAGGGCGTCATGAACGTGCGGCTCAAGGCCCGCGGCGACGGCGGCCACGCGTCCATGCCGCCGACCACCACGGCGGTGCGCCGGGTCGCGCGCGCCGTGGACCGGATCGGCCCCCGCACGTTCCCCGCCCGCACCCCGCGCGCCATCTCCCAGATGCTGCGCATCTTCGCCGGCCGCGCCGAGGGGCCCGCCAGGGCCGCCCTGACCACCATGGCCGGCGTCCCCGCGGCGACGGCCCAGGCCTTCGTCGCCCGTGGCGGCGAGACGGCGGCGCTCGTGCGCACCACCGTCGCACCCACGATGCTCGCGGGCGGCACCGCGGCGAACGTCCTGCCGTCGCAGGCGTCGGCCACCGTCAACCTGCGCATCGCCCTCGGCGAGACCGTCGCCTCGACCGTCGAACGCCTGCGACGGCGCATCCGCGACCCCCTCGTCGAGATCGAGGTCATCGAGTCCAGCGAGCCGTCGCCCGAGTCGCCCACCGACGACGACCGCTTCGCCCTGCTGGCCGAAGCCGTCGGCGTCTCCCACCCGGACGCGCTCACCGTGCCGTACGTCGTCATGGCCGCGACGGACTCCCGGTACTTCCACGAGTTCTCGCCGGCCGTCTACCGCTTCGCCCCGCTCGCGATGTCCACCGCGCAGCGCAAGTCCATCCACGGCGTCGACGAGCGGGTCGAGGTCGGCGAGCTCGCGCGCGGCGAGCTGTTCCACCGCACCCTGCTGGAGCGTCTGCCGTGACCAGCCTGCGCCGTGCGCCCCGGGCCGTGAGCGCGGCCGGCGGGACGATGGCGGCCGTCGTCGGCTTCCTCGCCTTCGTCGAGCTCACCAGCGGCGTCATCCAGGGCTACTACACGCCCATGCTCACCGACATCGCCCGCCACCTCGGCGTGCACGACGCCGACGTGAACTGGCTCGAGGGCACGCAGCTCATGGTGTCCGCTCTCGTCGTCCCCGTGCTGGCCAAGCTCGGCGACATGGTCGGCCACCGGCGCATGCTCCTCGTGTCGTCGGGGGTCACGGCCGTCGCGACGCTCGCGCTGCCGTTCATGCCGTCGTTCGGGCTGTTCCTCGCCGCCTGGGCGGTCCAGGGCTTCTACTCGGCGTGGCTGCCGCTCGAGATCGCCCTGGTGTGGAGCCGCTCGCGCGGGCTCCCGAACAGCGCGGCGCTCACGGCGCAGGCCGCCGGGATCCTGGTCGCCGCGCTCGAGGTCGGCGCCATCACGGGCGCCCTCGCCGGGGGTGCGCTCGTCGACGCGCTCCCGCTCCAGGTGGTGCTGCTCGTCCCCGGCGTCCTCGTGGCGGCGTGCTTCGTCGTCGTCTGGTTCGGCGTCGCCGAGACCCCCCGGCCCGCGGGCGGGCGTCTCGACCTGCGCGGCCTCGTGCTGCTGTCCCTCGCGCTGCTCGCCTTCACCGGCGGGCTGAGCATGCTCCGGCTGAACGGCGTCGGGTCCACGCTCGCGTGGGCGATGGTCGCCCTCGGGCTCCTGCTCCTGTGGCCGTTCGCCCGCTGGGAGCTGCGCCACCCCGACCCCCTCGTCGACGTGCGGATGTTCCGCTCCCCCGCGCTCGGCCCGGTGTTCCTCACGGCGGGGCTGTTCGGGGTGTCCGTGCTCGGCGCCCAGGCGCCGCTGTCGACGTTCGCCCGCACCGACCCGGCGCTGCACGGCTACGGCCTCGGCACCACGGGCTTCCAGACGTCGTTGCTCATCGGCGTCTACCTGGTCGCGATGATCGTCGGCGCGCTCACCTTCCCCCGCGTGGCACGCCTCGTGACGCCGCGCATCACGCTGGTCGGGGCCGCCACGTGCGTGGGGATCGGGTTCCTGCTGTTCGTGCCGCTCCACGCCACGTACCTGCAGGTCGTGGTGAACATGGTGGTCGTCGGCATCGGGTCCGGCGCCCTCGTGGCGGCGCTCCCGTCGGCCGCCGCCGCGGCGGCCCCGCCCCAGCAGACGGGCGTCGCGACGGGACTCACCAACTCGGTGAAGACGCTCGGCGGGGCGGTGGCGTCGTGCGTCTTCGGGATCGCGCTGCTCGGTGCCGCGGGGGCCGGCACGGCCGGGGCCGCGGAGAGCACGGCCGGCTCGTTCGCCGGCTACGTCACCGTGTGGGTGGTGTGCGGCGGGACGGCCCTGGTCGCGGCGGCGCTCCTGGTCGTCGTGCCGAAGCAGGCGTTCACCGACCGGCCGGTGACGACGCACGTCTGACGGGCTCGGCGGGCGCGCGGGAGTCGACCATCCGCGCGCCCGTCAGCACGCAGGCGAGGCCGCGCCGGTCGCCGGTCGCGACGACGCCGACCAGGGCCGCGAGCGCCACCACGTTCTGCAGCGCCCCCGCCCACGCGTTCGACGCGTCGCCGGGCGGCACCGCCTCCACGATCCCCAGCACCCCGTACAGACCGAGCAGGAGGTACCCGCGGGCGAGACGGCGCGCGAGCGAGCCACGTCGTAGGACGCCCGCGCCGTCTCGCCAGCGCGGCTCCAGCCACACCGCCCGCTGCCCCAGCGACGCGCCCGAGCGGACCCACGGCGGCAGGAGGAACACGACGACGGCCGGCACCACCGTGCCCAGCAGCACGTCCGGCCAGGTCGTCGCCGACGGGACGTCGTGGCCCGACGCCAGCACGGCCACCCGGTAGGCGAGCTGCAGCGCCGCCCCCAGCACGAACGCGGCGAGCAGGTCGGTGACCATCCCCAGGAAGCGGCGCCAGAACGTCACCGGCCGCGGCTCCAGACGCGCGGCGGCGAGCTCGCGCGCCTGCGGCATCCAGCGCAGCACCACCGGCGCGACGAGCGCGCCGAGGAGACCGCCGAGGGTGTTGGTGAGGACGTCGTCGACGTCGGCCACGCGGTAGGAGCACGGGACGAGCCCGAGGATGCCCGTGTACTGCACGGTCTCGATCGCGACCGACGCGACGAGCGCGCTCAGGGTGGACGCGGCCACGCCCCATCCGAGGTACCTCCGCGCCAGCACGCCCCAGGGCACGAAGAGCAGCACGTTGAACGCCACCTGGAGGACGGCGGCGCTGCGCAGCGTGGCGAGGGTGCCGAGGCCGGCGGTGTCCCGGCGGATGTCGTCCAGCGAGTGCAGCGGCACCAGCTCCGCGCCGGACACCCCGTGCGCGGCGCACCACGCGGTCAGGTCCCCCGAGGGCAGGGGCAGCAGCGTGTACGCGAGCAGCGTCACGACGTACACCGCGAGCGCCGCGGCGCCGAGCACCCTCCGCGCGTCGAGCCGCCCGTACCGCCGCTGCTGCACCAGCAGCACGGGGATCAGCACCCCGAGGAAGGCCAGCACCCCGAAGCCGACGCCCACCACGGCCGGCCATGTCCATCGATCGATCACGCCGCCGACGGTATGCGGCTATGGCTGGGTCAGCGCGCTCAGGTCGCCGATCGTGCCGTCGAACACGTTCATGTCGATGTGATCCTCCTCGCCGACGTAGCCGGGGAGCGTGTCGCGGTCGGAGTACTGCCAGAACTCCCAGTCGCGGCGCGGCAGGTCAGGGGTGGAGGCGACCGACCGGATCCACAGCGGGTACCGGTCGTAGTCGTCGCCCAGGTAGTCCGCCCGGATCTGCTGGGTCGTGTAGAGGATCGGCGGCACGCCGTAGTGCTCCTCGAGCGCGTCGAGCATCGGGTCGAGGATGCCCCGCAGCTCGTCGACGGTCGGCGGGTCGGCGGCGAACTCGCCGTAGTGCTCGACGTCGACGACGGGCGGCAGGGTGCCGCTCTCGGCGGGCACCACGTCGATCAGGTGTGCCGCCTGGTCCGCCCCGGGGCTCTCGAAGCTGAGGAAGTGGTAGGCGCCGACCAGCAGGTCGGTGGACCGGGCGCCCTCCCAGTTGGCCGCGAACCGCTCGTCCACGTGGGCGGAGCCCTCCGTGGCCTTGACGAACGCGAAGTCC
This sequence comes from Isoptericola sp. NPDC056573, assembly GCF_042793335.1. Classification (NCBI taxonomy): domain Bacteria; kingdom Bacillati; phylum Actinomycetota; class Actinomycetes; order Micrococcales; family Promicromonosporaceae; genus Isoptericola; species Isoptericola sp. NPDC056573. The sequence goes on from NZ_JBHTUY010000002.1 coordinate 229,272, forward strand.
AGGTCCTGCGCCGCCAGCACGGGCCAGTCGATCGTGCCCTGGTAGGCGGACACGTCGACGCCGCGCACGGCGTACCGGTCGGCGGCCAGGCGGTTGGGCCAGAGCACCCCGTTCCACACCAGCAGCGCCAGCACGCCCAGCAGCACGACGACGGACCCGGCGACCACCGCCAGCGCACGCCGACGCCGGCCTCGTCCTGCCCGCTCGCCGCTCATCCCGCCGATGATCCCCGATCGCCCCCGCTCCGGGCCACCACCGCCGCGACCGGACGGCGCGCGCCCGGGCGCCGCCCGCGGAATGATTCCCTCAACCGAGGTGAGGAGTCACGCGTGACCGGCGCCACCGACGAGGCAGCGACCCCCTCGACCGCCTCTCCGACGCTGCGGCTGCTCCGCACGGCGAGGCATGTCCCGTTCACGCTCGGGGTCGTCGCGCTGATGCTCGTGCTCGGCGTCGTCACCGGCGCGCTGTGGTCCCCGTTCGAGGACCACCCGTGGTTCGACGACGTCGCGTTCGGCGCCCCGGCGTTCGCCGACGGACGGTGGTGGACGCCCGCCACGGGCTCGCTCTTCGCCCTCGAGCCGTGGGAGTACGTGTCCGTCGCCGGGGTCTTCCTCCTGCTCGTCGGCTGGACGGAGCTCCGGCTCGGGACCCGGCGCGCGGTGGTCACGGCGGTGACCTGCCAGCTCGTCGGCGTCGTCGGGACCGCCGGCGGCCTCGCCCTCCTGGCCCGGACGGGCTGGGGCTGGGCGGAGCACCTGGCCCGGGTGCTCGACGTCGGCTTCAGCGCGGGGGTCGTCGGGGCGGTGACCGTGACGGCGCTGAGCATGGCGCCACCGTGGCGGTTCCGGGCGAGCGCCCTGATCGCGATCTACGTCCTGGCCGCGCTCGTGATCTGGGGCGGCATCGCGGACGTCGAGCACGTCGTCGGGTGGATCGCCGGCCTCGTCGTCGCCCGTCCCGTGCTGGGCGCGAGGCTGGGACGCCGCACGCGCGCCGGGCGTCTGCAGCGCGACCGGGCGACGGCCGCGGGGTACTTCGCGATCTCGGCCCTGCTCGTGGTGCTCACGAGCTTCGCCGCCGGTCCCCGCGAGGGGCCGCTGGGCGAGGTCGGCAGCGGCAGCTGGCCGACGGGTGTCCTCGCCGTCGCGGTCGACCTGGTCCTCGCCGTCGGCCTCCTGCGGGGCAGGCGCTCCTGGTGGTGGCTGGCCGTGGTGCTCACGCTGCTCGGGGTGGTCGGCGAGGCGCTCTTCGCGCTGGCCGCGTCCCTCGTGCTGCCGGACGAGCTGCCGCTCGTGCTCCTCATGCTCCTGCTCGACCTCGGTGCGCTGGCCCTGCTGGTCGTCCGGCGGTCGTCGTTCCGCGCTCGCCGCCACGCGAGGCCGTCGACCGGGGCCCGGCTGGACCAGGACGACGCGCGCGCGACGCTCCGCCGGCTCGGGGCGGGGCAGCGGCTGGCCTGGATGACGACCTGGGACGGCCTCGAACGATGGGCGCCCGAGGGCCAGGACGGGTACGTCGCCTACCAGGCGCACGCCGGCGTCGTCGTCGTCCTCACGGACCCGGTCGGCGACGGACCGGACGGCCGCGCGGAGCTGGTGGACGCCTTCGTCGGGGCGGCGTCGACGGCGGGCTCCGGGTCGTGCTTCTTCTCCGCGAGCGAGGAGGTCGCGTCGATCGGGCGGGCGCGCGGCTGGACCCTCGTGCCGGTGGCGCAGGAGGCCGTGATCGACCTGCCGGGGCTGGAGTTCCGGGGCAAGAAGTGGCAGGACGTGCGCACGGCGCTCAACCAGGCCGCGAAGCAGGGCATGGAGCACCGGCTGGTGCGGCTGGTCGACGAACCGCCCGAGACGCTCGCACAGGTGCGGGCGATCTCCGAGGCGTGGCTCGGCGACAGCGACCTGCCGGAGATGGCCTTCACGCTGGGCGGGGTCCGCGAGGCCCTCGACCCGGAGGTACGCGTGGGCCTCGCGGTGGACGGCGACGGGCGGGTGCACGGGGTGACGAGCTGGCTCCCCGTGCACGCCCCGGACGGGCAGGTCGTCGGGTGGACCCTCGACGTCATGCGGCGCGCGCCGGACTCGTTCCGCTACACGATGGAGCTGCTCATCGCGTCCGCCCTCACGACGTTCCGGGACGAGGGCGCCCTGGAGGCCTCGCTGTCCGGCAGCCCGCTCGCCCGCGGCGAGCACCCCTCTCCCGGGGGTCTCGACGCCGTCCTCGACCGCCTCGCGGAGCGGCTCGAGCCCCTGTACGGCTTCGAGTCGCTGCACCGCTTCAAGATGAAGTTCCAGCCGCGGGACGCGCCGCTCTACCTCGTGGTGACCGAGCCCGCGACCCTCCCTCTGGTAGGGCTCGCCCTCGTCAGGTGCTACCTGCCCGACGTGCACGCGCGCGAGCTGGTCGCGGCCGCCCGGTCGTCCCGCCGCTGACGCCGCGACACCCCGCGTCGCCCGGCCGTCGGGAACACCAGGCGCCGCTTGCGCGTTATGTCACAAGATTCACCCGCACCATGAGGAGCACTCTTGCGACGCATCCCCCGAAAGGTCGAGGTCGAGCACGAGCCGGGGAAGTTCACCCGGTACCTCCGGCACGACAACGGCGAAGGCTTCGTCTCGCCGCACGCGGGCGTCCACCCCGACGCCACCATCAGGCCCGGCGCGTACGTCGAGGCCGGCGCCCGTGTGGGCGCGCACGCCAAGGTCGGCCGGTTCAGCTGGGTCGACGTCGACGCCGTCGTCGGGCGCGGAGCCCGCGTGGACGAGAACGTGCACGTCGGCGTCCGCGGCGTCGTCGGCGACGACGCCCGGGTCGGTTCCGGCTCCCGCCTCGGCACCGACAGCCGCGTGCCGTCCGGCGTCGTCGTGCCGCCCGACGCGATCGTGCCCGACGGCGAGACGGCCCACGGCGAACGCCGCCGGAAGGACTTCGGCACGGCCGCCTGACCCCGCGCACGGCATCACTCACGACACCCCGACGTCCCGCCGACCGGCCTCACCCGGCCCCGGCGGGACGTTGCTATGGTGGCCGGTTCATCGACCCACCTGGAGGCGAGTGGAGGTGAACTCCCGTGACCAAGAACTCGAAGAAGCAGCCGGCGCTCACCCTCAAGGAGAAGCGCGCGCAGAAGCGCGAGAGAACTGCCGAGACCACCGTCAAGGCGCGTAAGCGATAGACCGTTCGCGAACGGGCCGGCCGTCCAGGGACGGCCGGCCCGTTCGCGCTCCCGGCGGCGGCACCCGCGCGGGATGCCGCCCGGGCAGGGTCAGGGGGTCGTCTGCTTGCGGCCGCCCATCCCAGCGACGATCGAGACACCGATCGCGGCCAGCACGATCTGGAAGATCAGCTCGATCCAGTCGATGCCACCGGTGTCGCTGACGTCGATCAGGCTCGCGATCCACGTGCCCAGCAGTGCGGCGACGATCCCGATGATGATCGTCACGAGGATCGAGATGTTCTGCTTGCCCCGGACGACCAGGCGCCCGAGGGCCCCGATGATCGCGCCGATGATGATCGCGGTGATGATTCCCGTGGCGGTCACGGTGCTGCTCCCCTCCTCGACGACGGCGCAGGTCGCGCCCGCAACGAACGTACGGCGGACTGCCGCTGCACGCCCCCTGGACGCCGGCGGCGCCGACCCCGTGACCAGGGTCGGCGCCGTCGTGGGGCCCGGTCAGTGCTGCTGGCGGCGCCGGATCCCGACGGCGACCACACCTGCCGCGATCAACAGGACGGCGATGCCGACCCAGAGGCCGATGTCCGCGCCGGTGGTCGGGAGCCAACCGCCCCCGCCGGTATCGGTCCCGTCGCCGCCCGCGGGAGGCGGGGGCGGAGCGAACGTGTTCGTCACCGTGACCGACGCCGGGTCCGCCGCGACGGTGACCGCGCCCGGGTCGCCGTCGCCCACGGTCGAGACCGTGGAGGACGCCGCGCCCCCGTCGTCCGTCTCCGTCACGACGCACTCCGCGCCGATCGGGAGCCCGTCGTACGTGACGGTGTCGCCCGCCGCGATCTCGCGTGCCGCGCCGCCCGGGATCTCGATGTCCTCGCGCTGGAACGTGCAGGCGAGGGTCACCTCGAACGGGCCCACGTCGTAGGAGCTGCCCTCGAAGTCGACCACCTTCTCCACCGCGACCGACCCCACGTCGAACGTGTTGGTCACGGTGACCACCGCGGCGTCGGCGTCCGCGCCCGGCACGACCACCTGGCCCGGGTCGCCCCCCTCGACGGTCGTCGAGACCGTGGATGACGACGCACCGGCGGAGTCCGTCTCGGTGACGACGCACTCCGTCCCGATCGGCAGGTCGCCGTAGGTGACGGTGCCGCCCGCCTCGAGCGTGCGGGTCGCCCCGCCCGGGACGTCGATCTCCTCGCCCCGCAGCGTGCACTGCGCGGACACCTCGAACGGCCCTACGCCGAAGTCCGCGGCGTCGCCGTCCACCACCTTCTCCACGGTGAACCCGCCCAGGTCGTAGGTGTTCGTGACCGTCATCTCGACCGGGGCGAAGACGGTGGCCTCACCGTCGATCGTCACCGGGTTCGGGTCCAGCGTCACCTGGTCGGCGTTGCCCGTGCGTGTCTCCGTCGCCGTGCACTCCGCACCGTCGGGCAGCCCGAAGTACAGCCCGGGGAAGCCCGGGCCGAACGGGCGCACGCTGCCGCCCGGGATCGGCACCGGGTCACCCTGCGAGGTGGTGCACTCGAGCGTGACCTCGTAGGGGAACTCGTCGAACGGCACGTCGTCGAGGTACTGCTCCACCTGCGCCAACAACTCGGCGAGTACCTCGGGCGTGATCGGGCCGTCCGGGATCTCCGGCAGCGGCGGCAGGTCCGGCATCGTCGGGGCGTAGGCCCCCCCGTCGCCGTCCACCACCTTGCGCACCACGAGCGGCGCGGTGAGGAACGTGTTCGTGGCCGTCACCGTCACGGTGGTCGGCTCGCCGCCGTCGGCCGGCGGCACGACGACGTCGACGGTCGTGCCTTCGACCGGCTCACCGTCGTCGACCGTCATGGTGGAGGACGACGCCCCGAACGTGTTCGTCTCGGTCACGGTGCACTCCGCGCCGACCGGCAGGCCCTCGTACAGGACCGGCTCGCCGGGCACGAGCTCGCGGACCGCGCCGCCGGGGATCGGGAGGTCGACGCCCAGGTAGGAGCACTCCAACGTCACCTCGAACGGACCCGGGCCATAGAGGGCGCCGAGGCCATCGAGGTCCTTGTCCACCTCGATGGTGCCGACGTCGAACGTGTTGGTGATAACCACCTCGACGGGCTGGTCGGAGCCGACGGTCACCGTATCGGGCACGACGACCGCTCCGGTGGCTCCGCCGTCGTCCGTCTCGGTGATCGTGCACTCCGCACCTGTGGGCAGGTTCGGGATCTGCGCCTCCAGCGGGCCCGCCCCACCGAGCACCACGGTGCCGTCGTAAACGGTGCCCGCCTCGCCCGGACCGTCGCCGTCGGCGTCGTAGGTGCACACCACCTGGATCGTGAACGGGCCGGCACCGTACGCGGGGCCGCCCTCGCCGTCGACCACCTTCTGCAGGTCGATCGCGCCGACGGTGAACTCGTTGGTCATCGCGACCTGCACCGCTGCCGCACCGTCGTCGTCCGGCACGATCGTGACGTCGGCAGACGTGCCGTCGGTCTCGACCGGGTCCTCGCCCGGCGTGGTGACCGTGATGGTCGTGCCCGCCGCGTTCGCGGCGTTGGTCTCGGTGACGGTGCACTCGGAGTTCACGGGCAGGCCGGTCAGGGTGACGGGCGTGCCGTCCTCGGTCAGCTCCACGACCATCGGGGTGTCCGCGTCGTAGCCGTCGGCGAAGACGGGCTCGCCGAGGAACGTGCACTCCACGGTCGCCTCGAACGGGCCGTAGGAGACCGGGTTCCCGTCCTGGTCGACGGCGTCGCTCTCGACCGTCTTGGAGAGCTCCAGGCTCGACAGGTCGTACCGGTTCATGGCCGCGATCGTCGTGGGGTCCTCGTCGACGCTCTCGCTGTCGATCGTCACCGTGCCGACGATCAGCTCGGTCTCGCCGTTGCTGCCGTCCTCCGTGATCGTGCACTCGGCGCCGTACGGCAGGTCCGGCACCACCGTGGGCGTGCCGGGCACCACCGTGATCGGGATGGGGTCCATCTCGGTCTCGACCCAGGTCCCCGGTGCGGACGTGCACTGTACGAAGAGCTGGAACTCGTCCGGCGCGTACTCCGCCCCGTCACCGCTGACCAGCTTGTTCACCTCGAGCGGGCCGCTCGCGGTGGCGACGCCCACCTTCGTGCCCTCGGTCGGCAGCAGGTTGAACGACGACCCGTTCTGCGCCTCCACGACCGCGGACGCGGCCGCCGAGTTCCAGGCGATGGACCGGTCGCCGGCCTCCGGTACGAGTGGCGGCGTGGTCGTCGTGCCCTCGAGCGCCACGAACTCGCCGGGCTGGAACAGCGCGTCCCCCGGGAACGTGACGACGACCTTCAGCGCGGCGATCTGCTCGTAGACGTCCTCGCCCGTCGACGACGTCAGCGGGGCCCACCCCGCGTCGGGGTCGGTCGGGCAGACGGGCTCGTTCATCGGGTCGTTGATGTCGTCCATGCAGTAGTCGTCGGCCGTCGTGTAGTAGAACGTCGCCCGGGCGCCGTCCGGCGCGTTCACGAGCTGCGGCGGCGGGTCGTTCGTGAGGATCGCGGCCCAGGCCGACCCGCGTGCGGAATCGGCGTACGAGCCTGTGTCACCCGGCGTCGGCAGGCGGTCGTAGAGCACCACCTTGCTCATGGGCAGGTTGCCGACGTTGTCGACCCGGATCCGCCAGGTCTCGTCGTGACCCGGGGCGACGACCGGCGTGCACGGGTAGGAGTAGAAGCCGTCCGCGTCGGGCGTGCACTCGACGGTGGGGTCGGGTGCGGCCGGGTCCACGATGACGTCGAGCTCGTCGTCGTCCGTCGCCTTGACCTGCTTCGACTGGCGGAGCACGCCTGAGGGGATGGTCACGACGTCGGAGTCTGCCTCGCAGGCGCCCGTCTCGTCGTCCAGCCGCGCCTCACACTCGTCCCACGGACGGTCGCCGGTCACCCCGGCGGTGTTGCGCACGACCGTCCCCGCGGTGAGCCCCACCCGGAACTGCACCATGACGGTGATCGTGTACGTCTGCCCCACCTCGAGCACCGTGCCCTCGGGGAAGCTGAACGTCAGCGACTCGATGTCGCCGGACTGGTCGACCGTCACGTCTGCGGGGTCGGTGGGCAGCGGGTCGCCGTTGGCCGGGTCCGGAGCCGCACCGTCGAGCGCGTAGGTGAACGGATCGTCGACGTCCGCCAGCCGCAGCTGGGGACCGGTGGAGTCGGCCGGCATCGGGTCGTCGACGACGAGCTCGGAGATGGGGCGGTTGCCCGTGTTCGTCACGGCGATGTTCAGGGGGAACACCGCGTCGGGGGACTCGCTGCCGCCCGTGACCACGCCGTCGAAGTCCTTGACGACCTCGACGCCGTTGGTGGCGTGCACGTAGACGATGTCCTCGGTGGCCTCGTCCGCGTCCGACACCGGCACGAGGTCCCCGTCCGGCCCGACGACGAGGTCGGCGCCGGTGACCTCCCCCTGCACGGTGTTCGTCGCAACGCCGGGGTCGGTCTCGCCGGGCGCCGGCGGGTTCGCGGCGAGGTCGGGCAGGACGTCGCCGCCGGTCCGCAGCGTGTCGCGGCGCAAGATCTGGATCGGCACGGGCTGCGTAGGAGTCGCCGGGTTCTCCCAGATCGAGCCGTCCGTGCGGGTGAAGGTGAAGCGCAGGCCCTGCACGTCCGCGGGGTCGACGCCCGGGGGCAGAGTGAACGTGCTCGACGGCGTGCCCGGTTCCCAGTCACCGCCGGTCACGGTGACGCCGTCGTCGTCGCCCGTGAACGTGCCGCCGGTGTAGGCGTCCACCTGCACCTGTTGGATGGGCGTCACCAGCGCGGCGCTCGGGGCGAAGCCGACGAAGTCGTACTGGTTCCAGAACTGCGGGTCGTCGTCGGTGAGCACCATCTCGACCGCACGCGACGGCCCCTGCGGGGTCCCGGTGAGGGTCATGACGACGGGGGTGTCCGCGCCGTCGGCGCCGTGGTTCGGCTCCACCACCTGGCCGGGCGAGAACGACTTGCCGACCTGCACACCGATCGCGGCTTCCTGCAGCGTCATGTCGTCCGTGGCGTTGTCGAGCCGGTCGTCCTCCGACGTGCCGCCCGGGTCGGTGATCGTCGCGGCGGCCGTGTTGGGCACGGGGCTGTACTGCGCGACCGTGACCGGGTCGCCCGTGTACCGGTCCGTCTCCCGGAGCTGGAGCGTGAGAGCCATGCTGCCCTCGGCCCCCGGCATCACCAGCCCGTCGTACGCGACCTCGACGCCGATCACGTCGGCCAGGTCCGCGGCTGCGAGGTCCTCCGGGTTCGACGGGGTCCAGGTGCCGAGGGGGTTCTCCGTGTAGACGGTGGTGCCGCCGCCCTCCGCCGTCAGCGTCACCGTGGTCGACGTCGCGCCGGCGGGCGGGGTGAGGTCGATCGCCGTGAGGGTGAACGCGTCGAACGGCGACGTGCCCCCATCGGTGACGACGTCGCCTGAGCCGGGAGCCGTCGGGTCCGCGAGCCGCAGTCGCTCCACCTTGGCGTTCGACTCGTTCGTCCCGGTGACCGTCACGGTCGTCGACGGATAGAACTCGTCCGGGGTCTCGGCAGGGGGCACGGAGATGGGGCCGCCGTCCCAGTCCTTGGCCACCGACACGTTGAGCGGCCGGTCGAGGATGAGCACGTCGGCGTCGTCGGTGTCCGTGTACTCGTCGCCGTCGAACGTGGCCGTCCCGCGGGCCGTGTCGTTCACCAGCCCGGGCTCGTCCGGCACGTTGTACTGCGTGCCGTGCACGGCGCCGAGCACCGGGTCGCCGTCGCTGCGCTTGTAGTCGCGCACCTGGAACGTGAGGTTGAGGTGGCGGGCGTCGGCCCGCGTGGAACGCGCGACGCCGTCACCGGCGGCGGGTGTGGTCGGGTCGGCAGGGTCGTCGGTCCGGGTGGACGACTCGGTGTAGACGACCCGCACCGAGAGGGTGGACTCCTGCTCGACCTCGGTGAGGAGGACCTCCGGCATCCCGCCGTCGCAGGGGGTGGCCGTGGTGCAACCCGAGTTCGTCGCCTGCACCCAGGCCGTGCCGTTCCACAGCTCGACTCCCACGATTGCGTCGTACTGGATGAGCGGGTCGAGGCTGCTGCCGATGGCGGGGATGCTCACCAGGTTGAAGGCATCGTAGAAGGAGCCCGCGACCGCCGTGGACTCCGGGTCGGCGATGTCTGAGATGACCATCGGGTCGACGCCCGAGAAGCCGTTGGTCGACCAGGTGATCTGGGCCGTCACCTGGTCGTCCGTGCGGGCGAGCACCGTCGCCGGGTCACCCTCGAGGAACGTCTTGTCGACGAAGTCGAGGTCGCCCGTGCCGTCCACCGGGAACGGGTCGACGGTGGCGCATCCCTCGGCCGGCTCCGTCGGCCCCACGGCGCTCGACGACGCGCTGGAGGCGCCGCAGTTGGTCAGCGGCTCGTCCTGGTCCGGGTCGCCCGTGTACTCGGCGACGAAGTTCGGCTGGAACTGCGTGCCGGGCGGGAACCCGTCGGCCGTGGAGTCGTAGACGAACTGCACGCCCTGGGCGTCGGCCGGCAGGTCGCAGCTCACCGTGTTCGGGCCGGTGTACGGCCCGCAGCCGGGCGCCGGCACCCACGCCGTGCCATTCCAGTAGTTGATGGTGAGCGTCGAGCCCGCCGGGACGTCGGTGCTGCGCACCTGGGTCGCGGTGAAGCTGCCCCAGAAGTCGCCCGGGTCCGTCGGGTCGGTGGGGTCCTGGATGACCACCTGGTCGGCGTTCGTCGTCGAGCCGTCCGGGCCGAAGGGCAGCAGCTGGGTGGGAAGCTGCACCACGACGTTCTGCCCCGGCACGGCCGGGATCGTCGAGGGCGAGATGACCTTGGAGGTCTCGGTCGCGAGCCGGTCCACGAGGGTCACCAGGTCGGCGGACGCGGTGTCGTCGGCGTTGGGGACCTCGGCGTGGACCGTGTTGGAGTGGGTGAGGTCGTCGACGTCCTGGTCGGGGTCGGTGTCAGCCGTGAACGGGATGCTTGCCTCACCGCCGGTGACGATGTCGCCGGTGAACTCCACGCTGAACTGGGTGACGACGCAGTCCGCCGGTGGGTTCGGCAGGGTGTCGACAGTGGTCGTGCCCTCGCTGGCCGTGGAGCCGTCGGCGCAGGTGAACGTCACGGACGCGGCATCCGCGTCGGCGGGCCAGGTGACCCCGGTGCCGTCGCCGTCGGGCCCGAAGCCGGTGAAGGTCAGGGGCGAGTCGCCCTCGAACGGGCTGTCGGTGCCGGGCGCGGGCTCGGTAATCGTCATCGTGTCGACCGGGGTGCCGGTGTTCGTGGCGCCGAGCGTCACCGTCGTCGGGTCGCCGGCGCTCACGGTGGCCGGGTCGAACGACTTCGATGCCTCGACGCTGTTGTTCGGCGGTGTGATGACGTAGTCGTCGTCGGCCGTGACCTCGTCGGACTGGTCGTCGTCGTGCGTCACGTAGGACGACGAGTCGTTCTCGACGGTCGTCGTGTCCGTGAGCTCGGTGACCGCGTCGCTCTGCTGCACCTCGACGGGGATCGTGGCCGTGGCACCCGGCTGGATGTCGCCGCTGAAGGTGTACCGCACGCCCTGCACGGTCGCCGGGTCGACGGAGTCGTCGAGCGGCAGCCACTGCGTGCCGTCCCAGTACTCCTCCTCGACGGTGTCGGCGTTCGGCGGCAGGGTGATGTCGCCGGTGCCCGTGTACTCGAGGTAGGTGAAGGGGTTCGGGTCGGCCGTCGGGTCGACCGGGTCCTGGACCACGAGGGTGTCGACCGGGTCGTTGGACGTGTTGGTGGCGCCGAGCGTGATCGTCGCCGCGGTGCCGGGGCTCGCGAGCGCCCCGCCGGGTTCGATCGTCTTCGTCGTCTCGGAGTCGAGGACGAGCGGCACGTCGGGCGTGATGTCGTCGCTGGCGGACTGCTCGGTCGCGTTGTCCGCCACGACCGTGGCCGTGTTCGTGATCGGCACGCCGTCCTGGCTGTACGGCAGGTCGGGGTCCACCTGGGCGGTGATGAGGATCTGCACCTGGCCGCCGTTGTTCACCTGGTCGGCGGTGTAGGTGACCGTGTCGGTGTCGGTGTCCGCGTCGATCGTGCCGCCGGTCGCGCCGGTCTGGCTCTGGATCGACGCGCTGACCAGCTGCATGCCGTCGGGGAGCTCGTCGGTGATGACGGCGTTGGTGCACGGGTCGGCGTTGGGGTCGGAGCAGGAGACCGTGACGACCCACTGGACGTTCTGACCCGGCTGGTACGGCCCGGAGCTGACCTCCTGCTTGCTGATGCCCCACGTCGCGGCCGACGCCGTCGTCGCCGGGATGACCGCGCCCGCGAGCGCGAGCACGAAGGCGCCGAGCACGGAGGCGGCGCGACGCACGCGCCGTCGCGCGCGCAAGCGCGCGCTGCGGCGCTGTCGTTCCCCCGCTGACCTACGACCATCCACCATCAGTGCCCCTCCACACATCGGTGCAAACCGCCCGCGCGCGACGCTGTGCGCGGACACCACTCCGAAGGTGTCAGATATCGGTGGACTAGGCCTGCTGAACGGCGGTACATCCGAATGATCGGGAACGCCCGGAAACCTCCGCGATCGCGCCGTGCGCTCGCGAGCGCGGCCGAGGACGACGAAGGTCGAGGTGAGGGCGTCGGAGCGCGACGAGGGAGTCGACCATGAGCCGGACGAGGGCACGACAGGGGTACGCGGTGCTGGGTACGACGGCGCTGGGCGCGACGGCGCTGCTGCTCGCGGGGTGCGGCGAGTCCAGCACCGACGCCATGGGCGACGACACGACGCAGACGTGCGAGGACCTCTCCGCCTACACGGACGCGCTGCGGAACCTCGCGGGCACGCTGGGCCCGGACTCCTCCGTCGAGGACGTGCAGGCCGCACGCGACCAGGCCGCGGAGGCGCAGCGCACGCTGCACGAGAGCCTCGCCGAGGTGTCGGACGACCGCACGGACGACGTCGAGCAGGCCTGGGACGCCCTCGTGACCGCGTTCGGCCAGGTCGACGACGACGCCACCCTCGCGGAGGCCGCCGACTCGCTCAGGGACGAGGCCCAGGGCGTCGTCGACGCGACGGCGTCGGTGCGGGAGGACCTGGACTGCGGCTGAGCCGGCGTGCGGCCGGGTCGCGGCGTCCCGGGCCGTGGGGCACTGTGCTGGGGTGCGAGTGTCGAGGCCCACCCCGCGTGACGTCGTCTCCGGCTTCGTGACCGGCCTGTTCTCCATCCCGGAGGGCATGGCGTACGCGACCGTGGGCGGGTTCTCCGCGCCGATGGGCCTCTGGTCGGGCGCCGTGCCGACGATCGTCGGCTCGTTCTTCTCCCGCACGGTGCTCATGGTCACGACGCTCACCAGCGCCATCGCCCTGTCGGCGAAGAGCGTGCTCACGGACGCCGGGCTGGACCCGTCGGACCTGGGCTCGGTCGCCGCGCTCACGCTGGTCGTCGGCCTGTGGATGGCGCTGCTGGGCGTGCTGAAGCTCGGCTCGGTGATGTCGTTCGTCTCGACGGCGGTCATGACGGGCTTCACCGCCGGCATCGCGGTGCAGATCGTGGCCGGCGTGGTGAAGGACGCGACCGGGTACGAGCCGCAGTCGCACAACACGGTGGGCAAGCTCGTCGAGGCCGTCGCGCACGTCGGCGACTGGGACGGCCCGACGGTCGCCGTGGCCGTCGCGACCGTCGCCGCGTGGGCGGCGCTGAGCCTGGTGCCGCGGTTGCGCAAGACGGCGACCCTGCTGGCGCTCGTCGTCGTCACCGTCGTCGTCGCGCTGCTGGGCACCGACGTCGAGCTGGTCTCCGACATCGCCGCCATCCCCCGGTCCCTGCCGCCGCTCACGCTGCCCGACGTCGGCGCGCTGCCGGACCTCGTGTCCGGCGGCCTCGCCATCGCGCTCGTCGCACTCGCGCAGGCGGCGGGCATCGGCGCGGCCGTGCCGAACCCGGACGGGTCACGTACCGACGTCTCGAAGGACTTCACGGCACAGGGCCTCGCGAACGTGGCGGGCGGCTTCTTCGGCGCGCTGCCGACCGGCGGGTCGCTGTCCCGCACGGGCGTCGCGACCAGCGGCGGCGGGCAGACCCGCTGGGCGGGCATCTTCTCCGGCGTCTGGCTGATCGTCATCGTGCTGGCCGTGGGGCCGCTGGCCGGGACGATCCCGATGGCCGTCATCGGCGGCCTGCTGCTCGTCATCGGCGGCGAGCTGGTCGTGGGCCGGTGGGCCGACATCGTGCTGGTCTTCCGCACGTCGTGGCTGTCCGCCGCGGCGCTGGTCGTGACGTTCGCGGCCACCACGCAGCTGCCGCTGCAGCAGGCCATCTTCCTCGGCGCCGGCCTGTCGATCGTGCTGTTCGCGGTGCAGGCGGCCAAGCGCGGGCGCCTGGTGCGATTCGTGCCGACCGACGACGGCGACTTCCGCGTCGAGGACGCCCCCGCCGTCCTGCCCAGCGGCCGCACCACCGTGCTGCACTACGTGGGCACCGGGTTCTTCGCCGAGGTGAACCGGCTCGAGGAGGAGTGGCCGCACACCGCCGGCACGCACGACGCCGCCCTGGTGATCTCGCTGCGCGGTTCGGCGGGCATCCCGTCCACCACGTTCCTCAAGTCCCTCGACCGGCTGCTGGACCGCTGGCACGAGCACGGCGTCGAGGTGGTCGTCTGCGGCGTGCCCGAGGACCTGCGGCGGCGTTTCGAGACCGGCGGCGTGAGCGCGCGCCTGCGCGACTCCGTCGTCCCCAGCAGCGACACGCTGCTCGGCTCCGTGCGCGAGGCGTACGACCTGGCGGAGCGCCGACGCACCCGCCGGGCGGCGTCCGCCGGCGGCTGATCCTCGCCGCGCGCTGCCGCAGGAGCAGTGCCATCGTGGCGCCATGCCTACCGCACCGAAGCCGGCCACGCCCACGATCACCGCACAGCAGCGTGCCCTGCTGGACAGTCTTCCGTTCTCCGACCGGCAGGACTTCGAGGACGCGACGCGCGGCCTGGTCGCCCGGCGGACGCCCAACGCGATCACCGCCGCGGACGGTCGCGTGGTGTGGGACAACGACACGTACTCCTTCCTCTCCGGCGACGCGCCGGACACCGTGAACCCGAGCCTGTGGCGGCAGTCGCAGCTCGTGGCGGAGCAGGGGCTCTTCGAGGTGGCCGAGGGCATCTACCAGGTGCGCGGCTTCGACCTCTCCAACGTCACGTTCATCGAGGGCGAGACGGGCGTCATCGTGCTCGACCCGCTCATCGCCACCGAGACCGCCGCCGCCGCGCTCGCCCTGTACCGCGAGCACCGGGGCGACCGCCCGGTCACCGGCGTCATCTACACGCACTGCCACGTGGACCACTTCGGCGGCGTCAAGGGCGTCACCACGCAGGAGGACGTCGACGCCGGGCGCGTCCCCGTCGTCGCGCCCGCGGAGTTCACGGAGCACGCGGTGGCCGAGAACGTCTACGCCGGCACGGCGATGGCCAGGCGTGCCGGCTACATGTACGGGGCGGCGCTCGCCCGCGGGCCGCAGGGTCAGGTGGGGGCGGGGCTCGGGCAGACGACGTCGACCGGCTCGGTCTCGCTCATCACCCCGACCCTCGACATCACGCACACCGGTCAGGAGGAGACGGTCGACGGCGTGCGCATGGTGTTCCAGATGGCGCCCGGCACCGAGGCACCGGCCGAGTTCCTCGTGTACTTCCCGGACCACCGCGCCCTGTGCGCGGCCGAGGACGCCACCCACACGCTGCACAACCTGCTGACCCTGCGGGGAGCCGTCGTCCGCGACCCGCACGCCTGGGCCAACTACCTCACCGAGACGATCGACCTGTTCGGCGCCGACGTCGAGACCGCATTCGCGTCGCACCACTGGCCCACCTGGGGCAACGAGCGGATCGTCGAGTACCTGGCGCTCCAGCGCGACCTGTACGCCTACCTGCACGACCAGACCCTCCGGCTCCTGAACAAGGGCTTGGTCGGCTCCGAGATCGCGGAGCAGCTGCAGCTGCCGCCGGCCCTGGAGAACGCCTGGCACGCCCGGGGGTACTACGGGTCCGTGAGCCACAACGTCAAGGCGATCTACCAGCGCTACATGGGCTGGTACGACGGCAACCCCGCCCACCTGTGGCAGCACCCGCCGGTGGAGCAGGGCAAGCGGTACGTGGAGTTCATGGGCGGCGCGGACGCCGTCGTGGAGAAGGCTCGCGCGTCGTTCGACGCCGGGGACTTCCGCTGGGTCGCCGAGGTGCTGACCCACGTCGTGTTCGCCCAGCCCGACCACGCCGGGGGGAAGGAGCTCCTCGCCGACACGTTCGAGCAGCTCGGCTACGGCGCCGAGAACGGGACCTGGCGCTCGGTCTACCTGTCGGGCGCGACCGAGCTGCGCGACGGCAGCTTCGGTACCCCGACGGCGACCGCCGCGCCGGACATCATCTCCGCGCTCACGCCGGCCATGCTGTTCGACGCCATCGCCATCCAGGTGGACGGGCCGCGCGCCTGGGACGAGCGGCTCACCATCGACGTCGTGCTCACCGACTCCGGCGAGCGCTACCGGCTGTGGCTCCGCAACGGCGTGCTCACGTACAGCGCCGCGACGCAGGCCGGTGACGCCGACCTGACGCTCACCACGACGACGCGCGCGCTGCCCGCGCTCGCCCTCGGCGGCGTGACGCCCGACGGGCTCGCGGACGCCGGCATCCAGGTCGACGGCGACGCGGCCGTCCTGGGCCGGCTCACCGCCGTCCTCGACCCCGGCGACCCGGACTTCGCCATCGTCACGCCCTGACGCCGCCGAGGAGGGGGCGGGCGGGGAGCACCCGGTCTGCGGCGACGATGAGCAGCCCCAGCAGGTAGAACGCGCCGCCGTAGAGCACCAGGTTGAGCCCCAGCCCGCCCCACCCGAGGGCGTCCAGGTCGATGAACCCGTACGGGTACTCGCTGCCCGGGCTGAGCTGTCCCCGCAGCAGGATCGCGCCGAAGTAGAGCACCGGGAAGAGCATCCACAGGCCCGCGTCGCGCAGGCGGGCGCGGCGGTGCGGGTCGAGCAGCAGGAAGTCGAGCACGACGGCGAGCGGCAGCGCCCGGTGCTCGACCTGCCCGTCCGTGAGCCCCAGGAACACGGCGGGGGCGTCCGGGGCCTCCGGCTCGAGGACCAGCCACGCGACCAGCCCGGTGATGGCGGCGGCGAGGGTCACCAGCCCCTTCGCCCAGACGGGCGGCGGCTCCCGGCGCCGCAGCGTCGTGACCGCCGCCCAGCCGAACACCGCCACCGTCAGGAAGCTGGTGAGGTTGGTGAAGTAGACGAAGCCCTCGACGTCGCCGTCGCGCCAGATGGCGCGCGTGCCGACGAGACCGAGCGCGACGACGAGGAGCCGGAACAGGCCCACGAGCACGAACATGGGCACAGTGAACCGCATCCGTCGGCATGCGGCCGTCACTCCCGTCGGCGCCGTCAGAACCAGACGACGGCCACCAGCCCGGCCAGCCCGAGCAGCGCCGTGCCCGCGCACATCAGCACGATCCGCCGGCCGTGCCGGAGGCGCGGCTCCGCGGTGTCGAGGTGCCGGTGCGTGTGCCCGGCGTGCCGCTTGGCGAACCACCACAGCGGAGGGGTGAGCACCAGCGCGACCGCCGCGGTGAGGAGGAACGACGTCGCGCCGTCCACCCCGGGCAGCGTCTGCCACGCCACCGCGCACGCCGCCGTGAACGACAGCAGCGTGCGGCGCCAGGCCAGCGCGGTGCGCTCGGCCTGGAGGCCGCGGTCGCGCTCGGGCCCGACGAGGGGCGGGGGACGGTCCGTCATGTCGGCGTGGCCCTCAGTGCAGCAGCAGGGCGAGCAGCACGAGGATGCCCACGACGGTGATGGTCACGACCAGCACGAACCCCGTGATCGCCCCCGGCAGCGGCCCGTGCTCGCGCATGGCGCGCTCCGAGCGGGCCCACTCGACCGCCGCCGCGACCGGGACGACGGCACCCGCCACCAGGAGCACGATCGCGGACGTGAGGCGCAGGTGCGGCTCCATGGGCAGGTCCAGCGCCTCGAGCGCGGTGCCGCCCGCGATGAGCCCCAGGGCCGTGCGGAGCCACGCGAGGATGGTGCGCTCGTTGGCCAGCGAGAACCGCGGGTCGGGCTCCGTGCCCCTCTCGTAGACCCAGCGCGGGAAACGCTCGCGGCTCACGTCGACGTGCCTCCTTCGTCTCTGCGGGTGCTGCCGACATCCTCCCGCAGCAGGCGCGGGAGCGCTCAGGGCGGGTCGTTGACGAACCGGAGCTTCACGCGGACGTCGTCGAGCGGCACGACCAGCGTCGACCCGTGCGGCGACCACCTCTCCGGGACGAGGAAGAGGGAGCCCCCGCCCTCGACCAGCAGCCGCAGGCCGCGGTAGCGGTACCGGTACGCGCCGTCCCCGGCCGCGAGGTCCTCCTCCACCACGGCCGGGTCGCCCACCTCCAGCTGCTGCGGGGTGTCGACGACGACGGCGGGCAGGCCGCCCAGGTCGCGGGCGAGCGCCTTGGCCTGGCCCCGTCCCGTCCACTCCGCCACCGTGCCGGTGGCCCAGAAGAGCGAGGCGACCACCGTGAGCACCAGCAGCAGGACGGCGGTGCGCGCGGGGTCGGTGCCCGGCGTCGGCCCCTGCGTCCCGTCGGCGCCGGCGGCGTGCGCTGCCGTAGCCCGCCGCCGGTGGGACCACGTGAGGCCGTACGCGAGGCCCGCCGACCCGACGCCGATCACCAGCGGGGTCACCAACGGGTACGGGGCCCAGGCCGCGAGCGCCGGGTAGGCCACGATCAGCGCCACGCCGACCGCCAGCACGACGGCGCCGCCGACCGTCGACGCGAGCGTCCACCGGCGCACCACCGGCTCCGGTGCCCCCGTGAGCCGCCGCCGCAGCGCCGCGTCCGCGAGCACCAGCGCCGCCCCCACGAGCAGCACCGCGAGCATCGGCACCAGGAGCGGCTGCGGGCTGCGCATGACGAACTCCTGCGTGCTGTAGCCGAGCAGGTCGACGTCCACGCCGAAGTACAGGTACTGCGCGCGCGTCGTGACGTAGCCGAAGTAGAACAAGATCGCGGTGACGAACGTCGCCGGGGCGACCACCGTGCCCAGCACCGACCAGACGCGCGTCAGGACGCTCGGCTCGTGCGCGGCCGGTGACGGCTGCTGGGTCACGGCAGCCCCTGTTCCTCGGTGGGCTTTTCGGTGGCCTGGTCTGTGGGCTCGTCGGTGGGCTCGTCGTTGGGCTCGTCGGCCGGTCCCGGCGTGACCTCGTCCTCCGGTGTCTCGGTCACCTCGTTCTCCGGCGCCTCGCTCGGCTCCCCGGTCCCCGTCTCGCCCGGTTCGTCCGTCGCCGCTCCGGAGGACTCGACGGTCGCCGGGTCGCAGTCGTACCCGACGTCACCGGGCGGATGGCACATCGACCAGACGCTCCCGACCTCCAGGTCCTGTCGGAGCTGGTCGCACTCTTCCTGGGTGCTGCAGGTGGCGGTCGCGTCGAACGAGACGTCGACCAGCTCGGTCCCCGGATCGGGCGGCAGCACGGCGACCCCGCACGAGAGGTTGCCCGGCTCGAGCGTCACGCCGGCGCACGGCTCCCCGCACTCCGCACCGGCCAGCGCGGCGCCCGCGGTCCGCACCGTCACCTGCACGATCTCCACGGTCACACCGGCGGGCAACCCGTCCGTCTGGATCGAGGCGAGCCCGCACCACGCGTCGCCGACGAGCACGAAGTCCTGGCCACCCATGAGGAGGCCGGGGAGGTCGGCCTGGGCCTTGCCGCCCGCCTGCGGCAGCGGTTCCTCGAGGTCCTCCCCCGCGTCGGCGCCGACGGTGTCGTCGTCGCCCTCGTCGCTGCCGCTGTCGCCCCCGTCGCCGGGCACCGTCGCCTCGGACGTCGTCGCGCCCGTCGCCGTGCCGCCGCCGTCGTCGACCGACGGCTCCCCGCCGTCCCCGCACGCTGCCGTCACCAGGACCAGCAGGACCGTCAGCGCACCCAGTCCTCGTCTCATCTCGCCCTCCCGGGAGCACCGGGCCGCGTCGTCGCGGTCAGAGGGCTCCGCGCGGTGCCGCGCGTCGTCCTACCCGTGGAGAGCGCGCGCGATCCCGCACTGATACCCGCCCCTCGACCGCACCCCGTGTCGGCGCCCGTCGGTAGCGTGCCCGGCATGCGCGCCGACTTCCTCGCCCTGCACCGCCCCGGCGACCCGCTGCTGCTGCCGAACGCGTGGGACGCCGGGTCGGCACGGATCCTCGCCGCCCTCGGCTTCGCCGCCGTCGCGACGACGAGCAGCGGGTTCGCCGCGACGCTCGGCCGGCCCGACGGCGCCGTCACCCGGGACGAGGCCCTCGCGCACGCCGCCGCGCTCGCGGCCGCCGTCGACGTCCCCGTGAGCGCGGACCTGGAGAACGGGTTCGCCGACTCCCCCGCCGACGTCGCCCGCACGGTCGCGGAGGCCCGCGCCGCCGGCCTTGCCGGGGGCTCCGTCGAGGACGCGACCGGGCGCGACGACGAGCCCCTCTACGACCGCGCCCTCGCCGTCGAGCGCGTGGCCGCCGCGGCCGAGGCGGCCGGCGACCTGGTGCTCACGGCCCGCTGCGAGAACCACCTGTACGGCCGGGACGACCTCGCCGACACGATCGCGCGGCTGCAGGCCTACCAGGAGGCCGGCGCCCACGTGCTGTACGCCCCCGGGCTGCGCGACGCCGCAGCGATCGCGACCGTCTGCCGCGAGGTCGACCGGCCCGTCAACGCCCTGCTCGTCGCGGGCGGGCCCACGCCCCAGGAGCTGGCCGACGCCGGGGTCGCGCGGATCTCCGTCGGCGGCACGTTCGCCTGGAACGCCCTGACCGCGCTGGTCGACGCCGCCCGCGAGCTCCAGGCCGGCGGGGTCGGGTTCCTCGACCGCACCGGCCCGGCGCGCGACGTGATGCCGCAGGCGTTCCGGGGCTGACCGCCCGCGGCCTCCAGGCCGCGACCGCCAGGAGGCGGCGAGCGGTCAGGGCACGAGGCGCTGGGTGATCGCCGACTCCTCGGGCCCGTGCTGGACGCGGGCGAGCGCACCGTTCACCAGCGCGAGGTACGGCGGCACGTGCCCGCACTCGACGTCCGCGAGGAGCGGGATCCCCAGGTCTCCCAGCGCGTCCCGGACGGCGTCGTGCTGGGAGAAGCCGTCCCCGTCGGGCGCGTGCGTGCGGCTCACCAGCACCGCGTTCGCCGCGTCGAACCAGCCCGCGTGGCGCATCGCCCACAGGGCCCGGCCGACCGCGAACGCGTCCCACTCCAGGATGTCGAGGTAGACGACCAGGCCCTCCGGCGCGTGCTCCGCGGCGAACCGGGCCACGTCGCCGTAGGGCGTGCCCGCGAGGAGCGAGACCGTCTCCAGGCAGCCGCCGATCACCCGCCCCTGGACATCGACCGGCGCGGCCGGGTCCTCGCCGTCGAGCCGCAGCCAGGAGCCGGCGGCGTCGAGCGTCCACGTCGACACCTGGGGCTCGTTCTCGTAGTCGTCCCAGCCGGACGAGCGGTACCGCCGCGGCGAGCGCTGCACCAGCTCCTCGCCCTCCTGCGCCGCCGAGGCGACCTCCCACCAGCCGAGCAGGCCGGCGGGCACGTCGTACGGCGTGTCCATGAGGTTCTGGCCGTGCAGCGTGGCGACGCCGGTGCGCAGCGTGAGGGGCAGCTGGACCGTCGAGATGTCGGAGTACCCCACCAGCCACGTCGGGTCCGCGGCGAGCGCGTCCCAGTCGAGTCGTCCCAGCAGGTCCGTCGCCAGCTCCCCGCCCCACGGCGGCACGACGGCGCGCACGGCCGGGTCCGTGAGCATCGTCGTGAGTTCCGCCGCGCGCACGTCCGCCGGGGCGCTGACGATCCCCTCGCCCGTGGGCGTCTCGCCGAGACGGACGTCGTAGCCCTTCGCGCGCACGACGTCGGCGGCGTGCAGCAGTCGCCGGTGGAGCGGGGTCGCGACACCCGCCGACGGCGCGGTGACGCCGATCGTGTCGCCGGGGCGCAGGGGGCGGGGGTAGCGGATCGTCATGGCCGGACTCTGCCCGAGCGCCGGACACCGGGGCAACGGGATTCGCGGGCCTCGACGGTTTTCCACAGGTGCGTATCGGGCCTGGTGCGGGGTCGGGTTCCTCGCTAGGCTCGAACACATGTTCGAGTCATGGCACGAACACAGGCTCTGACTCTCGCTCGACGTCGAGGAGGTGACGCGGGGATGTCTGCCGCAGTGCTCGAGCAAGCGCTCGACGACCTGCCGGTCGTCACCACGCCGTGGGACGACGTGCTCTCCCCGGTCGGCCCGACGACGGTCCACGACGTCTCGGTCGCCCTGGACGACCTGGCGCGGATCCAGGCGCGACTCGACGCCCTGGAAGGTGAGAAGCTCCTGGCCGTCGAGCGAGCGCGCCGGGCCGCCGCGCGGTGCGAGCCCGACCTGCTGGCGGGCGAGCAGCTGCGGGTGCTGCGTGCGGGTACGGCGCGTCAGCACGAGCTGGCCCGCCGCGCGTTCGTGGCGGACGTCGCGACCACGCTGCGGGTCGGCGAGCGGCAGGCGGACCACCTCGTCGAGACCGCACGGACCCTGACCTCGTCCGGTTCCGCCACGCTCGCCGAGCTGTGCCGCGGCCGTATCGGCGCCCGCCACGCGACGGCGATGGCCGACGTCCTCGCCGACCTCCCCGACGCCCAGGCTCGAGCCGCCGTCCAGGCCGAGGCGCTCCCGCGGGCGGCGACGGCGACGCCGGCCCAGTTCCGTGCCTTCCTGCGCCGTGCCCGGGACCGTGCGCACCCTGAGCCGTTCGAGCGACGGCACCAGAGGGCGTCCGCGAAGCGCGCCGTGTTCGTCGACCCCGCGACCGACGGCATGGCCTGGCTCAGCGCCTACCTCCCCGCCACGACCGCCCACGCGGCCCACGACCGCCTGACCACCGCAGCACGCACCGCCCGAGAGGCCGGAGACGATCGCACCGTGGGCCAGCTCCGCGCCGACGCGTATGCCGCTCTCCTGCTGGCCGGAACCGAGGCCTCGCCCGGTCCCCACCCCGACACGGTGACGCGCTCTGGTACGCAGGTGTCCGGCACCGGTGCGGCGCGGCCCGGAGAAGGGCTGGCGGCAGAGCTGGTCGCAGGTCTCGTACCGGACCTTGCCGACCATGCCCGCAGAATCACGCCGCGGGTACGGGTCACTGTGCCGGTGCTGACGTTGCTCGGCCGCTCGGGCGAGCCGGCCGAGCTGACGGGTCACGGCGCGATCGACCCGGGGGTCGCGGCGTTCCTCACAGCCCGGGCGCCCTCGTTGCGCCGCCTGCTCGTCGACCCGGTGTCGGGCACGCTGCTGTCCGCCGACCCCGGCACGTACGCCGTCCCTGCGGCACTGCGCACCTACCTCGAGGCGCGCGACGGCACCTGCCGCTTCCCGGGCTGCACCCGCCCGGCCGCCCGCTGCGACGTCGACCACACGGTCGCGTGGGCCGACGGCGGGCGCACCACGGTCGACAATCTCGCCCACCTGTGCCGGCGCCACCACGTGCTCAAGCACGAGACGCAGTGGCAGGCACGGCAAGAGGCCGACGGCACGCTCGTCTGGACGTCACCGACGGGACGCATGTCCCGCGACCCGGTCGCCGATCCTGTCGATCTCACCGGGCGCGAGCTCATCCCACCGGAGCCCGTGGACCTGACGGACCCGCCGTTCTGACGTGCTCGGCGCGCACCCTCAACCGCGCGCCCCATCAACCCTGCGCACCCTCAACCCTCGGGGAACGTGTCCGTGCTCCGGTGTCCCGGCCAGGATCGTGTGGTGTTCAGCCGCATCTTTGCGGCCGCGGCGACCGTCAGGTCGACGCCGGTGGTGTTCGCGAGGGCGCACAGGTTCCAGATCACGTCGAACATCTCCAGCCCGAGGGCAGCCTTCGCATCCTCGACCTCGGCTGCCCCCGCGGCCTGCAGGGCGCGCACGGCGTCGGCGACCTCCCCGACCTCGGACACGAGGTGCAGCATCCGGGCCGCCGGATCGCTCTGGTCCCAGCCGTGGGTGGTGCTGAGCCGCCGGGCGTTCTCGCAGATCTCGTCGAGCGTCATGGCACTGGACGCTAGACCCGGCCACGCTCAGAGCATCCCGCGCTCGCGGGCGACGGCGGCGGCCTCGGTGCGCGACTGGGTGCCCAGCTTGGTGTTGATGTGCGCCAGGTGGGACTTCACGGTGGCGACGGAGACGAAGAGCTCGCGCGCGATGGCGTCGTTCGACCGGCCGGCGGCGACGAGACGCAGCACCTCGAGCTCGCGGGCGCTGAGGGTCACTCCCGGCGAGCGCATGCGGCCGAGGAGCCGACGCTGCACGTCGGCGCCGAGGGTGACCTCGCCGGCGGCGGCGGAGCGGATGGCGCGGGCCAGCTCCTCGGTGGGCGCGTCCTTGAGGAGGTAGCCCGTCGCCCCGGCCTCGACGGCGGCGAGGATGTCGGCGTCGGTGCCGTAGGTGGTGACGACGAGCACGGGCGTCGCGTGCCGGTGCACCACGGTGCCGGTCGCCTCCGCACCGCCGAGCCTCGACCGCCCCGGGCCGGCGTCGCCGAACCGCAGGTCGAGCAGGACGACGTCGGCCCGGCCGCCGGCGTCGAGCCAGGCGAGGAGGTCCTCGGCGGTGCCGGTCTCGTGCACGACGCGCATGTCCGGCTGCCCGTCGACCACGGCCCGCAGCCCGGCCCGCACCACGGGGTGGTCGTCGGCGAGCACGACGTCGATCATGGCTCCTCCACCTCCACGGGCAGCGTGACCGCCAGGGCGGTACCCGCGCCGGGCGACGACTCGAGCGCGACGCTGCCACCCAGCTCCTGGGCCCGCGACCGGACGGACGGCAGCCCGAAGCCGCGACCGGTGGCCCCCGCGGCGCCCGCGACGGCCTCCGGGTCGAACCCGCGCCCGTCGTCGACGACGTCGAGGGTGACGGTGTCCCGCTCGTAGGTGAGCGTGAGCCGGGCGCGGCCGGCCTCGGCGTGCTGCACCACGTTGGCGAGGGCGGACTGGGCGATGCGCAGCAGCGCCGTCTCGACGGGCACGGGCAGGGGCCGCACGTCGCCGGCGGTGTGCACGGAGACGTCCAGGGGCTGCCGCGCCGCCACGCCGCGCAGCGCGGCGACGAGGGTGGTGCGGTCCAGGTCGCGCGGCGTGAGGTCCTGCACGACGCGGCGCGCCTCGGCGAGGCTGTCGCGGGCGGCGCCGCGTGCCTGGCCGACGAGGTCGCGGGCCCTGTCGTCGTCGGTGCCGACCGCGTCGTCGGCGGCGCGCAGCAGCAGCTCGATGGCGGACAGGGACTGGGCCAGGGTGTCGTGGATGTCGCGCGCCAGGCGGGCCCGCTCCTCGGTGACGGCCCGCTCCCGCTCGGCCTGCGCGAGGTGCTGGCGCACCTGGGTCAGCTCGTCGACGGTCCGCTGCCGCGTCTGCGACTCGCGGACGAACGCCTCGATCCCGAGCACGACCCCGATGGCGACCGCCGCACCGAGCACGGGGCCCAGCACGAACCCGGTCCACGGGTCGTCGGCGTCGGCCTGCACCAGCAGCCCCTCCGCGACGGCGAGCACCGTCGTGGCGGCCACCGCGACGACGCCGCGGTGCGGCCCGAGCACGTGCATCTGCAGGATCATCAGCGGGAACGCGAGCCAGAGGGCCGCGGGCGAGAGCCACAGCAGCACCACCCACGGGACCACGAGGGCGGCGATCCACGCGGTGTCGGGCCACCAGGCGCCGCGCGGGGTGTCGACGGAACGGTCGTGCACCCGCACCGCCCGGCGCCCCGCGACGTAGACCGCGACGAGCACGGCCGCGACAGCCGCCGACGCCCACGTCCGCCCCGGCGGGGCCTGCAGCACGGCGACCACGGCGAGCGCCGCGAGCAGGACGTCGAGCCCCAGGATGAGGGCGCGCGTCGCCGACGGCTGGGGGCGGTGGATCACCCCGTCCACGGTAGCCGCGCCGCGGCGCGGCGCATCGTCCAAAAGGTGGAGCGGCCCGGCCACCCTTCGGCGCCGCAGGATCCCCCCGGCTCCCGATGATCGCGGGCCGCCCGGCGCGGAGGCTGGAGGCATCCCCGTCCCCGTCGACCCGTGGAGGTCCTCCCGTGTTCGTCGCCCTGCGCGATCTCCAGCATGCCCGCGGCCGCTTCGTCCTCATGTCCGTGGTGATCGTGCTGATCACGTTCCTCGTCACGTTCCTCGCGTCCCTGACGGCGGGCCTTGCCCGTGAGTCGACGTCGGCGGTCACCGACCTGCCCGCCGACCACCTCGCGTTCTCCATGCCCGCCGCCGGCGACTCCCCCGAGTTCACGGCGTCGCGCGTGACGAGCGACCAGTGGGAGGGCTGGGCGCAGGTGCCGGGCGTGGAGTCCGCCGAGCCGCTGGGCCTGGCCACGACGCGCGCCGGCTCGGACAGCACGACGGCGTCGGTCACCGCGCTGGGCGTGGCCGACGGCTCCCACCTGGTGCCGGGCACGGGCGACGTCGCGTCGGGCACGGTCGTGCTCACGCCGGGCGCCGCCGACGCCCTGGACGCGCGGGCCGGCGACTCGGTCACCCTCGGCGGCGCCGAGCTCACGGTCGCGACGACCGTCGACGCCGACGAGTCGTTCTCGCACACCCCGGTCGTGTGGACCACGCTCGACGACTGGCAGGCGGTCGGCGCACGCGGGGCCGGCGGCGACGACGTCGCGACGGTCGTGGCGCTCAGCGCCTCCGACGACGGCCCGACGGACGCCGCCCTGGCCGACGCGGACGCCTCGCTCGGCACGACGACGGTCACGACGTCGGACGCGCGCTCGGCGGTGGCGTCGTTCGCCGGGGAGAACACGTCGCTCACGACGATGCAGGCGTTCCTGCTGGCCATCTCCGCGCTGGTGGTGGGCGCGTTCTTCACCGTGTGGACCATCGGCCGGTCCGGGGACGTCGCGGTGCTCAAGGCGCTCGGCGCCTCCACCCGCTACCTGCTGCGCGACGCGCTCGGGCAGGCCGCCGTGCTGCTGGTCGGCGGCGTGGCGGTGGGCACGGGGCTCACGGTCGCGGGCGCCTCGTTGCTGCCCGACGTCGTCCCGGTGGTCGTGACGGCCGGGACGACGCTCGTGCCCGCCGCCGCCCTGGTGCTGCTCGGCCTGGCGGGAGCCGCCGTCTCGATCGCGCGCATCACCCGCATCGACCCGCACGCCGCGCTCGCGGCGCGCTGACCCGCTGACACCCCGACGACCCGGAGGACCTCATGGACCTGCACCTCGACCACGTCACCCTCGTCTACCCCGACGGCGACGGCACGCTCACCGCCGTGGACGACGTCGACCTCGCCGTCCCGGCCGGCACGACGACGGCCCTGCTCGGCCCGTCCGGGGCGGGCAAGTCCAGCCTGCTGGCCGTGGCCGCCGGGCTGACCAACCCGACCCGCGGCACGGTCCGGTTCGGCGAGGACGTCGTGTTCACGCCCACGACGACGGTGGCCGACGCGACCCGCGCGCGCCTGGACCGCATCGGCATGGTGTTCCAGTCGCCGCAGCTGCTGGGCTCGCTCACCGCGCTGGAGCAGCTGGAGCTGCACGCGCACCTGCGGGGCCGCCGCCCCTCGAGCGTGCGGGCGCGGGCCCTCGAGCTGCTCGACGCCGTCGGCGTGGCCGACCACGCGGGCAAGCGGCCCGCGCAGCTGTCGGGCGGGCAGCGGCAGCGCGTCGCGATCGCGCGCGCCCTGGTCGGGCGTCCCGAGGTGCTGCTGGTCGACGAGCCGACGTCGGCCCTCGACCACGAGCGCGGCACCCGCGTGGTCGAGCTGATCACGGGCCTGGCCCGCGAGACCGGCGCGGCCACGCTGCTGGTGTCGCACGACGCGTCCACCCTGGCCTCCGTCGACGCCACGGCCCGGATGCTCGACGCGCGGCTCGAGCCGGCCGAGGTCGGCGCCGTCTAGCAGCTCGGGCAGGGCTCCTGCGCACGCCGCGGGCGCAGGGCGAGGCGCGCGGCGGCCGCGGCCCCCGCGACCCGCTCGCCCCAGGTCGCCCGCCGGAGCCGCACGCGGAACGTGCTCGCGGCGGCGGCGTCGGAGGTGACCGCGCCGATCTTCTCCGGCGCGCACCGGCCGTACTTCGCCAGGTACGCGTCGTCGAGCAGCGCGTGCAGCTCGGGCGCCACCTCGGCGAGCACCACCGGCTGGCGGGTGCCGTCGACCTGGAGGTGCGCCCGCCCGCCGCCGGCCCGCCGCGCGGCGTCGGGCGCGGAGCGCACGTACAGGTCGTGGCCCAGCTGCACCACCCAGCCGCGCCAGGGCCGGCCGGGTTCGCGGGCGACGTCCACCTGCACGGCGGTCGCGGCCTCGAGGGCCTCGAGGACGTCCAGCTCGTGGAGGAAGGCGGCGGCGCGCGTCGGGAGGGTCACGACGGGTCGAACAGTGACCTGGGCCACGGGTATTCCGGCGGGCGTCACCAGTCCAGCGGGTCCCGCGAGATCGGGCAGGTCATGCAGTGCCCGCCGCCGCGCCCGCGGCCGAGCTCCGCGCCGACGATGGTGATGACCTCGACGCCGGCGCGGCGCAGCGCCGCGTTGGTCAGCGTGTTGCGGTCGTAGGTGAAGACGACGCCGGGCTCGAGGGCGACGGCGTTGTTGCCGGAGTCCCACTGCTGGCGCTCGGAGGCGTACGCGTCGCCCGCCGTCTCCACGACGCGCAGCTTCGGCAGCCCGAGCGACCGGGCGACGACGTCGACGAACGGGGTGTCGCCCTCGTCCGTGACCTCCACGCCGGGCGACGCGTCCGACGGCCGGAGCGTGAAGGCGTGGATGCCGTCGACGATCGTGGGGTGCACGGTGACGAGGTCGCGGTCGGCGAACGTGAACACGGTGTCCAGGTGCATCGCGGCGCGCAGCCGCGGCATCCCCGCGACGACGACCTGCTCCACGTCGCCGCCCTCGAACAGCGCCTTGGCGAACTGGGTGATGCCCTGGCGAGACGTCCGCTCGCTCATGCCCACGAGCACCGTGCCGTTCCCGACGGGCATGACGTCGCCGCCCTCGATCGTGGCCTGCGCCCAGTCCTGCTCCGGGTCGCCCCACCACACCCGCGAGCCGACGTACTCGGGGTGGAAGGAGTAGATCGCCTTCATCAGCAGCGTCTCGTCCTTGCGCGCCGGCCAGTACAGCGGGTTGAGCGTGAGGCCGCCGTAGATCCAGCAGGTCGTGTCGCGCGTGTACAGGGTGTTGGGCAGCGGCGGCAGCAGGTACTCGGGGGTGCCGGTGGACTCGCGGGCCAGGTTCACGTAGTCGCTGCGGAAGTCCTCGGGCAGGTCGTGCGTCGAGAGCCCGCCGATGAGGAAGCGCGACAGCTCCCGGTCGGTCAGGGACTCGAGGTATCCCCGCGTGCCCTCCACCAGGCCGAGCCCCACCTGG
Source organism: Isoptericola sp. NPDC056573 (assembly GCF_042793335.1). Lineage (NCBI taxonomy): Bacteria > Bacillati > Actinomycetota > Actinomycetes > Micrococcales > Promicromonosporaceae > Isoptericola > Isoptericola sp. NPDC056573. Next base: position 257,765 of record NZ_JBHTUY010000002.1, read on the forward strand.
TTCGGCACCACCTTGCGGTCCAGCAGCCAGGACCGCGCCTGCGGGATCGCCATCGTCTGCGCCAGCAGGTCGTGCAGCTCGACCACCTCGACGCCCCGGTTGGTGAGCTTGTTGACGAAGTCCAGGTGGTCGCGCTGCGCGGACTCCACCCACATGACGTCGTCGAACAGCAGGTCGTCGGAGTTCGTGGGGGTGAGCCGCTCGTGGGCGAGCCCGGGCGAGCAGACCAGCACCTTGCGCAGCCGGCCGACCTCCGAATGGACGCCGTGGGCCGGGGCGGCGGGCTGCGCGGACGGTGCGGTGGTCATGGGGAGAACCTTTCGGTCGGACGACGGACGGTGCGGTCGGTGGTGACGGTCAGATCGAGATCCAGCCGGCGGCGAGACCGATCACCGCGAGGACGGCGATCGCGACCACGACGACGAACAGCGCCAGCTCGGCGGGGTTGAAGACCCGGCGCCCCTGCTCGCGCCGCGTCATGACGAACAGGACGGTCGCGGGCGCGTAGAAGAGGAACGAGACCAGCACGAGGCTCAGGCCGGCCGCGAAGACGAGGAAGGCCGTGTAGACCGTCGCCAGGACCGTGACGACCAGGTCCCCGCGCAGCGTGGACGGCGGCGCGCCGTCGTAGGTCTCGCGCGTGGCGCGCAGCTTCACCGCGTAGAGCGCGGCGAGCAGGAACGGGATGAGCGTCATGACGGCGGTCATGTCGAGCGCGAAGTCGAACGCGTCCTCGGAGAAGTACGTGAGGATCAGCACGACCTGCGACAGGGACGTGCTCAGCAGCAGCGCGTTGACGGGCACGTCGCGGTCGGTCGACCGGGTGAGGAAGCGCGGCATGTCGCGGTCCTTGGCGGCGACGAACAGCACTTCCGCCGCCATGAGCGTCCACGCCAGGTACGCCCCCAGCACCGAGATGATGAGGCCGACGCCGACGAAGACGCTGCCCCACTCGCCGACGGCCGCCTCGAGCACCCCCGCCATCGACGGCTGTCGCAGCTCGGCGATCTCGCTCATCGGCATGATGCCGTAGGACACGATCGTCACCGACGCGAAGATGGCGAACACGCTGACGAAGCCGAGGATGGTGGCACGGCCGACGTCCTCGCGGCGCTTCGCGTGCCGGGAGTAGACGCTCGCGCCCTCGACGCCGAGGAACACGAAGACCGTGACCAGCATCGTGCCGCGCACCTGGTCGAACAGGGAGCCCGCGTAGTCGGCGCCGCCCCAGTTCTCCGCGAACGCGCTGGGGTCGAAGACGAACAGCGCCAGCAGGACGAAGACGATGATGGGGATGATCTTGGCGACGGTGACGATCCGGTTGATCGCCGTCGCCTCCTTGATCCCCCGCCGCACCAGCAGGAAGAACAGCCACAGGCCGACGGTGGACAGCGCGAGCGCGAGCACCGTGTCGCCGGCGCCGAGGGCGGGGATCCACTGCCCCAGCGTCGACATGATGAGCACCCAGTAGGTGACGTTCCCGACGCACGCGCTGGCCCAGTAGCCGGCGGCCGCGAAGAAGCCCGTGTACTCGCCGAAGCCCGCCTTCGCGTACGCGTAGACGCCGGCGTCGAGGTCGGGCTTGCGCATCGCGAGCCGCTGGAACACGAACGCGAGCATCAGCATGCCCGCGCCCGCGACGACCCACGCGATGAGGGCGCCCATGACGCCCGTCTCCTGGGCGAACCGGCGCGGCAGCGAGAACACCCCGGCGCCGACCATGGACCCGACGACCATCGCGGTGAGGGTCAGCAGCGACACCTTCGCCGTCGTGCCGGTCCCCGACGTCGTCTCCTGGTGCGCCATCTGTCGTGTCCTCCTGAGGTCGGACCTACCGGGTGCTGCGGCCGATCGTTCCACCGTCGCGCCTGGTCCGCGCGTCGGCCGTGCGATCCACCTTGCGTGCGACGGCGTCCAGGAGGTCGCCGGCGGGGATGCGCAGGGTGCCGGTCCAGGAGGGCAGGACGCCGGCCCTGGCCGCGCCGAGGACGAGCCCTGCGACGGCCAGCCCGAGCAGGACCGGCCAGACCGCGCCCCAGGCCGTCACGGCGTCGAGCCCGGGCACCTTCTCCGGCGGCAGCCAGAGCCACGCCAGCACCCAGGTGCCGACCGTGCCGCCGACGGCGAGCACGACCCACGACCACAGCCCGCCGTCGGGCGCGGCCGGGCCGGGGTGGCCCGACGCCCGCAGCAGCACGAGGGCACGAAGGAGCAGCAGCGTCGACACGGTCGCGACGAACGGGAGCACCGCGGTGACGTCGACGAGGAACGGCGCCTCCCCCACGGCCCGCTTGGCGGCGTACTTGGCCACGGCGCCGCTGCCCAGGGGCGCGCCGGTGATCGCGAGGGCGAGCACGAACGCGCCGCCCAGCACCACGGCTCGGGCGCGGCCGGCGCCGTAGCGTTCCCAGACCTCCACCGCCATGATCAGCCCGCCCTTCGCCATGCCGTGGTGCACCGCGTAGACGACGGCGGTGAGCACGCACGCCTCGGCCAGGTCGGGGGCCCCGAGGGCCACCCCGACGACCATGGCGAGGAACCCCATCTGGCCCACGGTGCTGTAGGCGAGGGAGACCTCGGGGTCGTCGGTGAGGACGCCCGGCACGAGCACGCTGAACGCTCCGACGAGCGCTGCGACCACCAGCAGGGTGCCCCAGCCGGGCATCGCCTCCTGCCCCAGCGGGAGGAAGCGGAGCCAGCCCACCAGGCCGACCTTCACCACGGTGCCGCTCAGCACGGCCCCGACCGGCACGGACGCGGCCGCCTCGTCGATCGGCAGCCACCCGTGCAGCGGGAAGGTGGCGGCCTTGATGCCGAACCCGAGCAGGAGGAGACCCACGACCACCCCGCCCGTGGGGGCGGCGGCGACGGCCGCAGGGGCGTCGGCCAGGTGCAGCCCGCCGGCCGCGACCACGAGCACGACGGCGGCCGCGAGGACGACGTCGCTGGCCACCGCCAGGACGAGGTAGAGCCGGCCCGCGCGCCGCGCCGTCGCCGTGCGGGGGTGCAGGATCAGCCGGTGCGCGGCGACCGTCGTCACCACGCACCCGGCGAGGAACGTCACCGCGTCGGCGGCGACGAGCACCGTCGCGGTGCCGACGAACGCGGCGAGCAGCAGCCCGCTGCGCGACGCCGTCCGCGCGTCCGCGGACCGCGCCGTGAGGGCGAGCGCCGCGGCGTACAGCACGCCGACGAACAGGAGCAGCGGCCTCCCCACGACGTCCAGCTGGAGGGCCGCGCCGCGGACGGGGCCGAGCAGGTCCACCACCACGACCGGGACGAGGGCGAGCGGCGCCGCCCGGACCAGGCGGTCCGGCCCGAGGTCGGGTCCGTGCGACGACCGCACGAGGAGCACGACGGCCGTCACCGCCGGCACCGCGAGCGCGACGAGCAGCAGCCAGGTCATGGCGCCAGGGTGGTCAGGCGCCCGGCAGCGTGAGCGCCCCCGAGCGGACGGCCGCGACGACGCCGCCGTCGACGAGGAGGTCCGTGCCGGTGACGAAGGACGAGTCGGGCCCGAGCAGAAAGGCGACGGCCGCGGCGATGTCGTCGGGGCGCCCGAGGCGGCCGGTGCCGGACGCCTCGACCATCGCGCGCATCCCCGCCCCGGACTCGCCCTGGAGCTCCTGCTCCCCCATCGGGGTGACGATCACGCCGGGGCTCACGGAGTTCACGCGGGCGCCGCGCCGCCCCCAGGCGAGGCTGGCCGTCTGCACGCGCAGCTGGTTGGCGCGCTTCGCGATGCCGTAGGCCGCGCCTGGGTCGGCGACCGCGTCCCCGCGGAGGAACGGGAGGTCGAGCAGCGCGTCGGTGGGGGTGCGCGCGAGCGCCGCCTCCAGCTCGGCGGGGAGGCGGCCGACCGCCATCGACCCCGCCATGGACGCGATGACCACGCCGGCGCCGCCGTGCGCGACCACGGCGCCGAACTCGTCGAGGCTGTGCGCGACGCCCAGCAGGTCGACGGCCAGGATCGGGCCCACCGCCGCCTGCGTCGGCGAGAGCCCCGCGGTGTGCACGACGGACGTCACGGGCCCGAGCGACGCGGCCTCCGCGGCGAGCTCCGCCACCGACTCGCGCTCGGACACGTCGACGACCCGCGCCCGCACGTCGTGGGTGCCGCCGAGCGCGTCGGCCACGCGGGTCACCGCCTCGTCGGAGAAGTCGGCGAGCAGCAGCGTCCGGCCCGGCGGCGTGCGGCGCGCGATCTCCTCCCCCATCCCGCCGACCCCGACGACGACCGTCACCTCGCTGCTCGCCATGCGCCGCTCCCTCGCTCGCCCTCGTCGGCACGGTCCCCGTGCCGTCGTCCGCCATCCTCCCCCGGTGGGGTCAGCCGTGCGCGAGCACCTCGAGGGCCACGACCGCCACCCCGAGCACCACCTCGGCCAGCAGGAGGAGCCACTTCTGCCAGGTGGGGATCGCCGCGCGCCGCACGGCCACGTACCCGACGAGGCCGAGGCTCGCGACCAGCGCGACGGTCGAGGCGGTGAGCGCGCCGGCCGTCGTCCACGTCCCGCGCCCGGCCAGCCACAGGAACACGAGCGGCAGCACGACGACGCCGCCGGCGCTGGAGACCACGCCCACCATGTGGCGGCTCTCGGCGCGCGTCGGGAGGTGGTTGTGCACCACGACGTGCGACACGAGGTCGGCGAGGAAGACGGCGAGGAGCGTGCCGCCGACGGTGATGACCAGGGTGGTCGCCGCCCGGCCTGGCGTGAGGCCCTCGACGTGCCCCCGGAGCGCCAGCACCACCGCCAGCGCCGCGAAGGTGACGTACACGCGTTCCTTGAGGCGGTCGGCCCGCTGGTCCGGCGTGAGCTGGTCGCGACGGCGCCTGCGGCGCTCGCGACGGTCGGTCGCTCGGCTCATGCGTGCACGGTAGGCCCCGTGGTCGGATGTTGACACGCGGGCGCGGTCCGGGCATCCTCGTGAAACGACTCAATTTGAAGCGCTTCAAAGTAGAAGTGGGAGAACGATGACGACCTCGACGGCACCGGGAAAGATCCCGGGCAGGACCTGGTACCGCACCACGGTGGCGGGCATGGCGTCGTACCTCGACGCCGGCGCGATCATCACCACCGGCACGGCGCTGGTGCTGTACAAGGAGCCGCTGGGCATCAGCGACGCGCAGTTCGGCCAGTACTCGGCCCTGCTGACGTTCATGATCGCGGCCGGCGCCCTGGTCGGCGGCCGCCTGGCCGACCTGTTCGGCCGCAAGCGCGTCTTCCTCGCCACGATGGCGGTGTACGTCGCCGGCGCGGCGGTCCTCGTGGCCGCGCCGGGCACCGGGGCGCTGTACGCCGGCGTCGTCCTGCTCGGCCTCGCGGTCGGCGCGGACCTGCCCGCGTCGCTCGCGATGATCGCCGAGGAGGCGCCGCCGGAGCACCGCGGCAAGCTGATCTCGTTCTCCCACATCCTGTGGCTCGTCGGCATCATCGCCGCGCAGCTGTTCGGCATCGTCGTCGGCGGCATGGGCATGACGGGCGGCCGGATCATGTACGGGCAGCTCCTGGTGCTGGCCCTCGTGGTGCTGGTGCTGCGGGCCGGGATGCCGGAGTCGTCGCGCTGGCAGGCCGCGCACGCCGGCGCCGCGGCCAGCGACCCGGGCGCAGAGGCCGTCGACCTCGGGACGCTCAAGCGGCTGCTGCGCGGCCCGTACCTCATGCCGATGGTCGCCGTCGCGCTCTTCTACGCCCTGGTCAACGTCGGCGCGAACACCGGCGGCCAGTTCTCCACCCTCATGTACACGGAGATGGCGGGCTCCACGGTGCGGTTCGCGTCCACGGTCGGGTTCGTCACCTTCGCCATCGCGTTCGCGGCCACCTACGGGCTGATGCGGATCGTCGACGGCGCGCACCGCATGCGCTGGTTCGCCGTGATGGCCGTGTTCTACACCCTCGGCTACCTGGTCCCCGTGGTCTTCGGCGTCGAGGTCTGGACGCTCGTGACCATGGGCGTGGTCGGCTCCATCGCGGGCGCCGTCGCGGGCGAGCCGATGTTCAAGGTGTGGGCGCAGGAGCTCATCCCCACCACCTACCGCAGCACCGCGCAGGGCGTGATGATCGCGTTCACCCGCGTGGTCGCCGCCGTCGTCGCGCTGTGGACACCCACCCTGCTCGCGGCCAGCCCGAACGTGCTGTTCGTGTTCGTGGCGGCGTGCATCGCCGTGGGCGGCGTGATCGGGTACTTCTGGATCACCCGGTACCCGCGCGTCGCCGACGACGAGCCCGCCGCCCCGGCGACCACCACCCCCACCCCGATCGAGGGAGCCCGATGACCGTCCCCGCGCCCGTCCTGCGCGTCGAGCACCACCCGCAGCCCGCCCTCGGCGTCGGCGAGGACCGGCCCCGCCTGTCCTGGCACCTCGACGCCGCGCACGCGGCCTACCGGCAGGGCGCGTACGAGGTCGCGTGGCGCACGACGGCGCCGGACGGCACGGTCCTCGACGAGGCGACCGCCGTCGTCGACGGCGCCGCGCAGGTCCTCGTGCCCTGGCCGGGCGCGCCGCTCGCCCCCCGTGCCCGCGCCGAGGTGCGCGTGCGCACCCGGGACGGCGGCGCCGACGAGGAAGCGGGCGAGGCGGGCTGGGGACCGTGGAGCGAGCCCGTCGTCGTGGAGCGCGGGCTGACGGCCGCCGGCTGGACCGCCGAGCTCGTCGGGCCCGGGTACGACGAGGGCCCGGTCGAGAGCCGGCGCGCCCCGCTGCTGCGCCGCGGGTTCGACGTCCCCGGTGACGCCGTGCGGTCCGCGCGCCTGCACCTCACCGCGCACGGCCTGGTCGAGGCGGAGCTCAACGGGCGGCGCGTGGGCGCCGACGAGCTGGTGCCCGGCTGGACCCCCTACGACGACCGCCTGCGCGTGTCCGTCTACGACGTCACCGACCTCGTGCGCCCGGGCGAGAACGCCCTCGGCGCGTGGCTGGCCGACGGCTGGTTCCGCGGCCGGTACGGCTTCGAGGGCGGCCACCGCGACCTGTACGGCGACCACGTGGGCGTGCTCGCCCAGCTCGAGGTGGTCACCGACACGGGCACGGTCGTGCTGGGCAGCGACGCGTCGTGGCGCAGCGCCCCGGGCCCGCTCACGCGCGCCTCCCTGTACGACGGCGAGACCTTCGACGCGCGCCTGCTGCCCGCGGGCTGGTCGGAGCCCGGCTTCGACGACGCCGCATGGGCGCCCGTCGTCGTGCACCCCCTGGACCGCGCCGTGCTCGCGGCCCCCGACGGCCCGCCGGTGCGCTGCACGGGCGAGCTCGCGCCCGTGAGCGTGACCCGCGCGCCCGGACCGGACGGCGAGGACGGCTGGCTCGTCGACTACGGGCAGAACCACTCCGGCCGTCCCCGCCTCGTCGTGCCGGCCGCCCCCGCCGGGACCGTGGTGCGCGTGCGGCACGCCGAGGTGCTGCAGGACGGCACCCTCTACACGCGCACGCTGCGGGAGGCCGCCGCCACCGACGAGGTCGTGCTCGACGGGGAGGCCCTCACCTGGGAGCCGCGGTTCACCGTGCACGGCTACCGGTACGCGCACGTCACGGGCTGGCCGGGCGAGGACGCCCCGGCGATCGTCTCCCGCGTGCTGCACAGCGACATGGCCCGCACGGGCTGGTTCGCCAGCAGCGACCCGGCGCTGGACCGCCTGCACGAGAACGTCGTCTGGAGCCTGCGCTCCAACTTCGTCGACATCCCCACCGACTGCCCGCAGCGCGACGAGCGCCTCGGCTGGACCGGCGACATCCAGGCGTTCGCGCCCACCGCCGCGTTCCTCTACGACGTGCACGGGATGCTCGCCGACTGGCTGCGGTCGCTGTCGGCCGAGCAGCGGCGGTTCGACGGCACCGTGCCCGTGTACGTGCCGTGGATCCCCGGCGGCACGTACTGGCAGCCGTCGCAGGACATCGCCGGGTGGGGCGACGCCGCCACCCTCGTGCCCGAGGCGCTGCACCGCGACTCCGCCGACCGCGACCTGCTCGCGCGGCAGTACGCGAGCGCCGTCGCCTGGGTGGACAAGGTGGCCGGCCTCGCCGGGCCCGACCGGCTGTGGGACACCGGGATGCAGCTCGGCGACTGGCTCGACCCGACCGCCCCGCCCGAGGACCCGCTGCGCGCGCAGACCGACCCGTACCTCGTGGCCACGGCCTACGTCGCCCGCTCGGCGCGGGCCGTCGCGGACACGGCCCGCGCGCTCGGGCGCGACGCCGACGCCGCCCGCTACGAGGCGCTCGCCGAGGAGGTCGCCGCCGCGTACCGCAAGCGCTACGTCGACAGCGGCGACGCGATGCACGACACCCAGACCGCGCACGCGCTGTCGATCGTCTTCGACCTGCTGGACGGCGACGACGCCCGCCGCCGCGCGGGCGAGCGGCTCGCGGCCCTGGTGCGCGACGGCGGGAACACCGTCGGCACCGGGTTCGCCGGTACGCCGCTCGTCGCCGACGCCCTGAGCGGCACCGGGCAGCTCGACGCCGCGTACGCGCTGCTGCTCAGCCACGCGTCGCCGTCGTGGCTCGCCATGGTGGACCTCGGCGCCACGACCATCTGGGAGCGCTGGGACAGCATGCTCACGGACGGCACGGTGAACCCGGGCGAGATGACGTCGTTCAACCACTACGCCCTCGGGTCCGTGGCCGACTGGCTGCACCGCGTGGTCGCCGGCCTCGCCCCGCTCGAGCCGGGGTACCGCACCTTCCGGGTGGCCCCGCGGCCCGGCGGCGGGCTGACCCACGCCTCGGCCCGGCACGTCACGCCGTACGGCACCGCCGAGGTCGCGTGGCGGATCGAGGACGGCGCCGACGGCGAGGAGCTCGTGGTGCGCTGCGTGGTGCCCGTCGGCACCACCGCCGAGCTGGACGTCCCGGGCGCCCCGCCCGCCGTCGTCGGGCACGGGGAGCACGAGGTGCGCGTGCGCCGCGGCTGATCAGGCGCGGGCCCGCCGCTCGCGCGCCCGGCCCACCGCCTTGACCACCTCGACGAGCAGGAAGACGACGACGGCCAGGCCGAGGGTCTTGCCCCACTCCTCGAGGCCGATGGGGGCGGCGTCGAACCAGTCGTGCATGAACGGCGTGTACACGAACACGCACTGCAGGCCGATCAGCGCGACCGCGGAGATCCAGATGACGCGGTTGCCCCGCAGCACGTCGACCGTGAGGCTCGACCGGTCCAGGAACCGGCAGTTGAACAGGTACGCCAGCTGGCCCAGCGCGAGCATGGTCACGGCCGTGGTCTGCGCCTCGGCGAGCGGCGCGCCCTGCGCCCGCTCGGCGTAGAAGACGAACAGCGTGGCGCCGCCGATGAGCAGGGACACGATGAGGATGCGGCGCACGAACACGGCGTCGAGGATCGACGCCTTCGGGTCGCGCGGGGGCCGGGACATGACGTCGGGCTCCGCCTTCTCGTACGCGAGGCCGAGGGACAGCGTGACCGCGGTGATCATGTTGATCCACAGCACCTGCACCGGCGCGAGCGGCAGCACCAGGCCGAACAGCACGGCCACGAGGATGACCAGCGACTGCGCGCCGTTGGTGGGCAGCAGGAAGAGCACGGACTTGCGGATGTTGTCGTAGATCCGCCGCCCCTCCTCCACGGCCCGCTCGATGGTCGCGAAGTTGTCGTCGGCGAGCACCACCTCGGCCGCGTCCTTCGTCGCCTCCGTGCCCTTGATGCCCATCGCGACGCCGACGTCCGCCTGCGTGAGCGCGGGGGCGTCGTTGACGCCGTCGCCCGTCATCGCGACCACCTCGCCGTGCGCCTGCAGCGCCGACACGATGCGGATCTTGTGCTCCGGGCTGGTGCGGGCGTACACGTGCACGTCCTGGACGACGGCGCGCAGCTGCGCGGTGCTCATCGCCTCCAGCTCGGCACCCGTGAGGACGGCGGGTCCCGCGCCGTCGGGGCCGACCTCGTCGTGCACGATGCCCATCTCACGGCCGATCGCCACCGCGGTCCCCGCGTGGTCGCCCGTGATCATCGTGACCGCGATGCCGGCGTCACGGCACTGCGCGATGGCGTCGATCGCCTCCGGGCGCGGCGGGTCGACGATGCCGACCAGGCCGCACAGCTCCAGGTCGACGAGGGTGTCGGCGAGCGGGGTGGACGGCTCGGCGGACGGGTCGACGCGGCGGCGGGCCGCGGCCAGCACCCGCAGGCCCCGGCCTCCGATCTCGTCGATCTGCGCCTCCCAGAACGCGCGGTCGACCGGCTGCGCCGTGCCGTCGGGCGCGGTCTGCGTGACGCAGCGGTCCAGCACCCGGTCGGGCGCGCCCTTGAGGTGCACGACCTGCCCGCCGTCCGCGTCCCGGTCGAGGGTGGCCATGTACTTGTTCTCCGACTCGAACGGCACCAGGTCCTGCCGCGACCAGCCCGCGGTGTCGAAGCCGGCCTTCATGCCGAGGCTGCGCAGCGCGCCCTCCGTCGGCTCGCCCACCAGCCGCCAGTCCTCGCCCTGCTCGCCGGGCTCCCCCGGCACCACGCGGGCGTCGTTGCAGAGCATCATCGCGGCGACGACGGCGGTGAGGTCGCGGTCGTCGGCGAGGTCGGCGTGCCGCGACCCCTCGCCCTCGAGCGTGAGCTCGCCGACGGGCGCGTACCCGGCGCCCGCGACGTCGAACGACCGGCCCGCGGTGCGCACCAGCCGCGCGGTCATCTCGTTCTTGGTCAGCGTGCCGGTCTTGTCGGAGCAGATCGTCGTGACGGAGCCGAGGGTCTCGACGGCGGGCAGCTTGCGGGTGATGGCGCGGCGGCGGGCCATCTGCTGCACGCCGAGCGCCAGGGTGATCGTCACCAGGGCGGGCAGGCCCTCCGGGACGGCGGCGACGGCGAACCCGATGGACGCGGACACCAGCTCCGGCACCGAGAAGTCGTGCACCACGCGCCCGATGACGACCATCACGACGGCCATGCCGAGGATGAGCACCGCGAGCAGCTTGCCGAACCGGTCGAGCTGCTTGGTCAGCGGGGTCTCCAGGCTGGTGACCTCGGAGATCATCGTCTGGATGCGGCCGATCTCGGTGCGCTCGCCGGTGGCCGTGACCACGCCGACGCCCTGGCCCGCGGCCACGAGGGTGCCGGAGAACAGCATGCTGGTGCGGTCGCCCACCCCGGCGTCGGCGTCGACGGCGTCGACACGCTTGCTCGCCGCGACCGACTCCCCCGTGAGCGCCGACTCCTCGACGCGCAGGTTGGTCGCCTGCAGCAGGCGCACGTCGGCGGGCACCCGGTCGCCCGAGCGCACGCGCACGACGTCGCCCGGCACGACGTCGTCGGCGTCGATCTTCGCCCAGGCGCCGTCGCGGCGGGCTTCGGCGTGCACGGAGAGCATCTGGCGGATGCCGTTCAGCGCGCTCTCGGCCCGCCCTTCCTGGATGAAGCCGATCGCCGCGTTCACCACCGCGACCAGCAGGATCACGGTGAAGTCGACCCAGTCGCCGAGGATCGCCTTGAGCACGGCGGAGACCAGCAGGATGTAGATGAGCACGTCGTCGAAGTGCACCAGGACCCGCTTCCACAGCGGGTCCTTCTCCGGCGGCGGCAGCCGGTTGGGGCCGACCTCCGCGAGCCGTTCCCTCGCGTCGGCGGCGCTCAGCCCGCCGTCGTCCGTGCGCAGCGCGGAGAGCACCTCGGCGGGCGGTCGTGACCAGGGGGTCGCTTCCGTGGCGACGTCCTGCGCAGATCCCATGCCGCCCATTCGACCGCGGTTCGTCCCGTGCCGCGCGGCGGGTCAGCGACCTGTGTCGTACGGCACCAGCTCGAACACCGGGTGCCGGTCCGCCTCGGCGACGAGCTCCTCCACCGCGGAGTCGACGGTCGCCGTGAAGTACGGCCGCGTGGGCCGGGACCGGCGCAGATACTGCCGCAGCACCGGGCCGGCCTCCTGGGCCGACGCCGCCCGGACCACGAACACGTGCCGGGAGAGGCCGCGCCGCACCAGCACCCGCGGGTCGGCGCGGACGTTGTGCACCCACGACACGACGCCGTACGGGGCCACCAGCCAGCGTCGCCCGTCGAGCGTGACGAGGGTCGCGGGGTTGGTGCGGGGCAGCCCGGAACGCCGGCCCCGGGTGGTCAGCAGGGACGTGCCCGGCACCACCCCGAGCCGGACGAACACGCTGATCACCGCGTCGCCGACGTCGCGGGCGCGACTGCGCCGGAACGTGCGCGGCTCCTGCGGGCCGCCCTCGTGAGGACCGTCGGTCACGCCGGGCTCCCTCCCCCGAACTCCTGCGCCCGCAACCAGGCGAGGTGCGAGTGCACCAGCGGCAGCACGGACGCCCCCTCGCCGCTGGCCGAGGCGACGCGCTTCATCGAGCCGGCCCGCACGTCGCCCACGGCGAACACGCCGCGCAGCGTCGTCTCCAGGCTCGCGGGCGGTCGGCCGTCCACCCAGCGCTCCTGCGGCACGTCGCGGCCGGTGAGGACGAAGCCGTGGTCGTCGAGCGCGACGCCACCCGGCAGCCACGAGCAGTCGGGCTCGGCCCCGAGCAGGCAGAACAGGCCGTCGGCGTGCGTCTTGGAGCGCTCCCCGGTGTCCAGGTCCTGGGTGATCAGCCACTGCAGGCGGCCGTCCCCGCCGCCGTCGACCACCGCCGTGCGCGGCAGCACGGCGACGTTCGGCGTCACGGCGATCTCGCGGACCAGGTAGTCCGACATCGTCTCGGCGATGCTTCCGCGCCGCACCAGGACCGTCACCGACCCGGCGAACTTCGCCAGGTGCACGGCGGCCTGGCCCGCGGAGTTGCCGCCGCCCACCACGACGACGTCCCGGTCCGTCATCTCGCGCGCCATCGAGCTCGCGGCGCCGTAGTGCACGCCCGCACCGACGAGGTCGTCGACCCCGGGCACGCCCAGGCGCCGGTACGAGACGCCCGTCGCGAGCACGACCGTGCGGGCGCACAGCTGCGCGCCGTCCACGTGCACGTGGTGGTGCTCCGGCTCGTCCGCCGGGCCGGGCTCGATCCGCGCCACGGCGCGGCCCGTGTAGAAACGGGCGCCGAACCGCCCCGCCTGGATGCGCGAGCGCAACGCCAGGCGCATCCCGGAGATGCCGCGCGGGAAGCCGAGGTAGTTGCGGATCATCGAGCTCGACCCGGCCTGCCCGCCGATCGCGTCGCGCTCCAGCACCACGGTCGACAGGCCCTCGGACGCCGCGTACACCGCGGCCGCCAGCCCCGCGGGCCCCGCGCCGACCACGGCCACGTCCGCGATCTCGCCCGGCGGGATGGAGTCGTAGCCGCCGTACATCGCCTCCGCGACGGCGGACGCCGTCGCCCCCGACAGCACCCGGCCGGCGAACGTGCGGACCACGGGCAGGACGGCGCCCGGACCGGCCTCCGCGAGGATCTCGCGCGCCGCGGCGTCGTCCGGCCCGAGCACACGGTTCGGGACGCCGAGCCGCTCGAGCAGGTCGCGGACGGCGGCCGCGTCGCGATCGCCGGGGGCCGCGACGATCTCGGTGGACGTCACGGTGGGCCGGTCCACCGACCATCCCCACTCCGACAGCAGCTCCACCAGCGCCGTGTGGAACTCCTCGTCGCGCGCGCCGCGCGGGATGCCGACGAACGTGTCCATGTCGCGGCGCAGCAGCGCGGCCCGCATCTCGTCGAGCGCGCCGGAGAACTCGTCGCCCGGGATCAGCGCAACCCGCCGCGCCGTGGACACGACGGCCGGCACCTGGTGCAGCAGCTCGATGCCGGCGGCGTCGGGGAGCCGACGCTCCGCCGCGATCATCGCGACCGGTTCCCGCGCGGACACGAGGTCGCGCAGCCGGTCCATGGCGGCGTCGGCGGTGCGCACGAGCTCGACGCGGTAGTCGCGGTCGTAGCGGGCCCGGAACTCCTCCTCCACCTGCGGCGCGTGGGCGTCGGCGACGAGCAGGATCACGGGGCTGCCGACGGCAGGTTCGGACATGCGGTCAGCGTAGGGCCGTGCGCCGCGTCGCGCGGCACGCAGGCGCCGTCGCTACTGTCGACGGATGCGAGCTGACGCCGAGGCACGTCGCGCGGAGCCGCTGCCCGTCCGGCGGTCCGGTGTGCTCGTCGTCCACCTCCCGTTCCTGGCGACGGCCGCCCTCGCGACGGTCGGGCTCACCGTCTACGACCGCTCCACCGTGACCGAGGGCTGGTACGTCGCCGGCGTGGTGGTCCTGGTCGTGGCGCTGGCGGCGACGCTCCTCGTCCCGTGGCACCGACTCGGCCGTCGGGCCGAGATCGCGGTGCCGCTGCTGGACCTGACGGCCACCGCCCTGCTCGTCTCCGCCGACGCGCCCGTGTCCCTCCTGGCCGTCTTCCCCGTGCTGTGGCTCGCCCAGCGGCAGGGCCGGGTCGGCGTCGGGCTCGCCGTCGCGGGGGCGTTCGCCGTCACCTGGTTGCCCACCGTCGCGACGGGCACGGTCACGACGTCGAGCCAGCTCGCCAGGGTCGCGCTCGTGCCCGTGGTCCTCTCCGCCGTCGCCCTGTCCGTGGGCGCCATCCAGCGCCGGTCCGACGCCCGCAACCTCCTGCTGCGACGCCAGGGCGCGCAGCTGCGTCGGGCCGCCGCGGAGCTCGGCGCCGAGCGGCGCCTGCTGGAGGCCGTGGTGGGCACCGCGGGGGTGGGCATCCTCCTGCTCGACGCCGACGGCCGCATCGTGCTCGTGAACCGCCTGGCCGTCGACGCCACGGACGGCATGCTCCGTCCCGGCCTCCACGTCCAGGACCTGCCCGACCTGCGGCCCACCGCGCTGGACGGCTCCTGGTCCGCGGCCGGGCCGGTCGAGCGCGCCGTGTCCGGCGACTCGCTGACCGGCGACGTGGCCTGGTGGCCGCTGCCCACCGGACGCCGGGCGCTGCGCACGTCCGTCGTGCAGCTGGCACGGGCCGACCCGGGCACCGGCGGACGGCTCGCCGTCGTCACGTTCGAGGACCTCACCGAGCAGGTCAGCGCGCTCGAGCTCAAGGAGGACTTCGTCGCCGCCGCGTCGCACGAGCTGCGGACGCCGCTGACCTCGATCGTCGGCCATCTCGAGCTCGCCGCGGACGTCCCGGGGGCGCTCCCGGAGGTCGTGCGCCACGTCGACGTGGCGGCACGCAACGCCGACCGGCTCCTCGCTCTCGTGAACGGTCTGCTGACGGCCGCCGCGACGCGCGGCGGTGAGCTGGACCCAGCACGCGAGGAGGTGGACCTCGCCGCCGTGGTCGACGAGGCCGTCACCACCATCGGTCCCCTCGCCGCGAGCGCCGGCCTGCGGGTGGTGGTGCACCGCGGCCCTGCGGGCGGCGCGCGCGTGCGGGGCGACGCGGCGATGCTGCGCCAGGTGGTGGACAACGTGCTGTCGAACGCCGTGAAGTACTCCGACGCGGGCGGCGCCGTGTCGGCCGCGGTCGACAACGACGGGGCGACCGTCGTCCTCGAGGTCCGGGACGAGGGCGTCGGCATCGCACCCGACGACGTCGAACGCGTCTTCGCCCGCTTCTACCGCGCGCCCGCCGTGCGGCAGGGCACCCGACACGGCACCGGCCTCGGCCTGCACATCTGCCGTCAGGTGGTCGAGGCGCACGGCGGGACGATCGGCCTGACGAGCGAGCCCGGGGTCGGCACGACGGTCGCGGTCCGGCTCCCGGCCGCCACGGGCCGCCCGACCGGCACGGCGGGAGGCGCGGGATGAGCGGGCTGGACGAGACGACCCTGCTGGTGGTCACGCCGGTGGTCCTGCTGGTGGTGTCCACGCTCTACGTCGTGGGCGTGGTCCGGCGGACGCGCACCGACGTCGTCGACCGGTGCTGGACCCTCACCTTCCTCGCCGCGATCGTCACGACCTTCGCCTACCTGGCGGGCGGTGCGTCCTCCGCCACCTGGTGGGCCACCGGCCTCGGCAACGGCGCCTTCGTCCTGTCCCTCGGCGCGATCTGGGCGGGGGCGCGTGCCCGGGCGGGCCGCCGCTCGCTGCTCTGGGTCGTCGCGACGTCGGCCGTCGTCGTCGCGCTCGCCGCCCTCGTCGACGGGCCGGACGGGGGCGCGTGGGCGGGCGGCATCGCCTACCTGCTCGGGGTGGCGGCGTGGTCGATGCTCGCCGCGGTCGAGCTCCTCGGCCGTGCCGGTCCCGCGGCACGCCGGGCGCCGGAGGCCGCGGCGCTGGGGTTCACCTGCGCCGTCGCGAGCGCGTTCTACGCGGCCCGGGCGGTGGTGTTCGCGGCGGGGGGCCCCACGTCCCCCACCTTCGAGCGCTGGTTCCCGACCACGACCACCACGCTCGTCAACCTCGTCCTCGTCCTCGTGGGCGCGTTCGCGATGATGGCGCTCCGCACCCGCGAGACCACCGTGGCGGCGGCCGTCCGCTTCGACCCGGTGCTCGGCACGCGGACGCTGGCGCACCTCGGCCGGACCGTCACCGACCCGGGGGGCAGGCCGGCGGTCACACCGGTGCGCGTGGTGGCCCTGCGCTGCCGGGACGGCGCCGCCGTCCGGGACGCGTTCGGCCCCGAGGGGCGTGAGCAGGCGTGGGCGCACCTGGCGGACGTCGTGCTGAGGCTGCTCCCCGCCGGGGGCGCGGCCGGGTCGGACCGGGCCGCGCGTGACGAGGTGCTGGTGGTGCTCCCCGACGGCGTCGACGACGCCGGCTGGGTGTCGGACGTCCGTCGCGAGCTGCTCGACCGCCCGGTCGAGCTCGACGGCGACACGATCGTCCTGGAGGTCGCCGAGGGCCGGGCGGCGGGCGGCGCGGACGCGCTCGCGGAGCTGGTGCGCACGGCCCGCGCGGACCTCGTCGCGCGATCCTGAGCCGATCCTGAGGATTCCTTGCGGCGACCCCGACGGTCCACGCGGGTTCGGTCCGGAGGATGGCGGTCGTTGAATCTCGAACGACCTCGATCCCGGAACACGACGGAGCCCGCCATGACCGCCACCCTCACCGAGCCCGGCACGTCGCCCGTGCTCGATCTGCCCCTCGCGCTCGGCACCGAGCTCGACCGGTACGAGTTCACGCCGTCCGAGCTCGTCGTCGCCGAGGCCCCGCGGCGGGCCACCATCGGCGCGGTCGTCCCCGCGTACAACGAGGGGACCACGATCAAGGCCGTCCTCAAGGGGCTGCTCCGCCAGACGCGCCTGCCCGACGTGATCCACGTCGTCGTGAACAACACGACGGACAAGACGTTCCGGAAGGCGTCCCGGCTGGCCGGCGAGCACACGGTCGTGCGGCGGGGCCGCGAGCAGACGACCCGCGTCTACGTGCACGACATGGGGCAGGTGCCCGACAAGAAGGTCGGCGCCCTCAACTACGGCTACCGACTCGTGCGCGGCGCCGACTACCTGCTCGGCGTGGACGGCGACACCGTCCTGGCGAAGACCGCCCTCGAGCAGCTCGAGGCCGAGATGGAGGCGGACCCGCGCATCGGCGGCATCTCCGCGATCTACACGGTCGACACCACCCCCCGGGGCCCCTTCGCCCGCTTCCTGCTCACCGGTCAGCGCGCGCAGTTCGCGGCCTTCACCATGCAGAACCTGCTGCGCGGCCGGAACATGGCCGTCCTCGGCGGGCAGGCCTCGCTGTTCCGCATGTCGGCGCTCGAGGACGTCATGCTGGCCCACCACCAGCGCGCGCCCTGGGTGAGCGACTCGGAGGTCGAGGACTCGCTGCTGAGCCTGCAGATCAAGTCGCTCGGGTACTCCACGAAGATCAGCGCCACGGCACGTGCCGTGGTGGGTGGCATGACCACCCTGCGGGCGCTCGACGGCCAGCAGGTCAAGTGGAACTACGGCGCGATCGACCTCATGTGGCCCGGACAGCGCGGCGACACGCGCGGCCAGCCGTTCCACCCGAACCTGCGGCTGCGCTGGACGGAGAACATCGGCATGGTCGTCAACGCCGCCACGCGCCTGCTGTTCGGCCTGCTCCTCGCCGGCGCGCTGAGCATCGGCGCCTTCGAGTTCTCCCCCGTCTGGCTGGTGCCGCCGGTCGTCGCCGTCGCGCTCAACGTGCGCATCGCGCTGACCATGCGCGACCGCACGTGGCGCGACGTCCTGTTCGCCGCCACGCTCGTGCCCGCCGAGCTGTACATGTGGATCCGCATCGGGCACTTCGTCCGCGCCTGGTCGAAGTTCCTGTCGAGGTCCCGCACGGACAACTGGGCGGCGCAGGCCAAGGCCGAGCGCGGCGCCGGCTGGGCGTACCTCACCCCGCTCGTCGTCGCGGCCGTCGCGCTCGCCGGTGTCGTGTGGGCGTGGACGCTCCTCCCGACGGCGGCGCAGTCCGCCGCGCTCGCGGTCGGCTGGCCGGTCCTCGGCGTGATCACCGTGCTGCAGACGGTGGTCATGGTGCGCCGGCTGCTGCGCCGCCACCACGGGCTGCGGGCGTGAGCGCGCCCGTACCCCCCGACCCCTCGGAGGCCGCCGCCCTCGACGCCGCCTGGTCCTCCCTCGCCGACGAGCTGGACGGCGACCGTGCCGCCGTGGCCCGGTTCGCGGCGTCGTGGGTCGGGCTCCTGGCGGGGCGGGTCGGCGCGCTGGACCGGGCCCTGCACCGCGGCGACCACGAGGCGGTCCGGGACGCCCTGCTCTCCTTCGGCTGCACCTCGACCATGCTGGGCGTCGAGGGCCTCGCGGGCGCGGCCGACCGAGCCCTGGAGGCGCTGGCACACGACGGTGTGCCGGGCGCGCGTCGCCACCTGGACGACGTGTCCGCACAGTCGCGGTCCGCGACGCTGCTCGTCGTGTCGACCCTCGCTCAGGGACGGTGGTCGAACCGGTAGCCGACGCCACGCACGGTGCGGATCCACCGTGGTGCGGCCGGGTCGTCGCCGAGCTTGCGGCGCAGGTTGGCGAGGTGGACCTCGACGCTGCGCCGGTCGGCGTCCGTCACCGGGGTCCCGACGTCGTACGCGTCGCCCCACAGGACACGCACGAGCGCGTCCTTGGCGAGCACCCGGCCCGGGGCGCCGGCGAGCGCGGCCAGGAGGTCGAACTCGCTGCGCGTGAGGGGGACCTCCGCACCGTCGACGTCGACGACGCGCCCCGGGACGTCGACGACGAGGCCGCCCGCGACGACCGTCGCGGCGTCGTGCCCGAGGTCGGGTCCCGGCACCACCGGCGGCGTCGCGGCCGGAGGCTCGGCACGACGAGGGCGGCGGAGCATCGCCTCGATCCGCGCCCGCAGCTCGCGCGGGCGGAACGGCTTGGTCTGATAGTCGTCGGCGCCGGCGTCCAGGCCCATGAGGGCGTCGATCTCGTCGGTGCGCGCCGTCAGCATGACCACGTAGGTGTCCGAGACGGCCCGGATGCGCCGGCAGACCTCGAAGCCGTCGATGTCGGGCAGGCTCACGTCGAGCGTCGTGACCAGCGGGTCGACCTGGTGGACCAGCTCCACGCCCGGACGGCCGGCGGCGGCCGTGTACGTGGCGAACCCGGCCTGGGTGAGCACCGCGTCGAGCAGCTCGCGGATGTCCGGATCGTCCTCCACGATGACGGCCGTGCGTTCGCGGGCGTCGTCGGAACCGCTCGGGAGCGGAGTGCCTGCGGGCATGTCGACACGCTAGCCGGTTGCCCGGAGCGCAGCGCGCCGGACGTCACCGTCGTCCGGAGGTCTCCCTAGACTCGCAGTCGCGGCGTACGCCGCCCCACGGCGACACCCGACGAGAGGGACGCGACATGACGACCACGTGCGAGCACCTCGACCAGATCGCCCCCGTCCCGCCCGAGACCACCGGCGAGTGCCCCGAGTGCGTGGCCGCCGGCGGCACGTGGGTGCACCTGCGGGCCTGCCTGGAGTGCGGGCACGTGGGCTGCTGCGACTCGTCGCCGTCGAAGCACGCGACGGCGCACTTCCACGCCAGCGCGCACCCCGTGATGCGGTCCCTCGAGCCCGGAGAGTACTGGGGCTACTGCTTCCCGGAGGAGCTCCTCATCTCGGGGCGGGACATGCCCGCGACGGCGTGACCCGGTTCCGCCGATCTGACACCGGGGTGTGAACGACCCCACTCGTCGGAGGCTTACGCGACCATCGGGCAACTGTTTAGGGTTGCCTTGCCTTAGTCGCTGCCGGGTTCTCGCCCGGCCCGTCCACCAGGAGCCCCCGTGCGCACCCGGTCCCGTCTCGCTCCCTCCCTCGCCGTCGCCGCGCTGGCTCTCGGTCTCGCCGCCTGCTCGCCCGCCGACGCCGACACCCCCGGGAACGCGCCCGACACCTCCGCCTCCGGTGCCGCCACCGACGTCGCGGCACCGGAGAACCTGCCCGACGGCTGGACCTTCGCCGCCGGGTCGGACGTGCCGTCGGTCGAGGCCGAGCCCGCGCTGCCCGTCGACGTGGTGGACGGCACCGGCACGGAGGTCACCGTGACCGACGCGAGCAGGATCATCGTGGGCGGCGACGACGTCGCGGAGATCCTCGGCGGCCTCGGCCTCGCCGACCTCGTGTACGCGGCCCCGACCAACAGCGCGTCCGAGATCTCCCTCGCCGCGCCCGAGCAGTACGAGTTCAGCCAGGAGACCGGCACCGAGGGCCTGCTCTCGGTGGGCGGCACGCTGTTCATCGGCAACAACACCGCCCGCCACGGCGACGTCGCGGCCCAGTTCCGCAAGGCCGGGGTCGATGCCGTCGTCGTGGACGACCAGCAGAGCACCGGCGACAAGATCCGCGCCGTCGCGTCCTACCTCGGCGTCGACGAGGCGGGCGAGGAGCTCGCCGCGGACGTCGACGCGCAGCTCTCCGAGGCGTCCGAGACCGCGTCCGGGCTCGGCGACCTGCGCGTGCTCCAGGTGACGTCGTCCGGCGCGGGCGGCGCGAACGCCGTCGTCGGCACGGGCACCGCCGGGGCCGACGTCGCCGAGGCGCTCGGCGTGACCAGCGTGGGCGTCGAGGCGAAGCTGCGCGGCTTCTCGCGCGACTACAGCGACGAGGGCCTGCTCGGCACCGACCCCGACGTCATCCTGCTGGGCACCGCCGACCTCGAGGAGTGGGGCGGGCTCGAGGGCTTCGCCGCCGCCTTCCCGACCCTGCTCGACACCCCCGCCGGCCAGGCGGACCGCGTGATCGTCATGCCGGACGACCAGATCAAGGTGAGCGGGCCCGCCTCCGGCGCCGGCGCCCTCGCCCTCGCGCGGGCGCTCGCCGAGACGGCGGAGTGAGCCTCCGCACCGGGTCCGTCCGCCGCGCACCTCTCGCCGCCGGCGTGGCCGTCGGAGGCGTGCTGCTGCTCGCCGCCGTCGTGCTGTCGATCGGCGTCGGCCCGATCGCGCTCGCGCCCCGCGACGTCGTCGCCGTCGTCGCCCACGAGCTGTTCGGCGCGGGCGACGGCGGCGAGCGCCTCGCCACGACCGTCGTCATGGACCTGCGCATGCCGCGCGTGCTCTTCGGCGCGCTGGCCGGTGCGGCGCTGGCGGCGTCGGGCGCGGCGCTGCAGAGCCTGTTCAACAACCCGCTCGCCGACCCGGGCGTCATCGGCGTGAGCGGCGGCGCGTCCGCCGGGGCGGTGCTCGCGATCGTCGCGCTGCCCGCGGCGGGCGGCTCCGCGTGGGCGGTGCCCGCGGCGGCGTTCGCCGGCGGCCTGCTCGCCACCGGCCTCATCTATGCGCTCGCCCGGCCCGGCCGCGGCACCGGCACGTCCCGGCTGCTGCTGGTGGGCATCGCGGTCGGCGCCGCGTGCGCATCGATCACCGGCTTCTGCACCTTCATGGCCGACGACGACCAGCTCCGCGACATCGTCTTCTGGCAGATGGGCTCGCTCGCCTCCGTGGACTGGACGGAGCTCGCGATCGGGGCCGTGGTGGTGGCCGCCGGCGTCGCGGTGCTGGTCGCCATGCACCGCCGCCTCGACATGCTGACCCTCGGCGAGCGACAGGCCCGGCACCTGGGGCTCGACGTGACGCGGGCGCGGGCGGTGCTGGTCGTCGTGACCGCGCTGCTCACCGCCGTCACCGTGGCGTTCGCGGGGATCATCGGGTTCGTCGGGCTGGTCGTGCCGCACATCGTGCGGATGGCGTTCGGGCCCGCGCACCGCGCGCTGATCCCGATGTCCGCGCTGGTGGGCGGCCTGCTCATCGTGCTCGCCGACACCGCCGCGCGGACCGTCGCGCCGCCGTCGGAGGTGCCGATCGGGCTGTTCACGTCCGCCCTCGGCGCGCCGTTCTTCCTGTGGCTCGTGCTGCGCGAGCGGCCGGGGGCCGGGGCATGAGCGCACCGGTCGTCCAGGCGCCCGTCGTCCAGGCGCCCGTCGTCCAGGCGCAGGGCGTGGGGTTCCGCGTCGGGGAGCACACCCTGCTCGACGACGTGTCCCTGGAGCTGCACGGCGGCAGCGTCGTGGCGCTCGTCGGGCCCAACGGGGCGGGCAAGTCCACGATGCTCGGCCTCGTGTCCGGCGACCGGGCGCCGACGTCGGGCCGGCTGCTCGTCGCGGGCCGCGCGCCGCAGGACTGGCGGGCCGCGGACCTCGCCCGGGAGCGGTCGGTCATGGTGCAGCAGCACGACGTGCGGTTCTCGTTCAGCGTCCGCGAGATCGTCGCGATGGGCCGCATCCCGCACCGCGCGTCCGACCGTGACGAGCCCGTGGTCGACTCCGCCCTGGCCGACGCCGACCTGGAGCCGCTGGCCGGCCGCGACGCCACCACGCTGTCGGGCGGCGAGCTGGCGCGCACCGTCTTCGCGCGCGTGCTGGCGCAGGAGACGCCGCTGGTGCTGCTCGACGAGCCGACCGCGGCCCTCGACCTGCGCCACCAGGAGGCGGTGATGCGCACGTCGCGTCGGCTCGCCGACGCGGGCGCGTGCGTCGTCGTCGTCCTGCACGACCTCACCCTCGCCGCCCGGTACGCCGACCGCGTCGCCGTGTTCCACGGCGGCCGCCTGGTGGCGGACGGCGACCCGCGCGCCGTGATCACCGAGGAGCGCGTCGCCGAGGTGTACGGGCAGAAGGTGTGCGTGCTCGACCACCCGGTGTCCGGGCTGCCGCTGGTGGTGCCGGTGTGACGGGCTGGGACGGCTGGACGCCGCTCCCCCGGCCCGGCGCGCGGACGACGGTCGAGGTGCTCCGCGCGCCGGAGCCGCCGCTGCCAGCCCCGCCGGACCGCCGCAGCCCGGACGTCGTGCTGCGCCCGGGCGGGCGCGCGCACGTGACGTTCCGGCTGCACGCCCCCAGGGCGCAGGCGGTGGCGCTGGCCGCGAGCGGCTGGTGGCAGCCGCAGCGCCCCGAGGCCTGCGACCTCTCGCCGCGGCCGGACGGCTGGTGGCAGGGCACGTTCGACGTCCCGGACGACTGGGAGGCGAGCTACCGCTTCCTGGTGCACGACGGCGGCCACGACGGACGCCAGGAGCCCGGCTGGTGGACCCACGGCCTGCGCGACCCAGGCGCCCCGGGCCGCGCCGACCCGCTGAACCCGCACGGTCACGGCGCGGGCCGCGGCCTGGCGAGCTCGGCCCTGTGGCTGCCGGGCGCCGGCGAGCGGCCCTGGCTGGCCGGATTCGGCGACACCGACGCCGTCCCGCCGCGCCTGGCCGGCCATGAGACCGAGACCCGCGACGACGAGCCGCGCGCCTGGTGGTGGGCGCCCGAGCGACCCGCCGGGGAGCCGCTGCCGCTGCTCGTGCTGCTCGACGGCGAGGCGCACGCGGAGCGGCTCGGCACCGCGCGCGTGCTCGCGGACGCCGTCGCCGCCGGGGTGCTGCCGCCCGTCGCCGTCGTCCTGGTCGCGTCCGGCCCCGACCGGGCGGGGGTGCTGGGCGTGCCCGGCGGCGTCGCCCGCTGGGTGGGCGAGGTGCTGGTGCCGCGGGTGCGACGCGAGGGCGTGGGCGGGCGCGGGATCGAGGCCGACCCGCGTCGTGTCGTCGTCGCCGGCTCCAGCTTCGGCGGGCTGTCCGCGCTGTTCGCCGCGGCACGCTTCCCCGATGCCGTCGGGGCCGCCGTCGCGCAGTCGCCGTCGCTGTGGCGCTACCCGGCCGGGGCGCTCGTGGAGCCGCTCGCGCGCGTCGCGCCGCGGGTGCGGCTGCGCCTGCAGGCGGGCCGGTACGAGGGGCCCGCCGCGTCCGAGGAGCTGGCCCGCGCGCTGGTGCTGCGCGGGGCGGACGTGTCGTCCCAGGTCGTGACCGGCGGCCACGACTGGGCGTGGTGGGTGCCGCGCACCGTGGAGGCCGTGGCCGACCTGCTGGCCTGAAACCCCCGGCCCGGCGGCGCCGTTGACACCCGCTGACAACCTCTCTAACTTTGGTATACCGCGTTCAGCGGAAGACGTCTTCCATTCCATGAAAGTCACCGCTCGGCCCACGTTTCTCGACGAGGAGAACACGCACCATGGCGACGACAGCACCCCGGGGCGAGGCCCCGACCACCTCGATCCCGGACCAGATCGAGAACACCTACCAGCGGATCGGCGTGACCGCCGCGCACCGGCAGATCGTGGTGATGATCCTGCTCGGCGTCTTCTTCGACGCGCTCGAGCAGAACGCGGTGGGCATCACCGGCCCCGTGCTGCAGGAGAGCTGGGGGCTCGGCGGCGCCGAGATCGGCTTCCTCAACACGATGACGTTCACGGCGACGGCGCTGGGACGCATCGCGACCGGCCTCATCGTCGACCGGTTCGGCCGCCGCAACATGCTGACGATCAACCTGATCGTCTTCGCGCTCGGCTCGCTGCTCTGCGCGCTGGCGCCGAGCTACGCCGTGCTCGCGATCGGCCGGTTCATCGTCGGCTTCGGGCTCGGCGGCGAGATCGCCGTGGCCGTCATCATGATGGCCGAGTTCTTCTCCGCCCGGCACCGCGGCACCGCCGTCGGGCTCATCAACGTCACCGCCGGCGGCCTCGGCAACATGCTCGCCCCCGCGTTCGGCGTGCTCGTCTTCACCGTCTTCGACGGCCCCGACAAGTGGCGCTGGGTGTTCGGCCTGCTCTTCCTGCCGGCCCTGCTGGTGCTGTGGTTCCGCCGCTACGTGCCCGAGACGCCCCGCTACCTCGCCGCCACCGGTCGGCTGCGGGAGGCCAACGAGGTGCTCACCCGCATGGCCCGCGGCCGGCTCGCGGGGCGCGTCGAGACCGAGGAGTTCCTCGTCGAGCCCGCCGTGCAGGCCGCCGCCCTCGCCCCGACGTCGCGCGGCGCCTGGCGGATGGTGTTCCGCGCCCCGTACCGCCGGCGCACGGTGCTGCTGGTCGTCGCCGTCGCCATGTCGTACGCGGCGCAGATCTCGATGCTCACCCTCATGCCGACCGTCCTGGTCGCCACCGGCTACGCGCTCAACCAGAGCCTGTGGTTCACGCTCCTCATGCAGAGCGGGTCGCTGCTCGGCGCCGCCACCGCGGCGTTCCTCGCCAGGCGCCTCGCGCGCAAGAAGGTGCTCACGGCTGCCGCCGTCATCGGCTGCGGCTCCGGGCTCGCCATCGCGCTGCTCGGGGAGGACATCGTCTTCGTGCTGCTGTTCGGCGTCGCGTTCAACTTCGCGATCATCGTGCTCAACACGACGATCTGGCTGTTCGCCCCCGAGCTCTACCCGACGCGCGTGCGCGGCTTCGGCACGTCGATCATCCTCGCGGCCGGCTCGCTGTCGGGCGGGCTGTTCCCGCTGGTCAGCGGCGCAGTCTTCGACCGGTACGGCATCGTCGGGATGTTCGGCGTGCTCGCCGCGCTGTTCGTGGTGCTCGCCGTCGTGGTCCAGTTCCCGCCGGAGACCTTCGGCAAGCCCATGGAAGAGGAGGAGACCGCCGATGCCGACGTCGACCACAAGACCCCGTGACCGCCGCCCGCTCGTGGCGCTCGTCAACCCGAACACCAACCGACGCACCACGACGATGATGGCCGACCTCGCCCGGGCGGAGCTCGCGGCGGTCGGGGCCGACGTCGTCGAGGTCACGGCGGCGCACGGCCCCGCCATGATCGTCGAGCCCGACGCGCTCGTCGCGGCCGAGGCCGCCGTGCTCGACGTGGTGCGCGAGGTGGTCGCGCGCGACCGGCCCGACGCCGTCGTCGTCGCCGCGATCGGCGACCCGGGCCGGGCCGCGCTCGCGGCCGAGCTCGACGTCCCCGTGGTGGGCATCGGGCAGGCGTCGGTGCTCGCCGCCGCGGCGGGCGGGCGCCGCTTCGGCATGGTGACGACGACGGACCGGCTGGCCGGCGCGCTCGGCGACCTCGTCGCCGCGCACGGCTGCTCCGCGGGGTTCACCGGCGTGGAGCTCACCCGCGACGGTCCGCTCGAGCTCGCCGCCGACCCCGAGGAGCAGTACCGCCAGCTCCTCGACGCGGTCCGGGCGGCCGAGCGTCGCGGGGCGGAGGCGGTGATCGTGGCCGGCGGGCCGCTCAGCGAGACCGCGCGACGCCTGCGCGAGACCGTCGCCGTCACGATCGTCGAGCCCGTCCCCGCCGCGTGCGGCCTCCTCCGGGGCCTGGATGCTGTATTGTGAAGACATTCACAAGCGTCCGTACCGGGAGCGAGGGAGACCATGAAGGCCTGGCAGTTCACCACCACGCACGAGCCGCTCGAGCTGCGGGAGATCGCCGAGCCCACCCCCGGTCCCGGTGAGGTGGTCCTCGACGTCCGCGTCGCCGGGCTGTGCCACTCCGACGTCGGCGTGCTCGACGACGAGACCTGGCTCGCGATCATCCCGAACCGCCCGATCACGATGGGCCACGAGATCGCGGGCGTCGTGTCCGCGGTCGGCGAGGGCGTCACGGACTGGGCCGTCGGGGACCGCGTCGGCGTCTGCCCGACCGGCGACTCGGGCGTCTCCCCCGGCTACGGCCGCGACGGCGGCTTCGCCCCGAAGCACCGCGTCGCCGCGGGCGACCTGGTCCGCATGCCCGACGACCTCTCCTTCGGGCTCGCCGCCCTCGGCACCGACGCCGGCATGACCGCCTACCACGCGATCACGACGATCGGCGCCCTGGAGGCCGGCCAGAAGGTCGGCGTCATCGGGCTGGGCGGGCTCGGTCAGATCGGCGCCCAGGTGGCCGTCGTCCGCGGCGCGGAGCTGCACGTCGCGGAGCCCAACGAGGCCCTGTGGGAGCAGGCCCGGGCGATCGGCGCGGAGGGCGTCGTCAAGGACGCCGCCGAGTGGGCGGGCCAGGACTTCGACCTCGTCGTCGACTACGCGGGCTTCGGCACCACGACGACGAACGCGGTCAAGGCGATCCGCCGGGACGGCACCGTGGTCCTGGTCGGCATGGCCCGGCTCCAGTTCACGCTCGACACCATGGACGTCATCCTCAAGCAGGCGCGGGTGCTCGGCTCGAACGGCGGCACCAAGGCCGACGTCGCCGAGGTCTACGAGCTGCTCGCGTCGGGCGCCGTCGTGCCCCAGGTCACGACGATCGCCTTCGAGGAGATCCCCGCGTACCTCGACAAGCTCCGCGCCCACGAGGTCACCGGGCGCGTCGTCGCCGAGGTGACGACCGACTGACTCATGGGCTCGCCGGGACCACGAGGTCCCGCGTGAGGGCCGCGACGTCGCGCGCGCCGGTGAGCGCCATCGTGAGGTCCAGCTCGGCGAGCACGTTGCGGATCACCTCCTCGACCCCGGCCTGCCCGGCCACCGCGTACCCGTAGAGGTACGGCCGCCCGAGCAGGACGGCGTCGGCCCCCAGGGCGAGGGCGACCAGCACGTCGGCCCCGGTCCGCACCCCGCTGTCGAGCAGCACGGTGGGGCCGGGGCCGACGGCGTCGCGCACGGCGACGAGCGCGTCGAGCGACGCGACGGCGTTGTCCACCTGCCGCCCGCCGTGGTTGGACACGACGATCCCGTCGACGCCGAGGTCGAACGCCCGGCGCGCGTCGTCCGGGTGCAGGATCCCCTTGAGCACGACCGGCAGCCGGGTGCGGTCGCGCAGCGTGGCCAGGTGCTCCCACGACAGGCCGGGGTTGGAGTACACGTCGAGGAACGTCTCGACGGCGGCGCGCGGCTCGGGCGAGCGCAGGTTGTCGCGGAACCGCCCGGGGTAGGCGCGCGTCATGGCGAGCAGCGAGCGCACCGCGCCGGCGGTGACCTGCACCGCCTCGCGCGCCCCGGACGCCGCGGCCCGCGCGACCCGCTCGCGCACCAGCTCGGAGAAGCGCG
This sequence comes from Isoptericola sp. NPDC056573, assembly GCF_042793335.1. Lineage (NCBI taxonomy): Bacteria > Bacillati > Actinomycetota > Actinomycetes > Micrococcales > Promicromonosporaceae > Isoptericola > Isoptericola sp. NPDC056573. Next base: position 285,745 of record NZ_JBHTUY010000002.1, read on the forward strand.
GGTCGCTCGTGTACTGCGCGATGCCGAGGCCGCGGGCGAACGGCAGCGAGCCGAGGTCGAGGTCCTGGGGGCGCCACCCGAGCACGGTCGTGTCGAGCGTGACGACGAGCGCGCCGGCGCCCGCCGCCTCGGCCCGCGCGATCAGCGAGTCGACGAGGTCCTCGTCGGTGCTCCAGTAGAGCTGGAACCAGCGCCCCGCGTCGCCCATCTCGGCGGCGCACGCCTCCATGGGGTGGCAGGCCTGGTTGGACAGCACGTACGGGACGCCGGTCGCGGCGGCCGCGCGCGCGACGGCGAGGTCGGCGTCGGCGCCCAGCAGCGCCGCCGCCCCCACCGGAGCGAGCAGCAGGGGGCTCGCGTGCCGGGTGCCGAACAGCTCGACCGACGCGTCCCGCTCCACGGCCCCGGCGGCCATGCGCGGCACGATCGCCCACCGGTCGAACGCCTCCCGGTTGCGCCGCATCGTGCGTCCCTCGCCCGCGCCGCCCGCCACGTACGCCCAGGCCCGCGCGCTGGAGGCCCGGCGAGCGGCCCGCTCCAGGGCCGCGGAGCTCGTCGGGACGCAGGGGCGCCGGCCCAGCACCCCCGCACGGTAGATCGCGGACTGCCGGGCCAGCCCCGCCCCGGGTGCGCTCATCCCACCGGACGCACGCGCAGGATCTCGGTCCGCGCGATCGCGCGGTCGCGCACGTCGAGCCGCGCCTCGCGGTCGGGGTCCGCCATGAAGTCCGCGAGCGCCTCCTCGTCGGGCATCTCGATGAGCTGCACCTCGGTCGGCTGGACGGCGCCGTGCGCGGCGTCGTCCGTGTGCGCCACGTTGGTCACGCGGTGCAGCACCCGCCCACCGTGCCGCGGCACGAGCGCCAGCACCTGGGTCTCGTAGTCCGCCAGCGCCTGGGCCTCGCCGTCGGCTGCCCACAGCAGCACGCACAGGGTGATCGCCATCGTCCACCTTCTCTCTCGCGGTCGTCCGGACGATCCTGTCAGGCCAGCGGCACTCCCCGGCGCACGGCGCGCGCGAGCCGCGGCGGGACCTGCACCACGCCGTCGGACGTGGTGACGGGCACGAGGGCCGTCGGTGCGGCCTTCCAGCGGGCCCGCCTGCTGCGGGTGCGCGAGCGGGAGGTCTTGCGCTTGGGGACGGCCACGGCCGCTCCTCTCGTCGGTATCGGTGGTCTCGGGGGAACCCCCGGTTCAGCCCTGGCGGGCCTTGAACCGGGGGTTCTGCTTGTTGATGACGAACGTCCTGCCGCGGCGGCGGACGACCTTGGCGCCCGGCAGCCGCTTCAGCGACCGCAGCGAGGCGCGGACCTTCATCGGGCGCCCTGCCCGTAGCGGCGGCGGAACTTCTCGACGCGGCCCGCGGTGTCGACGACGCGCGCGGCCCCCGTCCAGAACGGGTGGCTGGCGCTCGAGATCTCGACGTCGACCACCGGGTAGGTGTTCCCGTCCTCCCACTCGATCGTGCGGGTGGGACGGCCGGGCCCGGAGGCGGCGTCCCCCGCCAGCGTGGAGCGCGTGAGGAACGCGGTGCCCGCGCTGGTGTCGCGGAAGACGACGGGGCCGTAGGTGGGGTGGATGCTCTGCTTCATGGTGGTGTCTCCTCTACCAGCTGGACTTGGTGACGCCGGGCAGCTCGCCCCGCAGCGCCAGCTCGCGCAGGCGGATGCGGGACAGGCCGAAGCGGCGCAGGTAGCCGCGGGGGCGGCCGTCGACGACGTCGCGGTGGCGCAGGCGGGTGCGGCTCGCGTCGCGGGGCTGACGCTGCAGCTCCATGACGGCCGTGGCCCGCTCCTCCGCCGTGGACGACGGCGACGCGACGACGCGCTTCAGGTCGGCCCGCCGGGCGGCGTACCGCTCGACGACGTCGCGGCGCCGCGCGTCGGCGGCGATCTTCGACGTCTTGGCCATCAGCGCTCCTCGCGGAAGTCGACGTGCCGGCGCACGACCGGGTCGTACTTGCGCAGCACGACACGGTCGGGGTCGTTGCGACGGTTCTTGCGGGTGACGTACGTGAAGCCCGTGCCCGCCGTCGAGCGGAGCTTGACGACCGGGCGCAGGTCGGTGCGGGTTGCCATCAGACCTTCTCTCCTCGTGCCTGGATCCTGGCGACCACGACGTCGATGCCGTCGCGGTCGATGGTCTTGATGCCCCGGGCGCTCACCCGCAGCGTGACGGTGCGGCCGAGCGAGGGCACCCAGTAGCGCTTCTTCTGGACGTTGGGGTCCCACCGGCGCTTGGTCCGCACGTGCGAGTGCGAGATCGCGTGGCCGAACCCCGGCACGGTGCCGAGCACCTGGCAGCGGGCGGACATCAATGCCTCCTTCATGAGAACGGTTCTCATCAGGGCGCTAGAGTGACAGACTTGAGAACTGTTCTCAAGTACCGTCATCCCCAACCCGCCGGAGGTGCCCGTGATTCCCGACCGCCCGCACGCCCCCGTCCCGCCCGCGCTGAGCGTGCTCGTCGCCGTCGACCCCGTGCTGCGTGACGCCGCCGCCGCGAGCCTCACGCTCGGCGCCCCCGACGTCGTCGTCGTGCGGCACGACCTGCTCCCGGACGACGGGGCGCTGCGCCGCGTCGTCGTCGACGCGACCGGCGTCCTGGAGGACGAGACCGTGGCGCTGGAGCACGCGTGCGTCTCGTGCAGCGTGCGCGAGGACGCCGTGCCGGCGCTCGCCCGCCTCGCCGACGACGGCCGCTGGGCCCACCTCGTGCTCGCCCTGCCCGTCACCGCCGAGCCGCTCCCTGTCGCCCGGGCCCTGGCCGCCCAGGCCGAGCCGGGAGGCGCGCTCGAGGACCTGCGGCTCGCCGCGACGGTCGGCGTCGTCGACCTCGACGACCTGGAGGCCGACCTCCTCGGCGACGAGCTGGTCGACGAGCGCGGGCTCGCGCTCACCGACGACGACCAGCGGCCCGTCGGCGAGGCCCTCGCGGCCCAGTTCGAACAGGTGGACGTGGTCGTCACGACCGGCGGCTCGGCCACGGGCGGCGGCCTCGTCGACCGGCTGCGCGCGGTCGACAGCCACCGCGTCGACGGCCTGCACGACCTCGACCCGGTCGCGCTCGCCGCCCGCTCGCACGCGCCCGCCGCGGCCGAGCGCCGCGCCCACCCCCTCGGCGCGCGCGGGGCCCGCACGCGCGCCAAGGACCCCCGCGACCGGAGCTGGAGCCTCCTGCTGCGCAGCGACCGGCCGTTCCACCCGGAGCGGCTGCTGGCCCACGTCGAGGACCTCGGCACCGGGCCGGTCCGCAGCCGCGGCGTCTTCCACGTGCCGAACCGGCCCGACTCCGCGTGCCTGTGGGACGGCGCGGGCGGCGCCCTGTGCGTCGCCGACCTCGGCACGTGGGACGAGGTCGCGGCCGGGCACCCGCCCGTCACCCGCATCCTCGTGGTGGGGGCGGGCGAGCCGCGCGACGCGCGCGGGGTGCACGACCGCATCCTCGACGCCTTCGGCGAGGCCCTGGCCACCGGCGACGAGGTGGCGGACGGCGGGCTGCGCTGGCTGGGGCGCGAGGACGTCCTGGCGCCGTGGCTGGGAACACGGACCGGCTGAGCGCTGTTCCTCCCCGCGCGGGCCACGGCGCCGGTCCACGCGACCGACGGCCGCGAGCGTCATAGGCTCCTCGCGGACCCGCATCCACGACGGACGGGAGACACACGCATGGCCGCACGCGCGCTCGCCGAACGGCTGCGCACCGAGTCCGGTGCGGCGCTGCTGCTCGTGGGCGTGACGCTGCTGGCCCTGGTGTGGGCGAACTCGCCCCTGTCGGGCTGGTACGAGCACCTGTGGGAGCTGCCGATCCACGTCGACGTCGGCGACCTGCGCTTCGACATGGACCTGCACCACTGGGTCAACGACGGCCTCATGGTGCTGTTCTTCTTCGTCGTCGGCCTCGAGGTCCGCCAGGAGCTCGCAATCGGGTCGCTGCGGCAGCGCAGCCAGCGCCTGGTGCCCCTCGTGGCGGGCACGCTCGGCGTCATCGTCCCCGCCCTGGTCTTCCTCGCCGTCGCCGGGCACGCCGACCCGCACGGCTGGGGCGTCGTCGTCGGCACGGACACGGCGTTCCTGCTGGGCGTGCTCGCCCTGGTCGGGCCGGCGATGTCGAGCCAGCTGCGCGTCTTCCTGCTCACGCTGTCCGTGGTGGACGACTTCCTCGCCGTCGGCATCATCGGCGTCGTCTACTCCGAGGACGTGCGGCTCGCCCCGCTCCTCGTGGCCCTCGCCGCGCTCGGCGTCCTGTGGCTGCTGGGCCGCATGCGGGAGTGGCGCAGCTCGCCGTACGTCCTCGTCGTCGTGGTGCTGTGGGGCGCGACCGTGCAGGCGGGCATCCACCCGTCGATCGCGGGGATGCTCGCCGGGCTGCTGGTGCCGGCGGTCGCGACGCGCCGCGACGACGTGCTCCAGGCCAAGAGCCTGTTCCGCGACTACTGGCAGTCGCCCAGCGCCAGCGTGGCGCGCAACGCCCGCGTCGGCCTGGCCCGGTCCATCTCGGTCAACCACCGCCTGCACGACGTGCTGCGCGGGCCCGTGTCCCTCGTCGTCGTGCCGCTGTTCGCGCTGGCCAACGCGGGGATCGACCTGCGGGGCGGCGCGCTCGGCGCGGCGCTCGGGTCGGTGATCACCTGGGGCGTCGTGGCGGGGCTGGTCGTGGGCAAGCTCGTGGGCATCGGGCTCGGCACCTGGGGCGCCGTCCGCGCGGGTCTCGGCCGGCTGCCCGACGGCGTGGGCCCGGGCAGCGTGCTCGGCGGTGCGGCCCTGTCCGGCATCGGGTTCACCGTGTCGCTGCTGGTCGTGGACCTGGCGTTCGACGGCACGCCCGCCGGGCAGGCCGCGACGGTCGGCATCCTCATCGCGATGGCGCTGTCCACCCTGCTGGGGTGGGCGATCTTCACCGTCGCCCGCGTGCGGTACGGCGAGGCGAGCGCCGACCTGCCCGTCACCCTCACCCCCGCCGTCGACCCCGAGCGCGACCACGCGAAGGGCGACCCCGACGCCGCGCACACCGTCGTCGAGTACCTCGACTTCGAGTGCCCGTTCTGCGCCCGCGCGACCGGGATGGGGGCCGAGCTGCGCGAGCACTTCGGCGACCGCGTGCGGTACGTCGTGCGGCACCTGCCGCTGGAGGACGTGCACCCGCACGCCTACCTGGCCGCCGTCGCGGCGGAGGCCGCGCACCGGCAGGGGAAGTTCTGGGAGATGCACGACCGGCTGTTCACGCACCAGTCCCGCCTGGAGCCCGACGACCTGCGCGAGCACGCCGCCGAGATCGGCCTCGACCTCGGGCGGTTCGACGACGACATGACCGACGAGGCCCTGCACGCACGCGTCCGCGACGACGCGGCGAGCGCGGCGGCCAGCGGTGCGCGAGGCACGCCGACGTTCTTCCTCGACGGCGACCGGCACCGCGGACCGCACGACGCGCGCACGCTCATCGCCGCGCTCGAGGCGAACGAGGACGACCCCGCCCTGCGCCGGCGGTCGTGAGGCGGGTCAGGTGAGGTCGAGCCCCCAGGTCTGGCCGACGAGGTCGTGCCCGAAGCTGTGGTGCGGCTGCTCGTCGACCAGCGCGAACCCGGCCGCCTGGTAGAGGTGCCGGGCGGACGCGAGCACGTCGTTGGTCCACAGCACGACGCGCCGGTAGCCGGCCTCCCGGGCGAATCGCAGGCACTCCTGGACGAGGCGGCCACCGACTCCGTGGCCGCGCGCCTCCGGCACGACGAGCAGGATGCGCAGCCGCGCCACGCCGTCCTCCTGGTCGGCCGCCAGGAGGACGCAGCCCGCGCGCCGGCCGTCCACCTCAGCGATCCACGCGGCCTCGCGCGCGGGGTCGTGGGCGCTCGCGTAGTCGGCCACGATCCGGGCCACGAGCACCTCGAAGTCCGCGTCCCAGCCGAACTGGCGGTGGTACACCTCGCCGTGGGTCTGCACGATCCACCCGAGGTCACCCGGCCGGTCCGCGGGCCGGACGACGACGGCATGCCGGACGACCGTCCCGGTCATGGCCCCTCCTTCCGTCAGGCCGGCGACCGACCGGCCACCGGACTGAAACGACTGTTTCACTCGTCCGCTAGGGTAGCCCCATGACGCGGCAGGCACCACCCCCCTCCCCCCGCCGCACCGAGCTGCTCGAGGCGGCGTACCGGTACGCGCTGGAGCACGGGCTGACGGACCTCTCGCTGCGCCCCCTCGCGGCGGCGGTCGGGTCGAGCCCGCGGGTGCTGATCCTGCTGTTCGGGAGCAAGGAGGGCCTGCTCCGGGCCGTGCTCGCCCGGGCCCGCGAGGACGAGACCGCCCTCCTCGACCGCCGGGGCGACGGGCGGGGACTCGCCGACGCGGGCCGGCACGTGTGGGAGTGGCTGGCGGACCCGGAGCACCGGCCCCTCCTGCGGCTGTGGGCCGAGTCCTACACCCGGTCGCTCGGCGCGGCCGACGGGCCGTGGCACGGCTTCGCCCGCGGCACGGTGGACGACTGGCTCGCCCTGCTCGCGGCCCACCAGCCCGCCGGCGAGCGGGAGTCGGAGGCCGGCGCCCGCCGCCGCACGGCGATCCTCGCCCTGCTGCGCGGCGCCCTGCTCGACCTGCTCGCCACCGACGACGTCGCGCGTGTCGACGCCGCCGTCCAGGCCCAGCTGGCGCTGTTCGACGACGCTCCCGCACCGCCCGCCGGCGACGCCCGCGGCGAGGCATGATGGGCCGCATGGGATACCAGAAGCCGTCCGCGACGACCGACGCCGACCTGCCGTTCCTCCGCCGCTGCGTGGAGCTCGCGCGCGAGGCGCTGGACGACGGCGACGAGCCGTTCGGCTCGCTGCTCGTCGACGCGACCGGCGCCGTCGTGTTCGAGGACCGCAACCGCGTGCAGGGCGGCGACCAGACCCGCCATCCCGAGTTCGAGATCGCCCGCTGGGCCGCCGCGCACCTCACGCCCGAGGAGCGGGCGGGCGCCACCGCGTACACGTCGGGCGAGCACTGCGCGATGTGCAGCGCGGCGCACGCCTGGGTCGGTCTCGGCCCCATCGTGTACGCCACCAGCACGGCCCAGCTCACCGCGTGGCTCCAGGAGTGGGGCGTGGCACCCGGGCCGGTGACCCCGCTGCCCGTGGGCGACGTCGCGCCCGGGATCCCCACGCGCGGGCCCGCGCCCGAGCTCGCCGACGAGGTGCGCGACCTGCACGCCCGCCTGCACGGGGCTCACGAGGTGCACGACCCCGCCTGACGGTGTTTGCCTGGGGAACATGAGCGACTCTCCCGACCCCGCCCCCGCCCGCAACCCCTGGACCTGGCGGGTGATCGTGCTCGCCGCGGTCGTGGTGGTCGCCGTCGTCGTCTGGCTGGTCGTGCGGGACGACGGCGGCGACGGCGCGACGGCCGCGTCGCCGCCCCCCACCGCGACCGCGACCCAGGACGCCTCCCCCGACCCCTCCGCCTCGCCCACGACGACCGGCGCCGCGGGCTGCGCCGAGACCGACGAGGGCACCCCTGAGGGCGCCGACATGCACGAGACGGTCGACGTGGACGGCGACGGCGAGGCCGACACCGCATGGCTCACCGGGGGCGCCGACCGCCGGTTCGGGATCACGACGGCGTCGGGCGCCACCTTCTCGGTCGCGGTCGACTCCGCAAGCCCGCAGCGCGCGTCCGCCGTCGTGAACGTCGTGGCGGCGGGCGACGACACCGCGCCGATCGCGCTCGTCGACACGGGCCGCGAGGTGCTGCTGTTCTCCGCCGCCGACTGCGACCTCGCCGCGACGCAGAACCTCGCGGGCGCACCCTACACGTTCGACAAGGGCTTCACGGGCCAGGGCACGGGGGTCGGCTGCACCGAGGTCGACGGGGCGCTGCACCTCGCCGGCCTGAACGCGACGTCCGCCGACGGCGGCTCCTTCACCGTCGAGCGCACGTTCGTGGACCTGGACGACGGTGCGCTGGCGGCGTCCAACGGCGAGGCGTCGACGGTCGCGGAGGGCGCCGGTGCCGACGACCCCGTGGTCGTCACGGCGCAGGGGACGAGCTGCGGCGAGCTCGCCGTGGGCCAGGACGGGCCGGTGGAGCCGGAGTCCTGAGCCCGGTGCGCCGCGCCCTTGCGCCGCGCATCGACGTCGATCAATATGAGGGCATGTCCACCCTCCCCGACGACGACGCCCGGCCGGCCGCCCTGTTCGTCTGCGTGCACAACGCCGGCCGCTCCCAGATGGCCGCGGGCTACCTGCGCGCCCTGTCCGGCGGCGCCGTCGAGGTGCGATCGGCCGGCTCCATGCCCGCCGACCGCATCAACCCCGTCGCCGTCGAGGCCATGGCCGAGGCCGGCATCGACATCACCGCCGAGCAGCCCAAGGTGCTCACGACCGACGCCGTCCAGGCGTCCGACGTCGTGATCACCATGGGCTGCGGCGACGCCTGCCCGATCTTCCCCGGCAAGCGGTACGAGGACTGGGAGCTCGACGACCCCGCCGGCCAGGGCATCGAGGCCGTCCGCCCCATCCGCGACGAGATCCGGCGCCGGGTGCTCGGGCTGCTCGCGTCCCTCGGCGTCGACCCCGTCGCCCACTGACCCCGCCGCCGCCGTCAGGCGTCCTCGCCGTCGCCGGATCGGCCGTGCACGACGCCGGAGGCGAAGCCGACCCCGGCCGGCGCGCCGACGCCCAGCGTGACGAGCTGCGGCTCCGCCGGGGCGGTGCCGCAGCACGACCCGGCCGACGACTCGCCGTCGGCCGCCAGCGCCAGGTCGCTGGAGCAGACGCCGGTGGCGGGCAGGTCCAGCTCGACGGCCTCGGCGGCGGCCCGGTCGCCGGCCAGCGCGGCGGCGACGGAGCGCACCTGCTCGTACCCGGTGGCCAGGAGGAACGTCGGGGCCCGGCCGTACGACTTCATGCCGACGAGGTAGAACCCGTCGTCGGGGTGGCGCAGCACCGCCTCGCCGTGCGGCGGCACCGTGCCGCAGGAGTGCTGGTTCGGGTCGATGAGCGGCGCGAGCGCGCTCGGGGCCTCGACGACGGGGTCGAGGTCGAGGCGCACCTCGCGCAGCATGCCCAGGTCGGGCCGGAAGCCGGTCGCGTCGACGATCGCGTGCACCTCGAGGGCCAGGGGCTCGTCCTTGGCGGTGCCGAGCACCTGCACGGCGTCCGCCCCGGGGACCAGCTGCTCGATCGACACCCGGGTCAGCAGGCGCAACCGGCCGGCGTCGACGGCCTCGCGCAGCCGGGTGCCGAGGAGCCCGCGGGCGGGCAGCTCGTCGTCGGCGCCGCCGCCGAACAGACGGCGCGCGGAGCCGCCGCGGATCGCCCACGTGACGGTCGTCCCGGGCTCGGACTCGGAGAGCTCCACGAGGCTCAGCAGGGTGTTCGCCGCGGAGTGGCCCATCCCGACGACCAGCGCGTGCCGCCCGGCGAAGCGGGCGCGGTCGGCGCCCAGGACGTCGGGCAGCGGACCGGTGACGAACGGCGCGGCGTCGGCCTCGCCGGCCGCGGGCAGGCCGCTGACGCCGAGCGGGTTCGACGTCGAGAAGGTGCCGGAGGCGTCGACGACGGCGCGGGCCAGGACGTCGGCGACGCGGCCCGTGGCGTCCACGGTCCGCACCCGGTAGCCGCGGCGCTCACGGCCGAGCGAGCGGGTCTTGTCCGCCCCGTCCCGGGCGACGGCGAGCACGCGCGTGCCGGTGCGCAGCCGGGACGCGATCTGCGGGGTCGCGGCCAGCGGGGCGAGGTAGCCCTCGACGAGCTCGCCGCCGGTCGGCAGGGCGTCGGGGTCGGGCGAGGTCCACCCGGTGGGCTCCAGGAGCCGCCGGGCCGCGGCGTCGACGTCGTACCGCCACGGCGAGAAGAGCCGCACGTGCCCCCACGAGGCGACGGCCGCGCCGGCGCTCTCGCCGGACTCCAGCACCAGGGGTTCGAGGCCGCGCTCCAGCAGGTGCGCCGCCGCCGCCAGGCCCACCGGGCCCGCGCCGATCACGACCACCGGGAGCTCGCTCCGCACCGTCTCGACCATCTCGCACTCCCTCGTATCGATGAACTTCGATGACTGAACGGGGACAACGTATCCACATTCTTCGATGCGTGGCAAGATGGAGGCATGACGACGATCGACCTGCCGCTGACGCCCGTGTCCACCGACGGCGGCTGCTGCGGCACGGCCGCTCCCCCGGTGGACGTCGCCGAGGCGCGCGACCTCGCCCGCACGTTCAAGGCGCTCGCCGACCCGACGCGCGTGCAGCTGCTGTCGATCGTGACCGCCCACGAGGGCCACGAGGCGTGCGTCTGCGACCTCACCGAGCCGGTCGGCCTGGCGCAGCCGACCGTCAGCCACCACCTCAAGATCCTCGTCGAGGCGGGCCTGCTCGAGCGCGAGCAGCGCGGGCGCTGGGCGTACTACCGCGCGGTGCCGGGCGCCGTCGCGGGCCTCGCCGGCTCGCTCTCCGCGCTCACGCCGACGCCCGCGACGGCCTCCGCGTGAGGAACAGCACCGGGATCAGCAGCAGCGACAGGACGCCGCCGCCGAGGGCCAGCGTGGCGTAGCTCGATCCGGCCATCACGACCCCTGACATCGCACCCCCGCCGGCTCCGGCGAGGGCGATGAGCACGTCGACCGTGCCCTGGGTACGGGCCCGGGTGGCGGGCGTCGTCGCGTCGACGATGAGCGCCGTGCCCGCGATGAGGCCGAAGTTCCACCCCAGCCCGAGCAGCGCGAGCGACAGCACGAGCAGTGCCATCGAGTCACCCGGCGCCACGGCTCCGGTGATCCCCGCGAGCAGCAGGGTCACGCCCGACGCGACCGCCATCGGCAACCGCCCGACCTTGTCGACCAGCACTCCCGTGACCAGCGACGGCAGGAACATCGCGGCCACGTGGATGCCGATGACGAGGCCGACGTCGCTCAGGTCGTGGCCGTGACCGCGCATGTGCACGGGAGTCATCGTCATGATCGCGACCATCGCGATCTGCGTCAGCACCATGACCGTGGCACCCACGACGACGCCGGCGGGCACGCGCCGCGCGGGGCGCGGCGACCCGTCGTCCGCCCCCGCGGGCTCGGTGACGCCCGCGCGCGCCAGCGCCTTGGCGACGAGGAACGGGTCGGGCCGCAGGAAGGCGAACAGCGTGCCGCCGGCGGCGAGGAACGCGACGGCCGCGAGGAGGAACGGTCCGGCGAGCGCGGGCAGCCCCAGCGACGTCGCCAGCCCGCCCAGCGGCTCCACGAGGTTCGGCCCCGCCACCGCACCGAGCGTCGTGGACACCATCGCGACGCTCGCCGCCGTCGCGCGGCGGTCCGGTGCGGCGAGATCGGTGCCGGCGTACCGGGCCTGGAGGTTGGTGGACGTGCCCGCACCGTAGACGAACAGCGACACCAGCAGCAGCGGGACGGCGCCGAGGGCCGCCGCCACGACCACGCCGACCGCGCCCAGACCGCCGGCCGCGAAGCCCAGCCCCAGGCCGACGCGGCGGCCGGCGCGCTGGGTGATCCGCCCGACGAGGAAGGCCGCCAGCGCCGAACCGAGCGTGAACAGCATCGTGGGCACCCCGGCGAGGCGGTCCGTGCCCAGCATGTCCTGCGCGAGCAGCGCGCCGACCGTGACGCCCGCCGCCAGCCCCGCGCCACCGAGCACCTGGCTCGCGACGACGACGGTCAGCGTGCGGCGCTGCAACGTGCGCAGCTCGTCGGGCGACGGCAGCACGGGCACCTCCGGGGGCGCGAGGACGGGCAACGGCAGCGTAGCCGTCGGCGGCGGTCAGACGGCGGTGACAGCGTCCGGCGGGCGAGCGCCGTCGGCCCAGGCGATGCCGAGCCGCCGGGTGGTGCGCGGCTCCAGCGGCACGTACACCGGGTCGGCGGCGTCGGGCCGCTCGGGCCGGGGCAGCACGGCCACGCCCATCCCCGCGGCGACGAGGCCGCGGATCGTGTCGACCTCGCTGGACTCGAACGCGACCTCCACCTCGACCCCGGCGGCGCCGAGCATGCCCTCGACGACGCCGCGCAGCTCGGTCGTGCGGGAGAAGGCGACGAACCGCTCCCCCGCCAGCTCGCCGACGCCCACGCCCGTGCGCCCCGCCAGCCGGTGCCCGGGCGGGACGGCGACGCACAGCACCTGCTCGTGCAGCAGCCGCCAGCCCGTGGTGCGGGCGGGCGGCGGGGGCGTGACGAGCGCGAGGTCGAGCACGTCGTCGTCGAGCCAGCCGAACAGGTCCTGCGCGAACCCCTGGCGCAGCTCGAAGCGGCGGTCCGGGTCGTCACGACGCAGCTCGGTCACGACGCGCGGCACCAGCCACCGCGCCACGGACTGGAGGAAGCCGAGGCGCACCGTGCGCGCGCCGAGCGCCTCCTGGCGCACGTGCCGGCGCGCCACCTCGATCTCGTCGAGCACCCGCGCGGCGTCGCCGCGGAAGCTCACGCCGGCCCGGTTGAGCGCGATCCGGCGCCCGTGCCGGCGGAACAGCTCGACGCCGAGCCCCGCCTCCAGCCGGGCGAGCGTGCGCGAGACCGTCGACTGGTCCACGCGCAGCAGCGCCGCCGTGTCGCGCGTGCTCTCCGTCTCGCACAGCGACAGGAACACCCGCAGGGTCTGCTCGTCCACGTCACCTCCCGTGACTCACGTCCCGCAATCTGATGCGATTCTGTCATCACGACCAGCGTCAGGATCATTTGGCGCATCGGAACGGCGGGCGCATCGTGGACCGGTGACCACCGCCCCGCCCGCGCCGACCGCTCCGACGTCGACGCCCACCACCGCACCCCTGGAGGGCCACCGCCCCGGGTCGCGGGCGTACCGCCGCACCCTGCTGGGGCTTGCCGCGGGCGGGCTCGCGAACTTCTCCCTGCTCTACTACGTGCAGCCGCTGCTGCCGCAGGTCGCCGCCCACTACGAGGTCTCGGCGGGCGCGTCGGCCCAGGTGCTGTCGGTGACGACGGCGGCGATGGCGGTCGCCCTGCTCGCGGTCGGCCCCGTCGCGGACCGGTTCGGGCGGGCCGAGGTGATGCGCTGGTCGCTGCTCGCCTCGGGCGTGCTGGGGCTCGCGAGCGCCTTCGCCCCCACCTGGGGCAGCCTGCTGGTGCTGCGCGGCCTCGCCGGCGTGGCGCTGGCCGGCCTGCCCGCCGTCGCGCTCGCCTACCTGCGCGAGGAGATGCACCCCGGCGCGCACGCCCGCGCCAACGCCGCCTACATCGCGGGCACGGCGGTGGGCGGCGCCGTCGGCCGGCTCGTGCCCGGCCCGCTCGCCGCGCTCGGCGGGTGGCCGCTGGCCACCGAGGTGCTGAGCGTCACGACGCTCCTCGCCGCCGTCGCCCTGTGGGCGCTCGTGCCGCGCTCGGCGCGCTTCACGCCGCGCCCGCTGCGGCTCGGCAGCGTGCTGACGGGGACGGCGTCGGCTTTCCGCGACCCGGTCGTGGCGCTGCTGTGCGCCGTCGGCTTCGCGAGCATGGGGACGTTCGTCGGCGTCTACAACGCGGTCGCGTTCCGGCTGGAGGCGCCGCCGTTCTCCCTCGGGCACGCGGTGACGCTCGTGTACCTGGCGTACCCGGTCGGCATCGTCACGCCGTCCGTCGCGCAGCTCCTGGCCCGACGGCGCGGGCGCGGCCCGGCCGTCGTCGCCGGCCTCGTGCTGCTCGCCGTCGGGGTCGCGGTGACCGTGCCGCCCTCCGTCGTGGCCGTCGTCGCCGGGCTGGGGATCCTCACGGTCGGCTTCTTCTGCGCGCACTCGCTGGTCAGCGGCTGGGCCGTGGACCGGGCGCACCGCCAGGGCCGCGGCATCGCCCAGGCGTCGAGCGCGTACCTCTTCGCGTACTACGTGGGCAGCGCCGTCATGGGTGCGGTCGCGACGCACGTCTGGGAGGACGCCGGCTGGGCGGGGGTGGTCGGGCTGGCGACCGTCACCACCGCCGTCGCCGTCACCGCCGCCGCGGTCGCCGCGCGCCTCGACCGGCGCCCTACGCTGTGACCGTGCCGCACGCGATCGCCGACGACGCCGCCGAGATCGCCTATCAGGTGCGGGGCGACGGGCCGCCGCTGGTGCTGCTGGCCGGGCAGGCGAACTCGCACCGCTGGTGGGACCCGGTGCGCGCCGGGCTCGGCGCCGGGCGCCGCACGATCACCCTGGACTGGCGCGGCACCGGAGCGTCCGGCCCGACCGACCGCGAGCTCACGACCCGGCGTCTCGCGGGCGACGTCGCCGCCGTCCTCGACGACCTGCGCGTCGAGCGGGCGGACGTCTACGGCACGTCGATGGGCGGCCGCGTGGCGCAGTGGTTCGCCGTCGACCACCCACACCGGCTGGGGCGGCTCGTGCTGGGCTGCACGACGCCCGGCGGCGCGCACGCCGTCGAGCGCTCGCTCGAGGTGCGCCGCGCGATGGTGCAGCCCGACCGCCGCGCGGCCCGGCGCGCCCTGCTGGACCTCATGTACACGCCCGCATGGCTGGCCGCGCACCCCGGCCCGACGACCGTCGAGGGCGACCCCTCCATGTCGCCGCAGGCGCGGCGCGACCACCTGCGCGCCAGCGACGGCCACGACGCGTGGGAGGCCCTGCCCCGGGTGCTGGCGCCCACGCTGGTGCTGCACGGCGCGGACGACGTGCTCGCCCCCGCGGTGAACGCGGACCTGCTGGGGCAGCGGATCCCCGGCGCCCGCGTCGAGGTGCTGCCGGGCCTGCGGCACGCGTACTTCCACGAGGGCGAGGCCGTCGCGACGCCGCTGGTGCGCGAGTTCCTCGGGTGATCCCTCCGGTGAACCCCTGAGCCGGCCCTGAGCCCGCCGTCCTCCCGTGGTCGTACGCGTCGCCGGCGAGGTTCCCCTCCGAGGCCGACGACGCCGCCACCTGCGCGTTCGTAGCGTCGAGGACATGACGCAGCACGAGAACCACCACGACCACCACAGCACCCACCGCGCCGACCGCGCCGACGTCTCGGCGGTCACCACGTCCCCCGTGCGCCGCTACCGCGGCGTCGGCGTGCTGGCCCTCGCCTCCGTCGTCGCCGTCACGACGACGGCGTGCGGCGCGATCACGGAGGCCCTGAGCGAGCGCGGCTCCGGCCACACCAAGGCGTTCGCGTACGACAGCGGCGCGGACGGCAAGGCCGACGAGGGGCTGCCCTCCTGGGTGCCGGACGACGCCTCCAACGTCCAGGGCGTCTTCCGCACCACCGGCGACGAGGTGATCCTCACGATGGACGCCGACGTGACGTCCCTGCCGTCCGACTGCACGTCCGTCGACGCCGACCACCCGCTCGTCGCGAAGCCCGCGCGCGGCACCCTCACCGCCGACGACTACCGCACCGGCTCGACGCTCAAGGCGGACTGGTGGGCCACCGGCCAGGAGCAGGACGCGACGCTGCAGTGCGGCGGCTGGTGGGTGGGCACCCAGGACGGCGGCCTGTTCGCCTTCACCCCGGAGCTCAAGGCCGTGCAGATCGAGGACCAGCCCGACCCGGCGTGACGACACCCACGCCGCCCGCACCATTTCACCCGCACCATCTTGGCCGGGCAGCGGCGTGGCGCCGCCGACGGACGGATCCTGGAGGGGTCCGGCACCCTCGTGGCGGCTCCCCACGCCCGGGGACCGGCGGTCACAAGGGAGTGGATCGGCGATGGTCACGACTCGGCGCGGATTCTCCAGCTTCTCGGTGGACGACCTCGACGCGGCACGCAGCTTCTACGCGGACACCCTCGGGCTCCGCGTCACGACCCTGGACGACGGCATGGGTCTGGTGCTCCACCTCGACACGAGCTCCCCGGTGTTCGTGTACCCGAAGGAGGACCACACCCCGGCGGCGTTCACCGTCTTCCACCTGGCGGTGGACGACGTCGACCCGGTGGTGGACGACCTCGTCGCGAAGGGCGTGAGCCTGGAGCGCTACGACGGCTTCGACCAGGACGAGAAGGGCGTCGCCCGCGGCTTCATGGAGGGCGGCGACGGCGCCTGGTTCACCGACCCGGCGGGCAACGTCATCGGCCTGATGGACGGCGAGGGGGTGCGGCAGCTCCTCGACGAGGTCGGTGGCTGACCTCCAGCGCGAGCCGCCGCACCTCCCCCGCCGCCGCCGTCACTCGACGGTGACGGACTTCGCGAGGTTGCGCGGCCGGTCCACGTCCTCGCCGAGGGCGACGGCCGCGTGGTAGCCGAGCAGCTGGGTGGGGATGGTCAGCAGGATCGGGTCCAGCTCCACCTCGTTGCGCGGCACCTCGATGCGCGCGGTCGCGGCGTCGCCGAGCTCGACGCCCGGGTGCGTGATCGCGACGACGGCGCCCCCGCGGGCACGGATCTCCTGCGCGGCGGTGATGTTGCGCTCCAGCAGGTCGTCGGCGGGCATGATCGCGACGGTCGGCAGCTCGGGGCTGATGAGGGCGAGCGGGCCGTGCTTGAGCTCGCTGGTCGGGTACGCCTCGGCGTGCCGGTAGGTGATCTCCTTGAACTTCTGCGCGCCCTCGCGCGCCACGGGGTAGCCCCGCACGCGGCCGATGAAGAACAGGCTCGGCGCCTCGGAGAGCTCCTTCGCCGCCGCGGCGAGGTCCTCCTCGTCGCCCAGGATCTGCGCGATCTGCCCGGGGATCGCCCGCAGGCCGGCGATGATCCGCTTGCCGTCCGCGAAGGACAGGTCGCGCACGCGGCCCAGCGCGAGCGCGAGCAGCGCGAACCCGACGCCCATGTGCGTGAGGGCCTTGGTCGACGCGACCGCCACCTCGGGACCGGCGTGCAGGTAGATGCCGCCGTCCACCTCGCGGGCGATGGACGACCCGACGGCGTTGACGAGCCCGACGACGGTGCCGCCCTTGCGCTGCACCTCGCGGACGGCGAAGAGCGTGTCGGCGGTCTCGCCGGACTGGCTCACCACCACGTAGAGGGTGGACGGCTCGATGATCGGGTTGCGGTAGCGGAACTCGCTCGCGGGCTCGGCGTCGGCGGGGATGCGCGCCAGGTCCTCGATCATCGACGCCCCGAGCTGGCCCACGTAGTACGCGGAGCCGCAGCCGAGGATCTTCACGCGGGTGAACCGGCGCAGCTGGCGCGGGTCGAGGTTGAGGCCGTCGAGCTTGGCGGTGCCGAACCGGTCGTCGAGGCGGCCGGACAGCATCCGCTCCACCGTCTCCGGCTGCTCGTGGATCTCCTTGTGCATGAAGTGGGCGTGGCCGCCAAGCTCCAGCTCCTCGACGGTGAGGTCGATGGTGACGGCGTCGCGCGCCGTGTGCTCCTCGTCGTTCGTGAAGGTGCGGAACCCGTCGGCCGTCACGGAGGCGAAGTCGCCGTCGTCGAGCAGCACGACCTGGCTGGTGTGGCGCACGATCGCCGCGGCGTCGGAGGCCACGAACATCTCGCCGTCGCCGACGCCGAGCAGCAGCGGCGAGCCGTTGCGCGCGACGACGATCCGGTCCGGGTTCTGCACGTCGGTCACCGCGAGCGCGTAGGTGCCGTCGATCTGCGCGACGGCGGCGCGCACGGCGTCCTCGAAGGCCAGCCCGCCGGCGAGCTCGCGCGCCACGAGGTGCGCGATGACCTCGGTGTCCGTGTCGGAGGTGAGCTCGACGCCCTCGGCGGTGAGGCGCGAGCGCAGCGCGTGGAAGTTGTCGATGATGCCGTTGTGCACCACGTGCACGCGGCCGTCGTAGGAGGTGTGCGGGTGGGCGTTGCGCTCGCTCGGCTCGCCGTGGGTCGCCCAGCGCGTGTGGCCGATGCCGACCGTGCCGGCGAGACGCGCGGGCAGGGCGGCCTCGAGGTCGCGCACGCGGCCCTTGGCCCGCACGACGCGCGACGGGTGCGCGCTGGAGCGCGGGTTGAGCACGGCGATGCCGGCCGAGTCGTAGCCGCGGTACTCCAGGCGCGTGAGTCCCTCGACGAGGACGGGTGCTGCCTGCTGGGGGCCGACGTAGCCGACGATTCCGCACATGGGTCTGGTTGCTCCTTGCCGTGGGGGTCTAGCCGTAGATGGTGCGACGGACCTGGCGCTCGCTGAGTTCCGGGGCGGCCACGAGGCGCTCGCGCAGCTCGGCGGCGATCTGCGCGTAGATCTCCTCGTTGCGGCGCCCGTAGGTGCGCAGCGACGCGTGCCGGCGACGGACGTACTCCTCGACCGGTTCGCGGTACCAGGCGAGGACGTCCTCGACGACGCGCTCCGCCTCCGCCGGGGACAGGCCCGTGGAGGTCGCGATGCGGGCGACGAGATCGGCGTCGGTCACCGGGACATCATGCGCCCCTCGTTCCCGACATGCCAGATCCTGCCCGAAATCGGGCAGGATCTGGAATTGCCGGCGGCATCGGCGTCAGGGCGCCGGCACCTCGCCCGCCGACCGCACGGCCTCCTCGGGCGTCACCGACCCCGGCGGAGCGCAGACCACGCAGTACAGCCGCCGCCCCGGCAGCCGGGTCAGGGTCGGGTTGCCCGGCGTCTGTTCGTGCATCACGGCCGCGCCGACCCTCGTGTGCTCCAGGCAGGCCGCGGCCCCGCACGTGGAGCAGCTCGCCAGCGCCACCCTCTCCCGCCGGTCGCGCGTGGCGCACTCGTAGCAGTTCATCGCATCCTCCTTCCCCACGGGTCACGGCCTGCCCTGCGGGCGCCGGTCGAGGAGGCTCGGCGGGCGTCGGCGCCGGGCCGTCGTCGGCCCCGCGGTGATCCATCCGTCGCCTCCAACGTAGGACGGCACCCGCTCGCTCGCGGTGACGTGGGTCACACCCTGGCGCCCGGCGCTACGGCTCGCGGACCGCGTCGCCATAGGCGTCCGCGAACCGGGCGAACAGCTCGAGGAAGGTGTCGACGTCGTCACCGAGGGCGGCGAGACCGTCGGCGTACGCGCCGAGCGCCTGGCTCGTCGCCTCCTCGAATCGCGCGCGACCCTCCTCGGTCGGCTCGACGAGCCGCGCGGACCGGCCGGCCTCGGTGAACCGGCGCAGGAGACCGGCCGCGAGCGCCCCGTTGACCTGGCGGTTCACCGTGGACTGCTCGAGCCGGAGCGCCTCGGCGATCTCCCGCAGGGTGCGCGGACGACCGTCGGAGAGCAGCCACAGCAGCCGCCCGTCCGCGACGCCGATCGCGCTGCGGTGCTCGGCGAGGCGCCGGTAGACGTCGAGGCGCGCGAGGAGCGACGCGACGCGCCGGTCGGCGGGCAGGTCGGCACCGGACGGGACGGGGCCTTCGGGCAGGTCGGGGACGACGGGCGACGTCGCGGACGACGGTGTCACGGGCGGCATCGGATTCCCTCCAGGGTTGACGCGGGTCAATATGCAGGTAGCATACACACGGTCATATGTACTTTACACATCTCGAGGTGTGCCGTGAGTTCTTCCCCGTCCCCCGACGCCGCCACGGCGTCACGGTCCTCCGCCCGCGCGGTGGCCGTCATCGTCGTGCTGGGCTTCAGCAGCCTGTGCGCCGCCCTCATGCAGTCGCTGGTCATCCCCATCCAGAGCGAGCTGCCCGAGCTGCTCGGCACCACCGCCAGCAACGCGTCCTGGGTGGTGACCGCCACGCTCCTCGGCGGCGCCGTCGCCATGCCGGTCACCGGGCGGCTCGCCGACCTCTACGGCAAGAAGCCGGTCCTGGCCGTGTCCGCCGCGATCCTCGTCGTGGGCTCGCTGGTCTGCGCCCTGTCCGACGCCGTCGGCCCGATGATCGTGGGCCGCGTGCTCCAGGGCGTGGCCATGGGCTACATCCCCGTCGCGATCAGCATGGTGCGTGAGGCGGCGCCCGAGCACCTGCGCAACACCGCGGTCGCCGGCATCAGCGCCACGCTCGGCGTCGGCGGTGCGCTCGGCCTGCCCCTGGCCGCGTGGATCGCCCAGGACTTCGACTGGCACGTCCTGTTCTGGGTCTCGGCCGTCCTCGCCGCGGTCATGACGATCGGCACCCTCGTCGTCGTTCCGCACCTGCGCAACGCCCACCCCGGCCGCCTCGACGTGGTGGGCGCCCTCGGGCTCGCCGTCGGCCTCGTCGGCGTGCTGGTCGGCGTCTCCAAGGGCAACGACTGGGGCTGGGGCGCCGCGAGCACCCTCGGCATGATCGTGGGCGGCGTCGTCGTCCTGCTGCTGTGGGGCTGGTACGAGCTGCGCCACCACGACCCCCTGGTCGACCTGCGCACCACCGCCCGCCGGCCCGTGCTGCTCACCAACGTGGCCGCCGTCCTCATCGGCTTCGGCATGATGGCGCAGTCGATCGTGGTGCCGCAGCTGCTCCAGATGCCCACGGCCACCGGCTACGGCCTGGGCCAGACCATCCTCCAGGCGGGCCTGTGGATGGCCCCGGCCGGCCTCATGATGATGCTCTTCACGCCGGTCTCGTCCCGGCTGCTCACCCGGCTCGGCGGTCGCACCACCCTGGCGATCGGCGCGGGCGTCCTCGCGCTCGGCTACGTGGTGGCGGTCTTCCTCATGGACGCGCCGTGGCAGCTCATGCTCGCCTCGTGCGTGGCGTCCGCGGGCGTCGGGATCGGCTACGCCGCGATGCCCACCCTCATCCTCACCAACGTGCCCGCCGCCGAGTCCGCGGCGAGCGTGGGGCTGAACAGCCTCATGCGCTCCATGGGCACCACGGTGGCGGGGGCGGTCATGGCCATCGTGCTGACCAGCCACACCACCGTGCTGGCCCCGGGCACCCCGGCCGTCCCGACGGGGGGCGCGTTCCAGCTCTGCTTCGTCATCGGCGCCGCCGCCGCGGCCGTCGGCGCGGCGATCGTCCTGTGCATCCCGCGGCAGCGCGCCGGGCAGGAGGAGGGCCGGCACCTGGCCGCCGTCCCCGACGCCGACGACGAGCCGGCTCTCGTGGGCTGACACCGCGCGTCGGCCGGCTCGTCCGGACGGCGGGCCGGCACGAGCACCGCCCGGGCCTCCTCGAGCGCCCGGGCGGTGAGCGGCGCGGGGAGCGCGTCCGGCGTTGTTGACTTTGAGGTACAAAACGGGGGTAGAGTGTCGCCCATGGCACGACCCAGGACGTTCGACCCGGACACCGCCGTCGACCAGGCGATGGAGGTGTTCTGGCGCCAGGGATACGGCGCCACGACCCCTCAGGACCTGGTGGACGCGATCGGCATCGGGAAGGGGAGCCTCTACCACGCGTTCGGCAGCAAGCACGCGCTCTTCGAGCGGGCGCTCCGCCGGTACCGAGACACGCAGACGGCGGCGCTCGTGGAGGCCCTCGAGAGGCCCGGGCCCGTGCGGGAGCGGCTCGGCAGCGCCCTGCGGGCCCTGGCCGCCATGGACCTGGCCGACCCTGACCACCGCGGCTGCATGGCGGTGAACGCCGCCGCGGAGCTCGCCGGCGTCGACCCCGAGGCCGTGGCGCACGTGCGCCGCATGCTCGATCGCACGGAGCTCGCGTTCCGCGCCCTGATCGAGGAGGGTCAGCGAACCGGCGAGGTCGCCGCGGACAGGGACCCTGCGGCGCTCGGCAGCCTGCTCATGAACACCGTCGTGGGGATGCGGGTCGTCGCTCGCGTCTCCGACGGACCCGACCGGCTCGACCGCGTGATCGACGCGACCCTCGCCATCATCTGAGTCCCCGCCCGGGGATGTCGAGCCGCTCGTCCTACCTCAGTTGTGTACCTACAGTTCAAGAAAGGTCATCGTCATGGAGCTCAACCTCACCCACAAGACGGCCGTCGTCACCGGCGCGAGCCGGGGAGTCGGACTGGCGACCGTGCGTGCCCTCGTCGCCGAGGGCGTGCGCGTCGCCGGCGCGGCCCGCACCATCACGCCCGAGCTCAAGGAGACCGGGGCCGTCGCCGTCGCTGCCGACCTGAGCACGGCGGACGGAGTCGACGCCTTCATGCGCGAGGCCTCCCTCGCGCTGGGCGGCATCGACCTCCTCGTCAACAACGTCGGGGCCGGCGACGACGTCCACCTGGGCGACTTCCTCGACACCGACGACGCCCGGTGGACGAGGGTCTTCGACCTCAACCTCCTGAGCGCGGTCCGTGCCACCCGGGCCGCGCTACCGAGCCTCGTCGAGCGACGCGGGGCGATCGTCAACGTCTCCTCCATGAACTCCAAGCTGCCGGCCGCCGCTCCCGTCGCCTACAGCGCGGCCAAGGCCGCCCTGACGGCGGTCGGCAAGTCCCTGGCGGAGGAGTTCGGGCCCCAGGGCGTGCGCGTCAACACCGTCTCGCCCGGGGTCGTGCGCACGGCGATCTGGGAGGACCCCGAGGGGTTCGGCGGGACGGTCGCCGCCGCGTCGGGCGTGGACCACGCCACGTTCCTGCAGGCGATCCCCGAGGCCTTCGGCATCACCACCGGGCGCATGACCGAACCGCACGAGGTCGCGGCGCTGATCGCCTTCCTCCTGTCCGACGCGGCGGGCAACATCACCGGCGCCGACTACTTCATCGACGGAGGCTCGGTGAAGGCGCTCTGACCCGGCCGGCGGACCGGATCGACCGTCGCGTCGGACCCGCCTAGAGGCCCGCCACCGCGACGACGGTCACCAGGACCACCACGAGGGCGATGCCCGCCGCCGCCACGACGTGCACCGCGGGGCGGCGGCGGAGCACCGCGACGAACTCGCGCAGGTACGCGCTGGGGAAGAAGTAGCCCGCCGTCGGGGCGCCCACCGCGTGCACGTCGAGGCCGAGGTCCATCGCCTCCATGGCGGCGCGCGGCGCGTGGTAGTTGTTCGTCGCGACGAGGTACGGGCCCGGCGTGCCGTGCTCCCGCAGGACGGCGACGCCGAGGGTGAGGTTCTCCCGGGTGGTGCGCGCCCGGTCCTCCACGAGCACGCGGTCGGCGGGCACGCCGTGGTCGACGAGCCACTCCCCCATCGCGACGCCCTCCGGTCGGTCCTCGTCCGCGCCCTGCCCGCCGGACGGGACGATCGGCACCGGGACGCCGTCGGACCCCAGCCGGTCCGCGGCGTCCCGCCCCGCCGTGAGGCGGGCCGCGAGGAGCGGCGGCACCCGGCCGCCCACCACCTTGGAGCCCAGCACGACGACGCCGTGCGCGGGCACCCGGGCCGCGTACCGACGGTAGAGCAGCGTCTGGGTCACGAAGCCCAGGAAGACGAAGCCGAGCCACGCCGTGCCCATCAGCAGGCCCACCACCAGCCCCATGGTCCAGGGCACCTGCAGCACGAACGGCGCGACGACGACGAACGGCGCGGCGAGCATCGCCACCCCGACCAGCAGCGACAGGAGGTTGCCGAGGCTGCGGCGCTCGCGGCGCACCATCGTCAGCCCGTTGACCACGAGGAAGACCGGCAGCGCGAGCAGACCCAGGCCGAGGACGCCGAAGAGCAGGAACGTGAGCCACCCCATGGCGGTCGTGCCGCCGGGCACCAGCGCGACGAGCTGCCCCACCAGCCCCACGCCCGTGTAGACGACGGCGAGGGCGAGGAACCCGTTGCGCAGGCGGCGGCGGTCCACCCGCAGCGAGTGCACCAACCAGGCCACCCACAGGCCGCAGATCACCGCCGAGACGACGACGGACCAGACGGTGGCGTTGACCTCGGCACTCACGCCCGCAGGATAGGTGGGCGCGGACGAAAATGCCGGGACCGCCGGGCGTCGTCGTGGTGCGATGCGGGGATGACCTCACGCATCTCGCACACGACGTTCGACTGCCGCGACGCCTATGCGCAGTCCGAGTGGTGGAAGCAGGTGCTCGGCTACGTCGACGTGCCGGGCGACCCCAACCTCCCCGGCCACGAGGAGTGCATGATCGTGCCGCCGGCCGGCCACGACGCGCCCGCCGAGAGCCACGGCCGGCTGCTGTTCATCGAGGTGACCGAGCCCAAGACGGTGAAGAACCGCGGGCACCTCGACCTGCGCCCCACGGACCGCACGCAGGCGGAGGAGGTGGAGCGCCTGCTCGCGCTCGGCGCCACGCAGGTGGCCGACCTGCGCAGCCCGGACGGCCAGGGCGGCTGGGTGGTGCTCGCCGACCCGGAGGGCAACGAGTTCTGCATCCTGCTCAGCGACGCCGAGCGGGCTGCGGTGCTCGCTGCTCGGGAGGCGTGACCCGGGGGCGGGGCGCGGCCGCGCGGGCCGCGAAGACCGCCACGACGAGCAGCACGACGACGGCGAGCATCGCGAGCCGCAGCCCCAGGTGCTCGCCGAGGAAGCCGAGCAGCGGCGGGCCCACCAGGAACGCGAGGTACCCGCTGGTGGCGACGGCGCTCACCCGCTCGGCGCCGCGCTCCGGGTCGTCGCCCGCCGCCGAGATGGCGACCGGGAACCCGAGCGACGCGCCCAGGCCCCACAGCGCGACCGCGACGCCGGCCACCACCGGGCTCGGCGCGAACACCACGGCGAGGATGCCGGCGATGGCGCACACGGCGCTCACGGACAGCACCGCGGCGCGCCCGAACCGCTCGACCACCGGCCCGCCGGAGAACCGGCCCACCGTCATCGCCGCGGCGAAGCCGGCGTAGACCAGCGAGCCGTGCGTGGCCGACATCCCGTGGCCGTCGACCATGAGCAGGGGCAGCCAGTCGTTCGCGGCGCCCTCGGCGAACGCCATCGCGAGCACGACGACGCCGATGAGCACGAGGCGCCCGTCGCGCCACACGCTGGGGCGGCGCTCGCGCGGGGCGCCGGCCTCCGGCGCCTCCCGCGCCTCCTCCCGGCCCGTGCCCGCCGGGATCCCGGGCATCGCCCAGGCCACGAGCGCGGCCATGACGGCCGCCATGGCGAGGAGGTGCCAGACGACGGGGAAGTCGAGCGCCGTGAGCGCGATGCCCACGAGGGCGCCGACGACGGTGCCGAGGCTGAAGCTGCCGTGCAGCGCGGGCAGCACCGGCCGCCCGGACTCGACCTCCAGGGCCGCGCCCTCGATGTTGAGGCCGATCTCGCCGAGCCCGCCGCCCAGCCCGACGAGCAGCAGCCCCGCGAACGCCCCCGCCGCGAGGCCCGCGGCCGCGGCCAGGCCGATGACCCCGACGCCGGCCACCACCAGCAGGGAGCCGACCAGGATCACCGGGCGGGCTCCCCGGCGGCGCACGATCGGCCCCGCCGACAGCACGCCGGTCATCGAACCGACGGACAGCCCGAAGAGGACGAGCCCCATCCCCGCGGTGGACGCGCCGAGCGCGTCCCGGACGTCGGGCGTGCGGGTGATCCACGACGACATGCCGAGCCCCACGAGCAGCGTCAGCGAGAAGAGCGACAGGCGTCGGCGGAACTGGTCGGGCATGCGGTGCATCGTATCCGCGATTCTCGTATCGATTCGACGCGCCGATTCGACGCGCCGCTCAGGCGCCGTCCTCCGCGATGCTGCGCACCACCCGGGCGGGGTTGCCGACGGCGATCACGTTCGCGGGCACGTCGCGCGTGACGACGGAGCCGGCACCGATCACGGAGTTGTCACCGATCGTGACGCCGGGGCAGACGATGACACCGCCGCCCAGCCACACGTTGTCGCCGAGCGTGATGGGCTTCGCGGCCTCGAGCTTGTCGCGCCGCGGGGTCGGCTCGACCGGGTGGGTGGGGGTCAGGAGCTGCACGTTCGGGCCGATCTGGCAGTCCGCGCCGATGACGATCGGCGCCACGTCCAGCGCGGTGAGGTGGTAGTTGACGAACGTCCGCGGCCCGACGTGCAGGTTCTCGCCGTAGTCGACGTACAGCGGCGGCCGGATCGCCGCGCCCTCACCGAGGGTGCCGAGCAGCTCCTCGAGCACCGGGCGGGCGCCCGCCGGGTCGTGGGGCGCCGTGCGCGCGTACTCGTCCTGCAGCCGCGCGGCCCGCAGGGCGCGGCGCTCGATCTCCGGGTCGTCCGCGATGTACAGGTCGCCCGCGAGCATCCGCTCGTGGTTCGTGCGCGGGTCTCCGGCGAAGTGGTCCGTGGTCATGCCGAGGAGCGTAGCGGGCATGTGTACGGACGTACATATCGCGCGCGGCCCCACCGGACTGCTCCCCGACCCCCGTTCCGCTACGTTCGGCGCATGTCTCCCACGTTCGTGCTGGTCCACGGCGCTTTCGCCAGCTCCTTCTCCTTCGCGCCGCTGCAGGCCGAGCTCGCCCTGCGCGGGCACCGGTCCCTCGCCGTCGACCTTCCCGGCCACGGGTTCGCGGCCACGTTCCCGGTGGAGTACCAGGCGCCGCAGGACCTCGCCGGGCTCGCGTCGGCACCCGGGGCGATCAAGGGCGTGACCCTCGCGGACAACGCCGCGCACGTGATCGAGGTCCTTGAGCGGGCGCGCGAGCACGGGCCGGTGGTCCTGGTCGGCCACAGCCGCGGCGGCGTCACCGTGACCGCGGTCGCGAACGCCCGCCCCGACCTCGTCGACCGCCTCGTGTACGTGTCGGCGTGGGCGCCGGTGGACCTCGACGTGGGCGACTACTACGCCGAGCCGGAGATGGCGACGTTCGACGCGACCGCGGTCGCGGGCGCCGCGGCGGCGAACCCCGCCGACGTCGGCCTGCTGCGGTGCAACTTCCGCACGGCCGACCCGGACGTGCTCGCGGGCCTCAAGGCCGCGTTCCTCGCCGACGGCACCGACGACGAGTTCCGCGGCTTCCTCAACACCTTCCAGCCCGACGAGAACCTCGACGCCGGCACCCCGGACGACCGGGCGCAGGCCGCGACCTGGGGCACGGTGCCCCGCGCCTACGTGCGGCTGAGCGAGGACGCCAGCATGCCGCTCGCGATGCAGGACCGGCTGATCCGCGAGGGCGACGCCCTCACCCCCGACAACCCCTACGCGGTGCGCACGCTCGCATCGAGCCACCTCAGCTGGCTGGTGCGCCCCGCCGCGGCCGCCGACGTGCTCGCGGAGCTCGCGGCTCGCTGAGCGGCGGGTGCAGCACCAGCACCACGACGACCGCCACCATGATCACCGCGGTGAGCGTGACGGGGACCGGGATCACCGGGTCGAGCAGCACCAGCAGCGCGCCCACCGGGACCACCGTGTCGACCACCCGGTCGGCGTTGTCGCGGATCGCGATCCACCAGACGCCCAGCACGAAGACGGCGATCGGGACGGTGACCGTGAACGACGCCCCCACGTCGGACAGCGCGGTGTGCCCGGTGATCGCGTCGACCTCCACCTCGATACCGGCGGAGAACGCGCCCGCGGCGGCGAAGACGAAGTAGTGCGCGTAGCCGTACCGCAGCGAGCGCGACAGCCGACCCTCGTGGCCGAGGGCGCGATGGTGGGGCGGCCAGAAGTAGACCCACCAGAGGGCGGCGGTCACGACGACGGTCAGCACGGCGACGGAGACCAGGGAGGCGAGGTCCTGCTCGTCGTGCAGCGCCTCGATGATGGCGTTGGACGACGCGAGGAGGCTCTCGCCGAGCAGGATCAGCGTGAACAGGCCGTACCGCTCGGTGATGTGGTGCGGGTGCCACGGCGTGCGGCCGCGGGTCTCCGCCGCCACCGGGACCGCCAGCTCGGCGGCGGCGAGGACCACCCAGGCCGCCCCCTGCACGGACTCGGGCAGCGCGAGGAGCGCGAGCCAGCACACCTGGACGACGGCGATGCCCGCCGCGTACGCCCGCGTCGCTCCGCGCGTCGGCCCGGCCGTGCCCGACGCGCGGAGCCACTGCGCGATCATCGCCACGCGCATCACGACGTACCCGGCGATGACGACGGTGAAGTCGCGCTCGGTGAACACCGACTCGATCCCCGCCGCGAGCACCAGCACGCCCGACATCTGCACGATCGTCAGCACGCGATAGAGCCAGTCGTCGGTGTCGAACGACGTGGCGAACCAGGTGAAGTTCATCCACGCCCACCAGATCGCGAAGAACACCATGCCGTACGACGCCAGCCCGCTCCCGACGTGCCCCTCGGTGAGCGCGTGGTGCAGCTGCACGGACGCGACGCTCACCGCGACCACGAACACGAGGTCGAAGAACAGCTCCAGCGTGCTCGCGGTGCGGCCGGGCTCGTGCGGGTCGCGTGCGGACATGCGCACCAGGCGCGACCGTGCGAGGTTCTCGGGCGGGCTCACGCGAGTCATCGTGCACCCGTCGCGCCCGACGGGCCACGGGTCCCGGGCCCGGGTACGCTGCCCGGGATGTTCTCGGACCGTAGACGTCGGCGCGCCGCGCGACGGATCAGGCCCGGGGACGGGCACGCCCTCCAGCGCTTCCGGTGGTGGCAGCCCCTGTCGCGGGCACTGTTCCACCTGGACCTCGTGCACGGCGGCGCACCTGAGCGGTGGTCGGTCGACGTGCGGCTCTGGGGCGACTCCGACGACGGCGACGTGCGGGCGCGGCTCTACCGCGACGGCGTGCACCTCGCGACGTCGAAGCTCCCGGCCGAGCTCCCCGTCACCGGCGGCGCCGTCCAGGTGGCCACCAGCAGCTACGGGCTGCGCCGCTGCCATTACGTCACCCCGGACGGGCACGAGCGCCAGCTCGAGCCCGACCCCGCGTCCGCCGAGGGGCGCCGCGCCCGGCTGGAGCGTGAGCGCCCCGGCCTGAGCCGCGGGATCGGGGCGGTCTCCTGGGTCGTGCTCGCCGTCGCGCTGGTGCTCGGCGCCCCGCAGATCGTCGAGCAGATCTCCCAGATCCCGCCCGTCGCCGAGCACCTCGGCACGTTCACGTCGCCGGTCCGGCTGCCCGCGGGCCTCAACGTCGCCCTCGTCGTCGCCGCCGCGCTGGCCAGCACCGAGCGCGCGCTGCGCCTGCGCTACCACTGGCTGCTCGACGGCGGGCTGTTCGAGGGCGACGACTAGAACCCGCCCGGCCGGTCGCAAGGACCACACCTGTCTGACCTGTGACTATGGTGCCACCATGCTCGCCAGGACCCCCGGGATCACCCCTCGCGTCGCGCTGGTCTGCGGGGCGTTCATCGCCATGACCGCGGTGTCCGGATGCTCGACCGCCGAACCGCCCATTCGCGTCGCCATCGTGGACTCCGGGGTTGCGGCAGACCTGGACGCCTTCAAGGCCTACACCATCGCCTCGCCCACGGAAACCGTCATCGGCGGGCACGGCACGATGATGGCCTCCGTCGCCTTGGGTACGAACGGCAACGGCGCGGAGCCCGTGGACCCCGAGCTGGTCGAAGTTCTGAGCATCAATATCGACGGGCGCTCCGGTGACGGCGAGGCACTGGCCGAGGGGATCGTCGCCGCAGTCGACGACGGCGCTGACATCATCCTGGTGAGTCGAGGAGTCCGGCGCGACACCGCAGCCCTTCGATCTGCCGTCGAGCGCGCCGGCGACGCCGGCTCGGTCGTCGTGGCGGCGGCCGGGAACGTGCGCTTCTTGCCGGCCGACTATCCAGCACGCTATCCCGATGTCATCTCCGTCGGGGCTGCCACGAGGGACGGGCAACCCTGGTCCCACTCCGCGAAGGAGCCGGTGGATACCTTTGCGCTGGGCGTCGACGTCTCGGTGCTTGATGAGCATGGCGCCGAACGAGTCGAGTCGGGCACCTCGGTGGCTGCCGCACTCGTCGTCCGCGACCTTCTGGGCCGGCTCGCTGACGAGACGATCCCAGACCCCTCGCGATACGAACCACCGAAGGTCGTCCAACCTGCAACATGACCCCCACGACTGGGCGCTCGCGGCCAGACCGAAGGCGTCAGCGCGCGCCTGACCTGCACAGAGGATCGTTTGATGTCATAGTTCCGCAGTACGAACCCGATAGCCAGCAAGTTCCCAGTCAACATCCGGTCTCATGCGCGCCCTTGCGGCAGCGGTGGCTGGGGCCATGCTCGTCACCACGGCCGTCGGCACCTCTGCTTCCGCCGCCTCGGAGGCCACCACGGGGGCGGACGTCGCCCCCGGCGCGCCCGTGGCACACGACGCCCTGGGGTTCGACCCGGAGAACATGACCGGCGAGGAGGTCGTCACCAAGGGCCTTGAGCAGTACGGGCTCGACGTCGATGCGGTCGAGGTCGATCTCGACCAGATCCAGATCGGCGCCGAGGCCGAGAGCCCCCAGGGCCAGTTCGCCTTCGTGCTCCAGCTCGACACCGACACCGCTACGGGTACCTACACCGTCACCGACGAGATCCAGGGCGAGACCGTCGCCACCGCGTACGACGTAGCGGTGCAGACCTCGACCCCCGAACGCGCGGTCTTCACCCTCACCAACCCCGTCACGGAGGAGACGTACCACTACGACTCGACCACGGCGAACGAGTCGGTGGCGTTCGTGATCCCCGTTGCGTTCGCCGCCATCTCGCTCAGCACCGCGCTGTACTACCTCGCTATCGGCGCCGCGATCGTCATCGGTGGCGTCCTCGCCGTCGAAGCGGCGAAGTCGATCAGCAAGATCATTGCCGAGAACAACAAGCGCCCGAAAAGCAAGAAGCGCTATCACTATCCGGCAGACGTGAAGGGTGACAAGGTCTACATCAGCCCCAAGGGCCTGACGTCCTCCGCAGCCGTCACCCGCGGAAAGAAGGGTCACGACGTCTGGTCGACCAGCAAGGCCGGCGCCAAGACCATCGCGACCAAGATCAAGGGCAGCAAGAAGCCTGTCGGCCCGGAGATCCACGGCGGCGGCAAGCCTGGGTACATGTGGCACTATCACCCGTACAACCGGACCCCGAAGATGCACTCGTTCTACGGCCACGCCCGCACGTAGCGATGCTGAGGAGCGCAGCGATCTTGACCTCATCCCGCTACACGGAACTCCTTGCCCAGGCACGCCAGGAGCTCGGAGTACCCGAGGCCGCGGGCATCACGGATGTCGTTGCACTCCTCGGTGCATGGGGCGCGACACCCATGCCCGTGGGCTCCTTCGACACGAACCTCTGCGACGAGTACGTCGACGAGGCACTCGTCGTGTACCAGGCGAGCATCGACGACGTGCACCTGATCGCGGAGCATCTCACCGACGACGAGCGCGAGGGTTTCTCACCGGACGACTCCGACGAGGGCTCGGACGACCTGGAGGCCACCAACACCGGCGCGACGGACGACTGGTCGGAGGTCTCGGACGATCTCGATGCCGGCCGGCGGGTCATTGTTCTCCTCGAACGGGACCGCGCGGACTCGACGCAGGTCGGAAACTTCAGGGTCCATGGCGCAGGCCAATGGATCCGCGAGCGCCTGTGGGCGGCGACGGGTGTGCTGCCCCGCGACCCAGGGAGCAGCGGCTCCGACTTCTATTCCCAGGCGCTCGACCTTGCACGCCCCGGGCGTCCCGACGTACCAACGGCTCTTTACGACAGGCTGCCCGGTTGGCTTTGGAGCGCCTACGTGGCGTTCATGCGTCCCCGCTGGCGTCGGGCCCGCGACCGACGCCTCGGGGCCGACGTTGAGGATTGACACCTCGACCCCGGGTGAGAACGCCGCGACGCGCACGAGAACGACGCCCCGTCGCACAGTGAGGGCGGACCTGGCCACCGCGCTTGCCACCAAGGAGGTCCACGTCGCGTCACTGGGTGAAGCCTGGCTGGCGCTGGTGTGGTGGGTTCCGTTCCACCTCGTTCGACAGCCCGCCCTCTGGGTGTTGGTGGCGGGCGGCGGGCTCCTCGTCTGGGCGGCCGACGCACTGATCGTTTCGCAGGTCCTTCCGGAACTGAGCGCCTGGCCAGCTCTCGGCTGGACAGCCCTCGGCGCCGCGGTTGCCTACCTCCTCCTCACGACCGTGGCTTCGTTCGTCGTCACCGGTGCCCGTCACTGGGTCCTCTTTTCAGACGCCGAGCGCACCGCTGTCATCGGTGCGCGAGTGCGACAGGACGCCGGTCGCACGTCGGTGATCGTGAACAACCATGTCGCTCGCCGCATCGGCGCCGGGACCGGACGTCGCCTACGGATCGAGATGAGGCAGGGACTGCGCGAGTTCATGGTCAGCCACCCTGACGCATCGCTCCGGTTCACCGCCCAGAACGACCGCCTGGCACGGGCCTATCTGGTTGACCTCGGCGAGGCACTGCCGGTGAGCGAGGGGTGGCACCACCACGTCGTAGGGCGTCGGGCATCGATCAGTCGCGAACCAAGCCGACATCGAGCCGAGACTCGCCGCGAAGGTTCTGCGAAGACGTCGTGACACGATGGATATCTATTGACTTTCGATAGGTGAGGCACCACGCTCGTCGGCATGTCCCGCACCCAGCGCCTCGTCGGACCGCTCCGCGGCCTGCTCGTCGCCGTCTTCGCCGCCCTCGTCGCCACCCAGGCCGCCGTGCTGCCCGCCGCGTTCGCGCGGATGGCCGACGAGTCCCCCGACCTGGCACCGCTGCGCTGGCCGCTCCTCGTGCTCGCCGTCGTCGGCCTGGTCTGCGTCGAGGCGGTCATCGTGTGCACCTGGCGGCTGCTGACGATGGTGCGCGACGACCGGATCTTCTCCGACCACGCCCTCGTGTGGGTCAACGGCATCGTGGCAGCCGTCGCGGGCGCGTGGCTGCTCGTGCTCGTCGCGTTCGCGATGCTCGTCGCCGCCGAAGGGCTCGTCGGACTCGCCGCGCTGCTCCTGCTGGTGCTGCTCGTGGGGGCCGCCGTCGGGCTGCTGATGGTGGTGCTGCGCGCGCTGCTGCGGCAGGCCACCGAGCTGCGCACCGACCTCGACGGGGTGATCTGATGCCGATCGTCGTCCGCCTCGACGTGGAGCTCGCCCGGCGCAAGATGAGCGTCGGCGAGTTCGCCGAGCGCGTGGGGCTCACGCCCGCCAACGTCGCCGTCCTCAAGAACGGCCGGGCCAAGGCCGTCCGCTTCGCGACCCTCGAGGCCATGTGCCGCGTGCTCGGCTGCCAGCCCGGCGACCTGCTGGAGTGGGTCGACGACGCCGACGGGAGCGCCGGCGATGAGGGCTGACGTGCTCGTCGTCGGTGCCGGCCTCGCCGGGCTGTGGACGGCGACGGAGCTCGCGTGGCGCGGGCACGACGTCGTCCTCGCGGACCGGCGCAGCCGCCTCGACACCACCGTGCGCACCACCGGCATCTTCGTGCGGCGCACGCTGGAGGACTTCGACCTGCCGCCCGAGCACCTCGGCCCGCCGATCCGGCGGATGGTGCTGTACCCGCCGTCGCACCGGGACCCGGTCACGCTCGACAGCAGGCACGACGAGTTCCGCGTGGGCGACATGGCCGCGCTGTACCTGGAGCTGGCCACGCGCGCCGGGACCGCGGGCGTGCGGCTCGAGCTCGGCACCCGCTACCTCGGCTCGCGCGGCGGCGTGCACCAGCTGCACGGTCCCGGGGGCCCGGTCGAGGCGCGCGCGACCTTCGTCGTCGGGGCCGACGGCGCCCGGTCCGCCGTCGCACGGGAGCTGGGCCTCGACCGCAACCGCGAGCTCCTGGTCGGCGCCGAGGAGGTCTTCGAGGTGCCGCGGCGCGACAGCCGGCCCGACACCGTGCCGGCCTTCCACTGCGTGCTCGACCCGCGCCTCGCGCCCGGCTACCTGGCCTGGGTGCTCGACGACGGGCAGCACGCGCACGTGGGGGTCGCCGGGTACCCCGACCGGTACCCGCACGGCCTGCGCGACGCGCTGCGGCGATTCGCCGCCACCGCGCCCGGCCTCGCGGGCGTGCCCGTGCCGGACGCCGTCGAGAGGCGCGCCGGCCCCATCCCCGTCGGCGGGCTGCTGCGCCGCGTCGCCGGGCCGCGCGGCCTGCTCGTAGGCGACGCCGCGGGCGCCGTCTCGCCCCTCACCGCGGGCGGGCTCGACCCGTGCCTGCGGCTGTCCGCCCACGCGGCCGACGTCCTCGACCGCGCCCTGCGCACCGGCGACCGGCGCGAGCTCGCCGCGTACGACGGCGCGGCCCTGCGCGCCCGGTTCCGCGGGCGGCTCGCCCTGCGCCGCGGCCTGTCGCAGGTGCGCACACCTGCCGTGGCGGCCGCCGGCGTCGCCGCGCTGCGCACGCCGCCCGGTCGTGTCGCCGCCCGGCGCATCCTCTTCGGGCACGGGTCGTTCCCGGACCCCCGCCCCGGCAACTCGAGCCGCGACCGACCGCGACCGGCCGCGACGTTCGTGTGACCACCGACGAGCCGGCCACAGCGCCGCCAGCCACTCCGCGCGTGGTCGCCGGCACGGGGCTTCTCCTCGTGGGCCTCGTCGCGGGAGCCGCGGCGCTCGCACTCGCCTCCGCCGCACCGCGCACGCTGGTGCTGCTGGGCGACGTCGTCCTGAGCCGCCGGCCGGCGTTGTGGGTCGCGCTGCCCCTCTCGGCGGCCGTCGCCGCCGCGGGCTGGGTGGTACGACGTCGCCGGACCAGGCCGGGGGCGGCCGAGCGGGGTGTCCTCGTGGGCCTGCTGCTGACCCCGGTCCTGGGCGCCCTGCTCGCCCCCTTCGCGTTCGTCGCCGTCCTGGCCGTCGCCGGCGTGCAGCGCGCCGTGGCGGCCTCACCGTCCGCGCAGGTGGCGCTGCTGCTCCTCGGTGCCGTGGCGGTATCGGCTCACCGGGGATCGACCCGTGGACGCAGCGAGCGGCTCCGCCGGGCCTGTGCCCGGCTGACGTCCGGTCTCGCGGCGGTCGTCACCGTCGTCGCGCTCGTGAGCGTCGTCGCGGCAGGCGTCCTCGCCGAGGCGACCGACGTCGTCGTGCGCCCGTCGGCGGGCTGCGTGGTCCTCCTGCACGAGGAACAGTTCTTCTTTGCCGGCTCGCTCACCGTCTTCACCGGTCAGGGTGGTGACGGGCCCCTGCTCGTCCGTGCCGGTGCGCAGTTCCCCCTGGAGGAGAACTTTCCCGTCCGCGCCGGGGAGTACGCGGTCGAGGCCTCGTCCACGGCCGTCCGCATCAGGTTCGACGACGGGCTCGGCGGGGTGGACAGCGCCGTGCCCTGCGCGTGACACCCGACCGGGTACGGCAGGCGGGGGTTCTCGGCGCCCCGGTGCAGGGCTAGATTTCCCCTGTGCCGCCAGTGGACTCGCTCCTCGCCTTCACCCTCGCCTCGGTCGTGCTCATCGCGATCCCGGGGCCGAGCGTGCTGTTCGTCGTCGGCCGGTCGCTGTCGCTCGGTCGGCGGGGCGGGCTGCTGAGCGTCGTCGGCAACGAGCTCGGGTCCCTGGTGCCGATCACCCTGGTGGCCCTCGGCGTCGGCTCGCTCGTGGCGCAGTCGGTCGCCGTGTTCACCGTGGTCAAGCTGCTCGGCGCCGCCTACCTGGGGTATCTCGGGATCCAGGCGATCCGGCACCGCCGCGAGGGCACCGACGTCCCCGCCGACCCGCGGGCGCGCCCCGCGTCGTCGTGGACCACGCTGCGGCAGGGCTTCGTCGTCGGAGCGACCAACCCCAAGACGATCGTGTTCTTCGTGGCCGCGCTCCCCCAGTTCGTCGACTTCCACGCCGGCGCCGTGCCGCTGCAGATGCTCGTGCTGGGCCTGGTGTTCACGCTGATCGCGCTGGTGCTCGACGGCACCTGGGCGGTCCTGGCCGGCACGGCGCGCGCGTGGTTCGCGCGGTCGCCGCGCCGGCTGTCCGCCGTCCGCGCCACCGGCGGCGGGATGATGCTCGGCCTCGCCGGCACGCTGGTGCTCACGCCCGCGAAGGCCTGAGCGCCGGCCGGCTCAGACGGTGAGCAGCACCTTGGTGGCGCGTCGCTCGTCCATCGCCCGGTAGCCCTCCGCCGCCTTCTCGAGGGGCAGCGTGAGGTCGAAGACCTGGCCCGGGTCGATCTCCCGGTCCCAGACGAGCCGGATCAGCTCGGGAAGGAAGCGGCGCACGGGGGCGGGGCCGCCGTGCAGGTGGATGCCGGCCATGAACAGGTCGTCGCCGGGCAGGGCGACGTCGTGCGAGACGCCGACGAAGCCCACGTGGCCGCCGGGCCGGGCGGAGTGCACGGCCTGCATCATCGACTCCTGCGTGCCGACGGCCTCGATCACCGAGTGCGCGCCGAACCCGCCGGTCAGCTCCTTGATGCGGGCCACGCCCGCGTCGCCCCGCTCCTCGACGATGTCGGTGGCGCCGAACCGGCGGGCCAGCGCCTGCCGGTCGGCGTGCCGGGACATCGCGATGATGCGCTCGGCGCCGAGCTGCTTCGCGGCGAGGACGCCGAGCAGCCCGACCGCGCCGTCGCCCACCACGGCGACCGTCTTGCCGGGGCCTGCCTCGGCGGCGACGGCGGCGAACCAGCCGGTGCCCAGGACGTCCGAGGCGGCGAGCAGCGACGGCACGAGGTCGTCGTCGGGCATGCCGGGCGTCGCGACGAGCGTGCCGTCGGCCAGCGGGATGCGCGCCCGCTCCGACTGGGTGCCGAGGGTGCCCATGAGCACCCGGTGCACGCAGTAGGCCTGGTAGCCGGACGCGCAGATCTCGCAGGTGTTGTCCGACGCCCAGAACGAGCCGACGACGAAGTCGCCGACCTTGACGGTCCGCACGTCGGCGCCGATCTCCTCGACGACGCCCACGTACTCGTGGCCCATGACGGCGTCGTGGACGTCCTCGACGCCGCGGTACGGCCAGAGGTCGGACCCGCAGATGCAGGTGGCGGTGACCCGGATGATCGCGTCGGTGGGCTGGATGATCCGGGGGTCCTCGCGCTCGATGACGCGCACGTCGCCGGGGGCGTGCAGGACGACTCCACGCATGGTGGTGCTCCGTTCGTTGGTGTTCTCAGTAGCGGATCGGGGTGCGCCGACGGACGGCGGTGGCGGCGACGGCCGCGGCGAGCGCGACGGCGACGACGGTGACGAGGCCCAGGGGCAGGATCGTCGCCGCGCCGGCGAGGCCGACCAGCGGCGCGGCCACGCCGCCGAAGCCGAAGCGGACCATCCCGAGCAGGGACGACGCCGTGCCCGCGAGCCGCGGGTAGCCGACGAGGGCGAGCGTCGTCGCGGGCGGGGACGTGGTGGCCACGCCGCTCGCCAGGGCCAGCAGCGACACGACGACGACCCACAGCGGCGTCGTCGCCAGCCCGGACACCAGCAGCCCGACGGCACCCAGCCCCGCGAGGCCGGTGCCGACGGCGAGGGTGCCGGGCACGCTCCAGCGCTCCGCGGCCCGGCCGGCGAGGAACCCGCAGACCATGAAACCGGCGGAGTTCAGGCCGAAGGCGAGCGCGTACCCCTGCGGGGACAGGCCGTAGACGCCCTGGAGCACGAACGTCGCGCCGGACAGGTACGCGAACAGCGCGGCGTACATGAACCCCTGGTGCAGGATCGCGCCGACGAAGACCCGGTCGGACAAGAGCACGCGGAGGTCGCGACCCGTCTGGGCGAAGCCGCCGGCGGTGCGGCGGTCGGCGGGCAGCGTCTCGGGGAACGCGACGAGCGCGGCGACGAG
Organism: Isoptericola sp. NPDC056573; assembly: GCF_042793335.1. Taxonomy (NCBI): domain Bacteria; kingdom Bacillati; phylum Actinomycetota; class Actinomycetes; order Micrococcales; family Promicromonosporaceae; genus Isoptericola; species Isoptericola sp. NPDC056573. The sequence continues at coordinate 322,769 of NZ_JBHTUY010000002.1, forward strand.
GATGGCCGCGCCCGCGGCCGCGAGGAAGACGAAGAGGCCGCGCCAGTCGGTGACCGCGCTCAGCTGCCCGCCGAGCAGCGGCCCGACGATCGCCGCGAGCCCGCCGACCACGGTGAGGCGGCCGTAGAAGCGAATGAGGGCGCCGCCGTCGTAGACGTCACGCCCCGCGGCCTGCGCGATGACGATGCCGACGCCGCCCGCGAGGCCCTGCACGAAGCGGGCGCCGACCAGCAGCTCCACGGTGGGGCTGATCGCGCACAGGGCCGACGTCGCGACGTAGGCCACGACGCCGACCAGCAGGACGCCGCGCCGCCCGTACCGGTCGGACAGCGGGCCCGCGACCAGCTGCCCGACGGCGAGCCCCACGAGGCAGGCCGTGACGGTGAGCTGCGCGACCGACGTCGCCGCCCCGAGGTCCGCGGTGAGCGCGGGCAGCGCCGGGAGGTACAGGTCCATCGAGATCGGGCCGAACACGGTGAGCAGGAGCAGCAGCGCCGGCAGCAGCCGGGCGAACCGGTGCGACGCGGGAACGTCCGTGGCGGGCAGGGCAGGGGCGGGCATGTCATCCAGCGTCCGTCCCGCGGCCGCGCGGCGGGAGTCCCTGACGAACCGTGTACCGCCAGTACACCCCTCGCGGGCGCCGCCGCGTCGGTGCCGTGCCTAGCCTGGACGGCATGGACAACCGAGCCGAGGTGCGCGAATTCCTCATGTCGCGACGCGCCAAGGTCACCCCCGACGAGGCCGGACTGCCCGGGGGGTCGAACCGCCGGGTGCCCGGCCTGCGGCGCAGCGAGGTCGCGATGCTGGCCGGGGTGAGCGTCGAGTACTACGCGAAGCTCGAGCGGGGCGCGATCGCCGGCGCGAGCGCGTCGGTGCTCGACGCCGTGTCCCGCGCCCTCCGGCTGGACGACGCCGAGCGCTCGCACCTCCTCGACCTCGCACGGGCGGCGGACGGCATCCCCACGTCGGGGCGCTCGCGCGGCCGCGCCGCCCGGCCCGCGGAGCCGCGCCCGAGCCTGCAGTGGGCGCTGGAGGCGGTCACCGACGCCGTCGCGTTCGTCCGCGACCCGCGGCAGAACCTGCTCGCGACCAACGCGCTGGGCCGCGCGTTCTACGCCCCCGTCATCGGCGACGGCGGTCGCACCCCCAACCTCGCGCGCTTCCAGTTCCTCGACCCGGCGGCCCGGGACTTCTACCCCGAGTGGGACGTCATGGCGGAGATGTGCGTGGGCGTGATGCGCGCCGAGGCAGGGCGCAACCCTCATGACAAGGCCTTCCAGGACCTGGTGGGCGAGCTGTCCACGCGCAGCGAGACCTTCCGCACGCTCTGGGCCGCGCACGACGTCCGCATCCACGGCACCGGCACCAAGCACTTCCGCCACCCCGTGGTCGGCGACCTGACCCTCGCCTACGAGGAGCTCGCCATCACCGCCGAGCCCGGGCAGGTGCTGCTCGTGTACACCGCGGAGCCCGGTTCGCCGTCGGCCGAGCGGCTGCGGCTGCTGGCGTCGTGGGGTGCCGACGAGGACGCCCGCGGCGTCGCGGCGGGCCGGGCGGGCTGAGTTCACCCGGCCCCGCCCGTGGTGACGGCGACGGTGCGGGATACCTTCCCGCCATGCGCATGAATGCCGTCTGGGCGCCGGTGATGGAACCCGTGCGGGGGCGTGCGGTGGCCCCCGTCGCGTGGACGCTGGCCTGGACGAACGCTCCCGCCCGGGCCCGCAGGGCCGGGGCGGCGGTGACGTGGCCGCTGTGGGTGGCGATCGTCGTGGTCCTCGACGGGTTCGTGCACCACGACGGCACGGTCGTGGTGCGCCTGACGCGCACGAACCCGTGGCCGGCGACGGGGATGTTCGCCCGCGGGACGGGGTCGGCCCTCCTGGTGGGCGCCGTGCTCGGCACGACCGCGGGTCAGGCGTCGTTCGCGCCGACCGTCGCGTCCGTCGGTGTCGCCGTGGTGATCCACGGGTGGTGCGCCGCGGCGGTCCTGCTCCTCGCGGTCGCGGCGGCCCGCACGGGGCTCGCCGTGGCCCGCGCCCAGCGCACCGCCCTGAGGGCCGCGTCGCGGGAGCAGCGCCGCGCCGACGTCGCGAGGTTCCGGGCGGCGGACTGGACGGTCGACTCCGTCGCGTCGCGGGAGCGCGGCGGCGCGCTCGCGCTGATCTCCCGGCACGTCGGCGAGGTGGTCGGCCCGCACGAGACGGTGCGGACCCTGGCCGCCACGACCCGGCACGCCGCGGTCTACCGGCGCTTCGGCCTCGAGCCGCTGCCGAGCCGGCCCCTGATGCTCGTGGGGGCCGCGCCCGCACACTGACGCGTCCCCGCCCGCGTGGCCTGGCAGGATGGCCGGCACTCCCCACGAAGGACGGACATCCGATGGCCTACTTCCGCCGCACCGGCGCGACGACGTTCCAGCCCACCGAGCACGTCGGCGGCGCCTGGAGGACCGACGAGCAGCACGTGGCCCCCACGCTCGGGCTGCTCACCCACCTGGTGGAGCAGGACCGCGAGAAGCGGGGCCGCGAGGACCTGGCCGCCACACGGCTGACGTTCGACATCTGGGGCCCCTACCGCCTGGAGGAGATGACCACCGACGTCCGCGTGCTGCGGCCCGGGCGCGGCGTCGAGCTGGTCGAGGCGTCCGTGGCCTGCGCCGGCCGCACGGTGGTGACGCTGCGCGCCTGGCTCACCGCCGTCGGCGACACGCGCCCGCTCGCGGGCGGCGCGCCCACGCCGCTGCCCGGGCCCGACGCGACCCCGGCCTGGGACCCCGCGGCGGACTGGCCGGGCGGGTTCGTCGAGTCGATCGACGTCCGCCGCGACCTGGCCGGGCCGGGCCGCGGGCACGTCTGGGTGCGCACCGGCCACCCGCTCGTCGAGGACGAGGACGTGAGCGGCCTCGCCCGCACCGTCGGGCTGTTCGACCTCGCGAACGGGATGACGGTGCGCGCCGACCCGCGACGCGTCGCCTTCCCCAACGTCGACCTCTCGGCGCACCTGCACCGCGCGCCCCAGGGCGAGTGGCTGGGCCTGGACACGACCGTCGTCTTCGGCGCGACCGGCGCCGGCCTCACCTCCAGCGTGCTGCACGACGAGCGCGGCGCTTTCGGCGCGCTCGCGCAGGGGCTGGTGGTCCGGGCCTTCGACGCGCCGTGACCCCCGACAACCTGCGGAACGCGGCGGCCCGACCGGCAGCCGGGTCCTACCAGTCGTGCACCGTGCCGTCGTGCAGGCGGTTGGTGGGCAGGTAGGCCGGCACGTACGGGTGCGCCGCGGCGAGGTCCTCGTCGAGCTCCACCCCGATGCCGGGCGCCTCGCCCGGGTGCAGGTAGCCGTCGTCGAAGGTGTACGCGTGGCGGAACACCTCGTTCGTCAGCGCCGTGTGGCCCGAGTACTCCTGGATGCCGAAGTTGTGGATCGCGAGGTCGAGGTGCACGGCGGCGGCCATGCCCACCGGGGAGATGTCCTCGGGTCCGTGGATGGCGCTCTTGATCTGGCGCTGCGCGGCATAGTCGAACAGCTTGCGCATCGGCGTCACGCCGCCGAAGTGCGTGACGGCCGAGCGGACGTAGTCGATGAGCTGCTCGTCGATCAGCGTCTGGTAGTCGAAGACGGTGTTGAACACCTCGCCGATCGCCAGGGGCGTCGTGGTGTGCTCGCGCACGAGCCGCAGGCCCTGCTGGTTCTCCGCCGGGGTGCAGTCCTCGAGCCAGAAGAGGTCGTACTGCTCGATCTCCCGCCCGAGCCGGGCCGCCTGCTGGGGCGTGAGCCGGTGGTGGGCGTCGTGGAGGAGCGGCAGGTCCGGACCGAACTCGTTGCGCACGGCCTCGAGCACCTTCGGCAGATGCCTCAGGTAGGCGCCCGTGTCCCAGTCCTCGACGACCGGGAGGGTGCGCTGGTCGAGCCGCGTGCCCGCGGCGTCCGGAGCGATCGCCGTGCCGGCGTGCACGCCGTACACGGCTTGCAGGCCCGGGACGCCCGTCTGCACGCGGACGCTCTTGTAGCCCTCGTCGAGCCGGGCGCGCACGGAGTCCAGCAGCTCCGGGATGTCGCGCCCGTTGGCGTGCCCGTAGGTGCGGACGCGGTCGCGGGACGCCCCGCCGAGGAGCTGGTACAACGGCAGCCCGGCCACCTTGGCCTTGATGTCCCACAGCGCGACGTCGACCGCGGCGATCGCCGCCATCGTGACGGGCCCGCGCCGCCAGTAGGCGCCGCGGTACAGCGACTGCCAGGTGTCCTCGATCCGGTGCGGGTCGCTGCCGAGCAGCAGCGGCGCGACGTGTTCGCGCAGGTAGGACACGACGGCGAGCTCCCGACCGTTCAGCGTCGCGTCGCCGAGGCCGGTCACGCCCTCGTCGGTGGTGAGCTTGAGCGTGACGAAGTTGCGGCCCGGGCTGGTCACGATGACCTGGGCGTCGATGATCTTCATGTCTGCTTCCTGTAGGTGGTGCGTACCGTGCGGGCGGAGGGTGTCGAGAGGTCAGCCCTTGGTCGCGCCCGCGGTGAGCCCGGCGACCAGGTACTTCTGCCCCAGCACGGCGGCGAGGAGCACCGGGATCGTCATGAGCGTGGCGGCGGCCATGAGCCCGCCCCAGTCGGTGCTCGCGTAAGAGATGAAGTTGAACAGCGTGACCGGCATCGTCTTGGTCGACTCGTCCGAGAGGATCAGCGCGAACATGAAGTTGTTCCAGCTGAAGATGAATGCCAGCACGCACGCCGTCGCGGTGCCGGGCGCCGCGAGCGGGAGCGCGATCTTGCGGAACGCGCCGAAGGCGCTTAGGCCGTCGGTCCGGGCCGCCTCCTCGAGCTCGACGGGCAGCCCCTCGAAGAAGCCGATCATGATCCACAGGATCAGCGGCACCGAGACGAACATGTGGCTCAGGACGAGCACCGTGTACGAGCCGACGAGGCCGAGCTGCGCGAAGAGGTAGTACCAGGGCACGAGGAGCGAGATCGCCGGCACGATGCGCGCCACCAGCACGAGCGACCCGGTGCGGTGCATCCGGAACCGGCCCACGGCCCACGCCGCCGGCACGGCGATGACCGCTGACAGGATCGTCGACACGACACCCACGTAGGCCGAGTTGCCCAGCGAGCGCACGATCTCGCCGTCCGCGAGCACATTGCGGAAGTTCTCGAGCGTCGGCGAGAAGATCAGCCCGACGGTCGGGTCGGTCACCTGCACGTTGGTCTTGAACGCGGCGGCGATCATCCACACCACCGGCATCGCGATGACGAGGCAGACCACCACGATGGCGAGCGCTCGCAGCCAGGCCCAGCCCGACCGACGAGGCCGCCGCCGGACGGCAGGGGGCCGGGGCGAGGGCCGGACCCCTGGGCCCGCCGCGGTGGTGAGGCTCATGCGGAGTTCCTTCCCGAACGGCGCCGCAGCAGCACGACGACGCCGATGATGAACAGGGTGAACAGGACGAGGACGGCGGACGCGAGGCCGTACTCCTGGTAGTCGAAGGTGAGCCCGTAGGCGTAGACGTTCAGCGTTTCCACCTCGAAGTCGGACCCCCCGCCCGGGCCCTTGGTGGCGTAGAGGATGTCGAACGTCTTGAGGGCGTCGACGGCGCGGAGCACCAGGGCGGTGAGGATCGTCGTGGCCAGCATCGGCAGGACGATGTGCCGGAATCGCTGCCACGCGTTGGCGCCGTCGACCCGGGCCGCCTCCTCCGGCTCCTCCGGCAGCGTCGACAGGCCGGCCAGGAGCAGCAGGGTCATCATCGGCGTCCACTGCCACACATCGATCAGCATGAGGAGCGGCAGCGACTGCGAGACGGAGCCCAGGAACTCCTGCGGCGGGATCCCGACCATGCCCAGCAGGTGGTTGGCGATGCCGTTCGTCGGGTCGAGGATGAGCAGCCACAGGATGCCGATGGCGACCGGCGTCGCCAGCAGCGGGACCATGAGGATCGACCGCACGACGCGCATCCCGCGGAAGGCCTGGCGCAGGAGCATCGCGATCGCGAGCCCGAGGACGGTCTCGAGGACGACGGCGCCGACGGTGAAGTACACGGTGCGCCAGACCGCCGGCCAGAAGCGCCGGGTGTCGGTGACGGCGTCGAGGTAGTTCTGACCGCCGTTGTACTGGTGGCCCGCGTTGACGGCGCCGAACGCGTCCGTGAAGGACAGGTTCACCGTGAACAGCAGCGGGAACACGATCATCAGGCCGACGAAGCCGAGCGCGGGCGCGAGCATCATCCAGCGCAGGCGGCGGTTCGACTGCTCGAACGTCAGCTGCTTCGCCCCGGGCCGCGGGCGGCGGGCCGGGGAACCGTGGGCCTGCCGGCCGGCCGGGACGGCGACCGGGGGTGCGTCCGTGCGCGTCATCAGAACTCCTGCTGGCGGTTGTCGCGGACGAGGAAGTCGGTGAACTCGGCATGCGCGTCCTGCGCGACCGGGGGCACAGGCTGCCCGAGGATCCCCGCCACGAGCGGGCGCCCGACGATGTCGCGCGCCCTCCCCACCTGGATCACCTCCGGCCGGTCGTGGCCCAGGCCGTTCTCCGCGTTCACGCGCATCGCTTCCGCCAGGTCCTCCGGGAAGGCGGCGAGCGTCGTCGGGTCCTCCCACGCGGAGGTACGCGCGCCGGGGATCCCGTCGGCCTGGAGCTGCGTCACCATCTCGGTGCCGGACACCCAGCGGATGAAGGCCCAGGCGTCGTCCTGCAGCCGCGAGAACTTGTTGATCCCCACGCTCCACGACGGGATGTTGTGCGGCCGGGACCCCGCCGGCCCCTCGGGGAACGGAGCGAAGCCCACGGTGTCCTGCACCGTCGAGATCGAGGGGTCGAGGAAGTTCGAGTAGATGGCGTCGGCGTCGATGTAGAACGCCGCCTTGCCCTGCGCGAAGATCGGCATCGCCTGCTCGAGGCTCATGTTCGTCACGCCGGGCGGACCGGTGCGGTCCAGCAGCTTCCCGTAGTACTCGTACGCCGCGACGGCCTCGGGCGTCCCGATCCCGGACCCGCCCTCGGGCGTCGTGAAGTCGCCGCCGAAGGAGTAGAGGAAGCTCGACCACTGGCTGACGGCCCCGTTGCGCTGCCCTCGTCCGACGTAGCCGAAGCGGCCCGCCGACGCGTCGGTCAGCTCCTGCGCGACCGCGTACAGGTCGTCGAGCGTGCGCGGTGCGCCGCCGTGGTCCTCGACCAGGTCCTTGCGGTAGTAGAGCGCGGGGCGCTCGGTGACGACCGGGACGCTCAGCACGCGGCCGTGCGTCACGGACCGCTCGCGCGGCGCGTCCTGGAAGTCCGCCCAGGCGAACTCCGGGTCCTCGACGAGGCCGCTCAGGTCGGCCAGCCAGTCGTTGCGCGCGAAGAGCAGCTGCTCCTGCAGCGCGCGGACCATCATCACGTCCACGTCCGAGGAGGAGGCGTTGAGCTTGACGTTGTAGCTGTTCGACAGCTGGTCCGACGTCAGGAGCTGCATCGCCACCCGGCGGCCGATCAGGTCCTCGAACTCCCCGATCCGCTCACGCACCGCCTGCGACCAGACGTGGTTCACGGCGGCCACCCGCAACGGTGCGCTCGCGCTGCTGGTCCCCGTGCTGCGTGGCGAGCACGCCGCGAGGACGGCCGCGCCTGCTCCTGCCGCCAGGAGGCCGCCGAAGGCACGCCTCGTCAGCCCTTCCCTGGCCCGTGATCCGCCGGACTTCATCGTCTTCGTGCCTCCATGGTCGCGACGCCGCGCTGGTCCAACTGGTAGGACCAGTTGGACCGTAGCAGGCGGAGATGGCGGGACCAAATGCTTCTAGCCGGCCACGGACTGGCGCAGGAGGGTGTCGAGATGGCGCGTCGCCATGACGTCCAGCCGCTCGTCCAGGTCGGCGCCGTAGGTGCGCAGGCCGAGCGCGAGGTGCTCACGCATCCGCGATCGCGCCAGCTCGACGTCGTGCTGCTGGAGCGCCTCGAGGATCTCGGCGTGGTGCGGGACGCCGGGCTCGCCGATCGCCGGGTCGGAGTTCGAGCGCAGCATCATCTCGAACATCATCCCGCCGATGGACGAGAGCATGACGCGCAGCACGGGGTTGCCGCTGGCCGCGGCGATGGCGTCGTGGAAGTCGAGGTCGGCCCGAGCCTTGACCACGACGTCGGGCGCCTCGAGCACCCGGACGTGCGCGTGCTCGATCACGGCAAGCTCCGTGTCGTCCGCACGCTCGGCCGCCAGCCCCGCGATCTCGACCTCGAGGGACATGCGCGCCTCGATGAGCTGGCGCACGGTCGGCCGGCCCGCGCGATAGACGGCGTCGTAGCCGCGCACGCTCCCGGACGAGCGCTCGCTGACGAACGACCCACGCCCCGGCTCGACGTCGATGAGATCCTGCGCCTCCAGGCGCCGCAGCACCTCCCGGACCACGTTGCGGCTCGCACCGAACTGCTGGGCGAGCTCGCGCTCGGAAGGCAGCTTGGCGCCGACGGCGAGCGCCCCCTTGCGGATGTCGCCCTCGAGCTGGCGTGCGAGCCGTTCCGTCAGGAGCCCGCGCACCGCCGGGCGCGCCCGGCCCTCCGGGGGTGTGCCGGGCTGGGCGTCGGAGGTCGCAGCAGACATGCCACGAGGATACGAGCACGCACCTCCCCGGCGTCGCCCCGTCAGGCCGGGGCGTCCTCGCGGGCGTCGTCGACCTTGCGCCGCACGAGCTCGACGATGCGCCCGACGTTGACCGTCCAGCCCACACCGAAGACGTGCGGGCTCAGCAGGTGCGCGCCCTCCGGGTCCCAGACGCGCTCGCGGACGCGCTCGACGGTCGGGATGCGGAACTCGTAGGGGACGAACCCGGCGACGGTGCCGTGCCAGGTACGGTCCTCCTTGTCCTTCTGGAGCTCCTTGGTGACGGCCGCGACGACCAGGCCCACCATGATCAGCTGGAACAGGCCCGGCCCCCGCTTCCGGCCGCCGCTCGCCTTCCCGTGCTGGATCTCCTGCTTCGTGCCCATCTCGGCCTCCGCTCGTCGGGTGTCGGTGTCCCCACCATCGTGCACCAGGTGCGCGCCCCAGGTCAGCGGGAGGGCCGGGTGACCAGGACGGCGGCCGCCGCGACCACGCACACGACGGCCGTGGTCAGCAGCCCCACGGAGAACGACGTGCCCGCCGCGATGAACCCGACGACGAGGGACCCGAGCCCGGTGCCGGCGTCGAACCCGATGTTCCACACGGCGCTGGCGGTGCTGTGCTGCCGCGCGGGCACGGCCGCGAACGCGGCGACGAGGGTGAGGTTCTGCAGGCTGCCGTAGGAGACGCCGACCATCGTCATCCCCAGCACGAGGAGCACCGGCCGGGGGCCGCCGTCGGCGATCGCCCCGGCGCACACCGCCAGGCCGGCGGCGCAGAACGCGAGCAGCGGAGCGAGGAAGACGCGCGGCCCGAACCGGTCGGCGAGACCGCCCACGCCCCAGCGGGACAGCGCCGTCGCGGCCGTGAAGCCGAGCAGCCCCGCCACCGCCGCGCCTGCTCCCCCGGCGAACTGCGGCGCGAACGTCAGCAGCGCGCCGCCCGGCGTCGTCACCGCGAGCAGCACGAGCGACGGCATCACCAGCGCGAGCAGGACGCGACCGCGCCCCGGACCGCCGGCGTCGACGGGCTGTCCGGCGCGGTCGTCGACGGCGTCGAGGCACCGGCCGAGCAGGACGGCGAACGGCACCGCGAGCACGGGCAGCGCGCCGAGCGCGAAGACCACGCGGAAGTCGAGCGTCTCGGCGATCCACGCGGCGCTGGGGACCAGCACCAGCTGCGGGAACGCGATCGACAGCCCGTACAGCCCGATCGCGCGGCCGTGCCGCGGCCCGTCCACGAGGGCGGCCACGGCGCTCGACCCGCACACGGTCAGCACGGCGAACCCCATGCCTCGCACCGCCGAGAGCGCGAGCAGCCACCCGAGCTGGTCCGTGGCCATGAACAGCAGCGACGGCGCGCCGAGCAGCACCACGCCCACCGTCATCGTGAGCCGCCAGCCCACCCGGCGCAGCAGCCACGGCACGGTGGTCTGCGTGAGCACGGTGGCGAGCATGAGCACCGCGTTGACGAGCCCGGCGCCGCCCTCGCTCGCGCCGCCGTGCACGGCCCACAGGGGCGCCGCCGGCAGCAGCAGCGCGTACCCCGAGAAGCCCAGCGCCGACATCGCCAGCAGCGGCCGGAACCCCGGCACGCGCGCGAGGGACGACGAGGGCTGGGGAGCGGGACGACGCATCGTGCGAACCTATCGCGCCTTGGCCCTCCTGGGATATCCTGGCGATATATACAAGGAGGCACGCATGCGCACGACCGTCTTCCGCAACAACCGCACGCAGGCCGTCCGGCTCCCGAAGGCGGTCGCGCTCCCGGACGACGTCCACGAGGTCACCATCCGGGTCGTCGGGCGCGCGCGCGTGATCGAGCCGGTCGGGTCGGGGTGGGACACCTGGTTCGAGCACGGGTTGCGCGCCGAGCCGGACTTCCTGGAAGAGCGCGACCAGGGTGTCGCCGACGAGCGGAAGAGCCTGTGAGCAGCCTCTACATGCTCGACACGAACATCCTCATCGCGTTGCTCCGCGACGAGGGCGACACGGCACGGCCGCGACTTCGGGACGCCGAGGGGCGCATCGCCGTGTCGGCGATCAGCGAGATGGAGCTGGAGTACGGGATCGAGCGGTCCCGGGATCCCGGACGCAACCGTCAGGCCGTCGACGAGCTCCTGTCCCTCGTCGAGGTCGTACCCTTCGAGACCACCGCTGCCATGCACGCCGGGCGGATCCGCGCCGTGCTCGCCGGCCGAGGCACGCCCATCGGCCCCTACGACGCCCTCCTCGCGGGCCACGCCCGCTCCCTCGGGATGGTCGTCGTCACCCACAACGTGCGCGAGTTCGCCCGCGTGCCGGGCCTGGAGGTCGAAGACTGGCTCTCCACGACCCACTGACCTCGGGCGCCGTCAGCCCCCGACCAGCGCCTCGCCCAGCGGCGTGCGCTCGTGCAGCACGCGCGGGCCGTCGCGGCGCGAGTCGACGAGCCGCGACGCGCGCAGCAGCGCCAGGTGGTGCGACGCCGTCGACACGGCGAGCCCGCCCGCCGCGGCGACCTCGCTCGTGGACAGCGGGCCGCGCAGCGCGAGCAGCACGCCCGCCCGTCCCGCCCCGAGCAGGTCCGCGAGCGCCCCGGACGCGTCGGGGACGTCGTCGGCCCAGCGCTCGGAGATCCCCAGCGCCGGGTAGAAGAGCGTGGGCTGCGCGGGCGGCTCGGTCACTACCGAGCAGCGCGGCGCCATCACGGACGGCACCAGCACCAGGCCGCTGCCCGCGCAGTTGAGCACCTCGCCGTGCAGCCGCAGTCGCACGTGCACCGCGTCGGGGGCCCAGGCCACGGCCTCGTGCAGGGTCTCGACCATCGTGCCCAGGCCGTGCGTCGTGACGCGGCGGGAGCGGGCCCCGATGTCGGCGCGCAGGATCCGCTCGAGCTGCGGCCACGACGGCGCGAGCACCGCGTCCCACACCTGCCGCCATGCGTCGACGGCGAGGTCGCGGGCGTGCGGCGGGTCGTCGGCGAGGGCCTGCAGCAGCCGCCGGTCGGCGCCGGCGGTGCGGTCCACCCGCTTGAGCAGGTCGACCCGCAGCGGGCCGAGGTCCGCCTCCCGCAGGCGCTCGAGCTCCTCGTCCGGCCCGAGGTCCCAGCCGGGCGTGGAGGTGAGGAAGTCCGGGAGGTATCCGTCCGCGCCGACCAGCAGGGTCAGCAGCGCGAGGGGACGCGCCGGGGCGCGGCCCCGCGCCGCGCGGAGCCACCCCCACTGCAGCGGGTGGTACGCCGGCTGGGCGAGCACGCGCACCGCGTGCGCCAGCTCGTGGCCCGGCGAGACGCCGAACCGGATCGCCGAGACGTCGTCGGGGGCGAGGCGGAACTCCACGGTGCGGTCACGGCGGGGGCGGGGCACGACGCCACGGTAGCCGCGTGCCCCGCCGCCCCTTACTTCAGCAGGCCGTTGATCCGGTCGTTCACCTCCGTGAGCGTGGAAGCGTCCCGGTCGCCGATGTAGATCTCGTCCATCATCGGCGTCATGAGGGCGTCGATCGCGCCGAACTCCTCGGTCACCGGGAAGAAGAGGGTCTGCTTCTTCTCCACCATGTCCGTGAAGACGGAGGCGTCCAGGCCCCGGTCGCCGAAGGCCTCGACCGCCGCCTCCGTGCCCGCGGGCCGGGCCGGGAAGACCACGCCGGCCTCGCCCACGATGCGCTGGCAGTCGTCCGACCCGAGGAACTCGACCCACCGGGCCGCCTCCTCCGGGTCCGGGGACTGCGCGCTGATCGAGTCCGCGAGGCCGTTGTACATCGACACCGGGTGCCCGACGGGCCCGCTGGGCGGGGGTGCGATGCCCAGGTCCACGCCCGCCAGGTTGGCGTAGGTGCCGAGCATCCAGGAACCGTTCGCCGAGAGCGCCGCGCGACCCGAGCCGAGGGCCTGCTGCGGGTTCGGCTCGGTGCCGACCTCCTCGTACGGGGCCATGTAGCCCTTGTCGACGAGGCCGAACAGCCAGTCCAGGGTGTCCTGCACCCGCGGGTCGTCGAAGTGGTACTCCGTGCCCCACACGTCCTTGTCGGTGAACGTCCAGCCGGTCGTCCCCGCCAGCCAGGACCACGTCGTCTGGCCGGACATGCCGCCCGAGCCGTTCGACGCCAGGCCGTAGACGGCCACGTTCTCGGGGTCGAAGCCGTCCTCGTCGCCGCGGACGCCGTTCTCGTCCACGGTGAGGTGCGCGATCGCCTCCTCGAAGCTGCCGCCGTCGTCCGGGTTCCAGTCGAGGTCCGCGAGGTCGTCCGGGGTCAGGCCGGCCTCGGCGACCATGTTCTGGTCGTAGAACAGCGCGACGGTGTCGAAGTCCTTGGGCATGCCGTACTGGGCGCCCTCCTGGCCCACCCACAGGTCCGCCAGGCCCTCCTGGAACCCGCCGTAGTCGACGTCGGCCGTCGCCTCGAGGTCGTTCAGGTCCAGCAGCAGGCCCCGCTGTGCGAAGCCGGGGTACTGGGTGAGGTGGTCGGTGAACACGTCCGGCCCGGCGCCCGCCACGAACCCGGCGGTGAGCTTGCGCCAGTAGTCGTTCCAGCCGTACTGGCTGACGCGCACCTGCAGGTCGGGGTTCTGCCGCTCGAACTCGTCCGCGCAGCGCTGGTACGCGGGCAGCTGGTTCGCGTCCCAGAGCCAGTAGTCCAGGACGACGGAGTCGTCCGCCGACGCGGTGCCCGGCCCGGCGCAGCCCGCCAGGGCGAGGGTGCCGGCGGCCACGGCCGCGGCGAGGGTCGCTGTCGTACGACGTGCGTGGTGCACGGTCCGCCTCCTCACTTGATCCCGCTGAAGCCGATGGAGTTGACGATCCGCCTCGCGAAGACGACGAAGAGCAGGATCATCGGCAGCGCGGCCACCAGGGTCGCGGCCATCAGCCCCGCCCAGTCCGGCCCCGTCTGCGGCGTCTGCGCGTTGAAGTTCCCCAGCGCCACGGTGAGCACCCGCGAGTCGTCGGTGTAGGACACCATCAACGGCCAGAAGTAGTCGTTCCACGACCCGATGTACGTGAGGATCGAGATCGTCGCGATCGGCCCCACCGACATCGGGATGATGATCGAGAAGAACACCCGGACCTTGCTGGCGCCGTCGATCAGCGCGGCCTCCTCCACCTCGGTGGAGACGTTCATGAAGAACTGCCGCAGGAAGAAGATCGCGAACGGTGTCATGAACAGCCCCGGCAGCATGATGCCGAGCAGCGTGTCGATCAGCCCGAGCTCCCGGACCAGCACGAAGTTCGGCAGCAGCGTGAAGATCACCGGCACCATCAGCGACAGCAGGAAGACGGCGAACACGGCGTTGCGCCACCGCCAGCGCAGCCGCGAGAACGCGTATGCGGCCATCGCGGAGAAGAACACCTGGCACGCCGTGACGACCGTGGCCACCACCACGGAGTTGCGCAGGTAGAGCCAGAAGTCGATGGAGGCCCCGGAGCCGCCCTGGGCGATGGCCTCCTCCGTGGACTGCAGCCCGAAGACGCGCTCGAACCCGCCCCAGCTGAAGTCGACCGGCAGCAGGGACGTCGAGTTGGCGTAGAGGGCCCCGTTGCTGGACAGCGCCGTGCGCAGCATCCAGTAGAAGGGGAACAGCGTGACGAGCAGGACGAGGATCATCACCGCCCAGGCCAGCACGCGGCCGGGGGTGACCCGTCGTCGACGACGCGGGGGCGCCGCGCGGTGCGCGTCAGGGGCGGGGGCGGTCGTGGGTGCGGCAGGTGCCGTCGTGGTCTCGATCATGGTCGCCTCCTCCTAGTTCAGGTCCGTCTGGCCGGCCCGCGTCATGCGGTACTGGAAGAAGGTGACGACCACCAGGATCAGCAGCATGGCCACGCTCAGCGCCGACGCGTAGCCGAAGTCGAACTGCCCGAACGCCTTGTCGTAGATGTAGAGCTGCAGCACGCGGCTGGCGTCCACGGGGCCGCCGTTCGTGGTGACCGCGACGGTGTCGAACACCTGGAACGAGCCGATCACCGAGATGATCAGCACGAGGCCGAGGATGGGGCGCAGCAGCGGCAGCGTGATGCCGAAGAACGTGCGCACCTCCGACGCGCCGTCGACCCGCGCCGCCTCGTACGTGGTGGGCGGGATGGCCTGCAAGCCCGCGAAGATCAGCAGCGCCGTGTAGCCCATGTGCCGCCAGACGTTGACCATCGCGATGGTGGGGATGGCCCAGGCCTCGGAGGTGAAGAACCCGATCCGTTCCAGGCCGACCCACTCCAGCACCTGGTTCCCGATCCCCAGCTGGAAGTCGAGGATCCACAGGAACACCAGGGCCGCGACCACGTTCGAGACGAGGTACGGGGCGAGCACCAGCGAGCGCAGCAGCGTCGACCGGCTGAGCCGCTGCATCAGCACCGCGATCACCAGGGCCACGACGGTCTGCAGGCCGATGTTGATCACGACGTAGAGCAGCGTGACCCGGACGGCGTTCCAGAACACCGGGTCGGCCACCATCGCGCGGTAGTTGTCGAGGCCCACGAACTGCGCCGGGCTGAGCAGGTCCCAGGACGTGAAGCTCAGCCAGATGCCGCGGACCAGCGGCCAGAAGTAGAAGACGACCAGCCCGATGCTGGCCGGCAGGATGAAGAGCAGGGCGAGCCGGGTGTCGTCCCGGCGGCCCGACCGTCGTCCACGGACGGTCGGTACGGGTGGAGCGGTCGGTGCAGCCATCAGGTTCCTCCTTGCGTCGTTGCAAGCAGTGCTCGGACAGTGCGGCGCGGTGCGGCCCGGCGTCGTGGACGACGCCGGGCCGCGTGCGCGGGCGGTGGTGCTCAGTCGTGCGCGGGCCGGCTCCCGAAGTCCGGGATCGGCAGCCGCTCGCCGCCGGCCAGCGCCGAGGCGTGCGCCACGATGCCGGGCGCGGTGAACTTCGCGGAGAGCCAGGCGTCCACGGGCGCGTGCTCGCCCGTGACCACGGCGCGCACGAAGTCGTCGGCGAGGAAGTGGTGGGAGCCCTCGTGCCCGTTCGGCGCGTCGGCGTAGGTGGCGGGCAGCCGCGTCCGGTCGTGGACCGGCGCCGAGCCGGAGGTGAACGCCTCGCGCAGCGCCGGGTCGACGTCGGCGAGGTCGGCGTCGTCGCCCCCGCCCCGGACCGGGACGAAGTCGGCGGAGACGTCCGTGGACGTCTCCTTGTCGTTCCACACGCTCTGGTGGGCGAGCTGCTCGAAGCTGGCCTCGGTGCCAAAGAAGCGGAACCGCGACTCGCGGATGTGCGAGGGGTAGCCCACCCGGCGCATCTCGTTGGTGCGCATCGCGCCGCCGTCGGCCAGCTCGAACAGCGCCGTCGCGTTCGAGAAGCTGTTACCGAACTGGCTGACCTCCCGGTCGAAGACGCCGTCGCCGCGCCGGTCCTCCACGCCGAGGCAGCTCACGCTCACCGCCCGGGTCGGCAGCGCGCCGAGCACGCCCCCGATCGCGTGCGTCGGGTAGAGCATGGGCGGGTAGCTCGCCGTGGCCTTCCAGTTCTCCCCGCCGCTGTACTGGTACGCGGCGTAGAAGCCGAGGTCCATGTCGTGCACGTAGTCGCCCTCGGCGTAGAAGACCTGGCCGAGCGCGCCCTCACGGACCTTCTCGCGGACGAAGACGGTGGCCGGGTTGTAGTAGCTCGTCTCGCCCATCATGTAGGTAAGCCCGGTGCGCCGGACGGCGGCGATGATCTCCTCGATGTCGGTGAGCTCGGTGGCCATCGGCACCGCCGAGTACACGTGCTTGCCGGCCTCCAGCGCCGCCAGCACCAGCGGCGCGTGGGTCCACCGCTGGGTGAAGATCGCGACGGCGTCGACGTCCGAGTCGAGCATCTCCTCGAAGCTGTCGACAACGGTGGCCCGGTCGTAACGGTCCGCCAGCGCCTTGGCGCGCTCCGGGACGAGGTCGGTGATCGTGAGCCGGTCGACGTTCGGGTGCCGGTCCCAGAGCGTCGCGAAGCTGCGCGAGAACTGGCCTGCGCCGACGATGCCGACGCTGATCGAGCCGGCGTCCTCGGCGAGCGGGGCGGTCGGGTCGAGGGGAAGTGCGGACAACGGTGCCTCCTGCGGGTGTGTCGGGTCAGGCCGGGTCGGTGCGGTGCGGCGGCGGGTCGACGAGCATCCACTGGCACGCGACGACCGCCGCGCCGCGCGCCCACTCGTCGAAGCCGGAGGAGAACGCCACCACGGTGGGCCGGGTGGCGTGGGGGTCGAGGTGGTCGGCGAGCGCGGCGTCGAGCGCCGGCCGCCCGTGGGCGAGCATGCCGAGGCCGTCGCCGGCGAGGATCACGGCGGGCAGGCCGAGCGTGTTCGCGAGCTGGGCGATCAGCACGCCAAGGGCGTGGCCGGCGTCGGCGAACACGCGCAGCGCGACCGGGTCGCCGTCGGCCGCCAGCGCGAGGGCGGCGTCCAGGTCCAGGTCGGCCCGCCCGCGCGGCACCCCGATGCCCTGGGTGATGGCCGCCGTGGTGAGGAACGCCGACGCGCAGCCGCGGTGCCCGCGCTCGCACGCCGGGCCGGAGTCCGCGACCCGCATGTGCCCGATCCGGCCGACCCGGCCCGACGGGCCGGCGAGCACCCGGTCCTCGATGACGATGCCCAGCCCGACGCCGACGCCGACCGTCAGCACTGCGAGGTCGCTCATGCCGCGGCCGGGACCGGACCACTGCACCCCGGCGGTCAGCGCGCGGGCGTCCTCGCTGAGGACGGTGGGGATGCCGGTCGCCTGCTCCAGCACCCGTGCCAGGGGGACCTGGTCCCAGCCGAGGAACGGGTTGGCGCGCACGGTGTCGTCGAAGCGGGACATCCGCCCGGCCAGGCCGACGCCGAGCGCCTGGATCTCGCCTGCGCCCCGTAGTTCATTCACCAGTTCAAGGATCTGCGCGACGACGGTCGACTCCTCGACGTCGGGCAGGCGCCGGTGCCCGGCGGCCTCCACCTGGCCGGCGGCGTCCGTCCGGACCGCGTAGACCTCGTCGGCGGTGACCTTGACCCCGATGAACCGGTGCAGGGCCGCCTGCAGCACGAGCGGGGCGCCGGGACGACCCCGGCTCTCGGCCGACTGGGCCACATCTTCCCTGATCAGGCCGGAGGTGACCAAGGGCTGGGTGGTCTTGGTGATGCTCGCCGGCGAGCGCTCCAGGCGCCGGGCGAGCTCCGCCCGGGACAGCGGCCCCGCGAGCAGCAGCGTGCGGACCACCGCTCGGGCGGAGGGCCCGAGCGAACCGAGGCGGGGAACGTCTGCGCGTCGTTGCACCCCGACACTCTGATCCCCTTTCCTTCAGCGTGTCAACGAAAGACGCGAAACTCGTCGGGCCGTCGGCGCTGCGCGACCACCTTTCGACCAGGACCGAAACCCTCGTGGACCCGGAAGCGGCGCCCCAGGCTGGGGACACGTCGCCGGCACCGGGTCCGACGACGCCCCGACCTCACGAAGGAGCCACCATGGCCGCCGTCGTCCCCGCCGACACCCTCCGCCTCCCCGGCTCGCGCACGCTGCGCTTCGAGGGCCACCACCACGGCTCCGGCGTGTCGTTCTTCCTCGTCACGAACGACCCCGGCCAGGGCCCGGAACTGCACCGTCACCCCTACACGGAGACCTGGTCGGTGCTGGAGGGCGAGGCGACGATCCGCGTCGGCGCCGAGACCGTCGTCGCCCGTGCCGGGGACACCGCGGTCGTCGGGCCCGACGTCTGGCACGGGTTCACCAACACCGGCACCGGCGTGCTGCGCATGATGTGCATCCACGCCTCCGCCACGATGATCCAGGAGAACAAGAGCGAGGAGCACCGCTGATGTCGTTCCAGGCCTACCTCGACACCGTCGAGACGAAGACCGGGCTCACGCCCCGCCAGATCGTCGCCGCCGCCGCGGAGCAGGGCTTCGGCCCCGAGAGCAGGACCACGCCCGTCGTCGCGTGGCTCAAGGAGACGTACGGGATCGGCCACGGGCACGCCCAGGCGGTGGCGCACGTGATCGTCAAGGGCGACCGGATCAGCACCAAGCACGTCGGCACGACCGGCACGCACCGCGACTCCAGCGACCGGCTGTGGCTCGACGGCAAGGACTCCCGGCCCGCGGACTGGTGAGGGGCGGGCCGGGCGCAGGTCAGCCGTCGGGCTCCAGGAGACGTTCCGTGGCGACGCACGACACGAGGCACCGTTCCTTGCGGTCGCCGAGCAGCCGCGCGGTCCAGGTGGTGAGGCCGCCGTCGCCGAGCTCGGCCGCGTCGTCGGTGGTGAGGCGCAGGGCGACGCCCTCGTAGTACGACCGGCCGCGCTCCCGGGCCTGGTCCACCACCACGGGCACGACGTCGTCCCGGACCGCGGGCAGCACCGTGTCCGCGACGCGCTCGGCCACCCCGCCGTCGTCCCACACCGTGAGCGCGACCCGTGGCCGCCGGTGCGGGACCGTGGCGCTCAGCAGACGCTGCCACGCGCGCACGTGGGTGACGAGCAGGCCCGCCTCGGTCCGCCCGGAGCCGGTCGCTCGGGCGCTCGACACCAGCACGAGGAGGCGGAAGTGCGCGGCCGCGCCCGGGCCGAACACCTGGGCCCGCAGCTGGCGCTGGACCGCGGCGACGTGCACGGGCTCGTCGCGGGGGCGGGACGAACGGCGGTCCGCCGCCTCGACGGCGAGCACGTTGCTGGAGTCGCTCACCACCTCGGTGAGCCGCGTCGTCGTGACGACGCGCTGCTGGCTCACCCCGCCGAGCGCCGCGGCCGTGGCGAGCGGCGCGACGGGCGCGGGCTCGACGGCGGCGAACTCTTCCGGCAGCTCCGCCCACAGGCGCGCCTCCAGCGGCCAGAGGCGCCGCGGGTCGACGTCCGTCGGCCGCACCATGCGGTCACGACGCCACTGCGCGAGGACGTCGGCGGGCCGCGTCGCGGCGGCGCGCGCGGCCGCGACGTCGAGCAGCAGGGTGCGCAGGTCGGCCCCGGGCAGGCCGGTCTCGAGCAGCGGCCTCGCCTCGTGGGGCAGCCGCCGCCACACCCGGTCGGCGGGGCGGGGCCCGTCGGTGGTCATCGGGTCAGTCGCCCGGCCACTCCCCGGTCCAGCGCTCGAACGCCCGGGCGCCGCCACGGTCGATGGCCGCCTTCACGACGGCGAAGATCGCGCCCTGCAGCAGCGACGCGAGCAGGATCTCCCGCATCCGGTACTCGGACTGCAGGGGCGTGGGCGCGTCGTCCGGGTGCCCGGGCGCGACCCGCTTGTAGACCTGCTTGAAGACCTGCCCCGCCACGATGCCGCCGACGATCGAGCTGACGATCCCCACCGGCCGGTACAGGATCTTCGCGGCCTTGCCGCCCGACTTCTCGGTCCGGTCCACGTCGTTGTCCTCGCTCATCCCCCGACGCTAGGCCGGGCCCGGGCGTCCCGCACGGGGCACCGCGCCCGCGCGGTGGTTACAGTGCCAGGGTCGCCCGCCGGCACCCGCCGCGAACACCCCCGAAGGAGGACGCATGATCCGCACCGTGCGCCCCCTGCTGACGGGCCGTCGCGGGCGCCTGGCCGGGGTGCTGCTCGTGCTCGCGGTCGTCGTGGGCGTCGTCCTCATGCACGCCATGAGCGGCTCCGCGACCCGGCACGCCGAGCACCACGCCCCCGTCGCCGTCGTGGCCCAGGCGCAGAGCGACCCGGGCACGACGTCGCACGCCGACGCCCCGGTCGTCCACGACGCCGGCACCCCCTCCGGCTGTGGCGCCGACGGCTGCGGCGGCCACGAGATGGTCACGGCGATGTGCCTCATGATCCTCGCGGTGCTGCTCTCGCTCGCCGGGCCGGGGGCACGCGCCCTGCTGCGGGCCGAGGGCCCGCGCGTCGCGGCGTGGCTCCCGCTCCCGGTCGCCGCCCGCCCGGCGGCCGGTCCCCGCCTGCACACCCTCGGGATCTCTCGGACGTAGGACCGCACGGGCCCGCCCCCGTCCGGGGGCGCCGGCCCGCCGCGGATCCCACCGAGAACCTCGAGAAAGGCCCCATCCTCATGACGCACCGATTCCTGACGCGCGCCCGCGTGCCCGCGCTCGTCCTCGCCGTCGGCCTCGCGCTCGCCGCGTGCGCCGCGGACGACGCCGGCCACGACATGGACGGCACGACCGGCACGGGCGGCTCCTCGCCGTCGTCCGACGCACCGTCGGGCACCGCGACCGACGCCCCGTTCAACGCCGCCGACGTGATGTTCGCGCAGATGATGCTCCCCCACCACGAGCAGGCGATCGAGATGTCGGACGCCCTGCTCGCCAAGGACGGCGTCAGCCCCGAGCTCGTCGACCTGGCGGAGCAGGTCAAGGCCGCCCAGGGGCCCGAGATCGACACCCTCACCGGCTGGCTGGACGACTGGGGCGCCGACGCCGGGGCCGGAGCCGACGCGGGCCACGGCGATCACGGCGATCACGGCATGGCCGGCATGATGTCGGCCGAGGACCTGCAGGCCCTCGAGGACGCGACCGGGACGGATGCCGAGCGGTTGTTCCTCGAGCAGATGGTCGCGCACCACGAGGGCGCGGTCGAGATGGCGCAGGCCGAGGTGTCCGCCGGCGAGCACGCCGGCGCCGTCGAGATGGCGCGGTCCGTCGTCGACTCCCAGACGGCCGAGATCCAGCAGATGCGGGACCTCCTGGCGTCCCGGTGACGCTCCGGTGACGCTCCGGTGACCCGGGTCCCCGCGGCCCGGGTCGCCGCCGCCATACCACCTCGTGATCGTTTCGTGACATTCCACCCGCCGGTGCGGTACGTTCCTCCGGGCCGGTGGTTCAGGCAGCAGGAGAGGTCGCATGACAACGCACGTTCACAGGAGCACCGCGCACCGCGGCGCATCCGCTCTGCCCGACGCCTCGGCGCTGGCCGCCCGATGACGCAGACGCAGCCCGCACCGGCCCCCACCCGCACCTACCCGAGCCGACGCGACCCCGGCCGTGGCGGGCGCAGCCGTCCCGCCACCGCCGTGCGGCACGTCCCGGAGCCCGTCCACCAGGCCGACGCGGCGCCGGCCGCACCCGCGGCTCCCGTGCACGTCCACGCTCCGACGCCGGCCGCACCCGCGGCTCGCGTGCACGTCCACGCTCCGGCGCCTGCGGCGCCCGCCGTCGTGCACGTGCACGTGTTCGACCCCGTCCGCCCGGCCGCCGGGCACGAGACGCCCCGCAGCCAGAAGCCCCGCTCCGAGACCGCCCGCCCCGAGACGACCCGCTCCGAGACGACCCGCTCCGAGCGCCGTCCGGTGCGCAAGTCGGCACGCAAGCGCGTCCCCGGCCGCCTGGCGGGACTGGGCGTCGGGCTGACCGTCGCCGTCGCCACCACCACGACGCTCACCGCCATCGCACCCCAGGCCGCGGCACCGGAGCCCGACGACCAGCCGACGACCGGGTCGCTCGAGTCGATCACGGCCGCGGCCGCCGCCGCCGTCGACGACCGCGCCGGCGGTGCCTCGCGCAGCGGCGCCCGGGCGGGGGTCGCGCAGGCCTCGGCCGTGAAGCAGACCGCGGGCGGCGCGACCGTCACGGTGTCGAACAAGGCGAAGATGTCGGTCGAGACGCTCGACCGGGGCGAGATCGAGGCCGCGCCGCCGGTGCTCCCCGGGTGCGAGGGGTTCGCCTCCGGGAGCGGGTCCAACGGGCAGATCCCGTCGAGCGAGCTGTGCACGCTGTGGGACGGGCGCACGCAGGTCCGCGCCGACGCGGCCGTGAAGCTCGCCGAGCTCAACGAGGCGTACAAGGCCGCGTGGGGCGAGTCGATGTGCATCACCGACGGCTTCCGCAGCTACGCGCAGCAGGTCGCGACCAAGGCCGCCAAGGGGTACCTCGCGGCCGTGCCCGGCACGTCGAACCACGGCTGGGGCCTCGCCGTCGACATCTGCCCCGACACGTACTCCGGTTCCCGGTGGGCCTGGCTCGCCGCGAACGCCCCGGCCTACGGCTGGGACAACCCCGACTGGGCCCGGCCCGGCGGCTCCAAGTACGAGCCGTGGCACTGGGAGTACACCGCGGGCGTCACGCAGATGGGCGGCTACTGACCGGTCCCGGCCTCCGCACCTGAGCCCGGGCCCGCGAGCCGGCGCACCGCGTCGAGCACGTCCACCCCGTCCGGCGGTTCGGTGTCGAGGGCGCGGTGGATGGTCATGCCCTCCACGAACGCGTCGAGCACGCGGCAGGTCGCCGGGTCGAAGTGCCGGCCGAGGGCCGCGCGGCTGCGGCGCATCCAGTCGTTCGTCAGGTCGCGGAACGCGGGGTCGCGCGCGGCGAGCGTGTAGAGCTCGTGGGACAGCACGAGGTCGCGCTGGGTGGCGAAGACGTCGAGCGTGATGAGCCGGACGACGGCGCGCAGCGCGGCGTCACGGTCCGGCGCCTCGGCCATGCGCCGGTCGAACTGCGCGGACGCCTGACGGGTGAAGCGTCCGAACGCCTCCCGCAGCAGCTCGTCCCGCCCGGCGAAGTGGTAGGTCATGGAGCCCAGCGGCACGTCCGCGGCCGCGGCGACGCGGCGCTGCGAGGTGCCCGCGACGCCGTGGGCGGCGACGACGTCGAGGCAGGCGTCGATGATGCGGTCGCGGCGCTCGGGGTCGTAGCGGCGCGGTCGGGTGCCGTCGGTCATGACCCCATGATGGCGTCCGCGGGCTGCGGGGCGGCTGTCGCGGGCCGGGCCGGGCGACGACCGGAGAGGACTCCCGCGGCGAGCACGACGACCACGCCGGCGAGCGGCAGCACCAGGAGACCGGTGCGCAGGCTCGTGGCGTCGGCGACCAGCCCGACGACCGGGGGCGAGAGCAGGAACCCGAGGCGCATCAGCCACGACACGACGGTGAGCCCGGTGCCGGCCCGCAGGCCCGGCAGCTCGTCGGCCTCGTGCATCGCCGCGGGCACGAGCGTCGCGACGCCGAAGCCGGCGCAGGCGAACCCGGCGATCGTCCCCGGGACCGACGGGAACGCCAGCGCGAGGCCGGTGCCCACCGCGACGAGCAGGCCGCCCGCACGCGCCACCGCCCGCTGGCCGAACCGGTCCACGAACCGGTCGCCGAGCATCCGCCCGACGAACTGCGCCCCGGTGAGCGCGATGTAGCCGGTCGCCGCCACGGCCGCGGCCGCGCCCAGGCTGCCCGACAGGTACACGGCGGCCCAGGAGTTCCCGGCGTCCTCCACGAGGGTGCCCGCGAACGCGACCAGCACCAGGGCCGCGAGCACCAGCACCGTGCGGCCCCGCGACCGCGAGGCGGCGCCGGCGTCCGCGGCGGGTGCGGGGTCGCCGTCCTGCACGGCGCCGTCGAGCCCGGGCAGGCAGAACCGCAGCGCGACGAGCGCGACGGCGGAGAACAGGACGGCCGACACCCCCAGGTGGACGCCGCGGGGCACGTCGAGCGCGATCGCCACGGCGGCCATCGAGCCGCCGAGCACGGCGCCGATCGACCACACCGCGTGGAACGAGTTGAGGATCGAGCGCCCGTACCGGCGCTGCACCCGCAGGCCGTGCGCGTTCTGGGCCACGTCGGTGCAGGCGTCCATCGCGCCGCCGAGGAAGAGGGCCGCGACGAGCAGCCCGAGGCCGGGCGCGACGCCGGCCGCGAGCACCCCCAGGCTCGTGAGGACGGTGCCGGCCACGGCCACGCGCGCGGACCCGAACCGCCGGACCAGGAGCCCGGCGGCCAGGCCCGCGGCGATGGCGCCCGCGGGGAACGCGGCGACGGCGAGGCCGTAGGTCGCGTTGCTGATCTGCAGGTCGGCCTTGATCTCCGGGTAGCGCGGGATGAGGTTGGCGAACAGCGCCCCGTTGGTGAGGAACAGCGCCGCGACGGCGGCGCGGGCACGGCGGTCGGCGAGGGCGGGGCCGAGGTCGGGACGGGGCATGCGTACGATCGTACATAGCGATCAGCCGATTGCCTACCGGATGGTAGTCATTTGTCGAGGACTCGGTTAACCTCCTGGGCAGACCGCGTGGGAGCGTTCCCACGGATGACCGACCGATGATGACGGACCAGCGGCGACCGAGGAGCGACGACACGTGGAGAGCATCACCAAGAACCGGCAGTCGACGGCGACGCTGCGGGCGATGATCGAGCGGGCCTACGGGCCGCAGCAGGTGCCGGACGGCGAGGACTTCGCGACCGAGCTGTCCTACGGGTTCTTCAACGCCCTGTACCGGCTCCGGCTGCGCGACGGGCAGCAGGTCGTGCTCAAGATCGCGCCGCCGGCGGACGTGGCCCTGATGGCCCGCGAGCACGGGATGATGCGCAACGAGCTCGCCGCCATGGAGCTGGTCCGCGAGCGCTCGGACGTGCCCGTCCCGCGGCTCGACTTCGTCGACCTGACGGGCGGGCTGATCGACGCCGACTGGTTCGTCATGGAGTACGTCGACGCCCCGTGCTTCGGCATCGCCGCCGAGGCGGGCGAGCTCACCCCCGAGGAGGTCGAGGTCGGGTTCGAGGCCCTCGGCGCCGCGAACCGGCGGCTCACCGAGATCGTCGGCCCGCACTTCGGCCCGCTCGAGGGTCCCGGGTTCGCCACCTGGCGCGACGCCGCGACCGCGTGGTTCGAGGACGTCCTCGCCGACGGCGAGCGGGCCGCCGTCGACCTGGGGTGGAAGTACGACGACGTCCGGGAGGCCTGGGCCGGGCACGCCGGCGTGCTCGACGACGTCACCGAGCCGCGGTTCGTCGAGGTGGACCTGTGGGCCAAGAACTCGATGCTCCGCGACGGCCGCGTCGTCGCCGTCATCGACCACGAGCGGGCGATGTACGGCGACCCGCTCATCGAGGCCGGGCTCACCGGCCTGGACCTGACCGTCTTCCCCGACCCCGCGCCGTTCCTGCGCGGCTTCGGGCTGGGCGAGCTCACGGCCTCCCAGCGCTCGCGCCGGCGCCTGTACACGCTCTGGCTCGCCGTGACGATGCTCGTCGAGACCACCTACCGCGGACAGACGGCCGAGCAGTACCGGTGGGCGTGCGAGCAGCTCGACGTCGCGATGGGCCTGCTCGGCCGCACGAGGTGACGGTGGCACGGAGGACGGCGCCCGACACCACGGCGCAGGCCGACCGGCTCGGCTCCCGCCCGGTCGGGCGGCTGCTGTGGCACACCTGCTCCCAGACCACCCTGTCCGTCGGGGTGTACGGCATCTACGCCCTGACCAACGCCTGGTTCGTCGCGCGCGGCGTCGGGCCGACGGCGATGGCGGGCGTCAACCTCGTCGCGCCGGTGCTGCTCGGCCTGGGCGCCGTGTCCACCACGGTCGGCGTGGGCGGGGCGTCGCTGGTGTCCCGCAGCCTCGGCACCGGCGACCCGGCGCGGGCGGCCCGCGCGGCCGGGAACGCGTTCGTCGTGTTCTGGGCGGCCGCCGTCGTCACCACCGTGGCCGGGCTCGTGTTCCTCGGGCCGCTCCTGACGGCGCTCGGCGCCACCGGCGCGACGCTCGGGTACGCCCGCGACTACGCCGTGGTCATCCTGGCGGGCGCGCTGGTGTCCACCGGCTTCTCGGCGCTCGTGCGCGCCGAGGGCCGGATGCTCTTCTCCACGATGCTCTGGCTCGTACCGGTCCTGGTGCAGATCACGCTCGACCCGATCCTCATCTTCGGTCTCGACCTGGGCGTGCGCGGCGCGGCGCTCGGCACCGTCGGCGGGCAGGCCGTGTCGGCCGCCATGAGCATCTGGTTCTTCTTCGTGCAGCGCCGCCGGCCCTACCGCATCGGCTGGGCCGACCTGCGGCCGCGCGCGCGGACGGTCGGCGCCCTGATCGGGATCGGCGCGCCGTCGTTCCTCGCGGGGCTCGGCACCACCGTGCTCGCCGTGCTCGTCAACCTGTCCCTCGCGCGCGACGACGCCGCGGGCGCCGGAGCCGCGGCCGGCGGGGCCGTCGCCCTCGCGGCCTACGCCATCTGCGCCCGCGTCCAGACGTTCGTCACCATGCCCCAGACCGGCATCAGCCAGGGCCTCCAGCCGATCGTCGGGTACAACGCCGGGGCGCGGCTCGACGAGCGCGTGGCCCGCGCCCGGACCCTCGCGCTGCGCGCCACCGTCGCGTACGGGATCGGGGCCGCGACCGTGGTCGCGCTGCTCGCGGAGCCGCTCGTGCGCCTCTTCGTCGACGAGCCGGACGTCGTGCGGACCGCCACCGACGCGCTGCGCATCATCGCGGTCGGCGTCGCCCTGGCCGGCGTGACGCCCCTGGTCTCGGCGTACTTCCAGGCCCTGGGCCGGGCGCGGCCGTCCTACGTGCTCTCCGTCGGCACGCTGCTCGTGCTCAAGGTGCCGCTGGTGCTCGCCCTCGGGCCGCAGGGACCGACGGGCACCTGGGTCGCCCTCGCCGCCGGCGAGGTCCTCTCGGCCGCCTGCGCCTTCGTGGTGCTGCACCGTGCCGGCCGGGCCGAGCCCGCACCCGGGCGTACAGTCGGCCGGGACCGTCCCGGCCAGCGAGGACGTCGACGACGTCGACGACGATGGAGGAACCCATGACCTTCACGCACCCCCAGGGCACGCGCGGGGCGCGGCAGCCGCGCGGCCCGCTCCTCGCGTGGATCAACCGGCGGATGGCGCACCGGATCCGGCGGAGGAGCGGCCGGACCGGGGCGGGGGACACGATCGTGCTGACCACGCTCGGCCGCAGGAGCGGCGAGGAGCGGCCGGTGCCGGTCGCGTCGTTCCCGGGCGGCGACGGGTCCTGGTACGTCGTCGCCTCCGCCGCCGGCGCGGCGAAGAACCCGGCCTGGTACCTGAACCTGGCCGCCGCGCCCGACCGCGCGACCGTCGAGACGGGCGGCGAGAAGATCCCCGTCTCCGCCACCGAGCTGCACGGCGACGAGCGGGCCGAGGTGTGGCGGACCATCACCGCCACCGCGCCCGGGTTCGCGCGGTACGGGGAGCGGACGGACCGCGAGCTCCCGGTCATCCGCCTGACGCGGCG
Organism: Isoptericola sp. NPDC056573; assembly: GCF_042793335.1. Taxonomy (NCBI): domain Bacteria; kingdom Bacillati; phylum Actinomycetota; class Actinomycetes; order Micrococcales; family Promicromonosporaceae; genus Isoptericola; species Isoptericola sp. NPDC056573. The sequence continues at coordinate 350,135 of NZ_JBHTUY010000002.1, forward strand.
CTGACCGTCGTGCCTGCCGCCGAGGGGCCCGGCCCGCCGGCACGCGGCAGTCGACCGTGGCTGCGCCGCACGGGACGCGCGGTCACGGCCGTCGTGGTCGGCGCGCTCCTCGCGCTGGGCTGGTACCAGGTCTCCGTGCAGCCGGGCGCGGCGATGCTGCGGGCGCTGTTCGACTCCGGTCCCGGCGTCACGGCACCGCCGGACGTCGAGGCCGCGCGGGCGGCGGTCGCGGCCCCGCGGACCGTGCCGGTCCCGACCCCGGACGCCCCCGACGCGAGCGCCGTCGTGTACATGCCACGGTCCGAGGGGCCGCACCCCGTGGTGCTGTGGGTGCACGGCGGCGGCTACGTCTCGGGCTCCCCGGCCACCGTCGAGGACTTCTCCTTCCTGCTCGCGAGCCGCGGCTACACGGTCGTCAGCCTGGACTACACCCTGGCCCCGGAGGCCCGGTACCCCGTGCCGGTGCGGCAGGGCAACGCCGCGCTCGCCGTCGTCCAGAAGCGGATCGCGGAGCTCGGCGGCGACCCCGCGCGCATCGTCCTGGGCGGCGACTCCGCCGGGGCGCAGATCGCGAGCCAGCTCGCCGCCGTCCAGACGAACCCGCGGCTCGCGGACGACCTCGGCCTCACGCCGGGCGTCCCGGCGGACCGCCTGCGCGCCGTCGTCCTGTACTGCGGCGCGTACGACCTGGACACCCTGGCCGCGACCGGGTTCCCGGGCCTGCAGACGTTCCTCTGGGCGTACACCGGCCACCGCGACTGGGCGGACGCCCCGTTCGCCGACGAGCTCTCCACGACCGAGCAGGCGACGGCGGACTACCCGCCGACGTACCTCACCGTCGGCGACGCGGACCCGTTCGAGAGCCAGAGCCGGGAGCTGGCGGCGGCGCTCGAGGAGCGCGGCGTCCCTACCGAGACGCTGTTCTGGGACGGCGACGACCTGCCCCACGAGTACCAGTTCCACTTCGACCGCCCGCAGGCCGCCCGGTCCTTCGACGCCACGCTCGACTTCCTCGAGGACCGGACCGGATGACGGCGCACGCGCCCCGCCCCGGGCGCGCCCGACGCGCCGTGGGCTGGACCGCCCTGGCCCTGCTGACGGCGGCGTCGGCCGTCGTCGCCTACGCCGTCCTCGTCCTGCTCGGGCGCTGATCGCCGCGACGCCGGGCGTCGCGGTGGTCGGCCTCCCGGACCGGCCCTAGGGTGGCGAGCGCGATCCAGCACCCGTCGGGAGAGGGCGAGGCACGGTGACCGGTGACGGCGGCGACGAGGCACCGCGGGCGGCCCCGCCGGCGCGACGGTGGCCCCGGCACCTGCACCTGGGCCAGTTCTCCCTGCGGCGCCGGTCGCTCGAGGCGGAGCCGGTGGTGGACGAGGCGTCCGAGCGGCTGCAGGAGTTCCTGGTGCTGCTCGGCGGCGCGCTGCTCACCGTCGGCACGGCCGCCACCGACATCCAGCACACGCTCAAGCGGGTGGCCGTCGCGCTCGGGTCGCCGCAGACCACGCTGTTCGTGTTCCCGACGCTGATCCTCATCCGGATGCCCGGCGACACGGAGACGCGGTTCGACGTCGCGGAGTCGGCCGGCGGCGAGGTCCGCTTCGACCGCGCCGCGCAGGTCTACGCCATCGTCGACGACGCCGTCGCGGGCCGGGTCGACGCGTCCGAGGGGGTCGAGCGGCTGCGGGAGGTCCGGGACGCGCACCCGCGGTTCCCGGTCTGGGTGCGCACCGCCGGCCACGGGCTGGCGGCGGCGGGCCTCGGGCTCGTGCTGCTCGGCGGCAACCCCCTCAGCCTGCTGTACGCGTTCGTGCTCGGCGTGCTGGTGGGCGCCGTCAAGCTGACCGTGCGGCCCGGCACGTACGCCGCGACCCTGCTGCCCGTCGTCACCGCGTTCGTGCTGGCGCTGCTCGTCTTCGGGCTCGCGGACACCGCCGTCGTGAGCGAGCCGCTGCAGGTGCTGGTACCCCCGCTGGTCACGCTGCTGCCGGGGGCCGCGCTGACCACCGGCGTGCAGGAGCTCGCCGCCGGCGACATGGTCGCCGGGGCCAGCCGGCTCGTGTCCGGCATGGCGCAGCTGCTGTTCCTCGCGTTCGGGATCCTCGCGGCCCTGGCGATCACCGCCGTGCCCAGCGCCGACGCGCTGGCCTCCTCCCCCACGACGCTCGGCGCGTTCCAGCCGTGGATCGGCGTGCTCCTCTTCTCGCTCGGCATCTTCCTGTACCACTGCGGGCCGCCCCGGTCGCTCTTCTTCCTCACGGTCGTCCTGCTGGTGGCGTACGGCGGTCAGGTCGTCGGAGCGACCGTCACCAGCGGCATCTACAGCGGCTTCCTCGGCGCCGCGGCACTGACGCTGTGCGCGTATCTCGTGCAGACCGTCCGAGGCGCCCCGCCCGCCGTCGTGTGCTTCCTGCCCGCGTTCTGGCTGCTCGTGCCGGGCGCGACCGGGCTGATCGGGCTCACCCAGACCGCCAGCGGCGACGCCGTCAGCTCCACGAACCTGCCGACCATCGCGGGGTCGATCGTCGCCATCGCGCTCGGCGTCCTCGTCGGCACCGCGCTGTACCGGCAGATCTACACGATGGCGCCCGCACGCTGGGGCCTGCGCCCGACCTGACGCGCCGGCGCGTCAGAGCAGCAGGAGGTTGAGGGCCGCGAGCGCCACGAGCACGGTGACGAGTCGCTCGAAGAGCTGCTGGTCCACGTGTCCGATGACGCGCCGGCCGATCCAGGTCCCGACCAGCACGACCGGCGCGAGGACGGCCCACAGCCCGACGGTGTCGGCGCCGACGATCCCGACGCCGACGGCGACCGGCAGCTTGATGACGTTCACCGTGAAGAAGAACCACGCCGTCGTGCCGAGGAACCGCCACTTCTCGTAGCGCGCGGCGAGCAGGTAGAGGCTCATCGGCGGACCGCCGGCGTTCGCGACCATCGTCGTGAAGCCGGCCAGGCCGCCGTATCCGAGCGTCGCGGCGCGCGTGTCCACGCGCAGCCGGTCGCGCCAGAGGTTCAGCACCAGCAGCGCCAGCAGGATGCCGCCGATCGTGCGGCGCATGACGTCGTCGCTGACGACGGTGAGGAAGGCCGCGCCGAGCGCCACGCCCGCGAGCACCGGTGCGAGCAGGCGCCCGATCACCCGGAAGTCCGCGTACCTGCGGTAGGCCCAGATGGCGACCAGGTCGCCCGTGATCAGGAGCAGCAGCACCGCGCCGGTCGACTCCTTGGCCGGGACGACGAGCGCCATCAGCGCCGCGGCGATCATCCCCAGCCCGCCCAGCGCCGTCTTGGAGAAGCCCACGAGCAGCGCGACGAGGACGACGACGGCCCACCCGGTCCACGGCAGTCCGGCGATCAGCGGGGCGGGTTCGAGCACCGGGGCAGCGTAGTGGCGGGCGGGCCGTCGTCGCGTGCGGGTCCGTCAGGTGTCAGCGCGAGGCGCGGAAGCTCAGGCCGTCGAAGTCCACGAAGCTGTGGATGTCGTTGGCCGGGAAGTGCAGCGCGTGCCCGCTGCAGTCGGGGGTGGCGTAGACGTCGATGCCCACCGAGCCCGCGTTGTACTCGGCGTGGGCGACGAACGGGAGCGTGGTGCAGTCGTCCGTGACCGGGAGCGTGGCCGACTCCCCCGTGAACCACTCGCTCGCCCAGAAGGTGACGTCGCCGGCCGGCTCCGCGGCCACCGCGGACGACGCGGAGGCCACGAGCCCGGCGGCGAGCCCGAGACCGGCGGCGGCGGTGAGGATCTTCCTGGTGGTGCCCATGGGCGGTGCTCTCCTTCGAGTCCGGGACGGCGCCCGGCGGCGCCGGTCGTGCCGTCACCGTACCCGGTCGTAGACCGCGGCAACCTCCCCCTGCGCGCCCACGACCTGCGAGGACAGCGTCCAGGTGGAGCCCGGCGAGCCGTCGTCGAACAGTTGCGGCCCGCCGCCGACGACCACGGGGACGATCAGCAGGTACAGGCGGTCGACCAGGTCCGCGGCGAGCAGCGCCTTGATGACGCTCGCGCTGCTGTTGACGAGGATCTCTCCCGCGCCGGAGCCCCGGAGGCTGCGCACGACGTCGCTCGCGGGGGCGTTCACCACGCGGGTCCCCGGCCACGACGCCGTGGTGAGGGTGCGCGAGAGCACCACCTTCTCCTGTCTCCGTCGGTCTCGTGGCGTGCCGTCCGTCGGCACGCACCCCGGGGACGGAGCCGCGGGCGGGTTCTCGACATCCGCCCGCGGCGACGACGCCGACCGCGGTGCTCAGGCCCCCGGCGCTCAGGCCCCCGCGGCCACGCGCTCGGGCTCGCCGGTCCGCGTCTTGACGCCGTCGTACCGGCCCTCCACGACGTCCGCGACCCGCACGGGCTCGCCGAGAGTCGCGGACAGATAGACCGCCCGGACGGTCGCCAGCGCCCGCAGGCCGTCGTCCAGCGTCACCCAGGGCGATCGGCCCTCGCGGACGGCGCCGACGACGTCGGCCCACTGGGCGCCGTGCGAGCTGCCGTACTGCGCGACGTGCGACTCCTGCGGGTCGAGGGCGCCGCGGGCTCCGCCGGACGCGGCCTCGACCTGGTTCGCCGACCACTCGCCGCCCTCCGCGTCCCGGGCGTGGAAGTACGTGAGCTCGTCGGCCTCGATGACCGCCGACCCGTCCGTGCCGTGGACCTGCAGCCGCACCCCGAGGTCGGGGTACGCCGTGGTGGTGGCGTGCACGGTGGCGAGCGCGCCGGAGGCGAAGCGGACGATCGCGACGGCGACGTCCTCCACCTCGATCCGCTCGTGGCCGAGGCGCGCGGTGTAGGCGACGACCTCGACCGGCTCGCCGAGGTACCAGAGCAGCAGGTCGAGGGTGTGCACACCCTGGTTCATCAGAGCACCGCCTCCGTCGAGGGCCCAGGTGCCGCGCCACGCTCCGGAGTCGTAGTACTCCTGCGTGCGGTACCAGTCGACGTTCGCGACGGCGGAGGTCACCCGGCCGAGGCGGCCCGCGTCGAGCGCGCGGCGGACGCCGAGCGCCGACTCGTCGTGCCGGTGCTGGGAGATGACGGCGACGACCTGGTCCGGGCGCGCCGCCGCGGCGTCCCGCAACCGGCGCGCGGGCTCGATCGCGACGTCGAGCGGCTTCTCGACGACCACGTGCGTCCCGGCCTCCAGGGCCTGGACCGCGAGGCCGGCGTGCTCGCCGCTGGGCGTGCAGACGCTCACGACGTCGATGCCGCCTACGGCGAGGGCTTCCCCGAGGGCGGCGTACACCTCGGGCGCGGGCCGGCCCGCGGTCACGAGCTGCTCGGACACGACCGCCGCACGGTCGGTGCGCGGGTCGACGAGGGCGACGACGGCGAGGTCGGGGCTCGCGGCCGCGACCTCCGCGTGCAGGCGGCCGATGACGCCGCAGCCGACGATGGCGAGGCGCAGCGGTGCGCCGGTGCTGTTGGTCATGGCGGCGATGGTAGGCACGTGATCGCCCAGGTGAACAGAGGTCTTGACTAATTAACACTCATGGTTTTAATGTCTCGACCGCAGGCTCGGTCCCACCACCCGAGCCCCGACCCGAGGAGTTTCAATGAGGAAACTGTCGCTGCGGCTCGCCGTCGCAGTCGGAACGACCGGAGCCCTCGTCGCGCTGACGGCGTGCTCCAACGGCGGCGGAACCGCCGGGGGCCAGGACGCCGCGCTCGACCCCGAGGCCGACGTGACCATCTCCGTGGGGGACCAGCCCACGGCGGACAAGCCCGAGGAGCAGGCCGCCTTCCAGAAGCGGATCGACGAGTTCGAGTCGGAGAACCCGAACATCACCATCGAGCCCACCACGGAGGTGTGGGACGCGCAGACGTTCCAGGCCAAGCTCGCGGGTGGCACGCTGCCCACCGTGATGGGTGTCTCGCTCACCTACAGCCACGAGCTGATCGCGAACGGGCAGCTGCCCGACATGACTCCGTACCTCGAAGAGCTCGACATGGTCGACGACCTGAACCCGCTCGCGCTCGACAAGGTCAAGGACGACGAGGGGCACATCTACACGATCCCCACCGGCCTGTTCTCCGTGGGCCTGGCCTACAACCGCGACGTCTTCGAGCAGGCGGGCCTCGACCCCGACAAGCCGCCGGCCGACTGGGACGAGGTGCGCGAGTACGCCAAGACCATCGCCGAGAAGGTGCCCGGGGTCGCCGGCTACGCCCAGATGACGACCAACAACACCGGCGGCTGGATGCTCACCACGATGACCTACAGCAAGGGCGGCGAGGTCCAGGACGCCGGCGGCACGAAGGCCACCATGGGCGACGCCACCGCCGACTCGCTCCAGGCGCTGCACGACATGCGCTGGGAGGACGACTCGATGGGCAAGGAGTTCCTCTACGACCAGGAGTCCGTCCGCCAGGCGTTCGCGGCCGGGAAGATCGGCATGGTGCTCCAGGCGCCGGACGCGTACGACACGGTCGTGAAGACGTACGGCTTCGACCCCGAGGCCTTCGGCATCACGGCGCTGCCGCAGACCGGCGGCGACCACGGCACGCTCACCGGCGGCTCCCTCAAGCTGTTCAACGCCAAGGCCACCCCGAACGAGCTGCTCGCCGCCGCCAAGTGGGTCAAGTATTACGAGTTCGACAAGTACTACGACGAGGACGTCGCAGTCGACGAGGCCAAGACCAACGCCGGCGAGGACAAGCCCGTCGGCCTGCCCGGGCTGCCGCCCGTGTCCCAGGAGGTCTACGACCGGTATCTCGGCTGGATCGAGCCCTACATCAACGTGCCGCTGGAGAACTTCTCGGGCTACACCGACTCCGGGCTCCAGCTCGTCCCCGAGCCGCCGACGGGCACCCAGCAGACGTACGCCGCGCTCGACCCGGTCGTGCAGAAGGTGCTCACCGACAAGAACGCCGACATCGGCTCCACCGTCGACGAGGCGAACAAGACCGTCGACGGCATCATCGCGCAGGCCGCGCGCTAGCCGAACGTCGACCGGCCGGGCGCGCGACGCGCCCGGCCGGTCCCCCGAAGGGAGGCATCGCCTTGTCCAAGACCCTCGCGGCGCCGGCCGCCGTGCCGCGCGTGCGACCGCGCCCCGGCATCACCCGCTGGTACCGGGGCGGCGGTCTGCACGCCGTGCTGTTCGCGATCCCTGTCGTCCTCGTCTTCGCGTACTTCAGCTGGGGCCCGGTCATCCAGGGCCTGGTGCTGAGCCTGCAGAAGACCAACCTCATCGCCCCCGCCCAGTGGGTGGGGCTCAGCAACTTCGAGTACGTGCTGTCCGACCCAGGGTTGGCGCAGGCCGCGCTCAACACGGCCTACTTCGCGCTGCTCGCGATGGTGATCGGCTTCCCGATCCCGATCTTTCTCGCCGTGATGATCAACGAGCTGCGCAAGCACGACGGCCTGTACAACGCGCTGGCATATCTGCCCGCCATCGTGCCGCCCGTGGCCGCGATCCTGCTGTGGAAGTTCTTCTTCGACCCGTCGTCCGCCGGCATGTTCAACACCATGCTCGGGTGGATCGGACTGGGCCCGTACCCCTGGCTGAACTCCGAGGCGATGGCCATGCCGTCGATCGTCCTCTACGCCACCTGGGCGGGCGCCGGCTCGACGGCGATCATCTACATCGCCGCGCTGGCCACCGTGCAGACCGAGCTGTACGAGGCCGCCGAGATCGACGGTGCCGGTATCTGGCGCCGCGTCTGGCACATCACGATCCCCCAGCTGCGCGGCGTCATCCTCGTGATGCTCCTGCTGCAGCTCATCGGCACCTTCCAGATCTTCACGGAGCCGTTCCTGTTCACCGGCGGGGGACCCAACAACGCCACCCAGACCATCCTGCTGAAGATCTACAACTACGCCTTCGTCAACGGGGACTTCGGCGCCGCGACGGCCCTGAGCGTGCTCCTGGCCGCCTTCCTCGGCCTGCTCTCCGTCGTCTACTACTACGCGACCAAGAGGTGGAGCCAGTCATGAGCGTCGTCGACGCCTCGCGGGCCACGACCACCGTGCCCGCCCCCGATCCCGCGGCCGCGCCGCCGCCCCGGGCATCCCGCCGCCGACGGCGGGCCCCGGAGGAGCCCAAGACCCGCGGCCTCATCTCTGCCGGCGACCGCAAGCGCCGCAGCGTCCGGTTCTGGCTCACGCTCATCCAGGGCGTGCTGCTGGTCGGCCTGATCGTCGCCTGCCTCGGCCCCCTCCTGTGGTCCGCCAAGGCGTCCGTCTCCAGCAGCCAGGCGATCGTGTCCGACCCGATGGGGATCTGGTTCACGCCGAACGAGTGGGGCAACCTCGCCCTCGCCTGGAAGGGCGCCCAGATCGGGCAGTCCCTCGGCAACACCGTCATGCTCGCGGTGGGCTCGACCGTCGCGACCCTGGTCGTCAGCGTCGCGGCCGCGTTCCTGCTCAGCGTGCTGCGACCGAAGTGGGGCCCGTGGCTCACCGGCGCCATCCTGGCCACGCTGTTCCTGCCCGGCGTCATCTCGCTCGTGCCGCTGTACCTCACCGTGCTCGACATGCCGCTGCTGCACATCCGGCTCCAGGACACGTTCTGGGCCGTGTGGCTGCCGTCCGCCGCGAGCGCCTTCAACGTCATCGTGCTCAAGCGGTTCTTCGACTCGATCCCCCGGGAGTACCTCGAGGCCGCCAAGATCGACGGCGCCGGACCGCTGCGGATCCTGTCCATGGTCATCCTGCCGCTGTCGCGGCCCATCATCGGCGTGGTCGCGCTGCTGTCCGTCGTCGGCGCGTGGAAGGAGTTCCTGTGGCCGATGCTGGTGCTGTCCAACCCCGACCTGCAGCCGGTGTCGGTGATGCTGCCGAAGCTGGCCGCCGGGACGGCGCCCCTGTCGGTGCAGATGGCGGCCGTCTTCCTCACGATCATCATCCCCGTCGTGCTGTTCGTGATCTTCCAGAAGCAGTTCCTGCGCGGGGTCGGCACGGCTGGAGGGATCAAGGGATGAGCACGGTCGAAGGCACGAAGATCCTCGTCACCGGCGCGTCGGGGCGGATCGGCAGCGTCGTCACCCGGCGGCTGCGGGCCGCCGGGGCGTGGGTGACGGCGCTGTCCATCGACGACGCGCCGTCGCTCGAGGCGGACCGGGTCCTGGTCGGCGACACCACCTCGCAGGACGACGTCGCAGACGCGCTCGACGGCGTCTCCGCGGTGGTGCACCTCGCCGCCCTCGCGCACCGGGACATCGCCCCGCCGTACGACGTCTACTCGACGAACGTGGTCTCCACGTTCAACGTGCTCGCCCAGGCGGGGGCGCTCGGTATCTCCCGGGCCGTCGTCGCCGGCAGCATCAACGCGTGCGGGCTGCCGCAGAACGTGCACGAGGTGTGGCCGGCGTACGTCCCGTACGACACCCACCTGCCCGTCGACATCGCCGACTGGTACTCGCTGTCCAAGCACCAGGACGAGAGCACGGCCCGGATGGCGTGGCGGCACTGGGGCATCGACGTCGTCACGCTGCGCTTCCCGCACGTGAACTCCGCGGAGGCGCTTCGCGCCCAGGCCCGCCAGCTCACCGACGACCCGCGCCCCGGCGTGCTCGAGGGCTGGTCGTACCTCACCACCGACGACGCCGCGCGCGCGGTCGAGCTGTCCCTCACGGCGGCCACCACCGGCGCGCACGCGTTCTTCCTCGCCGCCGACCGCACCCTCGCGCCGTACCGGACGGAGGACCTGCTCGACGCGTACGCGCCCCAGGTCCCCCGCACCCGCAGGTTCGTCGGGCGCGAGGTGCCGATCGACCTCACCCCTGCTCGCGAGCTCATCGGCTTCCGCGCGGAACAGGAGATCGACCTCCCCACGCTCGACCTGCCCGGCACCGCCCCTCGCACGACCTCCGGCACCATCGCCAGCAAGGAGCACTGATCCCCGCCATGCCGCACGACCTGCCGCTCGACACCTTCGCCAACCCCTGGCCGCCCCGGGAGGACATCCGGATCACGTCCGTCCGCGCCATCACGACCGCCCCCGAGGGCACGGCGCTGGTCGTGGTGCGGATCGACACGAACGTGCCCGGCCTGTACGGCCTGGGATGCGCCACGTTCACGCAGCGCTGGAAGGCGGTGCGCACGTTCGTCGACGAGCACCTGGCGCGGCTGCTCGTGGGCCGCTACCCCGGCGACATCGGCGACCTCACCCGGCTCGCCGCGTTCTCCGGCTACTGGCGCGGCGGCCCGGTGACGAACAACGCGATCTCCGGCGTCGACCAGGCCCTGTGGGACATCGCCGGCAAGCGGGCAGGCATGCCGGTGCACGAGCTGCTGGGCGGGAAGGTCCGCGCGGCGGCCGACACCTACATCCACGCGGCGGGGCGCACGGCGGCGGAGGTCGTCGAGCAGGCGCAGGGCTTCGTGGAGGCCGGGTGGCGGCACGTGCGCATCCAGCTCTCGACGCCGGGCGGTGGCGGGTACGGGGCGCCCGCGGTGCCGACCGAGTACCCGGACGCCCCGTACCCGAACGGCTGGAGCGCGCGGGACTACCTGCGGCGCGTGCCCGGCCTGTTCGAGGCGGTGCGCGAGGCCCTCGACGACCGCGTCGAGCTGCTGCACGACGTGCACTCGCGCCTCACCCCGAAGGACGCCGTCTGGCTGGCGCGCGCCGTCGAGCCGTACCGCCCGTACTTCCTCGAGGACGTGCTGCCGCCCGAGCACTGGGACCGGCTGCCCGAGGTGCGGGCCGCCAGCCCGGTGCCGATCGCGGTCGGCGAGCTCACGACGTCCCTGACGGACGCCGTCAGGCTCGTGCGCGACGGCGGGGTGGACTTCATCCGCTCGCACGTCTCCGACATCGGCGGCCTGACGCCGGCGCGCAAGCTCGCGGACCTCGCCGAGCTCTGCGGGGTGAAGACGGCGTGGCACGGCCCGGGCGACACGTCGCCGATCGGCGCGGCCGCCAACGTGGCCCTCGACGTGACCTCCGCGGCCTTCGGCATCCAGGAGGGCCACCTCTACAATGAGGCGACCCACGAGGTCTTCCCGGGGACCCTGCGTATCCAGGACGGCTGGCTGGTCCCGAACGACGCGCCGGGCTGGGGGATCGACGTCGACGAGGAGGCGGCGGCCCGTTTTCCCGCCGAGCTCTCCGGACACGACGCCTGGGCCGCGGGCGTCCGCCGACCCGACGGAGCGCTGGAGGCGCCGTGACCGAGCTGACCGACCGTTCGAGGCAGCGCCAGGGCGACGTCCGGCCCTACGCCTCGCGCCGCCCGCGGCCGGCGGGCGACCGGAGCCAGCCGGGCGCCAACCAGTACGACCTCGGGTCCTTCAACGAGGCGACGATCATCGAGACCATCCGGATCGCGGGCACCATCTCGCGGACGGAGATCGCGCAGCAGACCGGCCTCACGCAGCAGTCCGTGTCCCGGATCCTGCGCGGGCTGCTGGAGCGCGGCCTGCTCGCCGAGGGCGCCGCCGAGCGGACCGAGCGGCTCGGCAAGCCGCGCACCCCCGTGCGGCTGCGGGCCGAGGCAGCGCACGCGGCGGGCGTGCTCGTCGACCCGGAGCTGGTGTCGGTCGTGCTGACCGACCTGGACGGGGCGGTGCTCGAGCGTCGCACGGTCCCGTTGGACGCCGAGGTCGCGCCCGAGACGCTCGTGGAGATCGTCGCGGACGCCGTCGACGACGTCGTGGTCGCGTCCGGGATCGACGCAGCGACGTTCCTCGGTGTCGGCGTCGCCGCGCCCGGGCCGATCACGATCGACGGCCAGCTGCTCGACCTGCCCCTGTCGCACGCCTGGCGCAACGTGCCGCTGCGCAGCATGCTCGCGGAGCGGCTCGACTGCCCCGTCGTCCTCGAGAAGGACGGCGCGGCGGCCGCCGTGGGCGAGCGGTGGATCGGCCGGACGGAGCGCGCCGGCGACTTCGTCTACCTCTACGTGGGCACCGGCATGGGCTCGGGTCTCGTCCTCAACGGCGAGACCTATCGGGGCGGCAGCGCGAACGCCGGCGAGTTCGGCCAGCTGTGCGCGATCCGGCTCGGGCTCGTCGACGAGGACGGCGGCCCGCAGCTCGTCCGCGAGTGCAACCCGACCGTCGCGCTGCCCGAGATCGCCCGCGAGCTCGGGTACGCGGGCGCGGCGCGCAGCTTCCGCGAGATGTGCGCGGAGGTCGGCGCGGGCGACCCCGCCGCCGTCGCGGCCGCGCAGCAGATCGCGGACGTCATCGCCCTCGGCGCCGTGGCGCTCATCGACCTGCTCGACCTGCCGCTGCTGGTGGTGGGCGGCCCGGCGTTCGCGCCCGAGCTGCAGCCGTTCCTCGTGGACACCATCGACCGCGCCGTGAACAGCCTCCCGACGGCGCACCACGCGCGGCACGTCGTCGTCGAGCGGTCTCTCGTCCAGGACGAGGCGGGCGCCGTGGGCGCCGCCTCGACGATCTTCCACGCCTCGTTCGCCCCTTCGGTGCGGCGCACGCGGCAGTACTCGATCTCGTGACGGCGGTCGCCACGACCGGGGGACGCCTGCGACTGCGCTCCCCCGGCGGCGAGCACGCCGTCGAGGTCGAGCCGACCGGGGCGCGCGTCGCGTCCCTCGTGCACACGCCCACCGGCACGGAGCTGCTGCTGCGGCTGCCCTGGGAGGGCGAGGACTGGTCGGGCGCGTTCCCGTCGGCGAGCTCGAACGAGGAGTGGCACCGCCGGTACGCGGGCGGCTGGCACACGCTCGTGCCGCACGCTGGCGACGCCCGCACCGTCGACGGGGTGCAGCACCCGTTCCACGGCGAGGCCGCGTGGCGGCGCTGGCGGGTGCTGGCGCACGACGCCGGCTCCTGCACGCTCGAGGTCGTGCTGCGCACCGTCCCGCTGACCGTGCGGCGCACGGTGCGCGCCACCGCGGCCGGCCTCGAGGTGGAGCAGCGCGTCGCCAACCACGCGCCTCGGCCCGTCGCCTTCACCTGGACGGAGCACCCGGCGTTCGGCGGCGCCCTCGCGGGCCCCGGCTCGACCGTGACCCTCGGCGGCGACCCGGTCGAGGCCGCGTTCCCGCGCGACGGAGAGCCCTCGGCCGGCTTCCAGTCCCTGCGTGCCAAGGGGCGCGGCGACGTCGAGCTGCGCAACGACGCCGCCGGGGTCGCCGTCGTGCTCCGCTTCGACCCCGACCTGTTCCCCCACGTGCACGTGTGGCAGGAGCACCGCGCAACCGCCGGCTTCCCCTGGTGGGGCGCGGTCGACGCCGTCGCGCTCGAGCCCGCGTGCCGCCCCTACGACCCCGACGACGACGCGCTCGGGCCGCTCGTGCTCGCGGGCGGCGCAGAGCTCGCCGCCCGGTTCGAGATCGCGGCCACGGTGCGCGGCACCCACCCCACCCCCCACCCCATGGCGAAGGAGCCCCGGTGACCAGGATCGGCGTCCAGACGATGATGCTGCGCGACGAGTTCGCGAAGCGCGGCATCCTCGAGACCTTCCGCGAGGTGCGCGACCTCGGGTACCGGGCCGCGGAGATCTCCGCGGTCGAGATGAGCCCGCAGAACGTCGCCGAGCTCGCCAAGGTCCGCGACGACCTCGGCGTGGAGATCGCGTCGATCTCGGGCGGGCTCACGGCCCCGCCGGGCGCGCCGTCTCTGAGCACGGATCTCGACGCGTTCGTGGCCGACGCGCGGATGCTCGGCGCCAGGATGATCCGCATCGGCATGCTCCCCGCCGCGGCGATGGCGACGACGGCGCGGGTCGAGGAGTTCGCCGACCGGTGCAACGACGTCGCGGCCGCGCTGGCCGAGCACGGCATCCGGCTCTACTACCACAACCACCACGTCGACTTCGCGAGGTACGACGGGCGGCACCTGCTCGACGTCGTCGCCGAGCGCTCGCCGCTCGTCGGCTTCGAGATCGACGTGCACTGGGTGCAGCGCGGCGGCCTGGAGCCCGTGCGCACGCTGCGCCGGTACGCGGGCCGGGTCGCGATGGTGCACCTCAAGGACTACCGGATCGGGCACCTCTCCCCCGCCGTGTACGAGGCGCTCGACGCCGGTGACCAGGGCCCGTGGCAGGAGGAGCTGCGGCAGATCGTGCAGTTCGCCGAGGTGGGCGAGGGGAACCTCGACTTCCCGTCGATCGTCGAGACCAGCCTGGACGTCGGGGCCGAGTACCTGCTCGTGGAGCAGGACGAGTTCTACGGCCGCACCGCGCTGGAGTGCCTGCGCACCTCCCACGACAACCTCGTCGCGATGGGGTACGGCGGCCTGTTCTGACCTACCCGGCCGACCGGTCCGGGGTCGACGTCGAGCCACGCACGACGAGCGTGGTGGCGAGCTCCTCGCGCGGCGCGTCCGTCGGCGGCTGCGCGGAGGGCTCGTCGCCGAGGCGCAGCAGCATCCGGAGCGCGGCGGCGCCCATCTGCGCGATGGGCTGGCGCACGGTCGTCAGGCCGGGGTGGACCCACTCCCCCTCGGGAAGGTCGTCGAAGCCGACGACGGCGAGGTCCTCCGGCACCCGGAGACCGGCGGCGGACGCGGCGTCGTACACCCCGAGCGCCATCGTGTCCGAGCAGGCGAAGACGGCGGTCGGGCGGCCGCGGCCGGCGAGTAACCCGCCCGCGAGCGCAGCGCTGCCGGCCCGCGTCCAGTCGCCGTGCACGACGCGGTCGTCGGGCAGCTCGGCGCCCGCCTCGGCGGCCGCGGAGCGGAAGCCGTCCACGCGGGCCTGGCTGTACAGGTGCCGGCGCCGGCCCGCGAGGACCGCGAGCCGCCGGTGGCCCAGGCCCAGCAGGTGCTCGGCGGCCGCCCGGCCGCCGGCCCAGTTGGTGGCGCCGACGCTCGCGACGGTCCGCGGCGGCTGGGTCACCGGGTCGAGCAGGACGACGGGGACGCGCGCCGCGGTGAGCGTGGCCAGCTGCTCGCGCGTCGTGTCGACGAGCGCGACGACGGCACCGCGCGAGTGGCGCGCGAGCAGCCGCGTGAGCCACGCGTCGTCCGAAGGTCGGGCCACCGAGACGACGATGTCGAGGCCGGCCGCGGTGGCCGCCTGCTCCACGCCGCTCAGGGCACGGTTGGCCCAGGTCCCGTCGACGCCGCTGAGCACGAGGTCCACCAGCGGCGGCCGCTCCCCCCGCGGCGCGACGCCCCGGCCCGCCCGGCCCCGGTAGCCGAGGTCGTCGACCGCGGCCATCACGCGGGCGCGCGTCGCGGCGGAGACGTCGGAGCGGCCGCGCAGCACCTTGGAGACCGTGGGGACGGTGGTCCCGGCGGCGGCGGCGACGTCGGCGAGCGTGGCGGGGCGGTCGGCGGGCACGTCCGGACTCTAGCGACGCCCACAGAAGTTGCGCAACTATCTGGCCCAGATGGATCGTCTCTCACCCCTTGAAGGGCGAACTTCCCTCATGGAAGACTCATCGGGCACAGTCGAGAGCCACCATGCAGTTGCGCAACAACGGGAGTTGCAGATGACAGACCGCAGACAGCGACGAGCGCTGGTCGTGAGGGGCGGGTGGGACGGGCACCAGCCGGTGGAGACCACCGACTCGTTCGTCCCGTTCCTCACCGGGCAGGGCTACGAGGTGCACGTCGAGGACGAGACCACCGTCTATGCCGACGCCGACTACATGGCCGGTGTGGACGTCGTGGTGCAGACCGTCACGATGAGCACGATCGCCGACGACGAGCTGCGCGGCCTCACCGCCGCGGTCCGGGCGGGCACCGGCCTCGCGGGCTGGCACGGCGGGATCGCCGACTCGTACCGCAACAGCTCGGACTACCTGCACCTGATCGGCGGGCAGTTCGCCACGCACCCGGCCAAGGCACCGCGCGAGGAGCTGCCGGGCGACGGCACGGACTGCTTCGTGCGGTACACGGTCGACGTCGTGCCGGAGAAGGCCGACCACCCGATCGTCGCCGGGATCTCCGACTTCGAGCTCACCACCGAGCAGTACTGGGTGCTCAGCGACGAGTACAACGACGTCCTGGCGACCACCACGATCGCCGCGCCCGACTACCACCCGTGGCACCGGCCCGTGACCTGCCCGGCCGTGTGGACCCGGCAGTGGGGCGACGGCCGAGTCTTCGTCTCGACGCCCGGGCACAACCTGGACGTCGTGAACGACCCGAACGTCCGCACCATCATCGAGAGGGGCATCCTGTGGGCCAGCCGCTGAGGATCGGCATCGTGGGCGTCGGGGCGATCTCCGGCCAGTACCTGAGCACGTTCGAGCGGCTCGGGACGCTGGGGAGCGGGGCGGTGCGGCTCGTCGCCGTCGCGGACCTCGACGCCGATCGCGCGGCCGCCGTCGCCGCCGAGCAGGGCGTCCGCGCCCTCACCGTCGACGAGCTCGTCACCGACCCCGAGGTCGACGCCGTGCTCAACCTGACGATCCCCGCCGCGCACGCCGAGGTCGCCCTCAAGGCGATCGCGGCGGGCAAGGATGTGTACGGCGAGAAGCCGCTCGCCGCCACGACCGACGACGCGCGCGCCATCGTCGAGGCCGCCCGCGCCGCCGGCGTGCGCGTGGGCTGCGCGCCGGACACCGTGCTGGGCACGGGGGTACAGACGGCGCGGAAGGCGATCGACGACGGCCTGGTCGGCACGCCCGTCGCCGCGACGGCGACGATGGTGACCCCCGGCCACGAGCGCTGGCACCCGAACCCGGACTTCTACTACCAGCCCGGTGGCGGCCCGCTGCTGGACATGGGCCCGTACTACGTGACCGCGCTGGTCACGCTGCTCGGCCCGGTGGAGTCCGTGGTCGGCAGCGCCAGCCGCGCGCGGGCCACCCGCACCATCGGCTCCGGGCCCCGCGAGGGCGATCAGGTGCCGGTCGACGTCGACACCCACGTCACGGGCGTGCTGCGGCACGAGTCCGGCGCCCTGTCGACGCTCGTCATAAGCTTCGACGCCGTCGCGACGCGCGCGTCGTGCATCGAGGTGCACGGGGACCAGGGCTCGCTCGTCGTGCCGGACCCCAACGGCTTCGACGGCACCGTCGAGCTGCACCGGCTCGGCGGCACGTGGGAGGACCTCCCCGTGAGCGCCGGGTATCGCGACGCCGGCCGCGGCTACGGTCTCGCCGACCTGGCCGCCACCCCGCCCGGCGCCACCGCCCGGGCGAACGGCGACCTGGCGTACCACGTGCTCGACGTCATGACGTCGCTGCTCACCGCCGTCGAGAAGGGGACGTCCGTCTCCGTCGCGAGCGCCTGCGAGCGACCCGCGGCCGTGCCTCTGTCCGACGCCCCGCGCATCTGACGGACGCCCGACCAGCACGGACGCCGCCCGGGACCGGGTCCTCAGGCCCGCCCCGGGCGGCGTCCACCTCGTGGGACACCCTCTGGGCGACCTCTCAACACCGGCGGGGGCGGGTGGAACGGCTCCCGGGCCGGGGTGCAGATCGGCTCGCTCGGGCCCGGCGTCCTCGTCGACCGGTACCACCACGACCTGACCTTCCGCGGCAACACCATCGAGGGACCCGCGGGCGACGGCGTCACCGTGCGGAGCGAGGTCGCCGGGACCCCCCGGATCACCCGCACCCGCCTCGACGGGCTGCGTGCCGGCCAGGTCCCGCTCCGCAACGACTCCCCGGAGACGTTCGCCGTGGTCCAGACTGGCAATTCCTGGCAGGAGTAGGCGGGGCGACGGCGCCCCTGCGGAGTTCGCCCGGTCGGGACTCGCCGCCTCCGCCACGGTGTCGTGGGCGCAGAGTCCAGTTCCGGAGCCGTCGCGGCTCAGGCGGCCCCACCGAGCGCGCGGAAGGCGACGACGAACAGCGCCGCGACCACGGCGGTGCCGGCGACGGCCGTCGCGACGGCGAGCGCGCCGCGGAGGCTGCGCGCGAGCATGCTCGCGAGCAGGACGACCGCGACGACGCCGATCGCCACCCAGTACGTCGCGCCCGTCGTGTCCGCGACGGTGGTGAGGCCGTAGACCCCGTCGCCGACGCCGACGCCCGCGAGCAGCGCCGTGCCGAGCGCGGCGCGGGTCCCCGGGCGGCGGAGCCATGCGGCGGCGACCCCGACGATCGGGCCGACGACCACCCCCACCACGCTGAACAGCAACGGCCGGTACACGAAGCCGCGCAGGTCCGCCGCGAACGTGTAGCCCAGGACGAGGAGGACGAAGCTCGCGGCCCCCAGGGCCGCGGCCTGCCACGTGCGGGCCCCTGTCGCCGCCGCCCACCAGAAGACCAGGGCCGCGGAGACCAGGGTCCAGCCGCTCGCCGAGTTCGCGACCGGGACGACCGCAGCCGGCAGGGCGCCCTGCGCGAACGACGTCAGGCCGCCGAGGAGCAGGCTCGCCACGAGGACGACGACCCCGCGCGTCCACGGCCGTCCCCACGGCGCAGGCGTCGGCGCAGGGCCGGCGGGGCGGGGTGACGACGGGGCGACCGCACGGTCGCGGGACGGTGTCGTGTCGGGCACGTCCTGAACCTAGGGGTGGTGGCGAGGCACGGGCGTCCGCCCGTGGTCGGACGCCCGTGCGCCGGTCGTCCCCCTCCGGCACGACGACGGTCCGAAGGCCGGGGTGCCGCCGACGTCCCCGCGACGGTGCACGTCGCCTGCGCACCGTGCTGCAGCAGGCGCGCGGGGAACGGCTGGACTCTCACCCCGTCCAGCTCGCCACCCGGCTGGTCGTGCGGGAGCCGACCGCAGCCCCGGCGGACCGAGCGGTCCGTCAGAGCGTCGTCGTGAGGACGCCTCCGTCGGCGCGCAGGGCGGCGCCGTTGGTGGCCGAGGAGACCGTGCCCGCCAGGTAGGCGACGAGGTGCGCGATCTCGGCCGGCTCGATGAACCGCTGCAGGAGCGACGTCCGGT
Source organism: Isoptericola sp. NPDC056573 (assembly GCF_042793335.1). Classification (NCBI taxonomy): domain Bacteria; kingdom Bacillati; phylum Actinomycetota; class Actinomycetes; order Micrococcales; family Promicromonosporaceae; genus Isoptericola; species Isoptericola sp. NPDC056573. The sequence goes on from NZ_JBHTUY010000002.1 coordinate 368,833, forward strand.
TCGCCGCCTCGATCGCACTCCGCACCTGGTCCGCGGGGACGCCCTGGGCCCGAGAGAGGTCCTCGACGGCCCGGGCGACGCCGTCGGAGTACGTCGGACCGCCGAGGACCGAGTTGACCGTGACGCCCGTCCCTCGGGTGAGCTTGGCCAAGCCGTTGGCCAGGGCCAGCGCCCCGGCCTTCGTCGTCCCGTAGTGGGTCATGTCGGCGGGCACGTTCACGCCGGACTCGCTGCTCACGAAGACGACGCGGCCCCAGCCACGGCTCAGCATGCCGGGCAGCACGTGCCGGGACAGGCGGACGCCGCTCATGACGTTGATGTCGAAGTACCGCTGCCACGCGTCGTCGGTGACCTCCTGGAACGCCTGGACGTCGAAGACGCCCACGTTGTTCACCAGGACGTCCACCTCGCCCAGCGTCTCGCTCAGCCGCAGGACCTGGTCGGGCTCCGCGAAGTCCGCCGCGATCCCGGAGACCGCCGCGCCGGGCACCGTCTCCTCCAGCCTTCGCACCGCCGCCGCGACGCCGTCCTCGGTCCGCCCGTTGACGACCACCGATGCCCGTTCGGTGAGCAGCGCCTCGGCCACGGCGAAGCCGATGCCCTGCGTCGACCCGCTCACGAACGCCCTCTTGCCTGCCAGCCCCAGGTCCACCTGCTGCCCTCCCGTCGTCGTCTGCCTGGTTCACTTGCCCAGGCAAGTGCAGACTAGGCAGGGATGACTTTCCTGAGCAAGTCACTGCTGGCCGGGCCGATACCCGTACGCTGGCGGTCATGCAGGACCCTGAGACGCGCGCCGCCGCCCCCGAGGAGCTCACGGGCGAGGAGCTGGAGACCTGGGCCGCCCTGGCGACCGTGCTGGAGTGGCTGCCCCCCGCGCTGGACGCCCAGCTCCAGCGCGACGCACAGCTGTCCCACTTCGAGTACGGCGTGCTGTACGCCCTGGCCCAGGCACCCGAGGACACCCTCCGGATGAGCGTCCTGGCGGGCTACGCGAACAGCACGCTCTCGCGGCTCTCGCGGGCAGCCTCGCGGCTGGAGACGCAGGGATGGATGCGGCGCACGCCCGACCCCTCGGACGGGCGTTACACCCTGGCCGTCCTCACCGAGCCCGGACGGGCGAAGGTCCGGGACGCGACCCCCGGCCACGTGCGCCTCGTCCACCAGCTCGTGCTGGACCGACTGACGACCCCGCAGACCCGGCAGCTGCGGGAGATCAGCAGGCGGATCGGACGCGCCGTCCGGGAGGACGGCGGCTGGCAGCCGCGCTGACGCGCCCTTGCTCCGGCCCGGCGCGCCGGCGACGCTCAGCCGAGCAGGTGGCGCAGGTAGCGGCCCGGCGCGTCGAGGAACGCGCGCCAGTGCTGGACCAGCTCGAGATCGTCCCACGTCGTCGGGCGCAGGCCCCACGGCCCGACCTCCAGGATCGTCGCGCCGGGCAGCGCCGCCAGCACGGGCGAGTGCGTCGCGCAGAGGATCTGGCCACCGCGCCCGGCCAGGTCCTCGAGCACGCTCATGAGGCTCAGCGTGGAGGAGAAGCTCAGCGCCGCCTCCGGCTCGTCGAGGCAGTACAGGCCCGGCCGGTCGAACCGCGACTCGAGGACCGCGAGGAAGGACTCGCCGTGGCTCATCTCGTGGAACACCGGGTCCCTCGGCCCCGGGTGCTCCTCGAGGAACGTGTACCAGCCGTGCATCGTCTCCGCGCGCAGGAAGAAGCCCCACCGCCCCGACCCGACGCCGCGCTGCAGCCGGACGGCCCGGTGCAGCGGCGACTCGGACTCACGGGTCGAGTGCCGGCCGTACGCCGTGCCGCCCTCCGGAGACAGTCCGTAGGCGACCGCCACGGCCTCGACGAGCGTCGACTTGCCGCTGCCGTTCTCCCCCACCAGGAACGTCACGCCCGGCGCGAGCTCCAGCCCGTCGCGCAGCACCTGCTCGACGGCGGGGACGGTGCGCGGCCAGGCGCCCGCGGGAAGCGGGTGCTCGGCGTCCGGCGCGACCCGCACCACCGGCGGCTGCGAGAAGTCCACGGGGGCATCATGCCCCGGGAGACGCCCGACCAGCAGGCACGGTGGCCACGTCGATCGCGACTTCACCACCTCGTGCGACCACGGCGCCCCCGCGCGAAGATCGACGTCAGTGCGTCGCTCGCACTCCACCACCGAAGGAGACATCGTGAGCAGCTCAGAGGACTCCGATCCCGCCGCACCGACGAGTCCCGGCAATCCCACCGACCCAGTCACACGTCGCTCCGACGAGCCCCTCGACGAGCCCAAGAGCCCCGGCCCGCCGGCTCGTCGGGGGACGCCGGACTCCTCGACCGACGCCCTCGACGAGCCGAAGAGCCCCGGCCCGCCCCCGGGCTCGATCCCCGGAGAATCGGACTAGCTTGCGGTTCTGCCACGCCCACCCGGCCAGGTATCGCCCTCTGGAGCGATGCGAGGCGGGTGGCGGGGCTGTTCCGGGCCTATCCCCAGACCGGATCCTGGGCTTCCTTCCGACACTCCGACCACGGGACGGCTCGGAGCCCATGGTCGCGGAGGACGGCCTCTCACCCCCTGCGCGCGACCTGTGGTGAAAGGCCACGCGGCACGACATGACGGCGGCGGATACGGTCAGGACTGCATGTCGACAAACCGCGAGTAGTGGCCCTGGAACGCCACGGTGATGGTGTCCGTCGGGCCGTTACGGTGCTTGGCGACGATCAGGTCCGCCTCGCCGGCACGCGGCGACTCCTTCTCGTAGGCGTCCTCGCGGTGCAGCAGGATCACCATGTCGGCGTCCTGCTCGATCGAGCCTGACTCACGCAAATCAGACATAGCAGGCTTCTTGTCCTGCCGCTGCTCGGGACCACGGTTCAACTGCGACAGCGCGATGACCGGGACGCCGATCTCCTTCGCCAGGAGCTTGAGCGCACGGGAGAACTCGGAGACCTCCTGCTGTCGGGACTCGACCTTCTTGCCGGAGGTCATGAGCTGCAGGTAGTCGATCACGACGAGCTTCAGGTCGTGCTTCTGCTTGAGCCGCCGGCACTTGGCGCGGATCTCGGTGAGCGACATGTTCGGCGAGTCGTCGATGAACATCGGCGCCTCGGAGACCCGGCCCATCACCTTGGCGACCTTCTGCCAGTCGTCCTCGCCCATGGAGCCGTTGCGCAGCTTCTGCAGGTGGACCCGCGCCTCCGCGGACAGCAGACGCATCGTGATCTCGTTGCGGCTCATCTCCAGCGAGAAGACCACGGACGACTGCCCGTGCTTGATCGACGCCGCCCGCGCGATGTCGATGGCCAGGGTCGAGTTGTGCGTCGGGATCATCGCCCGGCTCGCGAGGTACAGGTGCGACGGGTGCTCGATCTCGACGCACCGCACGGGCACCGACCGGACGGCGACGACATCGACGATCTTCCACGCGGCGCCGGGGCGGGAGACGGTGTGCGCAGCCCCGGAACGCATCGAGGTCACGATGCTCTCCGTGGTCCGGATCGTGGCGTCGGCGGGGCTCCCGGACAAGCTCGTCGACCACTCGTGCTGGGCGTCGGCGACGATGGTGGTGCCGTCGTCGAAGACGACCTCGTAGCAGGGTCGGTCGGTCATGACCTCGGTCGCTCGGACGACGCGCGTGGGTGTCCCGTCCGCCGCGATGAGCTCGTCGCCCACGGCAACGTCGCCCATGGTCGTCCAGCCGTGCGGCGTGGGCAGCGGGGTGTCGAGCGCCAGGGCCTTGCCCATAGCCGGCCGGGCGGCGATGACGATCATCTGCCCAGGGTGCAGACCGTTGGTCAGCCGGTCGAGGTCGGCGAAGCCGGTGGGGACGCCGACCATGCCCTCGCCGCGGTTCCCGGCGGCCTCGATCTCGTCCATGGTGCCGCCGATGATCTCGGCGAGCGGCAGGTAGTCCTCGGAGGTCTTGCGCTCGGTGACGGCGTAGATCTCGGCCTGCGCGGTGTTGACGATGCCCTCGACGTCGCCGCCGTCGGTGGCATAGCCGAGCTGCACGATCTTGGTGCCGGCCTCGACCAGGCGGCGCAGCACGGCGCGCTCCTGCACGATGCGCGCGTAGTAGCCGGCGTTGGCGGCTGTGGGGACGCCGGCCATGAGGTCGTGGATGTACGGGGCGCCGCCGACGCGAGCGAGCTCGCCACGCTTGGTGAGCTCGGCGACGACCGTGATGGCGTCGGCGGGCTCGCCGCGGCCGTACAGGTCGATGATGGCGTCGTAGACCGCCTCGTGCGCGGGGCGGTAGAAGTCGTTGCCGCGGATCTGCTCGACGACGTCGGCGATGGCGTCCTTGGAGAGCAGCATGCCGCCCAGCACGCTCATCTCGGCGGCGACGTCCTGAGGAGGTGTGCGGTCGAAGGTGGCGCCGGGCGCCCCCTGATATCCCGCCTCGAGCTCCTCGATCGACATGCTCACCCCGCTCCCCCGCCGTCGCCGGCGTCCGGTCCGTCACCGGACATCGACTCCCGCTGTCAGGTCCACGTTCTACCGTGGCCCTCTGACACCGCGGACGACGCTAGGCGCGCCCGCGACCGTGCGCAATCGACGGTGTGGACTCAGGTGTGGACGAGCCTGTGGATATGCGCCTCAGGCTGTGCACGGGCGGTGGACAGGCATGTGCACAACTGGGGATATCGGCTGTGTACAACTTTTGGCAGGCCCGTGACCTGCGACGACATTACGCTCAGGCTGTGGAGGAGAAAAAAGTTGGGTGAGGTGCACCGCACCCCGGATCCAGACGGCGGACACCCCGGCGCCACCCCTCCTTCACCGACGCCGCCGGAGGGTCACCCGGCCGCCGCGTCCGCCCACAAGGTTGTCCACAGGGGCGACCGCCGCCGCATCGACCGCGACATCCTCGCCCTCGCGCTGCCCGCGCTGGGCGCCCTCGTCGCCGAGCCGCTGTTCGTGCTCGTCGACAGCGCCGTCGTCGGGCACCTCGGCACCGCGCAGCTCGCCGGCCTGTCCGTCGCGTCCACGCTGCTCGTCACGCTGGTCGGGCTGTGCGTGTTCCTCGCCTACGCCACCACGGCCGCCGTCGCCCGCCTGGTCGGCGCGGGCCGCACCCGCGACGCCCTGCAGTCCGGCATCGACGGCATGTGGCTCGCCCTCGGGCTGGGCGTCGTACTGGCCGCGGTGCTCGCCGTCGGGGCGCACTGGGCGGTCGGGGCGATGGGCGCCGGCGCGGACATCGCGGGCTATGCGGCCACCTACCTGCGCTGGTCGCTGCTCGGCCTGCCGGGGATGCTCGTGGTCCTGGCCTCCACGGGCGTGCTGCGCGGCCTGCAGGACACGCGCACCCCCCTGTGGGTGGCGTCGACGGGCGCCGTCGTGAACGCCATCCTGTCCGTCGTCCTGGTGTACGGCGCTGGGCTCGGGATCGCGGGCTCGGCCATCGGCACCGCCGCCACCCAGCTCGGCATGGGAGCGGTCCTCACGGTCGTCGTGGTGCGCGGCGCCCGCCGCCACCACGCGTCGCTGCGGCCGCACCACGCGGGCATCTGGGCCAACGCCCGGGCCGGCGCGCCGCTGTTCGTCCGGACGGCGTCGCTGCGACTCGCCATCCTGCTCACCGTCGCGGTCGCGACCAGCCTGGGCGCGACGGCGCTGGCCGGCTACCAGGTCGTCAACAGCCTGTGGGGGCTCGCGGCGTTCGCCCTCGACGCGCTCGCCATCGCCGGGCAGGCGCTGGTGGGCCACGGCCTCGGAGCGGGCGACGTCGGGCGGGTGCGCGCCGTGCTGCGCCGCTCGCTCCAGTGGGGCGTCGGCGCCGGCGTCGCCATCGGCGTCGTGTTCGCCGTCTCCGGGTGGTGGATCGCTCCGCTGTTCTCGTCCGACCACGACGTGCGCGTCGCGATCACCGCGGGCCTGGTCGTCACCGGCGTGCTCATGCCGATGGCGGGCTGGGTCTTCGTGCTCGACGGCGTCCTCATCGGCGCCGGGGACGGCCGCTTCCTCGCGTGGGCGGGGATGCTGACCCTCGTCGTCTACGTGCCCTTCGCCCTCGCGGTCCGCGCCTGGGCGCCCGACGGCGCGATCGGGCTGGCGTGGCTGTGGGGCGCGTTCGCGGGCGTGTTCATGCTCGCCCGCGCCCTCACGACCGGCCTGCGCGCCCGCGGCGACCGCTGGATGGTCACGGGCGCGTGACGCCGACGGACCGTCCGGTGAACGCGGTGTGACATCGGCGGCGCGGCGCCGTCACGAGGGCACCACGAGCCGGTAGCCGATGCCGCGCACCGACGACACCCGGAGCTCCGGCAGCACGCGCAGCCGCTTGCGCAGCCGCTTCACGGCGGAGACCACCGGGTCCGGGTCACCCAGGTAGCCGGTGCGCCAGACGGTGCTGGTCAGCTCGGCGAACGACCACACGCGGTCCGGCGCGGACGCGAGTGCGACCAGCAGGTCGAACTCCCGGATCGACAGGTGCACCGGCACGCCCCGCGCGGTGACCTCCCGGGCCGCGAGGTCGACCTCGAGCGCTCCGAGCACGATCCGCCGCGCCCGGACGTCGGCCGCCGCGACGGCGACGACCGGGATCTCGCCCGACGGCGCGGCGGGGGCGCGCGCGTGCACCTCGAGCGTGTGCGGGGCCTCGTCGTCGGGCACCACCGCGGGCGGGGGCTGGCCGAGGAGCGTCCGCGCGCCGTCGGTGTCCGCCGTGGCGATCACCGCCGCCCGTCCGCGGAGCAGGCGGGCGACCTCGCCCACCCGTTGCAGCGGCAGCCCGATGCAGAGCACGTAACCGCCGACCGGCTCGACCACGTTCTTGGGGGGCATCTGCCGTCCTCCGTCCGACGCGCGCTCCTGGCAGGGTCGCGGACATCGTTTACCCAGGTGCCTATCAGAGTTCAGACCGAACCGCCCGCCGACGGCGCCCGGAACCGACCCGGACCTGCCCCCGGGTTGACCGGAAACTGGCCGCCGGCCGTCCTTGTCCGCCGGAGGATCGCCGGATGGGCTGGGGGGCGGGCCCCGACCGGGCGCCCGTCACGACGCCCCCGCACCCGGGGGCTCCCTCACCTGGAGGAAGCGTGCACTCACCGATCCGCACGAGATCGATGCGAACCAAGTCGACGGGGACGTCGACCGGCCGCAGGAGGGGGTGGGTCGCGACGAGCGCGGCCGTCGCCCTCCTCGCCACGTCCGCGGTCGGGGTCGCGCCGGCGTTCGCCGCCGACGACGACCCGCCGCTCGCCCCGTCCGTCGACGTCCCCGACCCCGCGGACAAGATCGGGACCGCCGTCGAGAAGGACCTCGCCGCCGGTCCCGCCGACTTCTGGCTCGAGCTCGCCGACACGGCCGACCTGCGCGCGGCGAAGGACATCGCCGACTGGGACGACCGCGGGAAGTACGTCTACGACACCCTGACCGCCGTCGCGGGCGACGCGCAGGCCGACCTCGTGAAGGAGCTCGACGCCGCCGGCGTCGACCACGAGTCCTTCTGGATCTCCAACCGCATCCTGGTCCGCGACGGCGACGCCGCCCTCGCGACCTCGCTCGCGGCGTCCCCCGAGGTCGAGGCGATCTCCGCGCCGCAGAAGTTCGACCTGGTCGAGCCGGTCGAGCGCACCAAGTCCCCCGTCCGCGGCACGCAGGCCGTCGAGTGGGGGCTGCAGGCCATCAACGCCGACGACGCGTGGGCCCTCGGGTACACGGGCGAGGGCGTCACCGTGGCCAACATCGACTCGGGCGTGCAGGGCGACCACCCCGCGCTCGCACCGCACTACCGCGGGCTGCAGGCCGACGGCAGCATCGTGAACGACTACAACTGGTTCGACTCGTCGAACGCCTGCGCCGGTGGCTCCCCCTGCGACACCGACGGCCACGGCAGCCACACGATGGGCACCATGGTGGGCGACGACGGCGCCGGCAACCAGATCGGCGTCGCGCCCGGCGCGGACTGGATCGCGGCCAACGGCTGCTCCACCTGCTCCGACGCGGACCTGCTCGAGTCGGGGCAGTGGGTGCTCGCGCCCACCAAGGTCGACGGCAGCGACCCCGACCCGAGCAAGCGTCCCCAGGTGGTGAACAACTCGTGGGGCCTGGACGCGTCGGGCGCGATCGACGACTTCATGGCTGAGGAGATCACCGCGTGGGAGGCCGCCGGCATCTTCGGCACCTGGTCGGCGGGCAACGAGGGTCCGGGATGCCGGTCCACGTCGTCGCCGGGCGCCAACGAGGCCACGTACTCCGTCGGCGCGTTCGACTCGTCGGGCGCCATCGCGGCGTTCTCGTCGCGCGGCACCGGGGAGAACGGCGGGACCAAGCCGAACATCTCGGCCCCCGGCGTCAACGTGCGCTCGTCCGTGCCGGGCGACGGCTACGCCTCCTACAACGGCACGTCGATGGCGGCCCCGCACCTCGCGGGCGCGGTCGCGCTGCTGTGGAGCGCGGCGCCGAGCCTCGTCGGCCAGATCGAGGAGACGCAGGCCCTGCTCGACGGCGCCGCGGTCGACGTCGACGACACGACGTGCGGCGGCACCGCCGCGGACAACAACGTGTGGGGCGAGGGCAAGCTCGACGTCACGGCCCTGCTCGACGCCGCGCCCGTGGGCGACACCGGCCTCGTCACCGGCACCGTGACCGCCGCCGACGGCGCCCCCGTCGCGGGCGCCGAGGTGACGTTCGACGGGGACCGCGACCGCACCGTCGCGACCGGCGACGACGGCGCGTTCACCGCCGAGCTGGCCGTGGGCGACTACGCCGTGAGCGCGCGGGCCTTCGGGTTCCTCGCCTCGGCGCCGGCCGACGTCGCCGTCGCCGTGGACGAGACCGTCACCCTGCCGATCACGCTGGAGCGGGCACCCACCCGCACCGTCTCCGGCACGGTCACCGAGAAGGACGGGTCGCCCACCCCGGGCGCCGTCGTCACCCTCTCCGGCCCCCTGGACCCGGTCACGACCGGGGCCGACGGCACGTACGCCATCTCGGGCGTGCCGGACGGCACCTACACCCTGGGCGTCTCGGCGGGCACGTGCGCGGCGCCGTTCAGCACGGAGGTCGTGGTGGACGGCGACGAGTCCGTCGACGCCACCCTCAAGCGGCTGATCGACTCCTACGGGTACTACTGCTCCACCGGCACCGCCGGGGTCGCGACGGGCGACACGCTGCTGGCGCTCACCGGCGACGACAAGGCGGCTTCCGTCGACCTGCCGTTCGGCTTCCCGTTCTACGGCGAGACGTACGACACCGCGTACGTGTCGACCAACGGGTTCCTGAACTTCCTCACCTCGTCGACGAGCCTGACGAACGGCGCGCTCCCGAGCGCGGCCGCGCCCAACGCCGCGGTCTACCCTTTCTGGGACGACCTCAACGTCGATGCGGAGTCGTCCGTCCACACCGCCACGACGACGGTGGACGGCGTCGACGCGTTCGTCGTCGAGTGGCGCAACGTGCGCAAGTACCGGCCCGAGACCGACCGGGTCAACTTCTCCGCCACCCTCCTCGCCGACGGCCGGGTCACCCTCGGCTACGGCTCCGTCACCGACACCACCACGGCGCGCGGCGACTCCGCCACGATCGGCATCGAGGACGCGGCGGGCGCGGTCGCCTCGCAGTTCTCGTACAACGCGCCGGTCGTCGCCGACGGCCTGTCCGTCACGTACGACGTCGCGGGCATGGGCTCCGTGGCCGGCACGGTGACCGACGGGAACACGAACGAGCCGCTCGAGGACGCCACCGTCACGATCACGTCGAAGGACGACGGCGACGAGACGGTCGTGACCACCGGCGCCGACGGCGCCTACGCGGCCCGGCTCCCGCTGGAGCGGTACGGCATCACCTACGCGAAGGACGCGTACGCGGGCGCGACCCGCAACGCGGCCCTCACGGAGGACGGCCAGGTCGTGACGCGGAACGTCGCGCTCGGCGCCGGCCGGCTCGAGGTCAACAAGGAGAGCGTCTCCGCCTCGATCGGGATGGGCGCCACCGCGAGCCGCGCGTTCCGCGTGACGAACACCGGCACGGAGCCGGTGGACGTCTCCCTCGGCGCCGGCCAGGGCGGCTTCGAGCTGCTCGGTGCGAAGGGCGGCGACGGCGCGGTGATCAGCCACGTCGCCGGTGACGCCACCGTGCCGAGGTCGACGACACCGGCCGGGTCCGGGCTGGGCACGTCGGACGGGAAGAAGGGCGGCCTCGCGACGTCCGGGGCGAAGGCGGGCACCGTCTCCCCCGACCTGTCGGCCGTCCCCCTCGACGAGACGACCCTGACCCACTCGGCGTCGCAGGACGTCGTGGCCAACAACTCGGTGGCGTGCACCAACCAGGTGACCACCCAGGACAACGGCTACCTGCGCACGTTCACGCTGAGCGACTTCGGCATCGACGGCTCGTTCGACGTGAAGAGCGTGTCGTTCGCCGTCGAGGCCGCCCGGGTCGCGCAGCCGCTGACCGTGAACCTGTACACGCTGGACGGGGCACTGACCTACGCCAACATGACGAAGATCGGCAGCGCCGAGGCGACGGCCGGCACCAGCGCCGGCGGCACGGTCGTCTCGGTGCCGGTCGAGGGCGAGGTGCCGAAGGACGGCACGCTGGTCGTCGAGATCGACGTCCCGGCCGGCGGCTGGTTCTTCATCGGGTCCAACGACGCCGGCCAGACGGCGCCGTCGTACCTGCGGTCGGAGTCCTGCTCCATCCCGGAGCCGACCGACACCGCCGACATCGGCTACCCCGGCATGCACATCGTCATGAACGTGTCGGGCGAGACGTCGGGAAGCGGGGGCGGCCTCGAGTGGCTGGACGTCCAGCCGCCCGAGCTCACCCTCGCACCGGGGGCGTCCGTGCAGGCCGCGGTGACCCTCACCGCCACGGTCGAGCAGCCCGGGGCGTACTCGGCCACGATCACGGCGGCCGGGAACACCCCGTACGAGGCACCCACCGTCGCGGCGCTGATGACGGTGAAGGCGCCGACCGGCTGGGGCAAGGTCACCGGCACGGTGACCGGCGGCGGCGGCCCGCTCGACGGCGCCGTCGTGCACCTCGACGGGAAGGCGTACGACAAGACCCTCGTCACGGGGGCCGACGGCACCTACGGGTACTGGATGCCCAAGGCCAACGGGCCGCTCCAGCTCGTCGTCGCGGCGAACGGGTTCGTCCCGGCCGTCCGCACCGCCCCGATCGTGGCCGGGCAGACCACGGTCTACGACGTCGCCCTGAAGCCGCTGCCCTGATCGCCTGACAGGAGGAACGACGAAGGTCCCGGTCCCCTCGCGGGGGCCGGGACCTTCGTGCGTCAGGCGTCAGGCGTTCAGCCGGCGACGACCTTGACGGCGATCTTCGCGGAGACCTCGGGGTGCAGGCGCACCGACACGGTGTACTCACCGGTCGTCTTGATCGGCTGGCCGATCTCGATCTTGCGCTTGTCGACCTGCGGGCCCTCGGCGGCCACGACCGCGTCGGCGATGTCACCGGTGGTGACGGCACCGAACAGGCGGCCGGACTCACCGGCGTGCGCCGTGACGACGACCGTCTTGGCGGCGAGCGAGTCGGCCACCGCCTTGGCCTCGTCCAGCGTGGCGATCTCGCGGGCCTTGCGGGCCTTGCGGATCGCGGAGACCTGGGACTCGGCGCCCTTGGTCCAGGGGGTGGCCAGACGGCGCGGGATGAGGAAGTTCCGGGCGTACCCGTCCTTCACCTCGACGACGTCGCCAGGCTCACCGAGACCGGTGACCTCGTGGGTCAGGATCAGCTTCGACATGATTCAGTGATCCTTCCGGTCAGCGGGCCGAGGACGAGTACGGCAGCAGCGCCATCTCACGGGCGTTCTTCACCGCACGGGCGATCTGGCGCTGCTCCTGGACGGAGACGCCGGTCACGCGACGCGCGCGGATCTTGCCGCGGTCGGAGATGAACTTGCGCAGCAGCGCGGTGTCCTTGTAGTCGACGGACTCGATCTTGGCCGTCTTGAGCGGGTTGGCCTTCTTCTTGGGCTTGCGCACCACAGGCTTCGCCATGGTGTTGCTCCTTCACAGGTGCTGTCCTCACGAGGCGCCGGCCGGGGCCGGCGTCGGAGGACGGGTGATCTGGGGACTGGCGCCGATCAGAACGGGGGCTCGTCCGAGAACCCGCCACCGGAGGAGGCGGGACCGGCCGTGGCCCACGGGTCGTTGCTCTGACCGCCGCCGGAAGAACCGAAGCCTCCGCCGGGCTGGCCGCCACCCTGGGGGCCGCCGTAGCCGCCCCCCTGGTTGCCGCCGCCGCCGCCGAAGCCGCCACCGCCACCGGAACGCTGGGCGCGGGTGACCTTCGCCGAGGCGTACCTCAGCGACGGGCCGACCTCGTCGACCTGCAGCTCCATGACCGTGCGCTTCTCCCCCTCGCGGGTCTCGTACGAGCGCTGAGTCAGACGGCCCTGCACGACGACGCGCATGCCCTTCGTCAGCGACTCGGCGACGTTCTCCGCGGCCTCGCGCCAGACCGAGCAGGACAGGAACAGCGCTTCGCCGTCCTTCCACTCGTTGGTCTGGCGGTCGAACGTGCGCGGCGTGGACGCGATGCGGAAGTTGGCGACGGCAGCCCCTGACGGGGTGAAGCGCAGCTCCGGGTCCGCGACCAGGTTTCCGACGACCGTGATGACGGTCTCACCAGCCATGCCATGCTCCTTCGTTCGTCCGAGAGTCGTGAGGGGATCCCATCACGGGGCTGTGACATCCACGATGTCGACGTCCACAGGCTGGGCCGGGACGCCGCCCGCGACGGGGGCAGAGTTTCGGTTCAGGTCTCAGCGGGCGTCGGTGCGCAGGATCTTGGTCCGCAGCACGGCCTCGTTCAGGCCGAGCTGGCGGTCCAGCTCCTTCGCGGTGGCCGGCGTCGAGGTGAAGTCGACGACGGCGTAGATGCCCTCGGAACGCTTGGAGATCTCGTACGCCATGCGGCGACGGCCCCAGATGTCGACCTTGTCGACGGAACCACCCTCGGTCGAGATGACCGACAGGTACTTGTCCAGCGACGGGGCCACCGTGCGCTCCTCGACCTCCGGGTCCAGGATCACCATCAGCTCGTACTGACGCATGTGTTCAACCCACCTCCTCTGGTCTCAGCGGTCACGGTCGTTCCGTGACAGGAGGGTTCTTGCGTGCGTCGGCCGCGCGCCATCCCGGAACGGTCCGGGGTGGTGGGCACAGCCAGTCGACCAGGATACCCGCCGGGGCGGGTGTCCCGGAAATCGTCATTCCTCGGCGCCGTCCAGCGGCCAGTCGACGCCCGGACTCTCGCTCTCCTCCGGGTCGGGCGACGGTGAGTTGCCGTTCCCGTTGCCGTTGCCGTTCCCGTTGCCGTTGCCCGGCTCCGGACCCTTCGAGACGATCAGCGTCACGGTCGAGCCCTGATCGACGCTGCTGCCCTGGCCGGGGTCCGTGTCGATCACGATGCCGACCGGCTGGTCGCTGAACTCCTCGCGCACCGCCGGCTGGAGGGCGTCGCCGTAGATCATCTGCTCGGCCGTGGTCCGCGGCTGCCCGACGACGTTCGGCACCACGACCTGCTCGGGCTTGTCCGGCTGGCCGGTGGAGACCACGAGGGTGACGGTCGTGCCCACGGGTACCTCCTGCCCCGCTCCGGACACCTGCAGCACCGTGCCCTTGCGCTCGTCGCCGTTCTGCGCCCTCGTGCTCACCACGAGCTGCAGCTTCTCCAGCTCCCTGGTGGCCTTCGCGATGTCCCAGCCGGTGACGTCCGGCACGGTGACCGTCTCCTCCTCCGTCTCGGACGGGGTGGGCGAGGGCGAGAAGGTCGGCTGCGCCGGCACGTACTCGGGGAAGCTCTCCTCGTCCATGCCCTCGGTCGCGACCTGCATGAAGTCGGTCCACGCGCGCACCGGCCAGGTACCGCCGGTGATCTCCGGCCACTCGCCGAAGCCGTCGATGTCGTCCTGCCCGGCGATCTTGCCCGCCTCGAGGTCGAGCGTCTTGTACTGGCGCAGGCCGACGACGGTCGTGAGCTGCGGCACGAAGCCCGCGAACCACGCCGACTTGTTGTCGTTCGAGGTACCGGTCTTGCCCGCCACGGGGCGGCCCAGCTCCTGCGCGACCCGGCCGGAGCCGGTCGGGTCCTCGACGACCTTCGTCATCGCGTAGGTGGCCGCCGTGGTGACGTCCGCGTCGAACTCCTTCTCCTGCTCCTGCGGGGCCTCGTAGAGCACCGTGCCGTCGAGCGTCTCGACCTTCGACACGATGTGCGGCGTCGTGCGGTAGCCGCCCGACGCGATGGTCGAGTAGGCCCGCGCGAGGTCGATCGGTCGCACGGAGTCGACGCCGAGCACGTTCGACAGCCCCGCCGTCAGCGGGTAGTTCTCGTCCTTGCGGATCCCTGCGCGCTCGGCCACCTCACGCGTCTTCTCCGGCCCGATCTCCTCGTTGAGCTGCACGTACGCGGTGTTGACCGAGTGCGCGGTCGCCGTGGTGAGGTCGATGCTGCCGCCGTAGTTGGCGCCACCGAAGTTGGGGACCGTCCAGTCCTCGCCGTTGTTCGCCGCGGGGAAGACCTTCCCCGACTGACCGTCGAACCGGTCCTCGAGCGTGACGTCGTTCTCGAGCCCCGCCATGAGCGTGAACGGCTTGAACGTCGAGCCGGCCTGGACGACGTCCTGCGTGGCGGTGTTGAGCGACTGCTTCACGTAGTCGGGCCCGCCGTAGAGCGCCTTCACCGCGCCGGTCTTCGGGTCCATCGACACCAGCGACATGCGCACGTTCTTGTTCGCCTTGCCGTACTGGCCGTCCTCGTGCAGCGTCTTCTCGACCTCGACGGCCGCCTTCTGCAGCTTCTGGTCGATCGTCGTGGTGATCTTGAGGCCGCGCGTCTCCAGCTCCTGCTCGGACTCGAGCGGGCCGTCGGGGTTGCTGTCCGACCTGACGAGCTCCTTGCGCACCTGGGCCATGAGGTAGCCCTTCTGGCCGCCCCAGGTGTTGGTGGCTTCCTTCTTCTTCTTGAACTTCGGGAACTCCGCCTTCGCCCGCTCGTCCTTGGTGATGTACCCCTGCTGGTACATCCGGTTGATGCTGCGCTCCCAGCGCTCCTGGGCCCGCTCCGGGTTGACCGACGGATCCCAGTTGTTGGGCGACGGGATGATCCCCGACAGCATCGCGGCCTCGGACGGCGTGAGGTCCTTGGCGTCCTTGCCGAAGAACTCCTGCGACGCGGCCTGGATGCCGTAGGTGTTCCGGCCCCAGTAGATGGTGTTGAGGTAGCTCTCGAGCACCTGCTGCTTGGGCTGGCTCTGCGCCACCTTGAGCGCGATGATCGCCTCGCGGGCCTTGCCCGCGTACGAGTCCTCGGTGTTGAGGTAGTACCGCTCGACGTACTGCTGCGTCAGCGTGGACGCGCCCTGCCGGCCACCGCCCGTGACGTTGTTGTACGCCGCGCGCGCGATGCCCTTGACGTCGATGCCGTTGTTGGTCCAGAACGTGTCGTCCTCGGACGCGACGACCGCGTTCCCGACGTACGCCGGCAGGTCGTCGAGCTTGACGAGCTCCCGCTTCTGCTCGGCGAACTGGCCGATCGGCTTGCCGCTCGACCAGTAGACGGTCGTGGCCTGGTTGTTCACCTCGTCGAGGTTCTTGGGGATCGTCGTCGTGCTCCACGCGGCCACGAACAGACCGGCGCCCAGCGCCGTCCCGGTGAGCAGGGTGCCGACGACGATGCGCCAGGACGGCAGCCAGCGCTGCACCGGGCCCTTGCGCGGGCGCGGGTAGTTCCAGAAGCGACGTCTCCTCGCCACGTCAAGCCTTTCGTCGTGCGGGACCGGCGTCGTGCTCGTACAGTGCGCCGGCCTGCGGACCACAGGGAACACTAGGCGATGCGGTAGGGCCGACGGGAGCCTCGGGCGCCCAGGGCGACGGTTCGACCCCAGGCGTCCGCAGCCCTCTGGCCTGCGCTCCGCGGAACCTTCACAACTGCCCGGACGCCCGTGGCGGGCGCTTCCCGTTGCACGACCATGTCGGCGAGTCCTATTCTCGCGATGTATCGACTCGATACGTCGTGACGACGGGTCGGCAGCGACATCGGGACAGGACGGGAAGGGGAACCCTCGTGCGCAGCAGGTCTGTGGTGCTCGAGACGGCCATCCTCGGCCTGCTCAACTCCGCCCCGCTGCACGGGTACGAGCTGCGCAAGCGGCTCAACCTGCTGCTCGGCTCGTTCCGCGCGTTCTCCTACGGCACCCTCTACCCGGCCCTCAAGTCCCTCGTCGCCCGCGGCCTCATCGAGACCACGGAGCGCGAGGCCCCGGCCCCCGCGGGTCGGGCGTCGGGCACCCGCCAGGCCGGCGCCAAGCCCTCGGGCAAGGCGCCGCTGTCGGGCCGGCGCGGGCGGATCGTGTACCGGCTGACGGCGGACGGGAAGGAGCACCTCCAGACCGTCCTCGCGTCGTCCGGCCCGGCCGCCTGGGAGGACGAGAACTTCGACGTCCGCTTCGCGTTCTTCGCGCAGACGGACGCCGAGACCCGCATCCGTATCCTCGAGGGCCGGCGCACCCGGCTCACCGAGCGGCTGGAGGCGGTCCGAGAGTCTGCCGCACGCACCCGCGAGCGGCTCGACGAGTACACCCTCGAGCTGCAGCGCCACGGGCTCGAACAGGTCGAGCGCGAGGTGCGTTGGCTCGACGGACTCATCACCACGGAACGCGACCGTGCTCTCGGCCGCGCCCGCGACCACAGCGCCGGGGTGCAGGACGCCCCGGCCCAGAGAAACAAGGAGCGAGGATGACCTCCGTCCGCGTTGCCATCGTCGGTGTCGGAAACTGTGCATCGTCCCTGATCCAGGGCGTGCACTACTACCGCGACGCCGCCCCGACCGACACCGTCCCCGGCCTCATGCACGTGCAGCTCGGCGACTACCACGTGAGTGACCTGGAGTTCGTCGCGGCGTTCGACGTCGACGCGAAGAAGGTCGGCTTCGACCTCGCCGAGGCGATCCACGCGTCCGAGAACAACACGATCAAGTTCGCCGACGTGCCGCCCACCGGCGTCACCGTCCAGCGCGGCCACACCCTCGACGGCCTCGGCGACTACTACTCCGCCACGATCGACGAGTCGGACGCCGAGCCGGTCGACGTCGTGCAGGCGCTGAAGGACGCGAAGGTCGACGTCCTCGTCTCCTACCTGCCCGTCGGCTCCGAGGCGGCGGACAAGTTCTACGCGCAGGCCGCGATCGACGCGAAGGTCGCCTTCGTCAACGCGCTGCCCGTCTTCATCGCGTCCGACCCCGAGTGGGCGAAGAAGTTCGAGGACGCCGGCGTGCCGATCGTCGGCGACGACATCAAGTCGCAGGTCGGCGCCACGATCACGCACCGCGTGCTCGCCAAGCTGTTCGAGGACCGCGGCGTCGTGCTCGACCGCACGTACCAGCTCAACGTCGGCGGCAACATGGACTTCAAGAACATGCTGCAGCGCGACCGCCTCGAGTCGAAGAAGGTCTCCAAGACGCAGGCGGTGACCTCGAACCTCGAGGGCCCGCTCGGCGGCAAGAAGGAGGACCGCAACGTCCACATCGGCCCGTCGGACTACGTCGCCTGGCTCGACGACCGCAAGTGGGCGTACGTGCGCCTCGAGGGCCGCGCGTTCGGCGAGGTGCCCCTGAACCTGGAGTACAAGCTCGAGGTGTGGGACTCCCCCAACTCGGCCGGCATCATCATCGACGCGGTGCGCGCCGCCAAGATCGCGCTCGACCGCGGCATCGGCGGCCCGATCCTCTCGGCGTCGACGTACTTCATGAAGTCCCCGCCCGTGCAGATGGAGGACACCGCGGGCCGCGCCCAGCTCGAGGCGTTCATCCGCGGCGAGGTCGAGCGCTGACGACCACCGCGTGAGGACGAAGGCCGGGGCACGGACGTGCCCCGGCCTCGTCACGTCATGCCCCCGGCCGCACCACCGCACCGCCCTCGGCGGCCGAACGCTGCGCCGCGGCGACGACGCGCAGCGTGCGCAGCCCCACCTGCCCGTCCGGTCCCGGCGCCTCCCCCGTGCGGACGCACCCCAGGAAGTGCTCGAGCATCAGCGCGTCCAGGTTCTCGCCGAACCCGAGCCACGCCTGCCGCGTCCCCTGCACCACGAGCCCGCCGACGTGCGCCGCGAACGGGTCGATCTCGACCGTGCCGCCGGTGCCGACCACCTGCAGCGTGAGGCCGCCCCACGTGGGTGCGCCGTCGGGCACGGACCACGAGCAGTCGACGACGATCTCCGCGCCGCCCGCGTAGGTGAGGCTCACCAGCGCGCCGGTCTCGGCGCGCACCTGCGGGTCGTCCCCGTGCAGGACCCGGTTGCTCACGGCGCGCACCGCGACCGGCTCCTCCCCGAGCAGCGCGTCGAGCAGGTCGGCCAGGTGGACCACGTGGTCCGCGAGCGCCCCGCCCCCCGCCAGCTCGGGGTCGGTGAACCAGGCACGGCCCGCGGGCACCTTGCCGTTGTTCGTCCCCGTCCCGCCGAGCACCGTGCCGAGCGCGCCCGACGCCACCAGTCCGCGCAGCGTGCCGAACTCGGGGCTGAACCGCACCGGGTAGGCCGTCATGAGGCGCACCCCGGCGGCGTCGCACGCCGCCACCATCTCCTCCGCGTCCTCGACCCGGGTCGCGAGCGGCTTCTCGCACAGCACGTGCGCGCCGGCCGCCGCGGCGGCGAGCACGACGTCCCGGTGCCGGGAGTTCTCGCTGCACACGATGACGGCGTCGGCCCGCCAGGCGAGCGCCTCCGCATAGGTGTCCACGTAGGCGGCGCCGTGCTCCGCGGCGAACGCGGCCCCGCGCAGCTCGCCGGCGGGGGCCGTGGCGGCGTCGGGGTCGGCGGTGAGGAGCTCGACGTCGGGCCGGCCACGCAGCAGCGCGACGTACGACGCGGCATGCACGTGCGCGAACGACAGGATCGCGACCCGCAGCGGGGCCGGGGTGGGCGTCATGCTCGGCTCCCGGTGGTCTCGAGGTCGGCCAGGGCGCGGGCCCGGGCGGCCGTGTCCAGGGCGACGGGCTCCCCGGACGCGATGGAGGCGAGCGCCGCCTCGGCGATCTCGACGGCGATCACGCCGTCGACGGCGCTCACCCGCGGGTGGTGCGGGTCGTCGGGCGCCAACGACGTCGGGGACGCCGCGAACGCCCGGGCGACCTCCCGGATCTCCGTGAGGTACGGGCTCTCGCCGGCGGCGGGGGCCGGCCGGTCCTGTCCGCCGGCCGGGACCGGCGGGAGGTCCGACCGCACCCCCGCGGCCTCGGCCGAGTCGAACCGCAGCGTCCCGGCGGCCCCGGCGACGTGGAACGACGTCCGGAAGGTGGTGTGCGGCGCCCCCCACAGCCCTCGCACGTGACTGATCGCGCCGCCGGCGTGGGTGAGCACGGCGTGCGCGAGCGTGTGCGGGGCCCCGCCCTCCTCGAGGGACCGTCGGGTGGCGTGCACGCTCGTGACCTCGCCCGCGACCCACCGGGCGAGGTCGAGGTCGTGGATCATGAGGTCCAGCACCACGCCGCCCGACTGGGCGTCGTCCGCGAACCACGGGGACCAGGCGGGGAACATCCCGCCGCGCGCGAACCGCAGGACGGCCGGCGCCCCGATCTCCCCGGACCGCACGGCCCGGCGCATCAGGGCGTACTCCGGGAAGAACCGCACGACGTGCCCCGGGTAGAGCTGCCGGTCCGCGGCGCGGGCCGCCTCGAGCATCGCGACGGCGTCGCGCGACGCGCGGCCCAGCGGCTTCTCGCACAGGACGTGGCGCCCGGCCGCGAGGGCGGCCGTCGCCACCTCGAGGTGGGTGGGCGTCGGGGTCACGACGTCGACGACGTCCGCGACGTCGAGCAGCTCGTCGAGCCCGGCGACGACCCGTCCGCCGTGCGCGGCCGCGAGCTCGGCGGCGCCGTCCGTCGAGTGGACGACGAGGTCCGCGCCGAGCGCGCGCCACGCCGGCGCGTGGGCCCGGGCGATGCCGCCCGCGCCGACGAGGCCGACCGTGAGGGCGGGGGAAGGCTCTGCAGCAGTCATCGTGCTCCCTACTTGAGTCCGGAATGGGCGAGACCGTCGATCACACGGCGCTGCATGACGACGAAGAGCAGGAGGATGGGCGCCATGGCGAGCGCGCTGGCCGCCATCATCACCGTGTAGTCGGTGGTGGTGCGCCCCGCGAACGTCGCGATGCCGGCCGCGAGCGGCATGCTCTCGGCGCGGGTCGAGACGACGAGCGGCCACAGGAGGTCGTTCCAGGACCACAGGACGGTGATGATCGTCAGGGCGCCGAGGCTGGGCCCGGCGAGCGGCAGCATGACCCGCCAGAAGACCTGGAACGGGTTGGCGCCGTCGAGCCGCGCGGCCTCCTCGAGCGAGTCGGGCACGCCCCTGAAGAACTGCATCATGAGGAAGGTGCCGAACGCGCTGAAGATCCCCGGGGCGGCGATGCCGGCCACGGTGTTCAGCCAGCCGAGCCCGTTGATGATCTGGTACTGCGGGATGAGGTACACCTGCGACGGCACCATGAGGTTGGACAGCACCAGCGCGAGCAGCACGCCCCGCAGCGGGAACCGCATGCGCGCGAACGCGTAGCCGGCCATCGAGCACAGCACGAGCTGGCCCGCCGTGCGCGCCACGGTGATCGAGACCGAGACCCAGAACTCCTGGAGGAACGGGAGCTTGGAGAACACCTCGGCGTAGTTGCCCCACTGCAGCTCCCCCGGCCAGAACACCGGGGGCACGCTCATCACCTGGGCGTTCGTGGACAGCGACGTGAGCAGCTGCCACACGAACGGGAACACCATCACCACGCCGCCGACGGCGAGCACCACGTGCGCCCAGGCGTTGGACCCGTGGCGCGACGTGCGGCGGCGGGGCACCGGCGGTCGCCCGGCGAGCGCGGGAGCGGTCGTCGTGAGGGTCGCGTCAGGCATAGGTGACCCACCTCCTCTGCATGCGGAACTGGAGCAGCGTGACGGCGCCGACGATCAGCAGGATCACCATCGCGATGGCGGCGGCGAAGCCCTTGTCGTTGCGCAGGAAGGCCTCGTTGTAGAAGAGGTAGACGAGGGACTGCGTCTGCTGCATCGCCGGGTTGGCCTGGCCCATGAGGGCGTACAGCAGGTCGAACAGCTGGAAGCCGTTGATGACCGTGATGACGGTGACGAAGAAGACGCTGGGGGTCAGCAGCGGGACGGTGACGGAGCGGAACTGCCGCCAGGCCGACGCGCCGTCGAGCGACGCCGCCTCGTAGAGCTCCGGGGGGATGGTCCGCAGCCCGGCGGACAGGATGATGATCGCGAAGCCGAGCGACGTCCACAGGCCGACGACGGACACCGCGACGAGCGCGAAGCCCGGCGTCGAGGTCCACGACGGGCCGTCGATGCCGACCACGGCGAGCGCCTGGTTGAGGATCCCGAAGTCGCCGTTGAAGATCAGGCGCCACACCATCGCCACGGCCGTCGGCATCGCGACGTAGGGCATGAAGTACAGCACCCGGTAGAACGCCGTGAACCGCATCCCGGGCCGGTGCAGCAGGCTCGCGACGAACATCGCGATCGGGATGCCGAGCAGCACGATCGCCGTGTAGACCAGCGTGTTGACGACGGCGGTCCCCAGGTCGGGGTCGCGGGCGAGCCGCTGGTAGTTCTCGAGGCCCACCCACGTCTGGCCGCCGAAGGCGCCCCACTCGGTGAGGCTGAAGTAGCCCGTCTGGACGATCGGCCACAGGTAGAACAGGACGACGCCGACCATCGTGGGCAGCACGAAGAGGACGGGCCACCAGCCGTCGTACCCGTGCCGGGGCCCCCGGGGCGCGGTGCCCCCGGCCACGGTGCGCGGGGCGGAGCCCCGGGCGGGCGCGACGACGCCCGCCCGGGGGGATCGGTCGACGGAGGTCATTCCTTCGCGAGCTCCTCGTTCATGGCGTCGGCCAGCTCCTGGGCGACCTCCTCGACGGGGCGCTCCCCGGAGAGCGCCTGCGGCAGCAGCTCGGTCTCGAGCGCGTTCCACGCCGCCGTGTTCTGCGAGATCGGGTACGGGAAGGCCATGTCCTCGGCCGAGTCGATGAAGACGTCGATGCCGAAGCTCGGGACCGAGTCGACGAACGCCTGCTGCGTCCCGGAGTAGGCCGGGTTCGCCACGCCCATCTCCGCCTGCGTGCGCTGCGCCTCCTCGGAGCCGAGGTAGGCCAGGAAGGCGTTGGCGGCCGCCTTGTTCTCGCTGTCCGCGGCGACGACGTTCCCGACGCCGTGGATGACGGTGGCGCGCCGCTCGGGCCCGGCGGGGAGCCGGACGATGCCGAAGTCGTCCTTGTTCGGCGAGTCCTTCATCTCCGCGACCGACCAGTTGCCGGACCAGAACATCGCCGCCTTGCCCGAGCCGAACCACACGTTCGGCTTGGTGTCGGACATCTGCTGGAGGGTCGGCGCGGCCCCGTCGGCGATGAGGTCGACCCACAGCTGGAGCCCCTCGGCGGCCTCGGGGCTGTCGTACCCGGACGTCGTGCCGTCGTCCGAGATGATCTCTCCGCCGGCCTGGAGGATCGTGTTGTAGTAGCTGCTCTGTCCGATGCCGTTGATCTCGGAGACCACCCCGTAGACGCCCTCGTCGGAGAGCTCGTCGGAGATCTTGCCGGCCGCGTCCTGGAACTCGTCCCACGTCCAGTCGTCGGTGGGGAGGTCGACGCCGGCCTTCTCGAAGAGCGCCTTGTTGTACCAGAGGGCGACGGTGTCGAAGTCCTTGGGGACGCCGTACTGCGTGTCCTCGAACGAGTAGAGCTGGTTGAGGGCGTCGGGGTACTTCGACGGGTCGATCTCGCCGGCGTCCACGAGGCCCGTGACCGGCTGGAGCAGGTCGTTCGCGGCGTAGAGCTGGACGTTCGGGCCGTTCATCCAGAACACGTCGGGCAGCGTCCGCGACTCCCCCTGCGTCTGCAGCTTGGTGAAGTACTGCTGGAACGGGGTCAGGTCCACGGTGACCTTGATGTTCGGGTAGGTCTCGTTGAAGTCCTTGATGTTCTGGTCGATCGCGGGCTTCTGGTTCTCGTCCCAGATCGCGTACGTGATCTCGGCCTGGGCGTCGGTCGGCGCGACCTCGGCGCTGTCCTCGGCGGCGTCGCCGCCGCCCCCGCACGCGGAGAGCGTCAGTGCCACGGCCGCGACGCCCGCGAGGGACGCGCTGCGCAGGAGATGCTTCATCGGGGTGCTCCTCGGGTTGATGGGTCTCTCAGGTCCGCGGCGTCGGTGCCGCGGGGTCGACGTCGTCGTCGAAGTGGGCCGCGACCTCGGGGGCCACGGGTCGGACACGCTGCGGCGCGGACCCTGCGCGCAGCGAGACGGTGGCGGCGATGCCGGTCGCGACCGCGTCGCGGGCCATCACCGGTGAGGTGGTGATCGGGGCTCCCTCGGCCACGTGCCGCAGGAACTCGTCCACGGTGAGCCGGTCGGCGTCCTGGTGGCCCGGGCCGGCCGCGTCCACCGGGTACTCGACGTCGCCGTGCTCGGACCACGACGTGCGGCGGTTCCACACCCGGACCGAGGCGCCGTCGCCGTCCCCGACGTTCTCGAGGCGGCCGCGGGTGCCGATCACCGTGTAGTTGCGCCAGTAGTCGGGCGTGAAGTGGCACTGCTCGTAGCTCGCGAGCACACCGTTGTCGAGCCGCATGAGCATCATCGACGTGTCCTCGACGTCGACCGTCGGGTGCAGGCCCGTCTGCTCGAGCGGCGGCCAGTTGTCGTAGGAGAACCAGTCGGTCATGAGCTGCCCGGTGCGGTCCGTGCGATCCGTCACGCGCCCGTAGACCTGCAGGTCGCCCATCCCGACGACGTCCCGCGTCGTGGAGCCGGCCAGCCAGTGGATGACGTCGATGTCGTGCACGGCCTTCTGCAGCAGGAGCCCCGTGCTGCGCGCCCGGTCGGCGTGCCAGTCCTTGAAGTAGTAGTCGCCGCCGTTGCCGACGAAGTGCCGGCACCACACGGCCTGCACGTCCCCGATCTCGCCGCGGGCGACGACGTCCCGCATCGTCCGCACGACCGCCATGTGCCGCATGTTGTGGCCCACGTAGAGCTTCGTGCCGGTCTCTGCCGCCGCGGCGAGCACCCGGTCGCAGTCCTGGGTGGTCGTGGCCAGCGGCTTCTCGAGGTAGACGGCGACGCCCGCCCGCAGCAGGTCCTCGGCGACGTCGGCGTGCGTGTCGTCGGGGGTGCAGACGAAGGCCGCGTCGACGCCGTCCGCCGCGCCCGCCGGGCGACCAGCCCGCGGTGGTCGGCCGCGAACGCCGTGCCGGGGCCGAACAGCTCGTGCGCGCGGGCGCGGCCCCCGGGGTCGACGTCGACCGCCTCGACGACGCGGGCCGGGACGCCCGTGCGGCCCACCCACCGTGCCAGCCCGGCGCGCGCGCCGACTCCGACCACCGCGACCCGCAGCGGCTCGCGGACCTCCGCCGCCCGCGGCTCCCCCGGGTCCTCCACGTCGTCCGTGTCGTCCGTGTCGTTCCCCACGGCGACCGACGCCGGGGACGGCGTGGCGGCGGCGAGCGCCTCGGCGAGCGACGCCGCCGGGTCCGCCGCGCTCAGCGGCGGGGCCGCGACGTCGCTGCTGCCGAAGACGTCCCGGGAGCCGACCTCCAGGGCCCGCACGAGCGCGCCGAGGGCGGCGCCGTCCGACGCGAACGCCGACGTCACCAGCGACGCCGCGGCGCGCGGCCGCACGAGCCGGTCGACCTCCTCCTGCAGCGGCACCCGGAGCAGGTCGCCCGCGCGGGACAGACCGCCGCCGAGCACCACGCACTCCGGGTCGGCGACCATCGCGAGCGTCGCGACGCCGGGGGCGACCCGGCGCGCGTACTGCTGGAGCAGGCCGAGCGCCGCGCCGTCGCCCTCCTGGGCGCGCTGGGCGACCTGCTCGGCGCCGCCCGCCTCCTCGATCTCCCGGAGCAGGCTGCCCTCGAGCCAGCCGTCCCAGCCCATCCACTCGAAGTCCCCGACCTCGCCCGCGGCGAACCGGTTCCCGCGGTAGACCTGGCCCCCGAGCACGAGGGCGGCGCCCACGCGGTAGCCCAGCTGCACGAGGACGACGTCGTCGGCGAGCCGGGCCGCCCCCAGCGCGTGCTCGGCCAGGGCTGCCATGTTGATGTCGTTCTCGACGATCACCGGGTGCTCGCCGCCCGTCTTGAGCCGGGCCGCGAGATTGACGCCGGTCCAGTCGGGGATCGGCAGCGAGAGGCGGACCCGCTCGCCGTCCACGATGCCGGGCACCGCCGCTGCCACGGCGGCGACGCGCGACCGCGGCGCCCCGACCACGTCCAGGAGCTCGCGCTGCACGGCACGGGCCGTCTCGAGCCGCTCCACGCCGTCGACCGGGCCGTCCACGGTGCGCCGCACGACGGCGCGGACCTGGCCCGCCAGGTCGGCCAGCATCCCGGTCACGGAGTGCACGCCCAGGTCGAGGCCGACCACGTACCGCGCGTCGGCCGCGAAGGCGTACCGGCGTGCGGGCCGCCCCACCGCGCCCTCCTCCACCCCGGACACCTCGCGGGCCAGGCCGCGCTCGACGAGCTCGGCGACGATCGACTCGACGGTGGGTCGCGACAGGCCGGTGTCCTTCGCGAGCGCGGTCAGCGTCGTCGCCTGGCTGCCCCGCAGCACCTCGATGCAGCTGAGCGTGTTGCGTCGGCGCACGTCCGTGACGTGCCGGTCACCACCGCTGCGGACCATGTCTCCCCGTCCCACTCCCCGTGTTCCTCGAGCCGTCATCGCCGGGCGAACAGGCCGAGGGCGTCCCACGCCACCCAGCCACCCTCGGCGAGGACGAGCTCGAACGTGTTCGCGCCCTCGCGCAGCAGCCCGGCGGGCACCGGGAGCTCGTGGTACGAGCGGACCAGCGCCGTCCCCGGCACGGTGGCGTCCCCCTCGCGCGAGCCGCGCGTCCCGCCCGGGGGCAGGGCGACGTCGGCCAGCGCCGTGCCGTTGACGGCCACCCGGAGCGTGCCGCCCAGGCGGGTCGTGTCGACGAGCCAGAGCGCGAGGTCGTGGTCGGCCGCGGGAGCGGCGGGCAGCGGGAGGCGCCAGCGCGCGGTGTACGCCTTGCGGCCCGCCCAGGCGTCGCCGGGTCCCGGCAGCAGGTAGGGCCAGGCGTCCGCAGGGGTGTCGACGCCCTGCTCGAGCTCGATCACGGCGTCCGGGTAGGCCGCCGGGATCTGCGCGTACCCCGACGGCGCGAAGCGGTGCTCCAGCGTCCGGGCGTCGAAGTCGCCGATCGTCGCGACCGGCAGGCCGGTCCCCACGACGGACGCCACCGAGCTGGCCACGAGCACGTCGCTCGCGCGCGCGGTCCGCCCGGCGTCGGACACCGCGACGACGCGGTAGGTCCAGGTCTCGCCGCGGGGGTCGACGTGGTGCGTGAGCTGCGGGTACACCGTCTTGGCGACGAGGTTGGCCCCGTCCGGCTCGAAGCGGCCGCGGGCTCCCCGGACCGCGTGCACCCGGTAGTGGTCGATGAGCGGCTCGAAGCCGAGCGAGCGCCAGCTCAGCTCGGTGCGGGCGATCGCGGGCTCGGCGCGCAGGCCGGTGACCTGCCTGGGCCGCTGGGACGACGGGACGGGCACGATGCCTCCTTCAGGCTTCGACGAGGCGGGACGTGCCCGCGGGGGTGACGAAACGGGCGAGGACCTCGCGCGGGGCGGTGTCGTCGGCCTCCACCCACGGCACGCAGACGAAGGTCGACGTCATCGCCTGCGGGGTCAGGGTGACCGTCAGGTAGCCGCGCCGGCCGTCGTAGAGCCGCACGTAGTCGTGCTGGAGCCAGTCCGGGGCGTAGTCGTCCGTCGGAGCGCCGTCGCCGTCCGAGGCCACGGACGTGCAGACCAGCTCCACGCCCAGGTTCCCCGCCCCGGGGTCGCCGACGTCCGCGCGCAGCTCGCCGGCGACCGCGTGGTGGATGTCCCCCGAGAGGACGACGACGCCGCTGCTGCGGGCCATCGCGTCGAGCAGCCGCGCCCGCGCCGCGGGGTAGCCGTCCCACTGGTCCGTCCGGTCCTCCGTGACCGGCATGAGCACCATGCCGCTCGCCACGACGTTCCAGACCGCCGGGCTGTCGACCAGGCGCTCCTCCACCCATCGTTCCTGCGCACGGCCGAGCATGGTGCGCGCGGGGTCGGCCTGCTCCTCGGCGGTCTCCGGGACGGGGTCGCGGTGCTGCCGGGTGTCCAGCAGGGAGAACCTCGCCAGGCGGCCCACGTCGAAGCCCGTGGTGATGTCCGAGCCGGGGCCGTCGGGCAGCGCCTCGAGGTCCACCGGCAGGTGCTCGTAGAACGCCCGGTAGGCCACGGCCACGCGGTGCGCGAAGATCTCGTCGGGCAGGCCGTAGGCGGAGCGACCGCCCACGTAGTTGTTCTGCACCTCGTGGTCGTCCCAGATCGCCACGGCCGGGACGCGCGCGTGCAGCGCCTGCAGGTGCGGGTCGCTCTTGGTGAGGGCGTACCGCAGCCGGTACTGCTCCAGGGTCTGCACCTCGGCGGCGTGCTCCGGCGCGACCGACACCCCCTGACGCCACAGGTTCGCCGCCGTGATCCCGTACTCGTAGACGTAGTCGCCCCCGAAGACCACCAGGTCGAGCCCGGGCTCTGCCGCGAGGTGCCGGTGCGCCGTGAAGTGGCCGTGGTACCAGGCCTGGCACGAGACGACGCCCACCGTGAACGTGTCCGGGACGGCGGGGGCGGCCGGCAGCGTGCGGAAGCGCCCCACGGTGCTCGCGGTGGTGCCCGAGCGGAACCGGTAGAAGTACTCGGTCCCCGGTCGCAGGCCGGTGACCTTGGGGTGCACCGAGTGCGCCAGCTCCGGCTGCGCGAGCGCGTGCCCGCGCCGCACGACGTGCTCGAGGTCCGGGTCGGTCGCGACCTCCCAGTGCACGCCGTAGCTCCGCAGCGGCATGCCTGCGTGCCCGTCGGGGGCCAGCGGGTCGCGGGTGAGGCGCGTCCACAGCACCATCGAGTCCGGGCGCGGCGAGCCGCTCGCGACCCCCAGACCGAACGAGCCGTCCGACGGCGACGCCGCCCCGGCCGTCTCCGGTGCGCTGATGCCGAGCGCCAGCGTGGCGGCGCCGAGGCCACCCGCGCGGAGCACCTCCCGACGGCTGAGGGTGGGGGTCGTGCGAGGCATACGCCCTCCTGTCCGGACGCGACGTGACCTGGAGCACATCGTCGTGGAGTTATGAAAGGTACCTTTGTAAGTAGGCCTCGACAAGAGGTGTCACGGCGAAAGCTTTCCGTCGTCCGGTTGCAGAACTCACGAGCCGGCCGCGCGGGCCATCGGGGGGACCGCCCCCGGGAGGCGCGGTACGGCGAACGCCTAGGCTGTGGGCGTGGGAGCGATGAGCGAGACCTGGCACGAGCTGCGCGCGCTGCTGCGGCTGGAGGGCTTCCG
The DNA here is from genome assembly GCF_042793335.1 of Isoptericola sp. NPDC056573. NCBI lineage: Bacteria > Bacillati > Actinomycetota > Actinomycetes > Micrococcales > Promicromonosporaceae > Isoptericola > Isoptericola sp. NPDC056573. Next base: position 397,165 of record NZ_JBHTUY010000002.1, read on the forward strand.
CAAGCTCTTCACCGTCCGGCTGGTCTCGCAGGCCGGCGACGGCATGTTCCAGGTGGGCCTGGCGTCCCTGCTGTTCTTCTCCCCCGAGTCGCAGGGCACGGCGGCGGCCATCGCCGGCGCGTTCGCCGTCATGCTCGCGCCGTTCACGATCGTCGGCCCCTTCGCGGGCGTGCTGCTCGACCGGTGGCAACGCCGCCAGGTGCTGGTGTGGGGCAACGCGGTGCGCGTGGTCCTCACGCTCGCGATGGCGGGCGTCATGCTGGCCGGCGGCGTCGGCTGGGCCATCTACGCGATCGGCCTGGCCGCCCTGTCGGTCAACCGCTTCCTCCTCGCCGGGCTGTCCGCGGGCCTGCCGCGCGTCGTCGACGGCCCGCTGCTGCTCACCGCCAACTCGCTGTCCCCCACGCTCGGCGCGGGCGCGGCGTTCGTCGGCGGCGGCATCGGCTTCGTCCTCGGCCTGGCGTTCGAGCCCGGCCGGGTCAAGGACTCGTCCGCCCTCGTGTGCGCGGCGCTCGTCTTCGGCGTCGCGTCCCTGCTCGCCACCCGCCTGCGGCGCACCCAGCTCGGCCCCGAGCGGCCGGCGGAGGCCGACCTGCGGGGCGAGATCGCCAAGGTCGCCCGTGGGCTCGCCGACGGCGCCCGCTACCTCGTCGCGCGCCGCACTCCCGGCCAGGCGCTGCTCGCCATGGCCGTGCACCGCTTCCTCTACGGCGTCGTGTTCATCGCGTCGATCCTCATCTCGCGCAACCTGCTGGACCCCGGCAGCCAGAGCGCCGGGATGGCGACCTTCGCCGTCGTCATCGGCCTCACGGGCGTGGGCGGCGCCGTCGCGATGGTGCTGACGCCCACGCTCTCGCGCCGCACCGGACCGCAGGGCTGGATCGCCGTCATGCTGCTGCTCGCGGCCGCCAGCCAGCTGCTCCTCGTCACGACGCCGGAGCGCGCGGTCGTGTACTCCGGCGCCGCGCTGCTCGGCCTCGCGGCGCAGGGCACCAAGATCGCCGTCGACACGATCGTCCAGCGCGACGCCGAGGACGAGTTCCGCGGCCGCGCCTTCGCCTTCTACGACGTGCTCTACAACGCCGCGTTCGTCGGCGCCGCCGCCCTCGCCGCCTTCACCCTGCCGGACACCGGCTGGTCCCGCGGCGTCTTCGTCGGCCTCGCCGTCGCGTACGTCCTCGCCGCGCTGCTCATGGCGACGCGCGGCGCCCGCACCCCGGCACCGGTGCCGCCCCGTGTCCGCCGGGCCGGTGGCGCCGAGGACGCCGCCGCGCGCGCCTGACGCCCGCCCGCACGCCGCGCACGACCCCGCCCTGAGCGACCGACGAGTTCCGACCGGAAATCAGGTCGTCACGGGAAGCGGGAATATCGCAGGATGGTTCGTGGTCGTACACAGTACGGTCTCGCCCGTCCGGCGACCGCTCCGAGGGTGACCGTCCCCCGGGACCACGACCGACCACGACGACGTGCCGCGCCCACCGGCGTCGGCTCTCACCTGCCCTCCGCCGGGTTCCCCGGCACGACGCGAGCGGAGCACAGCGTGCCAGCCCCCCGACAGACCGACCCCACCGTCACACCCGACGCGCAGACCCCGGAGGCCACCCTGACGACTCCCGCCACCGCTCCCGGCACCGCCGACACGACCGCGCCGTCGCACGGCATCGTCATCGACGAGGCCGTGCCCCAGCGCCTCACGCGCCAGCAGTTCACCGTCATCGCGCTGCTCCTGGGCTCCGCGTTCGTCGTCATCCTCAACGAGACGACGATGAGCGTGGCCCTCGCCCCGCTCATGACCGACCTGGGCATCACCGCGAGCACCGGACAGTGGCTCACCACCGCGTTCATGCTCACGATGTCGGTGATCATCCCGGCGACCGGGTTCCTGCTGCAGCGCCTCGGCACGCGCGGCGCCTACCTCCTCGCGATGTCGCTGTTCAGCGCGGGCACGCTCCTCGCGGCGCTCTCCCCCGGCTTCGGCTGGCTGCTGGGCGGTCGCATCGTGCAGGCGTCGGGCACCGCGATCATGATGCCGCTGCTCATGACCACGATCATGACGGTCGTGCCCCCGGCGATCCGCGGCAAGGTGATGGGCAACATCTCCATCGTCATGGCGGCCGCCCCGGCGCTCGGCCCGGCCATCTCGGGCATCATCCTCGACGCGCTGAGCTGGCGCTGGGTCTTCGGCATCGTGCTCCCGATCGCCGTGCTCGCCCTGGTCATGGGCTTCCTGTACGTCCGGGACGTGGCCGACCGTACACACTCGCGCCTCGACCCGCTGTCGCTGTTCCTCGCCGCGGTCGCGTTCGGCGGCCTCGTGTACGGCCTGTCCAGCATCGGCGAGGCCGCGCGGCACGCGCCGCCCGTCGCGCCGTGGATCCCGATCGTCGTCGGTCTGCTGGTGCTGGGTGCGTTCGTGTGGCGCCAGCTCCTCCTGGCCCGAGACGACCGCGCGCTGCTCGACCTGAGCGTGTTCCGGTTCCGCGGGTTCTCGGTCGGCCTCGCCATCATGGCGGTCGGCATGCTCGCCATGTTCGGCTCGCTCATCCTGCTGCCGCTGTTCCTGCAGGACGCGATGGGCCTCGAGCCGCTGGCCACCGGCCTCGTCGTGCTCCCCGGCGGCCTGCTCATGGGTCTGCTCGGACCGACGGTCGGCCGCCTGTACGACCGGGTGGGCCCGCGCCCGCTGGTCACGCCCGGCCTGGTCGTCGTGACCATCGCGCTCGCCCTGTTCACGCAGGTGCACGCGGACTCGTCGCCCTGGTACATCCTGGCGCTGCACGTGACGCTCAGCCTCGGCCTGGCGTTCATGTTCACGCCGCTGTTCACCTCGGCGCTGTCGTCGCTCACCCCGCCCCTGTACTCGCACGGGTCGGCCGCCATCGGCACGGTCCAGCAGCTCGCCGGGGCCGCCGGCACCGCGATGTTCGTCGCGGTCATGACCACGCGGTCGGTCGCACTCATGGAGGACGGCGCGACGGCGCAGGTCGCGCTCGCCGAGGGCGTCGGCGACGCGTTCGTCTGGGGCGCGGCGATCATGCTCGTCGCGGTGGGGCTGTCGCTCCTGCTGCGCCGCGTGCCCGCCTCGCCCGAGGGCGAGGGTGCGCCGGCGGCGCACTGACCGGTCGGCCCCGTCACGGGCCGGGAGCGCCGCCGCGGGCGGTCACCGTCGCACGACGGTGGCCGCCCGTCGTCGTCCCCACGCCCGTCGTCAGGGCGCCGCGGCCGGGGAGGCGACGTCGTCCCGCGCCGCGACCTTGAACGCGGGCGCCAGCGCGATCACGCCGAGCGCCAGCAGCGCGGGGACGGCGAACGCGAGCCGCATGCTCAGCAGCTCGGCCACACCTCCGATCAGCCCCGCGCCCACGACGAACCCCACGTAGTTGAAGAGGTTCACGCGCGCGACGGCGATCCCCGTCCCGTCGGGGTCGAGGCGCCCCGCCACGGAGAACGACAGCGGCACCACGACGCTCAGGCCGAGCCCGGTCAGCCCGAAGCCGACGACGGCGACCCACGGCCCCGGTGCCAGCGTCACGGCGGCGAGCCCCGCCGCCCCGACGACCCCGCCGACGGCCACCGGCACCACCGGCCCGAACCGGTTGACCTGCCGGTCCGCCGCGAGCCGCCCCAGGAGCTGGCAGCCCAGGTACGCGGCGAGGCCCAGCGGCGCGACGTTCGCCGCCGCTCCCAGCGCGTCCTGGATGTACTTGGTGGACCAGTTCGACGTCGCCGAGTCGGCGACGTACACGATCGTCACCGCGAGGCCGACCAGGACCAGCGGCCCCCACGGCGGGCGGGCGGCGCGCGACGCGCCGGCGTCCTGCCGCGGGGCGACGGCGGCGGGCTGCTCCGGCAGCACCAGTCCCGGCACCGCCTGCCGCTCGGCGGGGCGGGGTGCGCCGCCACCGGACGCCGCCGTCGCGACGAGGTCGACGGCCACGCCGACCGCGGCGACGAGCCCGAGCCCGGCGGCGAGCGACCAGCCCAGCGAGTGCGCCAGCACGGCCGCCAGGGACCCGAGGATGCCGCCCACGCTCCACGCGCCGTGGAACGAGTTGAGCAGGCTGCGGCCGTACCGCTGCTCGACCTCCACGCCCTGCATGTTCATGCTCGCGTCGACCAGGCCGAGCAGGAGACCCACCGCCGCGACCACCGGGTAGAGGACCGTGACGGTCGGCGCCAGGCCCGCGCCCATGACGGCGAGCGCCACCAGCGGCCCGCACACGTGCAGCAGCCGGGCGCTGCCCACCCGCGGGGCCAGCGCGCCGGCGAGCACGCTGCCGACGCCGGCCACGACCGGGACCAGCAGCAGGATCAGCGTCAGCGTGCCGTCCGAGATGCCGAGGTCGTGCTGCAGCGTCGGCACCTGGGCGAGCAGGCCGGCGAAGCACATGCCCTGCACCAGGTAGAACGCCGTGACCACGAGGCGCGCTCGCCGGTCGGCGGCGTCGCCGCCCGCTCCGCCCCCTGCGCCGATCGGGGCGCCGACGGCCCCGCCGGACGCACCACCCGACGTCGTCCCGGACCCGCTCATGCCCAGCCTCCGCTCGTCGCGCTCCGGGGGCTCGTCGTCGGGCCCGCGCGCAAGCGTGAGGATAGACCCGTCGCGGGCCGGTGAGGGAGGGGTCGGTCAGGCCTCGCGGCCCGCCCACCAGGTGCGCAGCTCCTGCTCCGCGCGCTCCGCGCCGAGCGGCCCGTGCTCCATCCGCAGGGCGAGCAGGTGCTTGTACGCCTGCCCGACGACGGGCCCGGGCGCGACGCCGAGGACCGCCATGATCTGCGATCCGTCCAGGTCCGGGCGGATCGCGTCGATCTCCTCCTGCTCGCGCAGGACCGCGATGCGTTGCTCGAGGTCGGAGTACGAGTCGGCGAGACGCTGCGCCTTGCGCTTGTTCCTCGTGGTGGAGTCGGCGCGGGTCAGCCGGTGCAGGCGCTCCAGCAGCGGGCCCGCGTCGGTGACGTACCGGCGCACCGCGGAGTCCGTCCACTGCCCGTCGCCGTAGCCGTGGAAGCGGAGGTGCAGCTCGACGAGCCGCGCCACGTCCTTGACCACCTGCTTCTCGTACTTGAGCGCGCGCAGCCGCTTGGCCACCAGCTTCGCGCCGACCACCTCGTGGTGGTGGAAGCTCACGCCGCCGCCGGGCTCGAAGCGGCGCGTGGCCGGCTTGCCGACGTCGTGCAGCAGGGAGGCGAGGCGCAGCACGAGGTCGGGCGCGGGGACCGGGCCGTCCGGGCCGGTCTCCTGGGCGATCGCCTGCTCCAGCACGGTGAGCGAGTGCTGGTAGACGTCCTTGTGGCGGTGGTGCTCGTCGATCTCCAGGCGCAGCGCGGGCAGCTCGGGCAGCACGTGGTCGGCCAGCCCCGTGTCGACCAGCACCTCGAGGCCGGTGCGGGGGCGGTCGCTCAGGAGCAGCTTGGAGATCTCGGCCTGCACGCGCTCCGCCGAGACGATGTCGATCCGGCCCGCCATGTCGACGATCGCCTGGCGGGTCGCGGGCTCGACCTCGAACCCGAGCTGGCCGGCGAACCGCGCCGCGCGCATCATGCGCAGCGGGTCGTCGTCGAACGACCGCTCCGGCGCGATCGGGGTGCGCAGCACCCCGCGCGCCAGGTCGGACAGCCCGTCGAACGGGTCGACGAACGTGAGCTCCGGCAGCCGCACCGCCATCGCGTTCACCGTGAAGTCGCGCCGCGACAGGTCGCCGTCGAGCGTGTCCCCGAACGCCACCACCGGCTTGCGGGAGGCGGGGTCGTACTCGTCGCTGCGGTAGGTCGTGACCTCGACGACGACGTCGCCCGACGCGGACCCGGATCCCGAACCTCCCCCGGTGCGCGCGAACCGCCGCGCCCCGATCGTGCCGAACTCCTTGCCGATGTCCCAGTGGGCGTCGCCCCAGCGGGCCAGCAGGGCCTGCGTCTCGTCGGGCGACGCGGAGGTCGCGAAGTCCAGGTCGTTGCTCGCGCGGCCGAGGAAGGCGTCGCGGACGGGCCCGCCGACCAGCGCGAGCTCGTGCCCGGCGGCGCGGAACACCTCGCCCAGCTCGACCGCCGCGGGGGCCATCTCGGTCAGCACGGCGAGGGCGCGGCGCAGCAGCGCGGCGGGGGCCGGGGGTTCAGGGGTCGACACGGCGTCCCATCCTCCCAGATCCCGGGCGTCGGCGCCCCGGAGACTGGGCCGGCGGGGCGTCTCCACTCGGTAGGGTGGGGCGCATGTCATCCCCGGCCCCGGTTCCCGGCCCGCGGCGCCGGCGCCCGGCCGCGCCGGTCCCCGTGCCACCGGGAGGACACCCGCTCAAGGTCGACCCCGCGCGACTCTCCGGCCCGCGCGGCACCGCGACACCCGCCGTCGTGGGCGTCGCCCCGTCGGGCACGACGACGCACCTGCCGGTCCACGAGGAGACGTCGGCGGGAGGGCTCGTCGTCCAGGTCGCCGCCGGCGGTCCCGAGGCCGCCGTCATCGTGCGGCGCAACCGCGGCGGGCGCCTCGAGTGGTGCCTGCCCAAGGGGCACCTCGAGGGCGAGGAGACGCCGGAGCAGGCGGCCGTCCGCGAGATCCACGAGGAGACGGGCATCCTCGGCACGATCCGTACCCGCCTGGGCGTCATCGACTACTGGTTCAGCGGCGAGGACCACCGCGTCCACAAGGTGGTGCACCACTTCCTCCTGCGCGCGGAGGGCGGCATCATCACGGCGGAGGGCGATCCCGACGGCGAGGCGGAGGACGCCCTCTGGGTACCGGTCGAGCAGCTGACGGAGCGGCTCTCCTATCCCAACGAGCAGCGGCTCGCCGTCGTCGCGCAGCAGGTGCTGCGCCGCACGCCCGAGGTGCTCGGGCACCCCGGCCTCGGAGCTGTCGAGTGAGGCCCGCCGCGTGACCACCTCCCGACCCTCGGGTGCCGGCGCCGCACCCCCGCCCGCCCGCCCGGCCCGCCGCCACCGCGCGCCCTTCCTGCCCGCGCTGGCCGTGCTCGCCGTGCTCGCCGGGCTGCTCCTGACGGGTGCGCTGGTCGCGCTCCCCGGCACGTCGGCGTCGGCCCTCACCTCGCCGTCCCTCCTGCCCGCCGCCCGCGACGGGAAGGCGACGGTCGAGCTCGTGGGCTCCGCGCCCACGCTCGCCTCGCCCGGCTCCACCGTGACGCTCACCCTCCAGGTCACCAACGGCACCGACGTGGTGCTCGACGGCGCCGGGCTCGACCTCGGCGTCTCGTGGCGGCCCCTCACCTCGCGCGAGAGCCTGTCGGCCTGGGCCCAGGACGACGGCACCAGCACCGCAGGACCTCCCCAGGTCGACGAGACCGTCGAACGCCTCGCACCCGGGGACACCGCGCAGGTGACGATGGAGCTCGACGTCGACTCCCTCGGCCTCAGCGCGGAGAACCCCTGGGGGCCCCGGGAGATGTCCGTCGCGCTGACCCGCGGCGGGTCCACGCTCGACGTCGTCCACACCTTCCTGCTGTTCGCGCCGGAGGGCGACGCGCCCGACCCTGTCTCGGTGAGCGTCGCCGCGCCCGTCACGGGCCCCGCCGTCGACCCGCTCGACCCGGACGGCTACGACCTGGAGCTCGGCACCGCCACCGCGACCGGCGGACGGCTGGCCCGGCTGCTCGACGCCGCGGCCGTCAGCGGCACGTCACCCGGGTTGTCGCTCGCGGTCGACCCGGCCCTCGTCGCCGCGGCCGCCGCCTCCGGCGACGGGGACTCCCAGGCGTGGGCCACGCGGCTCACCGGAGCCCCTGTCACCGGCGACGACGCCGACACCTCGGCGAGCCTGACGAGCACCATCGGCACCGGGAGCACCACGGCGACCGGTGAACCCAGCGACGTCGCCGTGCTGCCCGGCTACGACCCCGACCTCGCGGCGGTCGCGCACGCCGACCCGACCCGGGCGGACGTCGCGGCCGCGACCGGCGGGGAGGCCGCGCTCGGGGCGGCCTGGCAGCGGCCGGAGGGCTGGGACCTCACCGTCGCGTGGCCGGAGGGCCGGCCCGACGCCGCCACCCTCGCCGCCGGCCGCGACGCGCCCGTCGACCAGGTGGTGGTGGCCGACGGCCTCGCCCCCGCCGACGGAGCCGCCGCCTCCGCACGCACCGCCGTGGACACGTCGTCGGGCAAGGTGCCCGCGCTGGTCGCCGACGACGGGCTGTCGTCCGCGTTCGCCTCCCTCACCGACGGTGACGACGCCCCGTCCGCCGCGGAGGCGTCCACCCGCGTGCTGGCCGACGCCGCGCTCGTCGCGCTCCAGCAGCAGGACTCCGGGCAGCAGGACCTGCACCTGCTCGCCGCCCTGCCCCGGGACTGGTCCCCCGACCCCGCCCTGGTGGGCACGGTGCTCGGCGCCCTCCACGACGCGTCGTGGGCCGACGTCGTGCCGCTGTCCGAGACCGTCGCCGCCCCCGCCTCCCGCGTGCCGCGCGACGAGCCCGCACGGGGCGAGCGGGCCGGTCGGTCGAAGGGCGAGCTGGCGCCCTCCTCCGTCCGCCGGCTCCTCGACTCCCACCGCGACCTCGCCGCGTTCTCGACCGTGGCCAGCGACCCCGTCGAGCTGAGCGGCGACGCCGACCAGGCGCTCGTCGCCCCGCTCGCCGTCGCCGCACGCACGGAGCGCGACGCCCGTGAGCGCGCCGTCGACCTCGCCGTGGAGCAGTCCGACGCCCTCCAGCAGGGCATCAGCGTCGCCGACCGGTCCAACGTGACGCTCGTCAGCGACACCGGCAAGCTGCCCGTGACCGTCTCGAACGAGCTGCCCGTGGACGCCACCGTCACGGTGGTGCTGCGGCCCGACGCGTCCCGGCTGGTCGTCGAGTCCCGTCCGACGGTCGTCGTCCCCGCCGGCACGTCGTCCAACGTGCACGTCCCCGTGCGCGCCATCGGCTCCGGCGACGTCAACCTGCAGGTCGAGGTGCTCGCGCCGAGCGGCACGGTCGTCGCCGGGCCCACGAGCTTCTCGCTCCGCGTCCGCGCGGGGTGGGAGACCGCGGGCACCGCCGTCGTCGCCGCCCTGGTCGCTCTCCTCTTCATCGGGGGCATCTGGCGTACGGTGCGTCGGGGGCGGTCCTCGGCCCGGACCACGGACGAGGGCGTCGCGGACGCCGCCGCCGACCCCCAGGGGCCCGACACCGCCGCACCCGAGGACAGTCCGCCACGCGACCCGCACGACGACGACCCGACCGACCCGGGCGGCGGCGGGATCCCCGCCGCCCGCACGCCGCCCGCCCAGGCCACGGAGACCGACCCCTCATGACTTCGACGTCCGCCTTCCCCGACGACAGCCGGCCCGACCTGCCCGGCGAGGGCGACGCCACCGACCCCGGGTCGCCGACCGGCGCCGCGGGCACGAGCTGGCACCCGGTCGGCGACCCCGCCGCCGGCCGCACCGGCCAGGATGGTGCGAGCACCGAGAGCACGGACAGCGCCGACGGAATCACCGACGACGGGGGCGCCGACGCCGTGCGGCGCACCAGCCTCGGCCGCGGCTCCGTGATCATGACGCTGGGCACGGTCGCCTCCCGCGCCTCCGGCCTCATCCGCGCGATGCTGCTCGTGGCCTGTGTCGGTGCGATGGGCACCGTGGCCAACGCGTTCGATATCGCGAACAAGCTGCCGAACATGCTGTTCGCGCTCATCTCCGCCGGTGTGCTCCAGGCCGTGCTCATCCCGCAGATCCTGCGCGCGATGAACGCCCGCAACGCCCGCGAGCGGCTCGACAAGCTCCTCACCCTGTCCGGCCTGGGCTTGCTGCTGCTCACGGCGGTGCTGGTCGTCGCGGCCCCGCTCATCATCTGGCTGTCGACGCTCAGCGGGGCCTGGGACGCCGACTCGCGCCACCTCGCCGTCGTGTTCGCGTACTGGTGCATCCCTCAGGTCTTCTTCTACGGCCTCTACATGCTGCTGGGCCAGGTGCTCAACGCGCAGGGGCGCTTCGGCGCCTACGGCATCGCCCCGGTCGCGAACAACGTCGTCTCCCTGATCGGCTTCGGTGCCTTCATCGCGGTGTGGGGCACCGCCCCGTCTCTCGGCATCTCCGACCTGTCGACCTGGTCGACGGCGCAGACGGCGGTGCTCGCCGGCACGGCGACACTCGGCATCGCGGCCCAGGCCCTGGTGCTCGTGTTCGCGCTGCGACGCACTGGCTTCCGCTGGAGATTCCGGTTCGGCCTGCGGGGCATCGGTCTGCGTGCGGCTGGGACGGTCGTCGGCTGGACCATCGGCGCCGTCGTGCTGGAGCAGGTGGGCGTCCTGTTCCTCACCAACATCCTCGGCGCGGCCGGGCAGAGCAGCACGGACCCCGACGTGGTCTTCGCCGGCAACGCCGCCTACACCAACGCGATGACGATCTACCTGCTGCCGCACTCGCTCGTCGTCGTCTCCATCGTCACCGTGCTCTTCCCCCGCATGACGGCGGCCGTCCAGGCCGGCGACCTGCCCGGGGTGCGTCGCGACATGTCGCTCGGGATGCGGTCCGCGGGCGTCTTCTCGGTGTTCTCCGCGGCCGCGCTCATCGTCCTTGCCGTCCCGCTGACGGCGTCCCTCCTGCCGACCCTCGACGCCGAGGGGGTCGGCGCAGTGGCGCCGATCATCCAGGCGATGTCGATCGGCATCATCGCCCTCGGCGCGACGGTGCTGGTCCGGCGCATGTACTTCGCGTTCGAGGACGGCCGCTCGATCTTCGGCATCCAGGTCATCGCGACCGTCTCGATGGTCGTTGTCCTGTGGGGCGCGACCCGCCTGCTGCCGCCCCAGTGGTGGGCCGTCGCCGCCGGAGGCGCGTACGCGCTGTCCACGTGGATCTCGCTGCTGCTGCGCGTGCGCGGCATGCGCCGCAAGCTGCAGGGCATGGACGGCCGGCGGGTCCTGCAGCTCTACGTCCGCGCGCTGGTCGGCGCGCTGATCGCCGCCCTCCTGGGCTGGCTGACCGTCCGCCTCCTCGACGGCTACGACGTCAGCTCGTGGGGCCACTCCGTGCTGGTCACGGCCGTCGCCGGGATCGTGATGGTGGTCGGCTACGTGCTCGCGCTCAAGGTCCTCCACGTGCGCGAGCTCGATGACGCGCTGGCCCCCGTCCTCCGGCGGCTCAAGCGATGACGACGGTCGCGTGCCCGGCTCGCGCGGGTTCCGTGAGGGCCCTGCGGGCACGCCCGCAGGGCGCGACCTCGCGGCCACCGGGCCGCCCGTACCATGGTCCGATGGACCGGAGGACCCTCTCCCCCCGCACCCCCACCGAGGAGCACAGGTGAGCACCGCCCATCCCGGGACCGTCATGGTCGATCGCTATCGGCTCGTACAGCTCGCTGCCACCGACCTCGCAGCAGCCGAGGCGTGGGAAGCGCACGACCAGATCCTGGACCGTCCCGTCCGGGTGACGTTCGTCGACGGCCCGTACGCGTCGGCGGCGCTCGACGCCGCGCGCCGGGCCGCGCTCGTCGCCGACCCGCGGCTCTCCCGCGTGCTCGACGTCGGCAGCACCGACCTCGGCGCGGGCCAGCGCAGCTACATCATCTCCGAGCCCTATCGGGGCTCGTCGCTCACGGAGGTCGTCTCCGGGGGCCTGGTCGACGCCCAGCAGGCTCGTGCCGTCGTCGGCGAGGCCGCCGCGGCGCTCGAGGCCGCCGGGCAGCGCGGCGTGCACCACCTGGCGCTGCGGCCCGAGGCCGTGCGGGTGGACGGCCACCGCGTCGTCGTCACCGGGCTCGGCATCGACGCCGCGCTCGCCGGCGTCGACGGCGGTCGGGATCACATCACGGGCGCCGGCGCGGCGGCCGCGGACGCACGCGACCTCGTCGCCCTCGCCTACTACGCGCTCACGGCCCGGTGGCCGGGCGACTCGCTCGACGAGCCGTGGATCGCTCCCGACGCCGTGCGCCCGCTGCCCGCGCAGCGGGACGAGCACGGCGTGGTCCCGGTGTCGACGCTGGTGCCGCACGTCGACCCCGAGCTCGACTCCCTGGTGCGCCGCACCTTCGGTTCCGACTCCCCCGACGCCCCCACCACGCCCGGCGACGTCGTCGCCGCGCTGGCGCCCTGGGGCGAGGTGTCCGTCGTCGCGGCGCTCCCGCAGTTCGTGCAGCCGTCGACCGAGCCGCCGGTGCGGTCCTCCGTCATGGGCGCGGTCGGGACGGGCGCCGCCCTGCCGGGCACGCCCCCGCCGGCCCCGCCCGTCCGCCGGCCGGCCAGCGGCCGCATCGCCCGCTCCGCGGCCGTCGGTGGTGCCGCGGGCGCGGCTGCCGCTGCGGCCGTGCCGGCGCAGTCCACGCAGGCGATCCCGCCGGTCGCGGCGCCTACCGCGGCTCAGGCTCCCGTCCCGCCCGTGCAGGCAACGGCCGCGATGGCCCCCGTCCCGCAGCAGCCCGCGCCGGCGCAGCAGCCCGTGGCGGCGTACGGCGCCGCGCCCGCGGCGGCCTACGGCAACCAGGCGTACCCCACGGCACAGGGTGCCCCGGTCCAGCAGCAGACCGCGCACGCCCCCGTCCCTCCGCCGCCCGGTGGCGGTGAGCCCCGCACCGATACCGGCGGCTTCGCGTCGTCGCCGGCTCCCAAGCGCCGTGGTGTGAACCCGACGCCGATCGTGCTCGGCCTCGTCGTCGTGCTCGTGCTCGCGGGCGCCCTGTGGGCCGTGTCGAAGGTGATGTCGCCGTCGCCTCCGCCGGTGGCCGCATCGCCGGTCAACACCGAGGACGCGGGCGGCGGCGCAGCGGCCGAGGAGCCCACGGACGAAGAGTCCAGCGAGGCGTCGGAGACGCCGGAGGTCCGCCCCGTCATCCAGTCCGGCGACCAGCTCGACCCCGAGGGTGACGGCCAGCACCCCGAGGCCGTGGACCTCGCGTACGACGGCGACCCGTCCACCTTCTGGTACACGATGTACTTCAACACCCCGGACTTCGCCGGCCTGCGCTCCGGCCTCGGCTACGTCGTCGAGCTCGAGGATGCCGCACCGGTCACCTCCATCACCCTGAACACCAACTCCGAGGGTGGGCGCGTCGAGATCCGCGCCACGTCGCGGGACAAGCCGACCGACGGCCCGGTGCTCGCCGAGGGCTCGTTCAGCTCCGAGACGAAGCTCGACCTCAAGGAGGAGACCGTGGCGGACTCCTTCGTCATCTGGATCACGGAGCTGCCGAGCACGAACGGCAAGAACTACCTGGAGCTCAACGAGATCGTCCTCTCGTGACCGTTCCCGGGCGACGCCTGTCGCCCGGGAACACCACACCCCGTCGGGGTGTTGAGGGCGATGGCGCCTCAGGACGCGAAAGACCACCAGACGAGCAGGAGAGAACGTGACCGATCAGCCGACCAACACCACCGGTGAGGCCACCGTGCACGACATCGTCATCGTGGGCTCGGGCCCGGCCGGCTACACGGCGGCCGTGTACGCCGCGCGGGCTGGTCTGGCACCCGTCGTCATCGCGGGGTCCGTCACCGCCGGTGGTGCGCTCATGAACACCACCGAGGTGGAGAACTTCCCCGGCTTCCCCGCCGGCATCCAGGGGCCGGACCTCATGGAGGCCATGCGCGAGCAGGCCGAGAAGTTCGGTGCCCGCGTGCTGTGGGACGACGCCGAGCAGGTGGAGCTCACCGGCGACGTGAAGACGGTCGTCACCGGCGGTGGCGAGACGTTCAAGGCGCGCGCCGTCATCCTCGCGACGGGCTCCGCGTACCGCGAGCTCGGCCTGCCCGAGGAGAAGCAGCTCTCCGGCCGCGGCGTCTCGTGGTGCGCCACCTGCGACGGGTTCTTCTTCCGCGACCAGCACATCGCCGTCGTCGGCGGCGGAGACTCCGCGATGGAGGAGGCGACCTTCCTCACGCGCTTCGCCTCGAAGGTGACGATCGTGCACCGTCGCGACTCGCTCCGCGCCTCGAAGATCATGGCCGACCGGGCCCAGGCCGACCCGAAGATCGAGTTCGCCTGGAACAGCGAGGTCGCCGGTATCTCCGGCGAGGACAAGGTCGCCGGCCTTACGCTGCGTGACACCGTCACGGGCGAGGAGCGCCAGCTCGACACCACGGGCCTGTTCGTCGCGATCGGTCACGACCCCCGCACCGACCTGGTCAAGGGCCAGATCGACCTCGACGACGAGGGCTACATCCTCGTCGAGGGCCGCTCCACGCGGACCAACCTGCCGGGCGTCTTCGCCTGCGGCGACGCCGTGGACCACACCTACCGCCAGGCGATCACCGCGGCCGGCTCGGGTTGCGCCGCCGCGCTCGACGCGCAGGCCTACCTCACCGAGGTGGCCGACGCCGAGGGCGAGCAGTCCCTCGCCGGCACCCCTGCCGTGCCCAACCCCGACGGTCTCCCCGCCGCGCTCGACTCCGTCGCCGGCTGACCCCTTTCCCCCACCGATCCCGAAGGAGCGAACCATGGCTACAGTCGCCGTCACCGACGACACGTTCAAGGCCGAGGTACTCGAGTCCGACGTCCCCGTCCTCGTCGACTTCTGGGCGACCTGGTGCGGCCCGTGCCGCATGGTGGCCCCGATCCTCGAGGAGCTCTCGGACGAGTACGAGGGCAAGATCAAGATCGTGAAGCTGGACACCGACGCCAACCAGGCCACCACGATGGCCTACGGCATCACGTCGATCCCGACGCTCAACGTCTACTCCGGCGGCGAGCTCGTGAAGTCCGTGATCGGTGCGCGCCCGAAGCGCGCTCTGCAGGAGGAGATCGAGGCGGTCCTCGCGCCGAGCGCCTGATCAGCTCAACGAAGGCCGCCCGTGTTTCACGTGAAACAGGGGCGGCCTTCGTCATGCCCGGCTGGATGTGCTCGGGCGGCCGGGCACGAACACCGCCGCTCGGCCCGCCGTCCCTGACGGCTCGGCCACCCCGGAGCTGACGGTTCCCGTCCGGGGTCGCGCCGGCCCCGACCACCGCAATCCTGTCAGCAGGCTACGGCACCCATCGGCCACTCCTCGTCGCGGGCGCCGTCGTCGATCCGCGCGGGACACCGCGACAGACGGTGATCGGTGCCGAGTCCTTGCCAGCTCTGCCCGCGAACGCGAACTCCCGCTCCCCGAGCGCTCGTCCGCCCACACGGGCGGACCATGCCGGTGTCTCCAGCTCGTGCCCTGAGCCGACTGGTCCGCCGGCCGCCGACCCTGTTCCAGCCGATCGCCCGTGTCCGACGACCAGTCGTAGGACTGCGTGACCGACTGGGTCGGCCATCACGGCGGCGCCGGTCCGACGCGTCTGCCCGGAATCCGGCTGTATGACGGGATAGCGACGATGCTCCCCGAGGCCTGGACGAGTCGGTAGACCGTCGCCGGTCGCACCAGAGTCGTGAGCGCCGAAGTCGCCCGGGCAGTCTGTGCACGAGCGGACCTGACGTTGCACGGGTCGTGCCCGCCACGAGGTCCCGCGGCTTCATCACGACGACGCCTTGTCCCGTCCGCTGCGACGCCGCCCGCCGCCATCGTCTCCACGGTCCGACCCGCACGGATGATCGGAGCCGGTGGGCCCGGCCCTTCCGCACCCGCACATCTCTTCAGTTCCTCGTTCAGGTCGACCCAAGCTGTCGGATCGTCGCCGCCGTCTCGGCGTCATGATCCCGGGAGTCAGAGATCCCGCGACTCGCCTCTGACCTCCCGATCGGATGACGTCGCCGATACTCCGAACCGACCTCCGGGCCGGTGCGGACGTCCGGGTTCGTCCGCCCACCGCGGTCGGCTCCGTCGCACGGCGTACCGACGCTGTGCCGCGGCCAGCCCCGTGACCTGCGCCGATCCGACGTCTGCTTGCGCACGGCAACGGAGGATGATCGAGCTCGCAGGCACATGGCCCGTCCGCCCCTTCGTGGTCACCTGCGGATGAACAGCAGGTACGGATGGCATGCCCGCGGTCCCGACTCCACGCGCCGGCGTCCCTGCCTCGCCCGCTGGGGCCTCCCGCCCACGTGCCGACTGTGGTTGCTGAAGCGCACCAGGGAGGAGCCAGTACGCGTGCTCATGTCACCCGCACGACTCCACGGCTGGGGTTCGCGTGAAACTTCGAGGACGCGTCTGAGTGGGAGGCCCGAGCGTTTCCTCATGGACCCCGCGGCCAATCGGTGCTGGTGCCGTCAATGTTTCACGTGGAACGGCCCGCGCAGTCTGCGGTTGCCGCCAGGCCGTGCGGGCCCAGCCAGGGCGGTCGCCGCCCCCTCCGCACTCGTCAAGGCATCAGGGTGTGTTCAACCTCGTCCCGGCACTCACCAGGAAGCGGCCTGACAGACACCCGTGCGCTCCCCCGCGGACCTATGGTTCCATGGACCGCTCCGCCTCGAGAGCCTGTTCCGGGACTGCGCGCGTTCGACCAGGTCGTGCGGCGCTCTTCGGACTCCGATGCGATGCCGACCCTTGGTATGCCGGAGCGCCGGAGCCCTTCCGGCCACCTGGGTCCCACGAGCCTCGAGACCGGGAGATCGCTGCGCTGCGGACGCGTGCCCTCCGGAACGAGACCGGAACCCAGCTTCGCGTGCGGGATGTCGACGCAGGTCAGCTCCCCGAACCCCTGGCATCGACGCGCGCCACCGGGCGTCGATCGACTCCGCCCGCTTCAGAGAACGGTGCGCACCGTCGACGCTACACCGTCGGACCGCAGCGTCTACTCCGCCCAGGTCATCGTGGATGCGGGGCACGACCTGGACCGTCGGATCCGGCCAGCACCGGACACGCTCCGCCACGACACCGTACGGCCGCCGGTGGGCTCTGCCTGGCCCGCGTTTCACGTGAAACATGACGGCGTGGCCCGCTCGCACCATCACCGGTGAACGAGGAACACGCTCCGCACGCGCGGGGCGCGCGTCCCCGGTTCTCGGCCCCTACCCCCTTGGCCCCTGGACGACGAGTTCGCGGACCCTCGTTCTCCGCGACGCAGAACGGGCATCGCTCCTCAGGAGGAGCGATGCCCGTCCGCTGCTGCCGAGTGTCAGGCGGGTCCCGACCGCAGGAGGCCCGGGTCCTCGGGCGCCATCACTCCCAGGATCCTGTTCAGATCCTCGACCGAGGCGAACTCCACGGTCAGGCGGCCCTTCGTCTTCCCGATGCTTACCTTGACGCGGGTCTCGAACCGATCCGCCAGTCGCGTCGCGAGCTCGTCCATCGCCTCGCTGCGCTGACCCGCGCGCGGTGCACGTCGGCCCGGCACATCGGTGTTACCGCTGGTCAGGAGCGTGACGATCTCCTCCGTCGCTCGGACAGAGAGCCCCTCGGAGACGATGCGCTGAGCGAGCCGCTCGATCTCTGCCCCATCGCTGAGCGAGAGAAGGGCGCGCGCATGACCTGCCGAGAGAACCCCCGCGGCGACCCGGCGCTGGACCAGGGGCGGCAGCTTCAGGAGACGAAGAGTGTTCGAGATCTGCGGACGAGACCTCGCGATCCGCGTCGCCAGCTCCTCGTGGGTGCACCCGAAGTCGTCCAGCAGCTGGCGGTAGGCGGCTGCCTCCTCCAGTGGATTCAGCGCCGCGCGGTGGAGGTTCTCCAGGAGCGCGTCCCGCAACATGTCACTGTCATCGGTCTCACGCACGATCGCCGGGATCGTGTCGAGGCCTGCAGCCTGGCTCGCACGCCACCGTCGCTCACCCATGATGAGCTCGTACTGGTCCGGGTCGGAGGCGTCAGGACGCACCACGATCGGCTGAAGAACGCCGATCTCCGAGATCGACGCCACCAGTTCGTCGAGGTCGCCGTCGTCGAAGACGGTTCGCGGCTGCCAGGTGTTGGGACGGATCGACTCGACGGAGATCTCTGCAAACCGGGCCCCCGGAACCGGCTTGAGTTCCGTTTCACGTGAAACGGGAGCAGCGAGCTCATCGTCCGCGCCTGACGCGTCCTCCCTCGCAGGCTGTTCCGGAGCACTCCCCGCCCCATCAAAGGGCCCGTGGTCCGACGACGAGTCAGGTGTCTCGTCCACGTCCGGGAACTCGATGCTCGTGATCAGCCCCAGCGACAGACCGTCAGCGCCCAGCGACTCCTCCGCCACACGCTCGGCGTCCGACCCACCTTCACCCGTCGGGGCGACCGGCTCGTCGGTCAGAACCGAGGTAGGGGCACCCGAACCTCCGGCGCCGGGCCCCTTCGCCTGCGGTTCGCCACCCGTTCGGATGCTCAGCCGACCGCCCGCGATCGCGGAGTCCCACGAGGCGGAGCGCCGCGAAGGACGGCCTGCGTCCTCGCCGTTCTCGCCAGCAGGACGGTCCGCGCCGACCGTGGAGACCGTGCTGCTGCTCTCCGTCGAGTCGCGACCCTCGCCCGCAGGGAAGAAGACGTCGACGGGACGGTCGCCCTCGGGCCCGGACGGGATCAGCGCGCCGAGCCCGCGCCCCAGGCCACGCTTCTTCTGACTCATGCTCCAGCCTCCTGAACCATCCGGCTCCCCGCTCCCCTGTTCGTCCTGAAGTTTCCGCCCCGCCTCCGCACCGACGAGGAACCTTCGCCAGCCCCACCACGGGCCGCGAGATCGAGCACGTTCACCACCGCACGCGCCAGCGACGGGGTCGCGGCAGAACCCGGCTTCATCGCAGGTCAGAGCGCTGCGGCGCGCGCTCGGCGAGCTCTCGGGCGGCCTCGAGGTAGGCCAAGGATCCCGTCGAACCCGGATCGTAGGTCATGACCGTCTGCGCGTGGCTCGGGGCCTCGGAGATGCGGACCGAGCGCGGGACGGTCGTTCTGAGCGTCTGGTCGGGGAAGTGCTCGCGCACCTCCGCCGCGACCTGTTGTGCCAGGTTCGTCCGGCCGTCATACATCGTGAGGAGGATCGTCGAGACACGAAGCTCGGGGTTCAGGTGCGCCTTGATCAGTTCGATCGTCTTGAGGAGCTGGCTGAGCCCTTCGAGCGCGTAGTACTCGCACTGGATCGGGATCAGCACTTCGCGCCCCACGACGAACGCGTTCACCGTGAGCAGGCCGAGGCTCGGGGGGCAGTCCACCAGCACGTAGTCGATCTGCTCCTCGCCTCGCTCCTCCCGCTCAGACAGGTACGCGTCGAGCGCCCGCCGCAGACGTGTTTCACGTGAAACGAGAGAGACGAGCTCGATCTCGGCCCCGGAGAGATCGATGGTTGCCGGCACCCCATAGAGACCGGGAACCGACGGGCACTCCTGGACCGTGTTGGCGAGCGGTTCATCCTCGACGAGTACCTCGTAGATCGACGGCGTCCCGGCACGATGCTCCAGCCCGAGCGCCGTGGAGGCGTTCCCCTGGGGGTCGTTGTCGATCACCAGCACCTTCAGTCCCGACTGGGCCAGGCCGGCGGCAATGTTCACCGTCGTCGTGGTCTTGCCGACGC
Organism: Isoptericola sp. NPDC056573; assembly: GCF_042793335.1. Classification (NCBI taxonomy): domain Bacteria; kingdom Bacillati; phylum Actinomycetota; class Actinomycetes; order Micrococcales; family Promicromonosporaceae; genus Isoptericola; species Isoptericola sp. NPDC056573. The sequence goes on from NZ_JBHTUY010000002.1 coordinate 416,417, forward strand.
CACCCTTCTGGTTCGCCACCGTGATGATCCGGGTACGAGCGGGGCGGGGGAACTGCCGACCCTGCAGCTCGATCCGGCGCCGCGCGTCGATGGCGAGCTGCGCTGCGAGGGGGGTGGACTCGTCGGCCTCAGGAACCGAGGCGACGAGCGCCGCCCTATGGCCGTCGATCACAGGAGGAAGTCCTCCCTGGGCCCACGACAGGGCGGGCACGGTTTCACGTGAAACGTGCGGATCAGCCGTCGCGGTCCCATCGTTCTGCGGGACGTCGTCGACGTGCTCCGTACTCGTGCTCACGTGCCACTCCTCCGGTTCGTCACAGGGACTTGCACCCGAGTCGCGGCACGTACGACGCCACGGCCCGGTGCTCCGCGCTCACTCTACGGCCTCACCGACGTCCGGACGGGTCAAAACTCCGGCCCGTGGACAGGCAGAGCGTCCACGGGCCGAGGACCAACGACAGTCAGGAGCGCCGCACGCGGAGGATCGTCGTGGGTTCGACGTTGTCGACCGTGCGGCCCTCGAGGATCTCCGGTTCAGCAGTCTTGAAGGACCGCAGCACCTTGCGCGCCGGCTCGATCTCTCGCTCGACGTTGCGGCCCTTCAGCACGACCATCGCACCGCCCTTCCGAACGAGCGGAAGGCTCATCCGCGCGAGCTTGCTCAGAGCCGCCACCGCGCGCGATGTCACGACGTCCACCTCGAAGGCGCCGTGGTACTCCTCCGCGCGACCCCGCTTCACCTGCACGTTCTCCAGGCCCAGGCTCTCGACGCACTCCTGCAACCACGCCGTCCGACGCTCCATCGGCTCGATGAGATGAACCTCGACGTCCGGGCGTTGGATCGCCAGCACGATCCCCGGCAGACCCGCTCCCGATCCGATGTCCGCCACCGAACGCGTGTCGCCGAGATAGGGAGTGACGGCGGCCGAGTTCAGAATGTGCCGCTCCCACAGCCGTGCGACCTCTCGTGGACCGATCAGGCCGCGCAGCTCGCCCTCGTCCCTCAGGCTCGCGGCGTACTGCGCCACCAGCTCGTACCGGTCCCCGAAGTACGCGCGCACAGCGTCGCTCCGACCGAGCTCGGCGTCATCGTCGCCCGTCGGGGCCTGTGTCTCGTCGCTCACGATCTCTCCCTTGCACTGCCACCACATGCCGAGAGCCCGTCGTTTCACGTGAAACAACGGGCTCTCGAAACGTCTTTCAGGACTCCGGCGCGGCGTCCTGCTCCGAGGCCGGCTGGACCACCACGTACCGTGACGGCTCCACGCCTCGCGAATCACTGACCAGGCCCGCCGCCGCGACGGCGTCGTGCACGACCTTGCGCTCGAAGGCGTTGAGCGGGTCGAGCTCGACCTCACGACCAGACTCGCGCACCTGGCGAATCGCGTCCTCGGCCAGCACGGTCAGCTCCTGCCGACGCGCCGAGCGGAACCCGGCGATGTCGAGCATCAGCCGGCTCCGCTCCCCCGTACGTGCCTGAACGGCGAGTCGGGTGAGCTCCTGCAGCGCCTCGAGCACCTCGCCGTCACGCCCGACGAGAGCCGACAGGTCCTCGTCCTCGTCAGCCACGATCTCGACCGCGGCCCGGTCGTGCTGGATGTCGAGGTCGATGTCCCCGTCGAGGTCGGCGATGTCGAGGAGTTCCTCAAGGTAGTCCGCCGCGATCTCGCCTTCCTCTTCGAGGCGCTTCGTACGGTCGGGACCCTGCTCCACCGGCGTGTCCGTCGTCATCGGTGTTCGATTCCTCTCGCTGCTCAACGGCGCTTCTGGCGGTTCTTGCGCTTGGGCTGCTCGCGCTGCCCACGGGGCTTCTCGGGCTCGGGCTCAGGAGTCGCCTCGATGGCCCCCTTGGCCGCGGCCTTCCGCGCCTGCTTCTCCTTGAGGAGACGCTCCGCCTCCGAGCCGGGAGCCGGCATCTTCTTGATCGTGTAGAACTGCTGGCCCATCGACCAGAGGTTCGAGATGACCCAGTAGATCAGCACACCGACGGGGAAGTTGATGCCCGAGATCAGGAAGATCACCGGGAGGATGTAGAGCATCATCTTCTGCGTGCTCGCCATCGGCCCCTCGAGGGCTGCCTTGGGCATGTTCTTCATCGTGAGCTGACGCTGGGTGAAGAACATCGTGGCGCTCATCAGGACGATGAGGCAGATGACGACAACGCGCGACGTCATCGAGTCGGTGGTGCGGAAGACGTCGGAGAGCTGGGCCCCGAAGAGGCTCGACGACTCGATGTCGCCGGCGATGCGCTGGTCGATCGGGCCGATCGCCTTGTGCGTGCCCTCCGCGATGCCCTGCAGGTTGTTGAGCACCCGGAACAGCGCGAAGAAGATCGGGGACTGCAGGAGGATCGGCAGGCACGACGCCATGGGGTTGGTGCCGTGCTTGCGGTAGAGCTCCATGGTCTCGCGGCCCATGGCCTCACGGGACGCGGGATCCGTCTTGCCCTTGTACTTCTTCTGCACCGCCTGCAGCTCGGGCTGCATCATCTGCATCCCGCGCGAGGCCTTGATCTGCTTGAAGAAGAGGGGGATCAGCGCGATACGGATGACGACCGTCAGAGCGACGATCGAGAACACCCACGCCCAGCCAGGGCCGTCCTGCATCCCGAGGGTCGTGAACAGGGCATGAGCCCCGTACATGATCCAGGCCACGACCCACTCGATGGGGTAGAGGATGGTGTCGAACATCCCGAATTGTCTCCTCTGTCGGAAAGTCTGCGTCCCCGGCGGCGCGGTCCGGGAGGGTCAGTGGTGTGCTGCGCCGCGGTGCTCGTGACCCGCCGCGTCGACATCGACGTGGTGGGAACGAGCCGGTGGGACGTCGTCGACTCCGCCGAGGCTCCACGGGTTGCACCGCAGGATCCGCCACAGAGCGAGGCCGGTTCCCCGTAGCGTGCCGTGCGTACGGATCGCGATGATCGCGTACTGGGAGCACGACGGGTAGTACTTGCAGGTGGGCCCAGTCAGCGGGGAGATCACCGACTGGTAGACGCGCAGGACGCCGATGAGGACGGTGGCCGGGAGGTTCCGCAGCACGTTCCGCCCGCGGTCGAGCGTCGAGGCGGTCACGTCGTCCTCCGTGCGCGCGCGACGGCGCGGTCGAGGCTGCTCGTGAGGTCGCTGTCGAGCTCGGCGTACGTGGCGCCGCTCGAGGCCGGCAGTGCGCGAACCACCAGCCGGGCTCCGGCGGGGAGCGCGGGAAGGTGCGCCGCCGCGATGTGCCGCAGGCGGCGTTTCACCTGGTTGCGGTGCACGGCGTTCCCCACGGCCTTGGATACGACAAGACCGACCTGTGACGGTGCATGGCCCGCGACAGCACCGACGCCGGCCTCAGGGCCGGCGTCGGGGTCGACAAGGAGATGCACCACCACGGTCGATCGACCTGCACGCGTGCCGCGGCGCACCGTCCGTTCGAAGTCGACGGAACGGCGCAGTCGGTGCGCCGCGGGCAGCATCCGTCAGGCAGAGAGCTCGGCGCGACCCTTGCGCCGACGGTTCGCCAGGATGGCGCGGCCGGCACGGGTGCGCATGCGCAGCCGGAAGCCGTGGGTCTTGGCACGACGGCGGTTGTTCGGCTGGAAGGTCCGCTTGCTCACGAGGTACTCCAAGAAACGTCGGGGAGGCACACCGTCATTTCCTCGACGATGCAGGTCTTGTCGCAGGTCAGGCCTCGCGTACGAGACGTGGAAGCACCGACCGGGCCGACCCGAGGACCGGCAGCCCGGATAAGGGCGCGCGAAAGGACCTGGAACGGCTGTCTGACGTTACGCCGAGGAGACCCCTCAGGTCAAACCCGCCCAGGGGCGACCCGCACCGGCCGGTGGCTACGATGTGGAGGACCTCACGCACCTCGGCGCGACGTCGCGCCGGCCGCCCGGTACGTTCATCGTCCACAGCCTTGTCCACAGGTTCCACAGCATGTGGACAACACTGTGGACGGAGATCTGGCGTGGCAGACTCGCGACCTCGCTGACCATCCCGAACGACCCGAAGGACGACGCCCGTGGCCCAGCCGGACGAGAACATCACCGACGTCTGGGCACACACGCTCGCCACCCTCGAGGCACGGCCGGACATGACCGCCCGGCAGCTCGCGTTCATCAAGCTCGCGAAGCCGATGGCGATCCTGGAGGACACCGTGTTCATCGCGGTGCCGCACGAGCAGACCCGCGCCTACCTCGAGACCAGCGTTCGCGACCAGCTCGTCTCGGCGATGGCCTCCACGCTCGGCCGCGACATCCGCTTCGGCATCACGGTGGATCCCGAGCTGAGCAGCGACACCCTCACCGGGCCGTCGCAGGACTACACCGCTCCCCCGGAGCCGGGTGTCCCCGACGAGCCGGAGGCGCCTCCGCTGCCGCCGAGTCCCAAGCAGTCGGCCGAGCCGACGCGGCTCAACCCGAAGTACATCTTCGAGACCTTCGTCATCGGTTCGTCCAACCGGTTCGCCCACGCTGCCGCCGTCGCCGTGGCCGAGGCGCCCGCCAAGGCCTACAACCCGCTGTTCATCTACGGGGACTCCGGGCTCGGCAAGACACACCTGCTCCATGCCATCGGCCACTACGCCCACAACCTCTATCCCCATGTGCGCGTGCGCTACGTGAACTCCGAGGAGTTCACGAACGACTTCATCAACAGCATCGGCGAGGGGCGCGCAGGGGCCTTCCAGCGCCGCTACCGCGACGTCGACGTCCTCCTCATCGACGACATCCAGTTCCTCGAGGGCAAGGAACAGACGATGGAGGAGTTCTTCCACACCTTCAACGCGCTCCACAACGCGGACAAGCAGGTGGTGATCACCTCCGACGTCCCGCCCAAGCAGCTGAACGGCTTCGAGGACCGGCTGCGGTCGCGCTTCGAGTGGGGCCTCATCACGGACGTGCAGCCGCCGGACCTCGAGACCCGCATCGCCATCCTGCGCAAGAAGGCCGCGAGCGAGCGGCTCGACGTCCCCGCCGAGGTGCTGAGCTACATCGGCTCGCGCATCTCGACGAACATCCGCGAGCTCGAGGGCGCGCTCATCCGCGTCACAGCCTTCGCGAACCTCAACCGGCAGGCCGTCGACCTCGCCCTCGCGGAGATCGTCCTCAAGGACCTCATCACCGACGACGACACGCAGGAGATCACCCCGTCGATGGTGATCGCGCAGACGGCCGCGTACTTCGGCCTCACGATCGACGACCTGTGCGGCTCCTCCCGCTCGCGCGTGCTCGTCACGGCCCGACAGATCGCCATGTACCTGTGCCGCGAGCTGACGGACCTGTCGTTGCCCAAGATCGGCCAGCAGTTCGGCGGCCGTGACCACACCACCGTGATGCATGCGAACAAGAAGATCGCGGGCCAGATGGCCGAGCGCCGTTCGACCTACAACCAGGTGACCGAGCTCACGAGCCGCATCAAGCAGCAGCACCGCGGCTGACGTCTCGCCGCACGACGGACGCCTCACGGGCCCGACCACGCTCTCCACAGGGCTGTGGATCCGGGCCCGTCGGCGTCTCTCCACATGCCCACCCACAGGGGAATGCCCGGAAACAGCCGGTTGCGCGCCATCTGTCCCCAGGCCTGTGGAGCAAAATCGTGGACAACGACCAGCGCGCACGCCGCAGAGAGATTCACACCTGTGGACAAACTTGTGGATGTGTGTGGACGACAGCCTCGGATCCGTGGACGACGACGCCCCGATCGGTGGACGGCTGTGGGTACAGATTCCGTCGCCCACAGGCCCAAGGTGTTGTCCACAGCTGCGCCCCCACGGCCTCCACACCCCGACCAGTGCGCTGACCTGCGCAAACACCGGTCATCCCCAGATTCCACAACCCCGATGACGATGACGAACGATTGATCAAGAAGAAATTCCACACACCTTCATCAGGCCGGCTCGTCGATCCAGGGCGAGGCCCGCCTCGGCCTGAGGATCACGTGCCGAAGAGCCCCTGTCTCGCGTAGGGTTTGGCTCGGACGACGAGGCAGGTCGGGTCACGTCGACGGTCCGGGCCGGTCCTGGGCCACCGACCCCACGCCCGCACGTCCGCTTCGATCGACAAGGGTCGACAACGCGAGGAGTGGGATGAAGTTCCGGGTTGAGCGTGACGTCCTGGCCGAGGCCGTGACCTGGACGGCGCGCACGCTCCCCACGCGCCCGCCGGCACCGGTGCTCGCGGGCGTCCGCATCGAGGTCGACACGGCCGGCACCATCTGGCTGTCCAGCTTCGACTACGAGGTGTCGGCGCGAGCGGAGATCCCGGCAGAGGTCTCCGAGCCCGGCACGGTGCTCGTCTCCGGCCGGCTGCTGGCCGAGATCTCCCGCGCTCTGCCCAACAAGCCCGTGGACGTCACGCTCGAGGGCACCAAGGTCGTCCTGACGTGCGGTGCCTCGCGCTTCACGCTGCTGACGATGCCGGTGGAGGACTACCCGGCGCTGCCGCAGATGCCCGAGTTGAGCGGCACCGTGACCGGCGACGCGCTCACGCACGCCGTCGCGCAGGTCAGCGTGGCCGCGAGCCGCGACGACACGCTCCCCCTGCTCACCGGCGTGCGCATGGAGATCGAGGGCGAGCGCATCACCCTCATCGCCACCGACCGGTACCGGCTCGCCCTGCGCGAGCTCACCTGGACGCCTGCCACGCCTGGCTACTCGGCCGTCGCGCTCGTGCGCGCACGCACCCTGACCGACGTCGCGAAGTCGCTCGGCGGGGGCGGGGGCCTCGTGAACGTCGGCCTGTCCACCGGACAGGGCGTCGACCTCATCGGTTTCGAGGCGGGTGGCCGCCACACGACGTCGCAGCTCGTCGACGGCGACTACCCGCCCGTGCGGCGGCTGTTCCCGGACGCGACGCCGATCCATGCCGTCGTCGCCACGGCGCCGCTGATCGAGGCCGCCAAGCGCGTGTCCCTGGTCGCGGAGCGCAACACGCCGATCCGGCTGTCGTTCACGGACGGTCAGGTCGTGCTCGACGCCGGTCAGGGCGACGACGCGCAGGCGTCCGAGGCGCTCGAGGCGGTGCTGGTGGGCGAGGACATCCAGGTCGCGTTCAACCCGCAGTTCCTGCTGGACGGTCTGGGCGCGCTCGGCACCGACTTCGTCCGGCTCTCGTTCACGCACCCGAACAAGCCGGTGGAGTTCACCGGCCAGGAGTCGCTCGACGGCGAGGACTCGTCGGACTACCGCTACCTGCTCGTGCCGATCCGCTTCGCCGGCTGAGCGCCGTCCTGCCCGTTCGCCCCGCACCGTCCCCGGAGGTACCCATGGTCAGCCACATCGGACTCGTCGGTCTGGGCAAGATGGGCAACAACATGCGCGAGCGGCTGCGCCGCGGCGGCATCGAGGTCACCGGGTACGACCCGCGGCCCGAGGTGTCCGACGTCGCGTCGCTCGCGGACCTCGTGGCCGCCCTGCCCGCGGACCGTCGCGTCGTGTGGGTGATGGTGCCGGCCGGCGACCCGACGCGCGGCGTCGTGCAGGAGCTCGGCACGCTGCTGGGCGAGGGCGACGTCGTCGTCGAGGGTGGCAACTCGCACTACCCGGAGGACCAGGCCCGTGCGGCGGAGCTGGCGGAGCGCGGCATCGGCTACATCGACGTCGGCGTCTCCGGCGGCGTGTGGGGCCTGGAGAACGGGTACGGCCTGATGTGCGGCGGAGACAGCGTGCACGTCGAGGCACTCATGCCGGTCTTCGACGCGCTGCGCCCCGAGGGGCCGCGCGAGGAGGGCTTCGTGCACGCCGGTGAGGTGGGCGCGGGGCACTTCGCGAAGATGGTGCACAACGGCATCGAGTACGGCCTCATGCAGAGCTACGCCGAGGGCTACGAGCTCCTCGCGGCCAAGGACATCGTCACGGACGTGCACGGCACGATGAAGGCGTGGATGCGCGGCACGGTCGTGCGGTCGTGGCTGCTCGACCTCATGGTCAAGGCGCTCGAGGAGGACCCGGCGCTGGCAGCGATCGACGACTGGGTCGACGACTCGGGCGAGGGCCGCTGGACCGTCGACGAGGCCATCGACAACGCCGTGCCCCTTCCCGTGATCTCCGCGGCGCTGTTCGCCCGCTTCGCGTCTCGGCAGGACGAGTCCCCGGCGATGAAGGCCGTGGCCGCGCTGCGCCAGCAGTTCGGCGGGCACGCGGTCAAGCCCGCGCAGTGAGGCCGGCGGTGCCAGGCCGCCGAGCAGGTTAGATGTACGTCTCCCACCTCTCCCTCCTCGACTTCCGCTCGTACGCCGCAGCGGACGTCGAGCTCGAACTCGGCCCCAATGCGTTCGTCGGGCGAAACGGCCAGGGCAAGACCAACCTCGTCGAGGCGATCGGCTACGTCGCGACACTCGGCAGCCACCGGGTCGCGAACGACACCCCCCTCATCCGGGCCGGCGCGGAGCGGGCCGTGGTCCGGACGCGGATCGTGCGCGGGGATCGGGCATCGACCGTCGAGCTGGAGATCACCGCGGGCAAGGCGAACCGCGCGCGCGTGAACCGCGGCCAGCTCGGCCGGGCCCGCGATGTGCTCGGCATCCTGCGCACGGTGCTCTTCGCACCGGAGGACCTGGCGCTCGTCAAGGGCGACCCCGACGGTCGGCGCCGGTTCCTCGACCAGCTGGTGGTGCAGCTCCTCCCCCGGGCGGCGGGCCTGCTGGGCGACTACGAGCGCGTGGTGCGCCAGCGGTCCGCGCTGCTGAAGTCGCTGCGCGGTGCACGCCGGTCCGGTGCCGGACCTGTGGACACGAGCACGCTCGAGGTCTGGGACGCACGGGCCGCGCAGCTCGGCGGGCAGATCCTCGCCATGAGGCTGGCGCTGGTGGAGGCTCTGCGGCCGCACGTCGCGGCGGCGTACGCGCAGGTCAGCGACGCCGACGGGGATGCCGAGCTCGCGTACCGCTCCAGCGTCCCGGGGACGGCGGACGGGACGACCCGCGCCGCGGAGGACCTGGAGAAGGCGATCCTCGAGGCGATGGCGGAGGCGCGGACCCAGGAGCTGGAGCGGGGCGTCAGCCTCGTCGGGCCGCACCGCGACGACCTGGTCCTCACCCTCGGCGGGCTGCCGGCCAAGGGGTACGCGAGCCACGGGGAGTCGTGGTCGTTCGCGCTGGCGCTGCGGATCGCGTCGTACCGGCTGCTCGGCGGCGGCGACGAGCCGGAGCACGTGCCGGACGCCGCGTTCTGGGACCCCGACCTCGACACGGACGCGGATCCCGTGCTGATCCTGGACGATGTCTTCGCCGAGCTGGACGTGCGACGTCGGGAACGGCTGGCGGAGCTCGTCGCGCCGGCACGTCAGGTGCTCGTGACCGCCGCAGTGCCCGACGACGTCCCGCCGGGGCTGCTCGGCGCGCGGTTCGAGGTCACGCCCGGCCAGGTGCGTCGTGCGGAGTGACGACGGCGAGAGCGTCGTGGGCGACCTCCCCGACGACGGCGACGACGCGGGCGGCACGTCGTCCGGCGAGGACCCGCGACCGGTCAAGGACCGCACCGAGCTGACGCCGCCCTCGGCGGTCGCGCGGGAGGCCCTCAACCGCGCGAAGGCGGCGGCGCGGGCCAAGGGACTCCGGCCGGGCTCGCCGGCGCGACGCTCCCCCCTCGCGGAGCCGCGCCTGTCCGGGCAGGGGCCGGGCGCCCGCGATCCCCAGCTCCTGTCGGAGGTGCTGGGGCGACTCATGCGTGACAAGGGGTGGACGGCGGACGTCTCCGTGGGCGGCGTGATCGGGCGCTGGCGGGAGGTGGTGGGCGCCCAGGTCGCCGACCACTGCCAGCCGGAGACCTTCGAGCAGAAGGTGCTCGTCGTGCGCGCCGACTCGACCGCCTGGGCGACGCAGGTGCGACTGCTGGTGCCGACGCTGCTCCGCCGGCTCGAGGAAGAGGTCGGCGAAGGCGTGGTCGAGCAGGTCACCGTGCTCGGGCCCGCCGGGCCGGGATTCCGCCGCGGACGGCGGTCGGTACGCGGCCCCGGCCCCCGCGACACCTACGGCTGACGTCTCGGGGGCGACGACGAGACGAACGACGGGCCCGGCCGCTGGTGCGGCCGGGCCCGTCGTTCGCTCAGTGCGTCGGTGCGTCAGTGCTGGATGCGGCGACGCAGCCAGAACAGCACGCCGCCACCCACGATGAGCAGCGCGGCGATCCCGGCGAAGACGCCGACCGTCGCACCCGTCTGCGGCAGCTCGTCGGCACCCTCGGCCTCGGCCGGCGGGACGTCGGTGTCGTCCGCGACGACCTCCACGTCCGCGCCGCCGGCGCCGATCGGGTTGGCGCACTCGGTGTTGGCCTCGGGGTAGCTCACGATCTGCGAGTACTCCGGGTTGACCTCGAAGAGCACCTCGACGTCGTCACGCGTCCAGGCGTAGTTCCCGTCGGTCTCCACGTAGGAGCCGTCGTCCTGCTGCTCCCAGCCCGGCCACTGCTTCGGCGCGGTGTCGGAGGCGCCCGGCCACAGCAGCTCGCCCTCCAGCGGCTGGTCGGCGGCGACGTAGTTCTCGCCGCCCTCCGGGTGGAGGAACGTGATGGTCAGCGGAGTGTCGCTGTCCACCTCGACGCCCTCGGGCAGGGAGACGCCGTAGTCCAGGTAGGGCGTGTCGCCCACGCAGACCGCGCCGATGTCACCGGGGACCAGCGCGCAGTCCTCCTCCGACGGGACGAGCTGCTCGATCGGGAAGATCACGTCGCCACCCTCGGTGCGGGTGTACCCGGCGAGGTCGTCGCCGAAGGTGCGCCCCTCGGTCGGCACGGCGAGCACGCCCTGCTCGGTGGTGAGGTAGGTGACGTCCCCCGTGTCCGCCGGGAGGATGACGTCGGACGCGTCCGCGCCGCAGATCTCCAGCGCGGCCGGCGCCTGCGGCACCACGACCTGGGGCTCCGGGACCTCCGGCTCGGTCGGCGTGGCGCAGTCCTCGGTGGACGGCAGCTCGATGCCGAAGTCGCTCAGCTCCTGGTGCTGCCAGTCGACCAGGTGCCCGTCCATGGACGAGCCGTCGGGGTACGTGATGGTCTCGGGCATCGTGTAGTCGTCGACGCCGCCGCGCACCAGGTCCTGCTGGATGCCCCAGCCGGTGCACAGGTCGATGTCGTCGAGCGCGTCCGTCTCCGGGAGCTCGGTGTACCAGTGCTGGTCGTTCGTGAGCTCGTCCTCGGGGACGGTGAGCGGCGTGGTGCCGAGCAGCTGCTGCTTCCCGGAGTTCTCCCACGCGGCGGGCTTGTCCTTGTCGAGCTTCGGGTACAGGTAGATCCCGACCTGCACGTCGGTGCCCTCGGGCTGCTCCGGCGTCGTGGGGACACAGGGCGTCGTCGTGCCCTTCGCGTCCTTCTCCTCCTCCGGGGTGCGCGGCCAGTCGTAGCGGTCGCCGTCGTGGGCGTCGACCTGCACCGACCACTCGTGGGCCTTCGACCCGTCGAGCTCGAAGGTGCGGCGCCACGAGTCTCCGAAGGACTCGTCGGCGGCGATCGCGCCGTCGATGGTGACGACGACGTCGGCGCCCTGGTACTGGGTGAGCTTCACCTCGAGGCTGGTACAGGAGTCGCTGACTCGCGGGGTGTGGGCGGAGGCCGGCGCCGCGGTGGCGACGAGCATCCCTCCGACGGCGAGCGTCGTCGCGGCGACGCCTGCCAGGGTCCTCTTCACTGTGGGGTTGTCCCTTCGGTGGTGACCGGTGCACAGGCGCGCGCCAGTCGACGTGCGGAACGGGGAATCGTCGTGTAGTACACCAGGTTTTGGAGTAAATCGGGAGAGTCGTTGATAACGGTCAGAGCACAAATACCCGACGTTCCGGAGGAGTGGCTCTGATCGCCCCCAAACTGTGGACAACCCTGAGGAAAACCCTGTGGACAAGGCTGTGGAGAGCCCGTCGTCCACGACCTGTGGACAACGTGTGCGGAACTTCCCTCCAGCGGCGTCAATCCGCCGTTTCCTTGCCTCTGGCAGGTAGACTGGGACGGTCATTCCGGGTCGTGCTGCGACCTCTCGCACGGCTCGGTCGAGCGCAGCCCGGAACCTGAGAGCCGCGCCGCCTGCACACTGCACGAAGCGTCGGCGCGTGCACGACGACCGAGGAGCAGCTCCGCCTGTGGCAGACCGAACCGACACCCCCCGTCCCGACACTGTCGCCAACGGAGCCAACGGAGCCGCCGGACCGGGGAGCGGGTACGACGCCGGCAACATCACCGTCCTGGAGGGCCTGGAGGCCGTCCGCAAGCGCCCGGGCATGTACATCGGCTCGACGGGTGAGCGGGGCCTGCACCACCTGGTCTACGAGATTGTGGACAACTCTGTGGACGAGGCCCTCGCGGGTCACGCCGACAGCGTCGAGGTGACCCTCCTCGCCGACGGCGGCGTCCGGGTCCGCGACAACGGGCGCGGCATCCCTGTCGCGATGCACCCCACCGAGGGCAAGCCGACGCTCGAGGTCGTCATGACGATCCTGCACGCGGGCGGCAAGTTCGGCGGCGGCGGCTACGCCGTCTCCGGAGGCCTGCACGGCGTGGGCATGTCGGTGGTGAACGCGCTGTCCACCCGCTTCGTCTCCGAGGTGAAGCGTGACGGCTTCCACTGGCGCCAGGAGTACCGGGACGGCGGCGAGCCCGTCACCGAGGTGCAGAAGCTCGAGCCGCTCGCCGAGGGCGAGCCCACCGGCACCACGCAGACCTTCTGGGCCGACGACTCGATCTTCGAGACCACGGACTACGACTTCGAGACGCTCCGCTCGCGCTTCCAGCAGTACGCGTTCCTCAACAAGGGCCTGCAGATCACGCTGCGCGACGAGCGCGCAGGCCACGCGGTCGCGGACGACGAGGTCGCCGGCCAGGCCCCGGAGGGTGCGGACACCGACGTCACCGCCGCCGACGCCGAGGTCGCGAACCCCGTCCGGACGGTGACGTACCGCTACGACAACGGCCTCACGGACTACGTGGCCCACATCAACGCGGCCAAGAAGTCCGAGCTCATCCACCCCGAGATCATCGACGTCGAGTCGGAGGACACGGAGCGGAAGATCTCGGTGGAGATCGCGATGCAGTGGACCAGCGCGTACAGCGAGTCGGTGCACACGTTCGCGAACACCATCTCGACCACCGAGGGCGGCACGCACGAGGAGGGCTTCCGCGCGGCGCTCACCACCCTGGTGAACAGCTATGCGCGCGACAAGCAGATCATCAAGGAGAAGGACGACAACCTCACGGGCGACGACATCCGCGAGGGGCTCACCGCCGTCATCTCCGTCAAGCTCGGCGAGCCGCAGTTCGAGGGCCAGACCAAGACGAAGCTCGGCAACACCGAGGCGAAGACGTTCGTGCAGCGCGTGGTGCGCGAGAAGCTCGTCGACTGGTTCGACGCGCACCCGACGGAGGCGCGCGACGTCATCCGCAAGGCCATCCAGGCGTCGCAGGCGCGCATCGCGGCGCGCAAGGCGCGCGAGGCCACGCGACGCAAGGGGATCCTCAGCTCCGGCGGGATGCCCGGCAAGCTCAAGGACTGCCAGTCCAACCGCGCCGAGGACTGCGAGGTCTACATCGTCGAGGGCGACTCGGCCGGTGGCTCCGCCGTCCGCGGCCGCAACCCGCACAACCAGGCGATCCTGCCGCTGCGCGGCAAGATCCTCAACGTGGAGCGGGCCCGGCTGGACAAGGCGCTCTCCAACCAGGAGATCCAGTCCCTCATCACGGCGTTCGGCACCGGTATCGGGGAGGACTTCGACATCTCGAAGCTCCGGTACCACAAGATCGTGCTGATGGCCGACGCCGACGTCGACGGCCAGCACATCTGCACCCTGCTGCTCACGCTGCTGTTCCGGTACATGCGACCGCTCATCGAGCACGGCCACGTCTACCTGGCGCAGCCGCCGCTGTACCGGCTCAAGTGGTCGAACGCGCCGCACGACTACGTGTACTCCGACCGCGAGCGGGACGCATTCCTCAAGGAGGGGATCGCGGCCGGCAAGCGGATCCCCAAGGAGAACGGCATCCAGCGCTACAAGGGTCTGGGCGAGATGGACTACACCGAGCTCTGGGACACCACGATGGACCCGGAGCACCGCACGCTGCTGCAGGTGACCATGGACGACGCGGCCGCGGCCGACGAGATCTTCTCGGTGCTCATGGGCGAGGACGTCGAGTCCCGCCGCAGCTTCATCCAGCGCAACGCCAAGGACGTCCGCTTCCTCGACATCTAGCGGCTGACGACGACGCCGTACAACTCGTACGGACGTCGTTGTACGTCAGCCCACCCATGATCTCGAGGACGACGGAACCCGCGCCCCGGCGGCGCAGGACAGGAAGAAGGTAGACGGTGACGGACGAGACCCCCGGTCCCGACATGACGGACGGCGCCCCGGACGACGAGGCGATCGACACGACCGACGGTGCGGTCACGGTGCAGCACGGCCGCATCGACCAGGTGGACCTCCAGCTGGAGATGCAGCGGAGCTACCTCGACTACGCGATGAGCGTCATCGTCGGGCGTGCGCTCCCGGACGTGCGGGACGGCCTCAAGCCGGTGCACCGCCGTGTGCTGTACGCGATGTACGACGGCGGCTACCGCCCTGACCGCGCGTACTCGAAGTGCTCCCGCGTCGTGGGCGACGTCATGGGCAAGTTCCACCCGCACGGCGACACCGCGATCTACGACACCCTCGTGCGCCTCGTGCAGGACTGGGTGCTGCGCTACCCGCTCGTCGCGGGCCAGGGGAACTTCGGCTCGCCCGGCAACGACCCGGCCGCCGCCCCCCGGTACACCGAGTGCCGCATGGCCCCGTTGGCCATGGAGATGGTCCGGGACATCGAGAAGAACACGGTCGACTTCCAGGACAACTACGACGGCCGCACGCAGGAGCCCGTCGTCCTGCCCGCCCGGTTCCCGAACCTCCTGGTCAACGGCTCCGCCGGCATCGCGGTGGGCATGGCGACCAACATCCCGCCGCACAACCTGCGCGAGGTCGCGGAGGGCGTGCGCTGGCACCTCGCGAACCCCGACGCGTCGCGCGAGGAGCTCCTCGCCGCACTGATGCTCCGCATCAAGGGGCCGGACTTCCCGACCGGCGCCACGATCCTCGGCACCAAGGGCATCGAGGAGGCGTACCGCACCGGCCGCGGCTCCATCACGATGCGCGCCGTCGTGAACGTCGAGGAGATCCAGAACCGGATCTGCCTCGTCATCACCGAGCTGCCGTACCAGGTCAACCCGGACAACCTCGCCAGCAAGATCGCGGACCTCGTCAACGACGGGAAGCTCGCCGGTATCGCGGACATCCGCGACGAGACGTCGGGCCGCACCGGCCAGCGCCTCGTCATCGTGCTCAAGCGCGACGCGATCGCCAAGGTCGTGCTGAACAACCTGTACAAGCACACGCCGCTGCAGTTCAGCTTCGGCGCGAACATGGTGGCGCTCGTCGACGACGTGCCGCGCACGCTCAGCCTCGACGCCTTCGTGCGGCACTGGACCACGCACCAGATCGAGGTCGTCCGCCGGCGCACCGAGTACCTGCTGGCGGAGGCCGAGCGCCAGATCCACATCCTGCGCGGGTACCTCAAGGCACTCGACGCGCTGGACGAGGTCATCGCCCTCATCCGCCGCTCCCCCGACGCCGAGCAGGCCCGCACCGGCCTGATGGAGCTGCTCGACGTCGACGAGCAGCAGGCGAACGCGATCCTGGCGCTGCAGCTGCGCCGGCTCGCCGCCCTCGAGCGCCAGCGGATCATCGACGAGCACGACTCCCTCCAGCGGGAGATCGAGGACTACAAGGACATCCTCGCGAAGCCGGAGCGCCAGCGGACCATCGTCCAGGACGAGCTCGACGACATCGTCGCGCGCTACGGCGACGAGCGCCGCACCACGGTGCTGCCGTTCGACGGCGACATGTCGGTCGAGGACCTCATCCCCGAGGAGGAGGTCGTCGTCACGATCACGCGCGGCGGGTACGCGAAGCGCACCCGCTCGGACAGCTACCGCGCCCAGCGGCGCGGCGGCAAGGGCGTGCGCGGCGCCGCGCTGCGCGAGGACGACATCGTCGAGCACTTCTTCGTCACGACGACGCACCACTGGCTGCTGTTCTTCACCAACCTCGGCCGGGTGTACCGCGCCAAGGGCTACGAGCTGCCCGAGGGCGGTCGGGACGCCAAGGGCCAGCACGTGGCGAACATGCTGGCGTTCCAGCCCGGCGAACACATCGCCCAGGTGCTGGACCTGCCCGACTACGAGGCGGCGGACTACCTGGTGCTCGCGACCCGTCGCGGCCTGGTGAAGAAGACCCGCCTGGGCGAGTACAACTCGCCGCGCTCGGGCGGCCTCATCGCCATCAACCTGCGCGAGGACGACGAGGGCAACCCCGACGAGCTCGTCGCGGCGCGGCTCGTGAACGCGGACGACCACCTCATCCTCGTGTCCCGCAAGGGCCAGTCGATCCGCTTCCCCGCCGACGACGACACGCTGCGCCCGATGGGCCGCGCGACGTCCGGTGTCACCGGCATGAAGTTCCGCGAGGAGGACGAGCTGCTCAACGCGGACGTCGTCACCCCGGGGACGGACCTGTTCGTCGTGACCGAGGGCGGCTTCGCGAAGCGCACCGCGATCACGGAGTACCGCGTCCAGGGCCGCGCCGGCTACGGCATCAAGGTCGCCAACCTGGTCGAGGCTCGTGGAGACCTCGTGGGGGCCTTGGTCACGGAGGCGGACGACGAGGTGCTGGTCATCATGGAGCGTGGCAAGATCGTGCGCTCGGCGGTCGCGGAGGTGAACCTCACCGGCCGCACCACGCAGGGCGTGACGTTCGCGAAGCCCGACCGCGGGGACCGCATCATCGCCGTCGCCCGTAACGTCGAGCGTCGGGACGTCGACGAGGCAAGCGGCGACGAGTCGGTTAGCGTGGACGAGCAGGCCGCCGACGAGCAGACCACGAGCGGGGACGAGGACTGATGACGGAGAACAGCGCGTCGACCCGGGCGTCGTCGGCGCCTCCCACGCGGGAGGCGGAGATCGACGACTCGACCCATCGCCGCAGCCCGGCTGCGGGCGCGGCACCGGCCGCGGCGTCCGCCGGCGCCGTCCGACTCGGTGAGGTGCCCGCACCGCCCGCACCGCCGGTCGCCGCCCCGTCGCCCGTTGCCGGCGTCACCTCGGACGGCACCACCGCCGCCCAGGGCGCGTCCCCCGTCAAGGAAGGCGCGGTGAAGGCCGCTGCCGCCGCCCTCGCCGCCGCGCGGAGTGCGGCGAAGAAGGTCCAGTCGGTCATGCCGGAGGCGCCGGCCAAGGCGCAGGACGGCGCGGGCAGCACCGGCGTCGCGGGCACGGCCAAGAACGCCGCGAAGCCCGCCGAGCCGCGTCCGGAGATGCACTACTCGGCCGGCGGCGTGCACGGGACGGCCGCTCCCGCCGCCGCGGCCCCCGTGGGGAGCCCGATGGTCGGGGCCGCGCAGCCCGGCGCCGGCGCGCGCCGCGTGCGGCTGTCGGTCTCGCGCGTCGACCCGTGGTCGATCATGAAGCTGGCGTTCCTGCTGTCCGTCGCGATCGGCTTCATCACCGTCGTCGCGACGATGGTGGTCTGGTACGTGCTCAACGACATGGGCACGTTCGCGAAGATCCAGGGCTTCCTGAGCGAGACGATCGGCCCGCAGGCCGTGAACCTCATGCAGTTCATCGAGTTCGACCGGGTCGTCTCCCTGTCGGTGCTGATCGCCATCGTCAACGTGGTGCTGCTGACCGCGCTCGCCACGATCATGGCCATCCTGTACAACATCACCGCAGCACTCGTCGGCGGCGTGCACCTCACGCTGACGGACGAGTGAACCCCGTCCCGACCGGGACCGACGTCACACCGCGCGACGGCACCCCCGGTTTGGGAACGGACCCGCGCGTACGGTAATGTTCCGTGCTGCACGCGCTCCCTCGCGGGGGCGCGCTCGGGGCTATAGCTCAGACGGTTAGAGCGCTTCCCTGATAAGGAAGAGGTCGGAGGTTCAAGTCCTCCTAGCCCCACTCCAGGCCACCTCAGGCCCGGGCCCGAGACGCACGACGACGGTCGTGACGAGGAGGCAGAAGATGAAGAAGCTGTTCGTCCTCCTGCTCGCGCTGGGCGCGGGTTACCTGGTCTGGCGCCGTCTCAACGAGGACTCGGCCGACCGGGACCTGTGGTCCGAGGTCACCGACACCATCGACTGAGCACGCCCGGCCCGTCTGACGAGGCCGCCAGGGGCCATGGCGCAATTGGTAGCGCACCTGCTTTGCAAGCAGGGGGTTAGGGGTTCGAGTCCCCTTGGCTCCACCACCGAAGACCCCGTACGCCTGCCGGCGTGCGGGGTCTCGTCGTTCCGTGCCGGCGTGCCCGAGGTGTTGAGCCCCCGCCCCCGGTCCCGCATGGTGGTGGGTGGGCCCGCCGTCCGGCCGGCCGTCACGACGAGGGGGTCACGATGACGCTGTACCTGCTGTCCGTGCCGCACGACTCCGAGACCGAACCCACGATGGCGACGATGGACCCGGACGAGCTGGAGGCGACGCTCGCGGCGGTGGGCGCCTTCAACGAGTCGCTGGAGGCCGCGGACGCGCTGCGGTTCGCCGGAGGACTGCACCCGCCGAGCACGGCCACGACGATCGACGGGTCGGGTGAGACGGCGACCGTCGCCCCGGGACCGTTCGTCGAGGCTCCCGAGTACCTCGGCGGGCTCTGGGTGATCGAGGCGGCGGACGACGCCGCGGCCATCGCATGGGGCACCCTGGCGGCCGAGGCGCTCGGCGGTCGGGTCGAGGTCCGGGCGTTCCAGGACGTGCCGTCCGGCTGACGACCGACCGAGAGCCGCAGGGCCCCGTCCTGTGGACGGGGCCCTGCGGCGAGCGGTGCGGTGCCGTCCCGGACGGCGGGTCGGATCAGGCCTTGTCGCCCTCCCCCGTGTCCTTCGCGGCGTCCGCCGCGTCCTCGGCGGCGTCCTCGGTCTTGCGGGCAGCAGAGCGCGTGCGGTTCGTGGCCTTCTTGGCGGCGTCGGTCGCCTTGTCCTTGGCCTTGTCCACGGCCTCGGTGACCTCCTCGCCGAGCTCGGCGGCCTTCTCGGAGGCGCGCTCGGCGGCCTCGCGACCCTTCGCGACGGCGTGCCCCGCGGCCTCGCCGACCGCCTCCGCCGCGTCGGCGACGGCGTGCCGCGCGTCGCGGGCCGCGCCGTCGTAGTCCGGGCCCGACTGCTGCTCCCAGGGCTCGGCCCACGGGTCGTTCTGCGGCTGGGCGCGGCGCCAGAAGGCATAGCCGGCCACGGCGGCCCCGGCGAGCGCGAGGAACCAGAAGAGCCCCTTGCCCTTGCCGGACTTCTCAGCCTCCTTGGCGGCCTTCTCCGCCGCCTTTTCCGCGGCGGCCTGGGCCTTGGTGGCCTCCTTGGCCGCCTTCTTCGCGGCCTTCTTGCCCGCGCGTCCGGCCTTCTCCGCGGCGTCGCGCGCGGCGTCCGCCGCCAGGACGCCGGCCGCACCTGCGGCGGCCCCGGCGCGCGTCGCCGCCTCGTTGAAGGCGGTGACGACCCGCGGCAGGTAGTCGTCCACGATCTTGTCGTGCGCGGTGTCCACGAGCGGGCCCGCCTTGTCGGCGGCCTTCTCGACCCGCGGCGCCGCCGCGAGCACGCTCTCGCGCCACGCCTTCTCGGCGCGGGGCACGAGCCACTCGAGGAACGAGTCGACCCGCGGCTCGGCCCAGTCCTTGGCCTGGTTCGCGGCGTCCTTCGCCCCGCCCGCAGCACGGGCGCCGACGTCGACCAGGACGGCGGCCGCCTCGGTCGCGGAGCCCTTGAGCTTCTCGGTGTCGATGTCGTTGATCGTCGAGCTCACCTTGGCGGAGAGCTTCTCGGCCTGGTCCTTGGCAGTGTCCTTGACGCTGTCGCCCACGTTCTTTCGCACCATGGACCCACTGTGCCACCTGGCGCTCTGGCCTGCAGCGGTACGCGCGGGTCGCGCCGTGCGGGTCGTGGAGACGGATGGTGAGAGGGAGGGTGAGAGGATGAGGGCATGTTCGCAACCCTCCACACCACCGCCGGTGACATCCGCATCGAGCTGCTGCCGAACCACGCGCCCAAGACCGTCGCGAACTTCGTCGGGCTGGCCAAGGGCACCACGACGTGGACGGACCCGGCCACGGGCGCCGAGCGCAACGACCCCCTGTACGACGGCGTGATCTTCCACCGCGTCATCGACAACTTCATGATCCAGGGCGGGGACCCGCTGGGCACCGGCACCGGCGGCCCCGGCTACACCTTCGACGACGAGATCCACCCCGAGCTCCAGTTCGACGGCAAGTACATCCTCGCGATGGCGAACGCCGGCAAGCGCCGCAACCCCGTCACGGGCGCCGTCGAGGGCACCAACGGCTCGCAGTTCTTCATCACGACGGGCGACACCCCGTGGCTGAACGGCAAGCACACCATCTTCGGCAAGGTCGTGGACGACGGTTCTCGCGCCGTCGTCGACGCGATCGGTGACACCCCGACCCGACCGGGCGACCGCCCCGTCCAGGACATCGTCATCAACAGCGTCACCATCGAGGACTGACCGACACAGACCGAAACCGGGTCACCTGGTCACGGTCGGGGTCGGGAACCTCGTCGCAGTCCCGTTCACGCGCCCAAGGGGCGCTCCACTTCGGGAAAGATGGAACTGCGACGAGGTTCCCGACCCCGACCTTTCCATCGCCTCACGGAGGGCCGACTCATCTCGACACCGCCAGCCCCGCAGTTCGGACAGCCTGCCGACGCGCCGCCGGTGTGCCCGCGGCACCCGGACCGCGTCTCCTACGTGCGCTGCCAGCGCTGCGGCCGGCCGACGTGCCCCGAGTGCCAGCGGCCCGCCGCCGTCGGGATCCAGTGCGTCGACTGCGTCAAGGAGGCGTCGCGCGCGGTCCCGAGCGCGCGCACGATGTTCGGGGGCACGGTGCGGGGCGGGCGGCCGGTCGTCACGCTGACGATCGTCGCGCTGTGCGTGGTGAGCTGGGTGCTGCAGCTCGTCACGGGCGGTGAGTGGACGCAACGGTGGGCGTTCGCCCCGTCCGTGGGGCTGGACCAGCCGTGGCGCTTCCTCACCGCGGCGTTCCTGCACTCCACCAGCATCCTGCACATCCTGTTCAACATGTACGCCCTGTGGCTCACCGGCCCGTTCCTCGAGCAGGCGTTCGGGCGCGGACGCTTCGTCGCGCTGTACGTGCTGTCGGCGATCGGCGGTTCGGTGGGCTACCTGCTGCTCGCGACGCCGACGATCGACGGCGGGTGGAACACCGCCGTCGTCGGGGCCTCCGGGGCCGTCTTCGGGCTGTTCGGCGCGATCATCCCGGTCCTGCGCCGCACCGGGCGCAGCGCCGCGCAGATCCTCGTGCTCATCGCCATCAACATGGCGATCCCGTTCTTCGTCGGCGGGATCGCGTGGCAGGCGCACCTGGGCGGCCTGGCGGTCGGACTGGCGATGGGCGCAGGTTTCGCCTTCGCGCCCCGCGAGCGGCAGGCGCTCGTGGGATGGCTGCTGCCGCTGGGGGTGGCCGTCGTCCTCGTGGCCGCGACCCTGTGGAAGTACGCCTCCGTCGGCTGGCTCTGACCGCACGGCCCGACCCGTCGTCCACAGGGTTGCCCACAGGTGTGGAACGAACTACACGGGTGGAAGTCCTGGCGTCAGCGCCAGCGCGTGGTGAGCCCGAAACCCGCGATGATCAGCACGAACCCGACGGCGAGGTTCCAGGCGCCGAGCGCCGGGATCGGGAGCCCCAGGCCCTGTGCCGTGAGGTAGTACAGGACGATCCACGCGAGGCCCAGCAGCATGAGCGTGAGCATCGTCGGCACCAGCCAGCGGGGGTTGCCCTGCGGCTTCGCCTTCGGCGTGACCGGCTGCTCGTCGGGCGTGCTCTTCTTCTTGCGGGACTTCGACTCGGGCACGGGGAGGTCTCCTGTCCGGACGGGTGGGTGGCGGCCGCGGGCCGGATGCCCGCCACCGTCGGCGATTCTGTCGACTAGCGTAGTCGTCAGCAGGCTCGAGAAGGACAGCAGGGGACTGACAGGGGTGCCGATGAACCGCCGACTGCGCCAGAGCGCGACCGTCGCGTGCGTCCTCGCCGCGTCCGGGCTCCTGTTCACCGCCAGCGCGCAGCTCGCTGACACCAAGGACGGTCGCGACCCGCAGGACCTCGCCGAGCTCGTCACCACGGAGTCCGACCGGGTGGCCGGCCTCACCGACCGCATGAACGAGCTCGAGGCCGAGATCGACGACCTCGGCAAGCAGACCGGCACGGACCTGCCCACGCGGAGCGCCGACCTCGTGGCCGACGAGTCGGTCGTCACCGGCGCCGCGGCCGTCTCGGGGCCCGGGCTGCGGGTGGCGCTCGACGATGCGCCCGCGTCCAGCCAGTCGATCGCCGGGGTGCGGCCGGACGACCTGGTCGTGCACCAGCAGGACGTGCAGCACGTGATCAACGCGCTGTGGGCGGGCGGCGCCGAGGCGATGACGCTGCAGGGCGAGCGCGTCACCGCGACGTCGGCGTTCCGCTGCTCCGGCAACATCCTGCTGCTGCACGGCAAGGTCTTCTCCCCTCCGTACGTGATCGAGGCGGTGGGCGACCCCCAGGAGCTGCGGGACTCGCTCGACGCGGACCCGGGCGTCGCGATCTACCAGCAGTACGTCGACTGGGTCGCCCTCGGCTGGTCGGTCAAGGACGCGGGCACGCTCCAGCTCCCCGCGTACACCGGCAGCTCCGAGATGAAGTACGCGACGGTCCCCGCCGGCACGGACGTGTTCTCGTGAGCGCCACGACCGTCGTGGGCGCCGCGGTGCCGGGGCCGGGCCGGCGATGGCGTGGCCGCCGTCCCGCCCCGCAGCCCGCCTGACCACCTCCCCGAAGCGAGACAGCCATGACCACCCCCGCCCCCACCCCCGCCGGCCCGCGCATCCTCGTGGTCGACAACTACGACTCGTTCGTCTACACGATTGTCGGCTACCTCGACCAGCTCGGGGCACGCACCGTCGTGGTGCGCAACGACGCGGTGCCCGAGCCCGACGCCGACGGCGTCTTCCACGACGCGGACGGCGCGCCCTTCGACGGCGTGCTCGTCTCCCCGGGCCCCGGCACCCCGAAGGAGGCCGGCTCGTCGGAGGACGTCATCCGCGCCTGCGCCCGCTCCCGCACGCCGATGCTCGGCGTGTGCCTGGGCCACCAGGCCCTCGCGGAGGTGTACGGCGCCACGGTCGCGCACGCGCCGGAGCTCATGCACGGCAAGACCAGCCTCGTCGAGCACGACGGCGAGGGCGTGCTCGACGGCCTCGCGTCGCCGTTCACGGCCACGCGCTACCACTCCCTCGCCGTGCTCCCGGAGACCGTGCCCGCCGAGCTCGAGGTGACGGGCGCGACGGCGAGCGGCGTCGTCATGGGTCTCCAGCACCGCGAGCTGCCGCTGCACGGTGTGCAGTTCCACCCCGAGTCCGTGCTCACCGAGGGCGGGCACCGGCTGCTCGCCAACTGGCTCGCCGTGTGCGGCGACGACGGCGCGGTCGAGCGGTCCGCCGGCATGGCACCGCTGGTGCACCAGGGCTGACGTCGTCGCGAGCGGCTCGTCGGGAAGCCGGGTCAGACGCTCGCCAGGACCCGGTCGAGAGCCGCCCGTCCGGCTGGACCCCATGCCGGCTTGCCGCCGGGAAGGCCACGGTCCCCGTTCTGACCCATCAGCATCAGGAAGAGACTCTTCAGCGCGGCCAGCCCGCGGGCGCGCCGGACCGTCGCGTCGTCCGCCTCCCCGTAGGTGGCGAAGAAGCGTGCGGCCGCGCCCTTCGGCAGCAGGACCCAGGCGGCCGCCAGGTCTGACGCCGGGTCGCCGGCGGACAGGTCACCGAAGTCGACGACGCCGGCCAGCGTCCCGTCCGCGACGACCACGTTCGCGGGGTGCAGGTCGCCGTGCACCCACACCGGCGGACCCGTCCACGCCGCGGCCGAGACCGCGTCGTCCCAGACCGCCCGGACGTCGGCGGCGTCGGAACCGATCGCGTCGGCGTCGACCGAGTCGAAGAAGTGGTCGAAGCCGTCCGACCAGTCGTGGGGATGCGCGCCGCGCCCGCCCTCCGTCGGTGCGTCGGCGGGCGCTGCCACATGCAGCGCCCGGAGGAACGCCGCCAGGGTGTCGGCCGCGTGCTCGCCGCGGGTGATCGAGGCGTGGTCCAGCGGCGTGCCCGGCACCCAGGTCATGACCGTCCACACCTTGGGGAACCGCTCGGAGGGCGCACCACTGCGCACCGGGACGGGGATGGGCAACGGCAGACGCGGGGCGAGCAGCGGCAGCCACCGGCGCTCCTTGAGCTGGTGATCGGGGACGGTATCCATCCGCTGGATGCGCACGGCGAGCTCGTCCCCGAGCCGCCACATCTGGTTGCCCCAGCCGCCCTCCACCTCGCGGAGGGGCAGCTCCGCCAGGTCCGGGTGCTGGTCCCGCAGCAGGTCGCGGACGAGGCCGGCGGAGATGTCGACCTCGGTCATGCTGAGCGACCTTAGTGGATCCGATGCGGCTGGGGAGCTCGACCGGCCCTAGCTGTCGCCGCCGAGGTCGAGACCCGGCAGCCCGCCGGCGTCGTCGGTCTCGTCGTCCGTGGGGTCGCCGGACGGCTCCCCCGTGGGCGTCTCCTCCGCCTCCGGGCCGCTGGACACCACGACGGCGACGTTCGAGCCGACCTCGGCCTCCCCGCCCTCCGGGTCCTGGGAGATCACCGTGCCGTTCGGCACGTCGTCCGAGGGCTCGAAGGTGATCTGCGGGTTCAGGCTCGCGCCGCTGATGGCGGCCTGGGCGTCCGCAGCAGTCTGCCCGACGACGTTCGGCACCGTCGTCATCTCCGGGGCCTTCTCCTTGGCGATGACGATCGAGACCCCGCTGCCCTGCGGGACCGAACCGGACTGCGGGCTCTGGCGGATCACGGTGCCGGCCTTCTCGTCGCTCTCCTCGGTGCTGGTCTCCGAGTTGAGCCCGAGGTTGGTGATCGTCTCCTTGGCCTTGCCCTCGGTCATGCCCACCAGGTTCGGCAGGTCGACCTGACCGGTGGAGACGACGATGTCGACGGCCGATCCTTCGCTGACCGCCTGACCCTCGGCCGGGTCGGACTTGACGACGTGGTCCTTCTCGACGCCCTTGCTGTTCTCCTGCGAGACCTCGCCGAGCGTGAGGTTCAGCTTCTCGAGCTCTGCCTCGGCCTCGTCCTGCGTGAGGCCGGAGAGCTTCGGCACGGCGACGGTGTCCGGGCCGGCGGAGAACGTCACGGTGACGATGGTCCCGCGGTCCACCTCGGCGCCGCCCGCCGGGTTCTGCCCCAGGAAGGTGTTCTCCGGCTCCGTGGACTCGGTGTCCACGGCCTGCTCGTACTCGAGCCCCGCGGCCGTGATCTCCCGCTCCGCCTCGGCGGGCGTGACGTTGGACTTGAGCTCGGGCACGGTGGTCTTGGCCTCGGCGCCGTTCATGACGAGGAACGTGATGATCGCGGCCAGCGCGACGGCGCCGATCGCGATGAGCGTCCACATGAGCCCCTTGCGGCTCTTCTTCTCGTCGTCGGGCTCGCCGTTCGCGCCCTGGACACCGGTGGTGCCCCACTGCGACGTGCTCGCCGGGTCCATCACCTGCGTGCCCTGGGGCTGGCCCATGACCTGCGTCGCCGCGGCGCCGGCCATGGCCGCGCCGATGAGCGGCGCGGTGACGTCGCCCCCGCGCAGCGCGGTCTCGAGGTCCGCGCGGAACTCCGCCGCCGTCGAGTAGCGGGCGTCGCGGTCCTTCGTGAGCGCCTTGAGCACGATGCGGTCGAGCACCTCGGGCACGTCCGAGGCGAGCTCGCTGGGTCGCTGCGGCGCCTGCCCGACGTGCTGGTACGCCACGGCGACCGGGGAGTCGCCCATGAACGGCGGGCGCCCGGTGAGCAGCTCGAACAGCACGCACCCGGTGGAGTACAGGTCGCTGCGGGCGTCCACCGTCTCGCCGCGGGCCTGCTCGGGCGACAGGTACTGGGCCGTGCCGATGACGGCGTGCGTCTGCGTCATGGTCGCGGCGGAGTCCGCCATCGCGCGGGCGATGCCGAAGTCCATCACCTTGACCGCGCCCGTCGGCGTGATCATCACGTTGGCGGGCTTGATGTCGCGGTGCACGATGCCGGCCTGGTGCGAGTACTCGAGCGCGCTGAGGATGCCGGCCGTGATCTCGACGGCCTCCTCGATCGGCACCGCCGCGCCGTCCTGGAGGATGTCGCGGACCGTGTGGCCCTCGACGTACTCCATGACGATGAACGGGACGTGCACGGATGCGCCCTGCGTGTCCGTGTGCGTGTCCTCACCGGTGTCGTACACG
Organism: Isoptericola sp. NPDC056573; assembly: GCF_042793335.1. Classification (NCBI taxonomy): domain Bacteria; kingdom Bacillati; phylum Actinomycetota; class Actinomycetes; order Micrococcales; family Promicromonosporaceae; genus Isoptericola; species Isoptericola sp. NPDC056573. The sequence continues at coordinate 442,691 of NZ_JBHTUY010000002.1, forward strand.
GCGACGATGGCGGGGTGGTTCAGCGCGGCGGCCGACTGGGCCTCGCGACGGAACCGTGCCAGGAAGGACGGGTCGCGGGCGAGGTCGGACCGCAGCACCTTGATCGCGACGGTGCGACCCAGGCGCGTGTCGTGCCCGATGTGCACCTCGGCCATGCCGCCGCGGCCGATGAGCTCACCGACCTCGTAGCGGCCGGCGAGTACCCGGGGCGTGTTGTCCACCACTCAGAAGTCCTTCTCGGTCATGGCCGCGCGCGGGGCGCGCGGCGTGTCTCGGAGCATCATCCCAGAGGAGGGAGGGGCAGCCGTGCGGGAGGGGCGGGAGACCGCGAGGGCCGGTCCCACCAGGAGGGCCGCCGCCTGGCCCCCGGCGTCGGCCGCCATGGCCTGCACGATGGTGGCGAGCAGCAGGACGACGAGGAGGCCGAGCAGCGCGAGCAGCGGCCAGGAGAGGCGCCCGAGGGGGCCGAAGCGCTGGCCCGTCGACGTGGACGTCCGGCGCTCCGGCTTCGCCTCGGGCGCGGCGCGGGACGCCGAACGGCTCCGGGTGCCGGTCGGGGCGGTCTTGCGCACCGGGGGACGGCGGGCGTCGTGGGCGCCGGCGCGCACGTCGCGGCGCAGCGGGTAGGCGCGGCCGGCGGCGAGGTCGTCGACGGGCGTCGGCGGGGCCGGCTCGTCGCCGTGGCGCGCCGGCCCGGAGGCCGTCGTGCGCTCGTCGTCGGACGGCGTGACCGACGACCACGCGACCGGCAGCGCGGCCGACGGCGGCGTGGCGGGGCCGGCGGGAGCGTTCGGCCCGGCGGTGCCGGCGTGACCTGAGGGGCCGGCCGGGCCGGCGGGTCGCGGCGTCGTGGGGGCGGCGTGCGCGGGGACGGCGCGGGCGGGTCGGGCGCCCTGGCGGGCGGCGGCGGCGCGCCGCGCGGACCGGGACCGGGCGCCCAGCGGGTCCTCCGCGATCTCGCGGGCGAGCGACTCGAGCTCCCCCGCGAGCGCGGCGGCCGACTCGGGTCGGCGCGACGGGTCCTTCTCGAGCATGCGCCCGATGACGTCCGCGAGACCCGGGTGCACGTGCGTGGGCAGGGGCGGGACCGGGGCGTTGACGTGCGCCACGGCGATGTCGACCGGCGTCGAGCCCGTGAACGGGCGCTTGCCCGCCGTCGCCTCGTACGCGACGACGCCGAGCGCGTACAGGTCGGACGCCGCCGTCGCGGGCTGCCCCACCGCCTGCTCGGGCGACAGGTACTGCGCCGTGCCCATGACCATGCCGGTGGCCGTCATGGGGGCCTGGTTCGCGGCGAGCGAGACGCCGAAGTCGGTGATCTTCACGCTGCCGCCGTGCTCCAGCAGGATGTTGCCGGGCTTGACGTCGCGGTGCACCACCTTGGCCAGGTGCGCGTGGTGCAGGCCCCGCGCCGTGGCGGCGAGGATCGGCAGCAGCTTGCGGGGCGCGACGACGGGCTCGCGCTCCAGCAGGTCGGCCAGCGGCTCGCCCAGCACCAGCTCCATGACGAGGAAGCCGGCGCCGTCCTGCTCGCCGTAGTCGTACATCTGCGCGATGTTCGGGTGCGACAGGGCGGCGCTGTTGCGCGCCTCCGTGCGCAGGCGGCGCAGGAAGTCCTCGTTGCCCGTGTACTCCTCGCGGAGCACCTTCACGGCGACCTCCCGGCCCAGGTAGCCGTCGTCGGCCACCCAGACCTCGCCCATGCCGCCGATGGCGATCCGGCGCGTGAGGCGGTAACGCTCGCCGAGCGCGAGCCCCGTGGACGGCCTCATCCGTTCAGCACCGCTTCCATGACGGCCTTCGCGATCGGCGCGGACACCGAGCCGCCGGTGGCCTGGCCACCGAGCTTGCCGCCGTTCTTGACGACGACGGCCACCGCGACCTGCGGGTCGTCGGCCGGCGCGAACCCGGTGAACCACACGTGCGGCGGCTGGGAGTTGTCGCCGTGCTGGGCGGTGCCGGTCTTGCCGGCCACCTGGACGCCCGGGATCTGGGCGGTGGTGCCCGACCCGGACTCGACGACGCTCTTCATCATGTCGGTGAGCTGGCTCGCGGTCTTGTCCGAGACGGCACGGCCGAGGCTGGTGGGCGACGTCTGGCGGACCACCTCGAGCTGCGGGTCGCGGACCGTGTCGACCGAGTAGGGCTGCATGACCTCGCCGCCGTTCGCGATCGCGGCGGAGACCATGGCGACCTGCATCGGCGTGGCGGCCACGCTGCCCTGGCCGATTCCGGACAGCTCCACCTGCGCGGAGTTCATCTCGTCCGGGTCGGGGTCGTACTGGCTCGCGGCGGTCGAGAACGGGACCTCGTACCTGCTGCCGAACCCGAACTTCTCGGCCTGCTCGTTCATCGCGTCGGCGCCGAGCTCGCCACCGAGACCCAGGAAGGCCGTGTTGCAGGAGATCCGCAGCGCGTCGGCCAGCGTCATCTCCCCCGAGGAGGCGCAGGAGGTGCCCGCGAAGTTCCCGACCTGGGTGCTCGTGCCGGTCAGGGTGTAGGTGGACGGGGCGTCGATCACCGTGTCGGGCGTGTAGTCGCCGCTCTCGAGCGCGGCGGCCGTCGTGACGAGCTTGAACGTCGAGCCCGGGGGCGGGTTCCACGCCGTGGCGCGGTTGACCAGCGGGTCGTCGTCGTCGTTGAGCAGGTCGGTGTACGCCTGGCCTGCCTCCTTGGTGGAGTGCGACGCCAGGTCGTTCGGGTCGAAGGAGGGCTTGGACACCATCGCGAGGACGGCGCCGGTCTTCGGGTCGAGCGCGACGACGGCGCCCTGCTGGTCGCCGAGCGCGTCCCAGGCGGCCTTCTGCGCCTTCGGGTCGATGGTGAGCTCCACCGACGAGCCCTCCGGGTCACGACCGGTGAGCAGGTTCTGCAGCCGGTCCACCCACAGGGCGTCGGCCTGCCCGTTGAGGTAGTCGTTCTCCGCGTGCTCGATCGCCGTCGTGCCGTTGGCCAGCGAGAAGAAGCCGGTCAGCGGCGCGTAGAGCTTGCCGTTCGTGTACTCGCGCTGGTAGCCGAACTCGTCGTCGACGGGCTTGGACAGCGCGACCGCCTCGCCCCCGACGACGATCGGGCCGCGGGCGCGCCCGTACTCGGCGTAGATCGAGCGGATGTTGCGGGTGTCGCTGTTGAGCTCGTCGGCGTGGAAGAACTGGATCCACGTGGTCGACACCATGAGCGCCAGGAACATGACCATGACGACGCTCGCGAGCCGGCGCAGGGTCGTGTTCACAGGTGCTCACCTCCAGTCGTGCCTCGGGGATCGTCGCGTCGGGGGTCCAGCGGCCCGCCGAACGCCTCGGTGGGGTGCGACGGCGTCGACCCGCGCGAGGGCGCGTCCGCGGCGGACCGGCGGACGGGGACGCCGCCACCGGGCGTCGTCCCGTCGTGCGCGCCGACCACGATGGGGTCGTGCATGGCGCCGCCCTGCGCGACCGTGCCGCGCATCGGCAGCGCCGACGGGCGCCGGGCGTTGTCGGAGATCCGCAGCAGCAGCGCGATGACGATCCAGTTGGCGAGCAGCGACGACCCGCCCTGCGCCATGAACGGCAGCGTCAGGCCGGTGAGCGGGATGATCCGCGTGATGCCGCCGACGACGACGAAGAGCTGCAGCGCCATGACGAACGCGAGGCCGCCGGCCAGCAGCTTGCCGAAGCCGTCGCGCACCGCGATCGCCGTGCGCAGGCCGCGCTGCACGATGAGCAGGTACGCCAGCAGGATGGCGAGCAGGCCGGTGAGACCGAGCTCCTCGCCCAGCGAGGAGTAGATGAAGTCGGAGAAGGCGTACGGCACGAGGTACGGGTAGCCCTCGCCCCAGCCGGTGCCGAACAGGCCCCCCGCGGCGAGCGCGAACGTGCCCTGCACGATCTGGTACGACCCGCCGACCGCGTTGTACAGCTCGTTGTCGAACGGGTGCAGCCAGACGTCCATGCGGGCGCCGACGTGCGGGAACACGCTCGCGGCGACGAGCGCGCCCGCCGCGAACAGCACGAGGCCGATGAGCACCCAGCTGAACCGCTCGGTGGCGAGGTACAGCATCGCGACGAACAGCCCGAAGAACAGCAGCGAGGTGCCCAGGTCGCGCTCGAAGACGAGGACGGCCAGCGACGCGGCCCACACGATGATGATCGGGCCGAGGTCGCGGATGCGCGGCAGCTGCAGGCCGAGCACCTTCTTGCCCGCCAGGGCCAGGGTGTCGCGGTTGGTCACGAGGTAGCCGGCGAAGAAGATCGCGAACGCGATCTTCGCGAACTCGGCGGGCTGCAGGGAGAAGCCGGCGATGTTCACCCAGATGCGGGCGCCGTTGATCTCGCGCCCGATGACGGGCAGCAGCGGCAGGACGACGAGCCCCAGGCCCACCAGCATCGCCGTGTAGGTGAGGCGGCGGATCCAGCGGTGGTCGCGCAGGAACCAGACGAGGAGGATCGCGATGACCGCGCCGAGCGCGGTGTACATCATCTGCGACCAGGCGTCGGCGCCCTTCGTGCCCGCGAGCTCCAGCCGCAGGATCATGGCCAGGCCGAGCCCGTTGAGCAGCACGACCGCGGGCAGGATCACCTGGTCGGCCCACGGCGCGCGGAGGCGCAGCACGATGTGCGCGGCTGCGGCGATGCCCACCAGGAGCAGGCTGACGGCCCAGAAGTCGCCGGGCAGCTCGCCCGTGACGCTGCGGCCGACCATCGCGAACGCGCTGATGCCCGCGGTCAGGGCGAGGATCAGCAGGAACAGCTCGGCCAGGCGTGCGGGACGGCGTTCGGTGGGCTCGACCGTGCGCCCGGCGGGGGTCTCGACGGCGGCGCTCACCCCTTCGACCCCCCGTCGGCCTTGCTGTCGGCGCTGTCGGTCGTGCCCGCCGCCTGCTCGGAGTCGGCGGGCTGCTTCGAGGGCTTCGAGGTCGCCGTGCTCTTCGAGGGGGACGGCGTGCTCGACGGGGTCGCGGAGGGGGTGGGGGACAGGGTCGGCTCGGGGGCGGCCTCGGTGATGAGCCGGTCCGCTCGCTCGCGAGCCTCGGCCTCGGACGACGCCCGGATGGACCCGTCGAGGCGATCCGCCCAGTAGTCCGGCAGGTCGGAGACCGGGGTGCCGGTGAGCTCCACCGGGGTGGAGAGGGTGAGGGGGCCGGCGCTGGCCGGGATGCCCTGGAAGACGGCGACCTCGCCGTCGGCGACGCCGACGTAGTACTGCTGCTGCGTCCAGCCGTACGCGCGCCACAGGCCGTACCCGAGTCCGCCGAGCACCACGAGCACCACGAGCACCGTGATCCAGGGCCGGCGCTTGCGGGCGGGCCGGGCGTCGTCGTCGTCCTCGGGGTCGTCCGCGTCGTCGTCGGCGGCGTCCTGCTCGGTGGGCACGGGGTCGTCGGCCGGGTCCTCGACCGGGTTCTGGAGGACCGCGGGGAGCTCGCCCGTCGCGGCCGCGCCCACGACCTGCGGCACGGTCGCGCCCTCGACTGGGGCCGACGCCGCGTCCTCGGTCGCGGGGGCGTCGCCGTCCTCCACGACGTCGGCGACGACGACGGTGATGTTGTCGGTGCTGCCCGCCGTCATGGACAGCGTGATCAGCAGGTCGGCCGCCTCGTCGGGCGCCGAGGTCTCGGTGAGCACCTCGGTGATCTGCTCGGGCGAGACGAACCCGGACAGCCCGTCCGAGCAGAGCAGCCACCGGTCGCCGGCGCGCGCCTCGCGCACCGACATGTCGGGCGTGAGGTCGACGTCGAAGTCGCCCAGCACCCGCATGACGACGTTGCGTTGCGGGTGGTGCTCCGCCTCCTCGGGCGAGATGCGGCCGGTGTCCACCAGGTGCTGCACGAACGTGTGGTCCACCGTGACCTGCGTCAGGCGGCCCTCGCGCAGCAGATAGGCGCGCGAGTCGCCGAGGTGCGCCATCACCAGGGTGGTGCCGGTGTGCAGGAGGGCGGTGACGGTGGTGCCCATGCCGACCAGCTCGGGGTCGGCGTCGCTGACCCGGACCAGGTCCTGCCGGGCACGCTCCACGGTCTGCTCGAGGTCGGTCAGCGCCTCCTCGGGGCCGTGCTCCGTGCGGTCGAGCGGCGCGAGGGCGGCGATCGCGAGCCGCGACGCGACGTCGCCGCCCGCGTGCCCGCCCATGCCGTCGGCGACGGCCAGCAGGTGCGGCCCGGCGTACGCGGAGTCCTGGTTGTTGGACCGCACGAGCCCGACGTCGGACCGCGCGGCGTAGCGCAGGGTGAGGGTCACGGAGCGGTCACCCCTGGAGCTCGACGACGGACTGGCCGATCCGGACGCCGACACCCGGCGCCAGCGGCTGCGGTCCCGACACCTGGGTGTCCCCGATGAAGGTGCCGTTCGTCGATCCGAGGTCCTCCACGTACCACTGGTCACCCTGCGGGAAGATGCGGGCGTGCCGCGACGACGAGTAGTCGTCGTCGAGCACGAGGGTGCAGCCCGGCGACCGCCCGATGAGGATCGACGCCGAGGACAGCGGGAGGGTGGTGCCGGTCAGCGGGCCGGTCGTCACGACCAGGCGCGTGGGACCGGAGCGCCGGGCGGGCGCGGGCGCGGCGGCGGCGGGAGCACCGGCGGCCGGTGCCGACTCGGCACGACGGCGCTCGGCCTTGGAGGCTCGCGGGGCGCCGCGCGGCGCCAGGTCGCGGCGCAGCACCGCGATCGCGGAGAGCACGAACACCCAGAGCAGCACCAGGTAGCCCAGCCGCAGCAGGGTGATCGTCAGCTCACTCATCCTGGGGGGATCACCAGCCTTCGGTCTGCTGGCCCGAGGCGCTGCCGGTCCAGAACATGATGCGGGTACGGCCGATGGTCAGGGTGTTGCCGTCCAGCAGGGTGGCGGCGGGCACCTGGTGGCCCTCGACGAACAGGCCGTTCGTGGAGCCGAGGTCGGTCGCGACGACACCCTCCGGCGTCACGCGGATCTCCAGGTGGCGGCGCGAGACACCCGGGTCGTCGACCACGATGTCGGCCTCGGCGTCGCGGCCGATGACCGTCACCGGGCCGGTGAGCAGGTAGCGCTGGCCGTCGATGTCGATGAGGGGGTGGCGGGTGGACGGCGCCGCCGACGTGGCGGGGGCGACGTTGCCGCGCACGGTCGCGGAGCGGAGCTGGAAGCGGCCGCCCGGCAGGTCCTCGTGCTCCTCGAACGACACGCTGACCGGGCCCACGAAGGCGTAGTGCTGCGAGGCGGCGTACTCGGTGAGGTTCGTGGCCAGCTCGTCGGCCATCGTCTCCGCGCCCCAGGCGTCGATCTGCGAGAAGTCCGCGGACGACAGCTCGATCGTGAACTCGTTCGGCACGACCGTGCGGTCGCGCCCGACGACGGCAGCGCGGTCGTCGATCTCGCGCCGCAGGCGGCTCGCCAGCTCGACCGGCTTGATCTCGCTGTTGCGACCCACCTTCGCGAACGCGTTGTTCATCACGCGCTCCACGCCTTTCTCGAAGCGATCCAGGGCGCCCATGCCACCTCCTCCCATTGGCCCGACACGTCCGCGGGCAGACTATCTAGATCGTAGGCAGCGCCGCAGCACCACTCCTCCGCGCGGTGTGGATTTCCTGCGAACGCTCGGCGCAGAAGCGGAACCGGCAGGTCACGGCGCGGTGACGGCCGCCACGCTCACCGCCAGCGGCGGGTCCGGGCCGTTCCCGGGGTGCGCGGACCCCTCAGCAGGGGATTGGGGAGCACCCCCGGCGCCGTGCTAATCTTCTGCGGCACGCGCGAGTGGCGGAATAGGCAGACGCGCACGGTTCAGGTCCGTGTGCCCGAGAGGGCGTGGGGGTTCAACTCCCCCCTCGCGCACGTGAGGAGGGTTTCGGCTTCAGGGCCGGAACGCCTTCGGAAAGTCCCGGTCAGGTTCTCCTGGCCGGGACTTTCTGCGTTCCGGGAGGTCTGATCCGGCTGTGGGTGACGGCGCGAGCCCTCTCCTGGTCTCGAGCCTGGTCAAGCGGACTCGTCCCACCCGCCGAGCTCCGACGACAACCACGACCGCCACCACACCGCCCCGGCCACCGTCGATCCTCGCTGGCGAGGGGCCTCCCCGTGAGGACGGAGAAGCGACGCCTCATGCCTACCGATCGGTGAGGAGCGGGTGGCTGTCTGGCCGGGGTCTCTGCGCACCTGCGGAGGCGGCCGAGCGTGGGCCGGGCGGGTGAAATCTCCGGGCCTCGGAGGACCGCCGCGTGCCGCGCGGGAGGGCGGGCCGAGAGGCGACGGCCGCCCGGTCAGCCCCCGTGAGGCCCGGCATCCCGGGCCTGCGCGACCTGTCGCCCCGCCGGCGAGGCCGCTCGCCGGTATCCGCTACCGCAGGTTCTGGGCGGTCCGGGCGGTGGTTTCGGCGGGCACATATCACGGGCACCTGAATAGGATCCGCGCGGCTCATCTCTCCCCTCGAAAGGGTCCCCATGCGCATCCTGTCCAAGCTCGCGGTCACTACGGTGGCGGCGGCCTCGCTCTTGCTCGGCACCGCCGTCGCTCCCGCGACCGCAGCCGCCGCCCCGGCGATCGACGTGACCTCGATCAAGGTCACGCCCTCCAACGGCAGCACCGGGACCAACTCCGCGACGAAGTACTACGACGTCCACACGAGCGTGAAGCTCGGCAACCTCAGCGGCTACGGCCAGTACTGGTGGGCCGACATCTCCGCCGACGTCTACCGCGGCAGCACCCGCGTCGCGAAGAACCTCGACCTGGGCTCGGTCGCCTCGCAGAACTACAAGAGCCTGGACACCTACATCGCCGCGAAGTCGTCCTGGGGCCGCGGCACCTTCAAGGTGAAGAACGTGCGCGTGGTGGTCGACACCGACTACAACTCGACCACGCCGGACGTCACGCTCAAGGACGCCTCGTACTCCCGCGGCACCTTCATGATGAAGTCCTCGATCGACGGCAAGCTCAAGTACGGCAACGTCGTCCGGGTGACCTCGAGCGGCAGCCACAAGACCGTCAAGATCGGCCTGAAGAGGTACACCCCGTCCGGCTGGCACTCGTACTCGTACGCCAAGGTGAAGGTGCAGTACAAGAACTCCACCGGCTGGCACACGCGCAAGACGCTCACCCTGGACAAGTACGGCCTGAAGACCTACAAGTTCACGGCCTCGCACAAGTACAACTACCGCGTCACGATCGCTCCGACCACGACCAACGGGGGCGGCACGACCACCGCGACCCCGAAGGTCTGACGCGTCGCACCACGCAGCAAGGGCCTCCGGCCCGGGGACGTCCCTTTCCACGTCCCCGGGCCGGAGGCCCTTCTCGCACCGAGATCAGCCCCTCCGCGCGACGTCGCCCGGATCGCGGCCGCCCCCATCGCCTGGCTCCAGCAACGCCCCTGACCAGTACTTCCGAACAAGCCCTGGCTGACCCTCGCCACTGAAGAGCGGCGTCCGCCCCAGCCAGGAAACCGTCGCGGAGAGGCCGGTGTGCCTGCGGGCCGCAGCCGGGTGTACCCGGAGGCCACCATGGACGGGCCTCGCTGCGTTGGGGACGGTGCGGCCCGGCCGGCTCACGACGCCACGGGCTGCTCGGTGCCGTGCCGGGCCTGGGAGCGGTACCGGCTCGGGCGCACGCCGTACTCCCGGGTGAACGCGGCGCTGAGGGCGTAGGCGTTGGAGTAGCCGACCTGACGGGCGATGGACTCGAGGGTGTCGTCGCGCTCCTGCAGGAGGTCCGCCGCCAGGCACAGCCTCCAGCCCGCGAGGTAGGAGATGGGCGGCTCCCCCATCGCCTCGGTGAAGCGGCGGGCGAAGGTCGCCCGCGAGACGCGGGCCCGGCGCGCCAGCGCCTCGACGGTCCACGCGCGCGACGGGTCGGCGTGCAGAGCCCTGAGCGCCGGGCCGACCACCGGGTCTCCGGCGGCCCCGTACCAGGCGGGGGCGGCGGCCTGGGGCAGGGCGAACCAGTCCCGCAGGGCCCCGATCAGCAGGATGTCCAGGAGCCGGTCGAGCACGGCCTGCTGGCCGGGCTCCTGCCGATCGAGCTCGCTCTCGAGCAGGTCCAGCGTGCGGGCGCTCTGCTGCGCGCGGGGCACCACGAGCACGGGCGGCAGCGCACCGACCAGGCGCTCGGCGATGCGGCCCGAGGTGCGGAACGACCCGGCCAGCAGCGCGTGCTCGGCCACCAGGGGCGACGTGCCGCCCGCCTCACCGTGGCCGAGACGTTCCTGCTCGAGGAGCTGCCCGGACGCGTCGTCGCGGACGCCCTCCGCGGTCAGGGCGCAGATGGGGTGACCGCCGCCCTCGCGGTCGCTGGCCAGGAGGGCACTGCCCTGCCCGGTGAGCACCGCGAGGTCCCGGGTGCCCAGGTGGACCGGGTCGGCGTCGTCGTGCAGGACCCACCCGTCACCCCGGAGCATCGCCACGAGCGTGATCGTGGGGCCCGCCTCGACGCAGACCGACCACGGCGCGGTGAGCACGTCCTGCCCGATGAGGGAGCCCGAGGCGCGGAGGTTGTCGAGCACTTCCGTCAGGGTGTCCACCCTCACGAGGTTAGACGACGACGTATCTGGTCCAGCGTTCCAACCATTCTCCGTCTCACGGGCGAGGGGTGGACTCGTCTCGTACCCGAGGAGCCCGGCCCCGCACGACGCACCGGGCGAGGCTCCGATCCGCTCCCACCCCTGGAGGTCACGATGTCCGTCGACCAGACGCCCACCCCCGGCTCCGCGCTGTGGGTCCTCGCGCACCCGCGCCGCAGCTCCCTCAACGGCCACCTGTACCGCGCCGGCGTCGAGGCGTTGTCCCGGGACCACGACGTCGCGACGTCGGACCTCTACGAGCTGGGCTTCGACCCCGTGCTCGGTGCGAGGGACCTGGGCGAGCTCGCGGACCGGCCCGGCAACCTGGCCACGCTGGCCGGGGAGGCCTACGCCCGCGGCCAGACCGCCCCGGACGTGCGGGCGGAGCACGAGAAGGTCGCTCGCGCGGAGCTGCTCGTGCTCCAGTTCCCGCTGTGGTGGTACGGGCCGCCGGCGATCCTCAAGGGTTGGCTGGACCGCACCTTCACGGAGGGCTTCGCCTACGACAACGGCCTCGACCCGGTGCTCGGGCTGCCGCGACGGTACGGCGACGGCGGGCTCACGCGGCGCAAGGCGCTCATCGTGGTGACCGTCGGCGAGGACGAGCGCACGCTGGGACCCCGGGGTGTCAGCGGCGACCTCGACTCCCTGCTCTTCCCGCTCACCCACGGCGCGCTCTGGTACGTCGGGATCGAGGCCCTCGACCTGCACGTCGTGCACGACGCCGACTCCCTGGACGCCGCCGCGGCGGACCGCGAGGCGCAGCGGCTGCGTGCGCGGCTCGCGGGGATCGGCACCGAGCGCGGCCGGCCGTTCCGCCGCCTGCGCGACGGCGACTACCCGTCGGACCTCCGGGCGCTGCACCCGGACCTGCTGCCCGGCCGCACCGACCTCGGTATCCATCGTGCTGAGGCGCCGGGGAGCCTCGGGCTGCCTGCCTGACGCCGCACCGGTCGCAGGCGGTTCGCGCGACGATGTCGATCCGGGCCGCGGCCGTTCGACCTCGGAGTGACAGCAGTGAAGGCCACACGACAGGAGCGGGACCATGGCACGAGAGCTCGTCTACACCGGATTCATCACCCTCGACGGCTCGGTCGACTCTCCGGGCGGGACGGCCGAGGGCCACCCCGGGGGCGGGTGGGTGTTCGACACCGAGTTCCTCCCCGAGGCGTACGCGCTCAAGGGCGAGGAGCTCGAGGAGACGACGGCCCTGATGTTCGGTCGTCGCAGCTACGAGGCGTTCTCGGCGGTCTGGCCCGGCTCCGACGACCACGCGGCGTACCGGGACCTCCCGAAGTTCGTCGTGTCGTCGACGCTCGACGACGACGCCCTCGTCGACGGCTGGGGTCCGACGACGATCCTGCGCGGCACGCAGGACGTCGCCGCCCTCAAGCGGACCGACGGCGGCCCGATCTTCATCCACGGCAGCGCGGAGCTCGCGCTGCGGCTGGGCGAGGCCGGCCTCGTCGACCGCTACAACCTGCTGGTGTTCCCGTACCTGCTCCCCGGGGGGAAGACGATCTTCGGCACGAAGGGCGCGGACCGCCGCGCCCTGTCGTTGCGGGAGTCGGCCGCGTACGCGAACGGCGTGGTCAAGCTCGTCTACGACGTCGTGCGCTGACGGCGTCTCAGGCAGCCGTTCCGGAGACGAGGTTCAGCAGCCGGCTGGCGACGAAGGCGGTGACCGTGGTCCAGCCGACGATCGCCACCGCCTGCCAGACGAGCACGCGCGCCTTGCCGACGCCGGACGCCACCAGCATCGAGGCCGTGAAGTGGGTGGGCAGCAGCAGCGGGCCGAGGAGGCTGACGCCGGGGACGCCGTAGCGCTCGTAGGCGCGCTGGAACTTCGCGCGGCGCGCGTCGCGGCGGTCCTCCGCCGGTGCGAGCGCGCCCTGGCCGCCCGGCGCGGGACCGGAGCCCACCGGGACGGGGCTGCTCTGCCGGGCCTTCGCCCGGCGGCGGTTCACGACCGCGTCACGGGCGCCGGCGCTGGCGAGCACGACGGCGGTGACGGCGAGGAAGTTGCCGAGCATCGCGGCGACGGCCGCGACCGCGGGGTGGATCCCGCCGATGATGCCGATGGTCGCGCCGCCCTCCCCCTCGATGAAGGGGACCATGGCCGCGACCGCGACGATCAGGGGCTGGACCAGGTCGGGTACCTGGGCGACCAGGTCCTGGAAGGTGTCGACGAGATTCACGAGGTGCTCCGGGGGTGTCGGGGGCGTGTCGGACGATGCACCCAGTCCACCCGCGAGCGAGAAGGCTCGGTAGTGCCCGGAGTCACCGGTTCCCGTGCCGATCGCACGCCTCGGCCGTGACATCTGTCATGGGGTCGGCCGGCAGGGACGGGGAGACGGCAGGTCCGTCCCCGGAATGCGGTGGTGGTGGGCGAGCGGCCGCGCCACGATGACGTCATGTCCGGGCCGGTCGCCATCGTGGAGATCGCGTGCGACGAGTCGGGCTTCACCGGGACGAACCTGCTGGACCCGGCGTCGCCGGTGATCGCGCACGCGGGGGTCGACCTCACCCGCGACGAGGCGGCGGCCGTGCTCGGCACGCTGCGGTCGCGGTTCAACCATCGCCGGACGACGGAGCACAAGGCCCACCTGCTGCTGCGGCCCGGGCAGCCGGAGGCGGTGGCGTGGTTCCTGGCGGAGCTCGCGGGACGCTCGACGGTGCACGTCGTCGACAAGCGCGACCACGTCGCGGGGCGGGTGCTCGACCTGCTCACGGGCGAGCCGTCGTACGTCGACGGGACGCGCCTCGGTCACGACCGCGTCGGCGCGGTCGCCGTCCTGCGGGAGCGGGCCGACGTCCTCGCCGCGTTCGTCGCGATGACCCACCTCAAGCACCGGCGCCGGCCGGACCGCGCCGCCGTCGACCGGTTCCTCGCCCTGGTCCCGGGCGTGGTGGCCGACGGGGTGCCGGAGCTGGCCGGCGTGGCCCGGCGCGACGTCGTGGCGGTCCTGGACCGGCTGCTCGACGGCGATCCCGCCGTCCCGCCCCCGCTCGAGCCGCTGGTGCCGGCGCTGGCCGAGACGGTGCTGCGGTGGAGCGACGGCCGCCGCTCGGTCGTCGTCGTGCACGACGAGCAGAGCGCGCTGACGCGGCAGCGCACCGCCGTCCTGGCCGCGACCCTCGCCGCGGCGGTCTCGCCCGCACCGCCGCCGCTCCTCGGGGTGCGGCAGGTGGACTCCCGCCGCGATCCGCGCGTGCAGGTGGCCGACCTCCTGGCCGGGTGGGCGCGGAGCTCTGCGGAGCCCGCCGCCTGACGTCCGGCGGTCCCGTCAACACGCGTCGATCCGCGGACCGGGTGAAATTGGGGGTTGCGCTCCGGGAAACCGGTCCCCTACGGTCAAGAAACCGGTTGCTGTGATCTGTTCGTAACCAATGTGGGTTCGGACAGCGGTCGTTCCGCCGAGCGGAGCGGCCCCGGCACCGGCTGCAGGTCCCGCGTTCGACGACGAAGGTGAGGCAGCAACGATGAGACGGCACGCGAAACGACGACTTCTCGCGGCGGGGGTGACGACGTCACTGGTGGCCGCGATCGGGGTCACCGCGATGACGCTCGGCGCCCAGGCCGCGGAGGGTGGCGTGACCGGGTTCGCCACCCAGAACGGCGGCACGACGGGCGGCTCCGGCGGCTCCGTCGTGAGGGCGACGACCGGCACCCAGATCCACGAGGCCCTGTGCGGCCGCGCGTCCGAGGACACCCCGATCACGATCCAGGTCGAGGGCACGATCAACCACGGCAACACGAGCAAGGTCTCGGGAGACAGCTGCAACACCGCGGACGGTGTGATCGAGCTGAAGCAGATCAGCAACGTCACGCTCGTCGGGGTGGGAAGCGGCGCGACGTTCGACCAGGTGGGCATCCACATCCGCGAGGCCAGCAACATCATCATCCAGAACGTCACGGTCAAGAACGTCAAGAAGTCGGGCTCCCCGACGTCCAACGGCGGCGACGCGATCGGCATGGAGTCCGGCGTCTCGAACGTGTGGGCGGACCACGTGACGCTCGAGGCCTCGGGCGGCGAGTCCGAGGGCTACGACGGCCTCTTCGACATGAAGGGCGACACGAAGTACGTGACGCTCTCCTACAGCATCCTTCGCGGCTCCGGCCGCGGCGGCCTCGTCGGCTCGGGCGACAGCGACCTGGGCAACGGGCCGGTCACCTACCACCACAACCTCTACGAGAACATCGACTCGCGCCTCCCCCTGCTGCGCGGGGCGACGGCCCACATCTACAACAACCACTACGTCGACATCCACGAGTCCGGCATCAACGCGCGCGCCGGCGGCAAGGCGAAGGTCGACAGCAACTACTTCCAGGACTCGAAGGACGTGCTCGGCACGTTCTACACCGACCTGCCCGGCTACTGGCAGGTCGCCGGGAACACGTTCGACAACGTCACCTGGTCGGAGCCGGGCGAGGACAACAACCCCGCCGGCCCGAACCCGACGTCGACGACGACGGTCAGCATCCCCTACGACTACTCGCTCGACGACGCCGGTTGCGTGCCGGACGTCGTCGCCGCGACCGCCGGGGCGAACAAGGGCCTCAGGGTGTCCGACGGCTCGTGCGAGGCGACGACGCCGGAGCCGACCGACCCGCCGACCGGCGAGCCCACGGACCCGCCGACCGGCGAGCCGACCGACCCCCCGACGGACGAGCCGAGCGGGGCCAACCTCAGCCTCGGCGCCGGCGCGGACGGCTCGTCCAAGGCGTCGGGCAGCAGCTTCGGCAACGTGACCGACGGCAACCTGAGCACGTTCTGGTCGCCGTCGAGCACCACGGGTCGCGTGTCCGTCAAGTGGTCGACCCCGCAGACCGTGTCGCAGGCCAAGGTCGTGGAGGCGGCCGGCTCCGCGGGCACGATCACGGGGTTCCGCGTCGTCAACCACGACACCGGCGCCGTGCTCGCGACCGGCAGCCGCGCGGGCGTCGTCAACCTGCCCACGACCACGCTGAGCAAGCTCGACCTCGAGATCACCAGCGCCTCCGGCACGCCGAAGGTGGCCGAGCTGGAGACGTACGCCGGCCAGGGCTCGACGGACCCGACCGACCCGACCGACCCCACCGACCCGACGGACCCGACCGACCCGGGGCCGACCGACCCGCCGACCCCGAGCGGCGAGGTGATCTACGCGGCGCCCGACGGCTCGGCCGGCGCGGCGGGCACGGAGGCCGACCCGACGACGGTCGCCGCGGCGATCGCCGCCGTGGAGCCGGGCGGGGCGATCTACCTGCGCGGCGGCCAGTACGACCTGGCCGACACGCTCACGATCGAGCCGGGCAACGACGGCACGTCGTCGGAGCGGACGCTCCTGTCGGCGTACCCGGGCGAGACGCCGGTGCTCGACTTCTCCGCGCAGGCCGAGGACTCCGCCAACCGGGGCCTCGCCATCGGCGGCAACTTCTGGCACGTGTACGGGATCACGGTCCAGAACTCCGGCGACAACGGCATCCTGCTCGGCGGCGACGACAACGTGATCGAGCGCGTCGTCACCCGCGGGAACGCCGACACGGGCCTGCAGATCGCCCGCCTGGTCGCGGGCGCGCCGAAGGCGGAGTGGCCGGCGAACAACCTGGTGCTCTCCTCCGAGTCGTACGACAACGTGGACTCCGACGGCGAGGATGCGGACGGCTTCGCGGCCAAGCTGACGGTCGGCGAGGGCAACGTGTTCCGCGACTGCGTGTCCCACAACAACATCGACGACGGCTGGGACCTGTACGCCAAGTCGGACACGGGCCCCATCGGCGTGGTGACCATCGAGGACTCGCTCTCCTACGACAACGGCACG
The DNA here is from genome assembly GCF_042793335.1 of Isoptericola sp. NPDC056573. Classification (NCBI taxonomy): domain Bacteria; kingdom Bacillati; phylum Actinomycetota; class Actinomycetes; order Micrococcales; family Promicromonosporaceae; genus Isoptericola; species Isoptericola sp. NPDC056573. The sequence continues at coordinate 458,994 of NZ_JBHTUY010000002.1, forward strand.
CTGTCGGACGGCTCGCAGGCCGGCAGCGGCGACCGCAACGGCTACAAGCTGGGCGGCGAGGACATCCCCGTCGACCATGTGGTGACGGGCAGCATCGCCTACGAGAACGGCAAGCACGGGTTCACGTACAACAGCAACCCGGGCTCGATCACGGTCGCCGACAACGTGAGCATCGGCAACGAGGAGCGCAACTTCAACTTCGACGAGGGCAGCCACCGGTTCAGCGGCAACGTGTCGTGCGACAGCGGCTCCAACGACCGGATCGTCGGGAGCGACGACGGCACCAACGAGTTCTGGTCCGGCTCCAACAGCGCCGCCTGCGGCGCCTACGCGGGCGACCTCGACTGGTCCTTCGCCGCGGACGGCACGCTGGAGGTGACCTTCGGCTGAGCCGACCCGCTCTCGACGGAGCGCCCCGCGCGGGCGCACCGTCACCCCGACCCCGGCCGGCCCGTCGACCCCTCCGACGGGCCGGCCGGTCCCATGACCGGGCCGTGGGCGTCCGCTCTGCGCACACCCGTGGCGGTCCCGTGGCATCCTGGCCACGTCCGTGACGTCGAGGCCAGGAGACAGCAGATGAGCAGCGGTGCGGGCGGCCGCGGCAGGCCGTCGATCCTGGGGTCGATGGACGTCCCCGACAGCATCCGGTCGCGCGTCCTGGTGACGTTGCGGGAGGCGATGGTGGCCGGCGAGCTCGAGCCCGGGGCCATCTACTCGGCCCCGGCCCTCGCCCAGCGGCTGGGCGTCTCGGCGACCCCGGTGCGCGAGGCGATGATGGAGCTCACCCGCGAGGGGCTGGTCGAGACGCTGCGGCACCGGGGCTACCGCGTGGTGGAGCTCGGCGACGTCGCGCTCGAGGAGATCCTCCAGATCCGCGAGCTCATCGAGGCGCCGACGGTGGCGCGCGTCGCGACGCTGGCGACGGCCGCCCAGGTGCGGGCGCTGCGCCCCCTCGCGGACCGCATCGACGCGACGGCGGCGGCCGGCGAGCTGCAGGAGTTCGTCGCGGCCGACACGGCCTTCCACACCGAGGTGCTCGCCCTCGCGGGGAACGAGCGCCTGGTCGAGGAGGTCCGCCGGCTGCGCGGCATGTCGCGGCTGCTCGGGCTCCAGGGCCTGCACGAGGAGGGTCGTCTCGTGGCCACGATCCGGGAGCACCACGAGCTGCTCGACCTCCTGGAGGCCGGCGACGCGGCCGGCGCGGAGGCGTGGATGCGCCGGCACCTGAGGCACGTGCGCGACGTCTGGTCGGGGCAGGGCTCGGGCGCGTCGTCGAGGGCCTCGGCGGGTCCGGCGGGCGACGCCGCCGACGCCGGCTGACCGGGATCCGCCCTGCTCACGACGCGGGAAGCCCTTGCGTCCGCGGTCGGTGCAATTGTACGTTGCACGCCATTCGAGGCCCCCGACGTGGCGGGCCGGACGGGAGCAGGCGCGTGACTTCGCAGCAGTCCACGGTCGGGAAACCGGCCACCAACCTCCGGGTGCTGGTCGGCAGCCTCTCCGGCAGCGCGATCGAGTGGTTCGACTTCTTCCTCTACGCCACCGCAGCGGCCCTCATCTTCGACAAGCAGTTCTTCCCGACCGACGACCCGGCCGTCTCGCTGATGCTGTCGTACCTGTCGCTGTCGCTGACGTTCTTCATCCGCCCGTTCGGCGGCATCGTCTTCTCCCACATCGGTGACAAGATCGGCCGCAAGAAGACGCTGGTCATCACGCTCTCCCTCATGGGTGGCGCGACGATCGCGATCGGCCTGCTGCCCACGTACGCGCAGGTCGGCGTCCTCGCGCCGGCGCTGCTCATCCTCTGCCGCGTCATCCAGGGCCTCGCGATCGGCGGCGAGTGGGGCGGCGCCCTGCTGCTCGCCTACGAGTACGCGCCGGAGAACCGCCGCGGCTTCTTCGGCTCCGTGCCGCAGACCGGCGTGACCATCGGCATGCTCCTGTCGACCATCGCCTTCGCGCTGGTCACCTCGCTGCCCTCCGGGGCGTTCGAGTCCTGGGGCTGGCGCCTGCCGTTCATCGCCTCGGTGGTGCTCGTGTTCGTCGGCCTGTGGATCCGCAAGGGCCTCGCCGAGACCCCCGCCTTCCGGGAGGCCAAGGCGAGCGGCAACGTGGCCAAGCTCCCGATCAAGGACACGCTGCGCGACCACTGGCGCTCCGTGCTCGTCGCCGTCGGCGCCAAGGTCGTGGAGACCGGCCCGTTCTACATCTTCGCCACGTTCGTCGTGAGCTACGCGACCGGCACCCTCGGCATGCAGCAGTCGGTGGTCCTCAACGCCGTGAGCGCCGCCGCGTTCGTCAGCACGCTGGCGATCCTCGCGATGGGAAGGCTCTCCGACCGGCTGGGCCGACCCGCCGTCTTCCTCGGCGGCACCGTGCTCATCGCGCTCTTCGCGGCGCCCTTCTTCCTGCTGCTCGACCTCCAGGTCGACTGGGCCGTCTACGCGGCCGTCGTCATCGGGCTGGGCGTCGTGTGGCCCCCGGTCACCGCCACCCTGGGCACGCTGATGTCCGAGACCTTCACCACCCGCGTGCGCTACACCGGCGTCACGCTCGGCTACCAGATCGGCGCCGCGCTGGCGGGCGGCACCGCGCCGCTGCTCGCGACCTGGCTGCTCTCGCGGTTCGACGGCGCCTGGTGGCCGATCGCCGTGTACATGGTGGGACTCGCGGTCGTCGCGCTCGTCGCCGTGTCCCTGTCCGGCCGGGTCGTGCGCCTCGAGCGCGCCCGGATCGAGGCGCGCGAGGCGCGCGAGGAGGTGGCCGCGTGACCGGGCTGCCGTTCGTCACGGCCGACGAGGTCCGCCGCCGGGTCGGGCCCGACGACGCCCGCCGGCTCGTCGAGCGCGCGCTGCGCGACGGCTTCGACCCCGCCGACGACCCGGCGCGGTCGTCGGTGGCCGCCGGCGCGGGGCACCTGCTGCTCATGCCGTCGGTGCTGGGCGAGTGGGCCGGGGTCAAGATCGCGTCCGTGGCGCCGGGCAACCCCGCGCGCGGCCTGCCGCGCATCCAGGCGACCTACCTGCTGCTCGACGCCGCCACGCTCACGCCCCGGTTGCAGCTCGACGGGTCGGCCCTCACCGAGCTGCGCACGCCCGCGACCTCGGCCGTCGCGGCGGACCACCTCGCGGCGCCGGACGCGCGGCGCCTGGTCGTCGTCGGCACCGGGCCGCAGGCCGTCGAGCACGCGGTCGCGATGGCGGCGGTGCGCGACCTCGACGACGTCGCGCTCGTCGGCCGCGACCGCGGACGCCTGACGGCCGCCGTCGACGGCCTCGTCGCGCGCGGGATCCCCGCCCGCGCGGGGAGCACCGCCGACGTCGCCGACGCCGACCTCGTGGTGTGCGCGACGTCGGCGGGCGAGCCGCTCTTCGACGGCGCCCTGGTGCGCGACGGCGCGTGCGTCGTGGCCATCGGCTCGCACGAGCCCGACCGTCGCGAGCTCGACGCCGGGCTCATGGGGCGGGCGCTCGTCGTCGTCGAGGACCGCGCGACCGCGATGCGCGAGTGCGGCGACGTCGTGCTCGCGGTCGAGGAGGGCGCGCTGCGACCCGACGCCCTCGTGCCGCTCGCCGACGTCGTGCGCGGGCGATCCCGCGCCACGGACCGGCCGAACGTCTTCAAGGGGTCCGGCATGTCGTGGCAGGACCTCGCCGTCGCGGTGGGCGTCGCGGAGGCGGCCGGGCGCTGACCGGGCGGGCTCAGCCGAGGCCGAAGAACGTCGCGGCCTCGGCGAGCACCTCGCCCGCGCGCTCGGTGCCGACGAACCCGTGCTCGGCGCCGGGCAGCTCGACCAGCCGGCAGGGCACGCCGTCGCGGCGGCAGGCGTCCGCCAGCGCCCGCGCCTCGGGCAGCAACGAATCCCGCTCGCCCACCGCGACGAGGGTCGGGGGCAGCCCGCGCGCGGACCGGTGCAGCCGCGGCGCGTCCGCGGGGTCGACGCCGGTCCACGCGCGCATGGCGTACGTCGACAGCTGCCGGCCCGGACCGCCCGGCAGGGCGTCGTCGTAGGACTCGAGCGACAGGTCGAGGTTGGGGTTGGTGAGCAGCAGGCCCGCCGGCCGGTGGGCCGGGCGCGACGCGGCGAGGACGGCGACGGCGCCGCCCGCGGAGTCGCCGGCGAGGTAGACGCGGTCGACGCCCGCGCCGGCGAGCAGGTCGAGCGCGGCCACGGCGTCCGCGACGGCGTCGTCGAGCGTCGCCTCCGGCGCGAGCCGGTAGTCGACGGCGAGCACGACGACGCCGAGGGCGTCGGCGGTCCGCCGGCACCAGCCGTCCTGCAGCTCGAGGTCGCCGAAGAGGCCGTACCCGCCGTGCAGGAAGACCGCCGCGGCGCCGGGCTGGTGGCGGTCGGGCGTGTAGCGACGCATCGCGACACCGTCGTGCGCCAGGTCCGTCACCGTGCCGGCGAACGGCTGCCGCGGGCGGGCGACGGCGCGCTCGTACGCGCCGCGCCGCAGCGCCCCGACGTCGGGCACGCCCTCCGTCCCCGGAGCCACCGGACGCACCTCCCCCGGCCGTCAGGCGCGGATCGTCCGGGCCACGAGGCGCACCGCGATCCCCAGGAGCAGCAGCCCGAGGGCCAGCAGCGGGAGGGCGCCCCCGCCGAACCCGGTCTCCGGCAGCTGGCCGCCCGGGGTCTCCGGCGTCGTCGGACGGGCCGTGTTCGTCAGCGTGACGGCGTTGAGCCGCTCGTCGTTCGCGTGGATCACCACCCAGCCGTCGTCGTCGGCCTCGAGCTCCTGGCCGTCGATCGCCCAGCGCGGCGACGCCCAGGTGGCGTCGTCGACGGCGGGCGGGTCGGCCTCGCGGATCTCGACCGTGGTGCCCAGCGGGACGTCGTCCGCCTCGAAGGGGTCACCGAGCACGAGGTCGCCCTGCTGGACCGGGCCGTCGTCCACTCGGTACTCGACCGGGAAGCGGGTGCCGTCGGGCAGGTCCGTGCCCTCGACCAGCTTCTCGATCCGCAGCGTCGTCGTGGGCACGGCCGAGTTCGTCACGGTGAACGACGTCGTGCCGGTGCCCTCGTCGATCGTGAGGCTGCTGCCCGGGGACCAGGTCGGGACGGCCCAGGTCCACCCGTCGGGCAGCACGTCGTCCGACGGCTCCTCCTCCGTGACGCGCACGGTGGTCCCCACGGGGAACGCGCGGTCCGGGCCGACGGCGGTCCCGTCGGTCGGCACGCGCAGCACGCCGTCGTCGGTGCTGCCGTCGGGCAGGGTGGCCGTCCACGGCACGTCGAAGCCGTCCGCGCTCACGTCGCCCGGCTCGGCGCCCTCGAGGGCCTTCGCGACCTCGAACGTGCCATGCTCCACCGTGGCGGAGTTGGTGACGGAGACCGCCGCCGTCTCGTCGGCGCCGACCGTGATCTCCGCCGGTGAGATCGTCGGGGTGCCCCAGTCCCAGCCGGGCACGTCGGGCAGCACCGGTTCGTCGAACGTGACCGTCGTGCCGGCCGGGAAGTCGACCGGGTCGCCGGTGGCGTCGGTCGGCGCGACGGGCTCGCCGTCGGGCGCGAGCGTGGTGGACCCGCTGGTCGTGGTGCCGTCGACGTAGGTCGCGGTCCAGGCCACCGTGAACTCCAGGCCCTCCGGCACGTCCTCGGCGACCGGTCCGTCGAGGGTCTTGGCCACGGTGAACGACCCTGTGGGGACGCTCCCCACGTTGGTCACCTCGAGGGCGACCGTCGGGCCGCCGGCGAGCTCCAGCGGGTAGAAGCCGTCCTCGTCGGGGTCGGTGAGCGGCTCGCCGTCCACCGAGAGCACCGGGTCCTCCCACACGATGCCGTCGTCGAAGGACGGGTCGTGCTCGCGCACCCACACGGTGGTCCCGGCAGGGATGGGTTCGTCGTCCAGCAGGGTGGTGATCGTCACCGGGTCGCCGACGGCGATCTCGCGGACGCGCCCCTCCCGCGGGCCGCCGGGCGGGTCGAACGTGTACTCGACCGAGAACTGGAGGTTCGGGTCGACCGGGCCGTCGACGTCGAGCACCTTGACCATGCTGAACCGCGCGGTGGCGGGGACGACGTTCTCGTCGACGAGGATGTTGGTGACCATGTCCTCGACCACCTGGTCCTCGCGGTCGATCGTGAACGTCGTGCCAGGGCTCCACGACTCGTCGCCCCAGGTGGCGCCGTCGGGCGGGACGCCGCGGTCGGTCTCCGCCACGGTGACCTCGGTGCCGACCGGGAAGGTGACCTCGTTCCCGGCGTCGTCGACCGGCCCGGTCGGATCGAACGACCCGTCCTCGTTCGCGACGAGCTCGATGGTGCCGCTGCTCTCGTTGCCGTCCGGGTCGACGGCGGTCCACCCCACGGTGACGGTGGTGCCCTCGTCGACCTCGATCGGGTCGTCCAGGGTGGCGACCACGGTCTTGACGACCTGGAACGTGCCGCGGGTGCGTTCCGCCGTGTTGGTCACCGTCGCGTCCACGACGGCGTCGCCCTCGTCGGTGATGGTCAGCGAGGACGGCGACACGGACGCGCCCGTCCAGTCCCAGCCGGGCACGTCGCCCGGGGGCCGTTCCTCGAACGTCACGACCGTGCCGACGGGGAAGGTGCTCAGCGTGCCGTCCACGTCCTGCGGGCGCACCGCGCCGCCGTCCGCGGGCAGGTCGAGCGTGCCGGAGCCGAGCACCTCGCCGTCCGGCGACGTGGCGGTCCAGTCGACCTGGAACGTCGTGCCGTCGGGCAGGTCGTCGGCGCCGATCCCGTCGAGCTCCTTGGACAGCTCGAACGTGCCGTGCGGCTCGCCGCACGGCACCGTGCCCGCGAACATGAAGGAGTGCACCTCGCCGCCCAGCAGGGTGACGTCCTGCCCCACGACCTGGCCGTCCAGGGGCGCCGCGTCCACCGTGACGTTGGCGTTGGGCGCGAAGATCGACCCGTCGATGCGCTCCCCGGTGTGCGCGACGGTCACGTCGCCCGTGACGGCCGACAGGTCCCACAGGATGTACGGCGAGTACTGGCCCTGCGGGTCGACCCGCAGCCCCTGCACGTCCGTCGTCCCGGCGGGGACGCGGATGATCAGCGGGTTCTGCTGACCCGGCACCGCGCTGCCCGCCGAGAACTGGAGGAGGTCGGCGCCCGCGACGTCCTCGTACGCCACGACGTTGGGCCGGTCGGAGGCGAGGAGCGAGAGGACCTTCCGCGACCCGTCGTCCTCGGCGACGGTCACGTGGTTCACGTCGTGGCCGCCCGGGTCCGTGATCGTCGCGAGGCACGCGGTGGTGTCGTCGAGGCTGGCGTCCTGCCCGGCCTGCACGTACCCGGCGACGACGTCCTGCGTGTCGCCGGTCTGCTCGGTGAAGATCGAGGTGTTGCTGCCCGTCGGAGGCTCCGCGTCGGCGGGGAACGTCTGCGCGGTCGCGTCGATGAGGGGTGGGTTGGAGCCCTGCTCGGACTCCCGCACCCAGCCCTCGCCCCGGGCCGACGTGGCGTACGGACCGAGGTCACGGTCCACCGTCTTGAGGGTGCCGACGTTCTCCGGGGTGGTCGCACCGCGGCTCGTGATGTTGACCTGGCCGACGTTGCGCGACTCGTCCGGGTCGAACCGGCCGATGAGGAGGCGTGTCGGGTCGCCGTCGACGGTGGGGATCGTGTAGTCCGCGGTGCCCGCGGCCACGTGGATCACCGCCCACTGCGCGGCCGTCGTGTCGGTGAGGTTCCGCCCGGCGGCCAGCGAGCCCTCGAGCTCCTGGTTGCCGACGATCGCGTCGCGCTGCGCGTACACGGTGTACCCGCCGGAGGAGGAGAACGGGTTGACGTCGCCCTCGGCGGCGGCGGCCGCCGGCGGCGCCGTCGCGGTCTGCGCACCGACGCCCACCAGACCGCCCAGCGCGAGCGCGGCGGCCAGCAGGCCGCTCGTCGTCCTGCGACCGGCCGTCGTCCTCGTCCTTCGCATGTGTCGCCCCCCGAGACATCACAGACATCGCGTACCCTCGCGACACTCTAGGGACACGACAACCCGGGCGCTGGGTGGTCGCGCTCCCATCGCGGTCCCGTGGTTGAACGGCCCGCGAACGCTCGGCGAACATCTCCGCGGAGCGCCTCGCACGACGTCCAGGCTGGCCATACTTCCGCTTGTGCACGACGAGATCGCCCGCCTGGCCCGCCACGTCGCTCCTCGCCGGGCGACGCGCGTCGCGTCGGTCGCGGAGCTGGCCCAGCCGGTGCTGGTGGTGGGCTCCACGCTGCCCGTCGGGCAGCTCGAGGTGATCTTCCGGCGTCCGGAGGTGGGCTCGGTCGCCGTGCAGGACGACACGGCGCCCACTCGCACGGGCATCGTCACGCGGTCGGGCCTGACGGCCGCGCTCACGGGACGCCTCGGGTACGGGCGCGCGGTCCTGGAGCGACGGCCCACCGGGGCGGTCGCGGACTGGTCGCCGCTCGTCGTCGAGCCCGGGACGGCGCTCGCGGACGTCGCGTCGCTCGCGATGGCCCGCACCGCGGACCGCCGCTACGACGACGTCCTGGTGAGGGGACCCTCGGCCTGGGGCGCGGCGAGCACGGCCGACGTGATGCGCGCCGTCGTCGCCGAGCTGGCCGAGCGCTCGACCCACGACCCGCTGACGCGGCTGCCGGGGCGGGCCGCCACCTGGTACGCGCTGCGGCGCCGCTGCGCCCTGGTGCGCGGCGGCGCGACCCGCGTGGTGCTGGTGCTGCTCGACGTGCGGGACATGGCGAGGCTCAACGCCGACCACGGGCAGGACGCCGGAGACGTGGTGCTCGCGGAGCTCGCGGCCCGGATCGGGGCGGCGCTGCCCGCCGGGTGCGAGGCGGGTCGCGTGGAGGGCGACGGGTTCGCCGTCCTGGCGACGTTGCCGGCGATGGACGACATCCAGGCGGCGGCGTCCGCGGACGCCCTGCGTCAGCACCTGCTCGCGCACGTCGCCGAGGCCTCGAGCGCGCTCGACGCCCCGGTGTGGCCGGGGCTGCACGCCGCTGCCGCGTGGTCGGTGGCCGGCGCCGCCGACGCGGACGAGCTCGTCGCCCAGGCCGAGCGGCGGCTGCGGCGGGAGCGTCGCGCGGCGGTGCTCGCCTGACGTCGGGGCGTCCGCGGTCCTGGGCAGCCCGGTCCTGGGCAGCAGAAAGCCCGCGGGCTGGAGGTCGAACCTCCTGCCGTGCTGGACGAGGTCACGGCACCCGCGGGCTCCGGTGGTCGCGAGGAACTCGCTACCCGCCCGACGTTCTAGCGCGCGCGACTAGCGCGCGACCACCTCATGGGTCCGAAGAGTCTTCACAGCTCGGATCACCTCCCTTCTCATGTGCCGACGACGCTACGCCCGCCGCCGCGGGGAGGCCAAGGGTTTTCCTCAGGGTGAACGCGAGGCCCGGGGAGGCGGCCTACGCGCGCCGCAGGTGCGCCCACTCGCCGGGGTAGTCGTCCAGCCACTGCGCGAGCGAGCGCGCGGGCCGGCCGACGAGGCGGCCGACGTCGTCGGAGACGTGCGCCAGCTCGCCCGCGGCGATGGCCGTGTACGACGAGACCCACCCGTCGAGCTCGAACGGCTCCGCCCCGTACCCGGCGCGGGAGGCGTACGCCTCCTCCTCCGTCTCGGGGTGGTAGGTGAGGTCGCGGCCGGCGGCGCGGCCGAGCGTGGCCGCGACCTCGTCGAGGGTGAGCGCCTGCGGCCCGGTGACCTCGTAGACGGCGTCGTCGTGCCGAGCGGGCCGCTCGTCGAGGATGACGGCGGTCGCGACGTCCGCGACGTCGTCGTGCGACACGGCCGCGACGCGCCCGTCCGACGCCGGGCCGCGGATCACGCCGTCGTGCCCGACGAACGTGCTCAGCGCGTGGAAGTAGAGGTTGTCGCGCAGCACCGTCCAGCGCAGCCCGGTGCGCGCGGCGACGTCGGCGAGGTGCTGCTCCGTGTGCCAGTGGTCGCGGGCGAACGTGAACACGGCGTCGGGCGCCGCGCCCGCGAACGACGTGTACACCAGCCGCTCGACGCCGGCGGCCGCCGCCGTGTCGATCATCGCGGTGTGCTGCGCGACACGGTCGGGCGCCTCGCGCGCGCTCACCAGGAACACGGTGCGGACGCCGTCGAACGCGGCCCGCATCGCGTCGGCGTCGTGGAAGCCGTCGGCGACGGCGACCTCCGACACCGGCAGCGCCCGGCCGTCGCTGAGCCGCGGCGCGCGCGCCGGGTCCCGCACGACCAGCCGTTGTCGCGCGCCCTCCGCCGCGAGCCGGAACGCCAGTCGTGACCCGAGCCGCCCGCTGGCGCCGGTCACGGCGATCAGCCCGTCCGCCGCCCATCTCGCCATGCCTCACGGTAGGCACGGATCGGGAGCGGGGCCCGGCGAGAGGCGAGAATGGGCCCGTGACCGCCACCCCGTACCGCGTGATGACCGTCTGCACCGGCAACATCTGCCGCTCCCCCATGGCCGAGATCGTGCTGCGCGACCGCCTCGAGGCCGCCGGTCTCGGCGACCGCGTGGTCGTGGACTCGTCGGGCGTGAGCGACGAGGAGCACGGCAACCCGGTGGACGGGCGCGCCCGCCGCACGCTGGCCGCGCACGGCTACCCGACGGGCGACGGCCACCGCGCCCGCCAGGTGACCTCCACGGACCTCGCCGACCACGACCTGGTCCTGCCCATGACGGCGCAGCACGCCCGACGCCTGCGCCGTCTCGCCGACGGCGCCGCGGGCTCCGCCGGGCTCGCCGAGATCCGCCTGTACCGGTCGTTCGACCCCGACGCCCCCGTCGTCGAGCCGGGTGGCGACGAGCACCTGCTCGACGTCGACGACCCCTGGTACGGCGACGAGTCCGGCTTCGAGACCACCCTGGCGGAGGTCGAGGCCGCCGCCGACGGCGTCGTCGCGCACGTGCGCGCCCGGCTCGGCGAGTCGCCGTCGCGACGTGCTCCCTCGGCAGATCGGTGACCACCTCGGCGGGGGGTGGCGGCCGGGCCGGGTCGCGAGGTGACAGGATCGGCGGATGACGACTCCGCCGGCCCCGCTCATCGTCCGCCGCGCCCGGGAGGGCGAGTGGCGCGAGACCCGCGACCTGCGCCTGGCGGCGCTCCAGGACCCGGCGGCGCCCGTGGCGTTCCTCGAGACGCACGACGTGGCGGCCGCCCGCCCGGACGCGTTCTGGCAGGAGCGGGCGCGCGGCAACGCCACGAGCGACGCGGCGGCGGCGTTCGCCGCCGTCGACGCCGACGGTCGCTGGGTCGGCACGACGATCGGCCTGGTCGAGGAGCCGGGGTCGACCGACGTCCTGGGCGGCCCGGTCACGCAGCGGCAGGTGCACCTGGTGGGCGTGTTCGTGCGGCCCGAGCACCGTGGCGGCGGCCTGCTGGCGCGGCTGTTCGACGGCGTCCAGGACTGGGCGCGCGGACTCGGCATCGAGCGGGCCCGGCTGTGCGTGCACGTCGACAACCCGCGCGCGCAGGCCGCCTACGCGAAGCTCGGGTTCACGCCGTCGGGCGAGCGCTTCGTCCTCGAGCAGGGCGAGGAGATCGAGCTGGTGCGGGCGCTCTGACCTCGCGCCGCGACGGGCGGCCGTCGCCGAAGGTGCGACGCCACCAGGCGGCCACGCCCCGCGGTTCCGGCGCGGCCGCCGGCGGCGCGGAGGGCACGTAGGCGCGGACCCAGCGGGACATCTCGCGCCAGACGACGTCGCGCACGGCGGGGGCGGAGAGCGTGACGTCGTGCAGGGCGCCGTCGATCCGGGCCAGCGTGACGAGGCTGCCCAGCGCGGGGACGCGGCGGGCGACGCCGCCCACCTCGAGCACGGAGTCGGTGGTCATCATCTCGGGGCTCCACCGCACGGGCGCCGTCGAGCGGGCGGACAGCAGCACCAGCACCGGGATGTCGATGCCGAGCCCGCGGGACACCCGCTCCTGCCCCTGGAAGATCGCCGACAGCCATGCCGGCGTGGCACGCCAGCCCGTGTCGGGGCGCCAGGTCGGGTCGATGTCCCACGCGCCGTCGAACCGCCGCGAGACGCTGCGGGCGTAGAACCCGAGGTCCACGTTCACCAGGTGGCTGCGCGGTGCGAGCGCGGCCTGGGCGCGCAGGCCCGGCTCCAGCACCCACCTCCCCACGCTGCGGGTCTGGAACTCGAGCCACGGGCTGTTGAGCACCAGCGCGTCCGCCCGGCCCGGCCGGTGCGACACCCACAGGCTGAGCACCAGCCCGCCCGTCGAGTGGCCCATGAGCACCAGGCGGCGCCCCGACGACGCCTCCGGGCCGTGGCCGAGGACCGCCAGCGCCGCCTCGACGTCCTCGTCGTACGTCGCCAGCGCGGTGACGAAGCCCGGGGTCTGGTGCTCGCGCAGGCTGCGGCCGTACTTGCGCAGGTCGAGCGCGTAGAACCGGGCGCCCTGCCGCTCCCAGAACGCCGCGAGGTGGGTCTGGAAGAAGTAGTCCACCCAGCCGTGCACGTACAGGACGTCGATGCCCGCGTCCCGCCCGGTGCCGCCGGCGGGCGGGTCGGACGTCGCGACCGGGGGCTCGACGGCCCTCCGCACCAGCGTCGCGACGACGTCGCCCTCGAAGTCCGGCTCCAGCGGCAGGGTCAGGCGCTCGAAGCCGGGCAGCACGTCGGGCTCCCACGTGCTGCTCGTGCCGGACTGCTCCACGACCCGAAGGTAAGGAACCCGGCGAGGACGCGCGACCCGGCCGTGCCGGACGACCGGCTACACGACGAGCCAGAGCAGCCAGGTGAACAGCAGCCCGAGCACGGCGATGATCGTCTCCATCACCGTCCAGGTCTTCAACGTCTGCCCGACGGTCATGCCGAAGTACTCCTTGACCAGCCAGAACCCGGCGTCGTTGACGTGCGACAGGATGAGCGACCCGGCGCCGATGGCGAGCACGAGGAGCGCGAGGTGCGTCGGCGTCAGGCCGGTGGCGAGCGGCGCGACGATGCCCGACGCCGTGACGATGGCGACCGTGGCGGACCCGGTGGCGATGCGCACCAGAACGGCGATGAGCCAGCCGAGCAGCAGGATCGACAGGCTCATCGCGACGGCCGCCTTGCCGATCGCGATGCCCGTGCCGCCCTCGACCAGCACGGCCTTGAATCCGCCGCCGGCGCCGACGATCATCGTGGCGCTCGCGATGGGCTTGAGGCTCTCCGTCATCTTCGAGCCGAGGGTGCCGAGCGAGAACCCGACGCTGGTGCCGAACGTGATCATCGCGAGCAGGACCGCGATGAGCAGCGCCACCAGCGGCTCGCCGATGAACGACACGAACGGGAAGAACCATGAGTCGGGGCTGGCCCACACCTCGACGCCGGCGCGCACCAGCATGAGGATCACCGGGCTGAGGATGGTCACCAGCGTGAGCACGAACGTGGGGTTCCGGGTCTTCACCGTGCCCGGCTCGCCGGAGCCGCCCGAGCCCCCGTCCGTGTCGCCGGCGACGATGCCCCCGCCGCCGCCCTGCGCGCCGATCGGGACCAGCTTCGCGGCGAACCGGCCCCACACCGGGCCGGCGATGATCACGGTGGGCACCGCGATGACCAGGCCGAGCGCCATGGTGATGCCGACGTCCGCGCCCAGGTTGCCGATGGCCGCCAGCGGCCCGGGGTGCGGGGGGACGAAGCCGTGCAGCACCGACAGGCCGGCCAGCGCCGGCATGGCCAGCAGCATCGCGGGCAGGCCGGAGCGGCGCACGGCCAGCATGATCACCGGGATCAGCAGCACCAGCCCGACCTCGAAGAACATCGGGATGCCGATGAGGAACGCGATGAGCGCCATCCGCCAGGGCAGGCTCCCCGTGCTGCCGCGGAAGATCTTGTCGACGATCTCGTCGGCTCCCCCGGAGTCCGCGAGCAGCTTGCCGAGCATGGCGCCCAGCACCACCAGCACGCCGACGGTGCCCAGCACGTCCCCGACGCCGGTCTCGAACACCCCGGCGACGTCGCCGAGCGGGATGCCGGACCCGATCGCCACGAACAACGACCCGATGGTCAGGGCGAGGAAGCCGTGCATCTTGAGCATCGTGATGAGCAGCACCACGACGGCGATGCCGATGGCGGTGACCACCAGCACCTGCGTGTCGTGCTCCGACCACGGCTGGTTGATCAGCTCGAGGGTGTTGTCGTCGTCCCCCGCGGCGTGCAGCAGCATGCGCATCCCGGGTTCCTCCTGTCTCAGCGGGTGCCGCTCCCCGTGCGTCGCAGCGCGTGCCCGGGGAGGGCGTCGGTCCGTGCGCCGTCGTCGATGACGGCGACGCCGTCGACCAGGACCAGGTCGATGCCCGCCGCCTGCTGGCGCGGGTCCTCGAACGTGGCGGTGTCCTGGACGGTGTCGGGGTCGAGCAGCACGAGGTCCGCGGCGTAGCCGGGGCGGACCAGGCCGCGGTCGACGAGCTTCAGGCGGGCGGCGGGCCGCCCGGTGAGGTGGTGCACGCAGTCCTCGAGGGTGAGGACGCCGAGCTCGCGCACGTACCGCGCGAGGTAGCGCGGGAACGTGCCCCAGGCGCGCGGGTGCGGGCGTCCGCCCACGAGGATCGCGTCCGAGCCGCCGCAGTGCGTGCGGTGCTGCATGATCGCGCGCACGTTCTCCTCGTGCCCCACGTGCTGCAGGATCGTCGTGCCGAGCCGGTCGGCCACGAGCTGCTCCACGAACACGTCGCCGGGCGCGCGGCCCTCGTCGCGGGCGATCGCCTCGACCGTGCGGCCCACGCGACCGGCCAGCGCCGGGTTCTGCACGCCGCTGATCTCGATCGTGTCCCACTCGGCCACGCAGCCGTGGCAGCCGTCGGTGCCGACGTGCTCCAGCTCGTCGACGATGCGCTCGCGGTCGGCGGGGTCGGCCAGCCGTGCGAGCAGCGCGTCCGTGCCGCCCGAGAACGACCAGCTCGGCAGGATCGCGCTGAGCGTCGTCGAGCCGGGCAGGTACGGGTAGGTGTCGAGCGTGATGTCGACGCCGTCGTCCAGCGCGGTGTCGATCAGGGCGAGGAGCTCGCCCGCGCGGCCCTTGTTGGGCTTGAAGTTCATCGTCGCGTGCGTGAGGTGCAGCGCGCAGCCCGTGGCGCGGGCGAGGTCGATCATCTCGGCGTACGCCTCGAGCGCGCCCTTGCCGTACGACCGGTGGTGCGGGCTGTAGTAGCCGTCGTGGGCCGCGACGACGCGCAGCAGCGCGGCGAGCTCGTCGTCGTCGGCGTACATGCCGGGCGTGTAGGTGAGCCCGCTGCTCATGCCGAGCGCGCCCTCCCGCATCCCCTGGGCGAGCAGCTCGCCCATCCGGGCGACCTCCGCGGGCGTGGCTGGGCGCTCGTCCGGCCCGACGACGAGGTGGCGCAGCGTGCCCTGCGGCACGAGGTAGGCGGCGTGGCACGCGATCCCGCGGTCCAGGCGGTCCAGGTAGCCCGCCACGGACTCCCAGTCCCAGGCGAAGCCGGGCGGGTCGTCGTTCCAACCGGCGATCTGCGCGCGGATCGCCGTGCGGGTGCGCTCGTCGACCGGGGCGAACGACAGGCCGTCCTGGCCCAGCACCTCCAGCGTGACGCCCTGGCTCACCTTCGCCGTGTGGTCCGGGTTCGCGAGGATCTGCACGTCGGAGTGCGCGTGCATGTCGATGAACCCGGGGGTCAGCGCGCGGCCCTCGGCGTCCACGGTCCGCCGGGCGCCGGCGGCGCGCGCGCCGGAGCGGCCCTCGTCGACGGCGGTGATGCGCCCGTCGGTGACGGCGACGTCGGCGACGACGCCCGGCGCGCCGGTCCCGTCGAGCACCAACGCGTCGCGGACCAGCAGGTCGGCGGTCATGCCCGCCCCCTCAGAACCAGGTCCGCACGAGGTCGACGACGACCGGGTCGGCCGCGTCGGCGTCGTCGACCACCGGCACGAGCGACCACTTGTCCATCGCCGTGCACGGGTGCGACAGGCCCAGCCGCAGCTCGTCGCCGATGCGCAGGTCGACCTGTGCGTCCGCGGCGTCCCAGCGCAGGAAGCCGTGCTGGTCGTTGAGGGCGGTGACCTGGACGCCGGGGACGGCGGCGGGCTCCTCGCCCGCCGCGCGCGGGCGCCGGAGCTGCACCTCGGGCAGGCCCTCGTCGAACGGCAGGTCGCGCTTGCCTGCGTCGAACAGCGCGAGCCCCGGCTCGGGCTGCGAGCTCACCCGCACCCATCCGTGCATCGCGCTGCGGAACCCGGGGCCGCCGCTGCGCGGCTCCTCGCCCAGCGGGGAGATGTGCCGGTAGAAGCCGTCGTCGTGCACCACGTACGCGCCGCTGCGGAGCACCACGCGCGCCCCCGTCGCGACCAGCGGCGACATGACCTCGTCGACGACGTCGAAGTAGGCGCTGCCGCCCGCCGTCACGACCGGGACGTCCACCTCGTAGCGCCCGTCGGCCGCGAGGCGCTCGTGCACCTCGACCATGTCGCGCAGGTAGCCGCGCACCACGTCCCGGCTGCGGGCGTCCGAGTCGTGCGCCAGCGCGCCCTCGTACCCGCCGACGCCCGCCAGGCGCAGGTGCGGCGACGCGACGACCCGCTCCGCCGCCGCCAGCGCCGTGCCCAGGTCGCGGGCACCCGTGCGGCCCCCGGCGCCGCCGCGCTCGACGAGCACGTCGATCGGCGGGCGCGAGCCGGACGCGGCGACGTGCGCGGCCAGGGCGTCGTGCATGAGGTCGACCGTGACCGGCGAGTCCGCCCAGACCAGCACCCGGAGGTCCCGGTCGGCGGCCAGCTCGTCGGCGATCCAGCGCAGCGCGAGCGGCGAGACCACGCTGTTCGCGACCATCACGCGGCTCACGCCGAACTCGAGGGCCACGCCCAGCTGGAACGGGTTCGCGACCGTGATCGCCCACGCCCCGGCGTCGACCTGCTCGGCCCACAGCTGCGGCGCCATCGTCGTCTTGCCGTGCGGGGCGAGGTCGAGGCCGCGCTCGGCGCACCAGTCGGCCATCACGCGCAGGTTGGTGTCGAGCGCCGAGCGGGACAGCGTGAGCAGCGGGGTGGGGAGCTGCGACAGGCGGGGGCGGCGCTCGCGGACCTCCGCGACGGTCAGCCCCCACAGCTCGGGCGGGATCGCCTTGTGCCGCCAGCCGACGCGCTCGCCCTCCCGGGCGGCGACCTTCTCGCGGTCGATCCGACAGGTGTCCTCGGCTCCGGTACCGTCCATCGTCAGGCCCTCCTCGTTCCCCGTCGACGGTGCGACGATGCCGCACCGGCCGCCGAAATGCACGCCGGGTCCAGAGCGGCCGCACCACCCCCCGAAAGGACCAGCACATGGCTGAGCAGACCTCGAAGACCGCGATCTCCACCGACCGGGCCCCCGCCCCGGCGCACACGTTCCACCAGGGCGTACGCGTCGGCAACCTGCTGCAGGTCTCCGGTCAGGGCCCCGTGGACCCGGCGACCAACGAGTACCTCTACCCCGGCGACGTCGCCGCGCAGACCACGCGCACGCTCCAGAACGTCGAGGCGATCGTCCAGGCCGGCGGCGGCACGATGGCGGACGTCGTCATGCTGCGCGTCTACCTCACGACGCGCGACGACTTCGCCGCCATGAACGACGCGTACGGCGCGTTCCTCACCGAGCGGCTCGGCCCGGACGCCGTGCTGCCGTCGCGCACCACCGTCATGGTCGGGCTGCCGCGCGAGGAGATGCTCGTCGAGATCGACGCGCTCGCCTACGTGGAGTGAGCCGTCGCCGGGCGGGCGAGGTCCGGCGTGGGCAGGAAGGTCACCGGCACCTCGGGCACGACGTCGCGCAGCCAGTCGGCGAAGTGCCTCATGCCCGCCTGCTCGGCCGGCACGTGCCCGGCCACGACCAGCCCCTTCGGCGCGCCCCGGCCGGTCGTGCCGAGGTGCGCGGCGTCCAGGGCGTAGGACTGGGTCTCCCACTCGTGCGCCTCCCCCACGACGACGGCGTCCACGTCGGCGCGGCGCAGCAGCGCGCGGTTGCGCGCGAAGCCGCGGAACCCGAGGTCCAGGCCGACGCGGCGCACCGGCTGGGCGGGGTCGCCCACGAAGCGGGCCGTGCGGGACCCGAGCGCCGTCGCGACGTGCGCGGCCAGCGCGCCCAGCGTCGTCGGGCCGACGTCGCACACCGACGCGCCGTCCGCGGCGGGGTCGAGCGTCCAGCCCAGCGCCCGGGCCGCGCCCTCGTCGACGCCGTCCGGCCGGCGGTCGTGCCAGGCGTCGTGCGCGCGCCACACGACGAGGCCGTGGTCGGCGACGAACGCGCGCTTGGCGGCGAGCACGGGGTCGCCCTCCGCCTCCAGGTCGGGCACCGCGGCGCCCGTGTGGTCGTAGTCGGGCGGCTCGTGCGTGACGACGACGTTCGCCCCGGCCGCGACCGCGCGCTCCAGCACCTCGAGCGTGGCCAGCGTGGTCACCGCGACGCCGCGCACCACCGCGCCGGGGTCGCCGGCCACGAGGCCGTCGACCGTCGTGGGCCGCGGTGTCACCGCCAGCGCCGCCGCGGCGCGGGACACCAGGCACGCGGCGGTGAGGGTGGGGTCGTGCGGGCGCGTCGTCACGGCGTCACGGTAACCGCAGTCCCCGACGCCCTCACCCCCGGCGGAGCAGCTCCGGCAGCGCGGTGACGTCGTCCAGCACGTGCTCGGGGCGGGGCAGGGAGTCGTCGGCGGCCTGACGGGCGAACTTGCCCGTGCGCACCAGCACCGTGCGGACGCGGGCGGCGCGGCCCATCGCGACGTCCGACGTGCGGTCGTCGCCCACCACCCACGTGCGGCCGGGCTCCGGCGCCGGGCTGACGGTGCTCAGCGCGAGCCGCAGGAACTCCGTGCTCGGCTTGCCCAGCGTGCGGGCCGTCACCTCGGCGCCGTGCTCGATCGCGGCGACCACGGACCCCGTGTCGAGCGCCGGCCGGCCGTCGCGCAGGAACCAGCGGCCGTGCTGCAGCGCCAGCAGCTCCGCCCCGCCGAGCACGCCGCGGAACGCCGCGTCGAGGGCGGGGTAGTCGAGCACGTCGTGCACGTCGCCCACGAGCACGTGCGTGGGGTCGTCCTCCGGCCCGACGACGTCGAGGCGCGCGGCGAGCTGGTCGTGGACGGCGGCGGTGGCGAGGACGTGCACCCGAGCGCCGGTCCCCTCGAGGTCCGCGACCGCGGCGTCCACCGGGGTGAACAGCTCGTCCGCGTCCAGGCCGAGCCCCATCCCCCGCAGCCGCGCGACGATCGACGCCGAGTCCTGCGAGTCCGTGTTGGTGACGAAGCGGACGGCGTGGCCGGCGTCGCGCAGCGCGGCGACCGCGGCGTCGGCGCCGGGGACCAGGCCGTCGCCCTCGTGGACCGTGCCCTGGAGGTCGAGCAGGACGGCGTGCCGGGTCACGGCCGCGCTCCCCCGGTCGCGACCGGCCCGGGTGCCCGCAGCGCCCCCGCGAGCAGCAGGTCGCGGACCCGCGTCGCGAGGCCGGCCGGCGACGCGGCGTCGTCGCGCAGGACGGCGTGCTCCGCCGCCGGGTCGGCCTCCGCGCCGTCGACCTCCGCCGCGAACGCCGCGTGCATGGCCCGGGTGGCGGCGGGGTCGTCGAAACCGTGACCCGTGCGCGCGGCCACGCGGGCGAGGCACACGTCGACCGGCGGCAGCAGGACGGCGCGGTGTACGGTGGCGCCCGCGTCCGCGGCGCGGACCGCGAGGTCCCGGGTGGCCTCCTGTTGCAGCACGCCGTCGTAGACCACCCAGGCGTCGGAGCGGGCGAACTCCACGGTCGCGGCGAGCGCGGCCCGGCCGGCGGGCGCGGTCTGGGCCGCCGCCTCCGGGAGCCAGGGGTCGACGGCGCCGCGCCGCCACCGGCCGAAGAACCAGTCCGCCTCGACGAGCACGGAGGGGTCGAGCAGGTCGGCCAGGGCCGACCCGACGGCGGACTTCCCCGATCCCGGCGGTCCCGTCACCACGACGACGTCGCCCACGGCGGCCTCAGAAGATCCCGCGGGCGCGACGGCGCTCGCGCCACCGCTGCACCTCGCGCTCGACGTCGCGCGTCGGCGTCACGACCGGCGGGCCGCCGAGCAGCTGCCGGCGGGCGTCGACCACCCGCGCGTTGAAGTCCTCGACGACCTCGCGGACCCGCTTCTCCTCGGGCTCCCGGTCGAGCGTCTCGTCCAGCTCGGCGTCGTCGCGCCGCAGCTGCGCGGCGGGCAGGACACCGGTGATCTGCTCCCGCTCGACGAGGTTCTTGAGCCACCAGTCGGGGTCGTGGGTGCCGCGCAGCCCGGGGATGGGCTTGCCGGCCAGCGGCAGGTCGTCGAACTCGCCGCGCCGGATCGCCTGGTCGACGACGGTGTCCACCCACAGGGCGCGGTCGTCCATGCGGCGGCGGGGCTGCGCGGCGACGCGGTCCGTGTCGCCGGCCTCGGCGTCCGGGTCCGCGGCCTCCGCGGCGACCTCGCGGTCCACCTGGTACTGCGCGGCCCGGCGCGCAGGGTCGCCCTGGTCGGCACGGCGGCGTCGGAACATCGGCATCCCTCCGGTTCGTCTGCTCCCAGACTAGGTGCGGACCCGGCGGCGGCGGTCGCGGGCGACCCGGCATGATGGCCGTATGAAGGTCTCGCGTCGTAGCCACGTGCCGCCGTTCGCCGTGATGCAGGTGCTGGCCACGGCCAACGAGCGCCGCGCCGCCGGCCACGACGTGCTCAACCTGTGCGCGGGCGAGCCGTCCACGGGCGCGTCGGACGTCGTCCGGGAGAAGGCGGCGGAGCTGCTGCGCACCGCCGACCTGGGCTACACGGAGTCGATGGGCGTGCCCGCGCTGCGGCGCGAGATCGCCGGGCACTACCGCCGCTGGTACGACGTCGACGTCGACCCGGCGCGCATCGCCGTGACGACCGGGTCGAGCGGCGGGTTCCTGCTCGCGTTCCTCGCGGCGTTCGACGTCGGTGACCGGGTCGCGCTGGCCCGCCCGGGCTACCCGGCGTACAAGAACATCCTCGCCGCGCTGGGCTGCGAGGTGGTGGAGCTCGACTGCGGCCCCGACACCCGGTACCAGCCCACGGTGTCCCAGCTCATGGAGGCGTACTACGAGGGCGGCCTGGACGGCCTGGTCGTGGCCTCCCCCGCGAACCCGACCGGCACGATGCTGCCGCCCGCCGAGCTGGCCGCCCTCGCCCGCTGGTGCGACGAGCACGACGTACGCCTGATCAGCGACGAGATCTACCACGGCATCGCGTACTCCAGCGATGTACAGCAGGCCACCGCGGCGATGTACACGGGCTCCGGCGCGGTCGTCGTGAACTCGTTCTCCAAGTACTGGGCCATGACCGGCTGGCGGCTGGGCTGGCTCGTGCTGCCCGACGAGCTGGTCGGTCCCGTCGACGCGCTCGCGGGCAACGTGGCCCTGTCGCCCCCGGCGCTGGCGCAGCACGCGGGCGTCGCGGCGTTCTCCCCCGCCGGGTACGCCGCCGCGGCCGAGAACGTGGCCCGGTACGCGGCCTCGCGCGAGGCCCTGCTCGATCGGGTGGACGAGCTCGGGTGGCGCCCCGTCGCCCCCGCCGACGGCGCGTTCTACCTGTACGGGAACGTCGCCGGCTTCCGCGACGCCGTCGGCGGCGACTCCGTGACGTACTGCCGCCGGCTGCTCGCCGAGGCCGACGTCGCGATCACCCCGGGCGCGGACTTCGACGTCGTGGGCGGGGGCGACTGGGTACGCCTCTCCTTCGCCGCCGCGCCCGACGTCGTCTCCCGGGCCGTCGACCGCATCGTCGCCTGGCACCGCACCCTCTGATGCCGAGGTAGTTCGACCCTCGCCGAGGTAGTCGGAATCTCCGCGAGGTAGTTCGGACCGGCCGTGGGTGCGAGACGCGGCGTCGTGCGGGAGGCTCTCACTACCTCGCGATGCCTCGAACTACCTCGACGAGCACTGAACTACCTCGGCAGGCCCCGGACTACCTCGCGGACGGAGGGCGGATGATCCGGCTGGTGACGGCGAACGTCCAGCACGCGCTGGTGGACGGACGGCAGGTGGACCTCGACCGGCTCGCCGCGGCGCTGGAGGCGCTGGACGCCGACGTCGTCGCACTGCAGGAGGTGGACCACGGCCAGGCGCGGTCCGACGGCGAGGCGCAGGCGTACCGCCTCGCCGCGGGGCTCGGGATGCCGGAGCACCGCTTCGTCCCCGCGGTCCGCGGGTCGCTCGACCC
Organism: Isoptericola sp. NPDC056573; assembly: GCF_042793335.1. Lineage (NCBI taxonomy): Bacteria > Bacillati > Actinomycetota > Actinomycetes > Micrococcales > Promicromonosporaceae > Isoptericola > Isoptericola sp. NPDC056573. The sequence continues at coordinate 481,059 of NZ_JBHTUY010000002.1, forward strand.
GGCGTGGCGCCGACGACGGGCGCCGCGGACGGCCGAGGGCGACGACGGCCGCCTGCCCGCCCCGGCCGGCTACGGCATCGCGCTGCTCAGCCGGCACCCGGTGCGTGCCTGGCACGCCATGCGGCTGCCCGGCCTGAACCTGCCGGGGGTGCCGCCGCTCGGCGTGGACGAGCCGCGCGTCGCCGTCGCGGCCGCGGTGGCGACCCCCGACGGCCCGCTGACCGTCGTCGCCACGCACCTGTCGAAGAGCGAGCCGTGGAAGGGCGCGCAGCTGCGGCGGCTGCGGCGCCGGCTGCGGCACGCGCCGCGCCCGCTGGTGCTGCTGGGCGATCTCAACACCCGGGGTGACCTGCCCGCCCGGCGCACGGGCTGGCGCGAGCTCGTGCACGTGCCGACCTATCCGCGCACGAGGCCCTGGCTCAGGATCGACCACGCGCTCGCCGACGGTCCGGTCACCGCGGCCGCCGCCGCGCGGGCCGTGGACCTCGGCGTCAGCGACCACCGCGCCGTCGTGGTCGACGTCGCGCTCGGTGAGGACGCGGGATGACGGACGAGCCCACGGGCGGCGTGCCCGACCGCGCCCACGGCCGCCCGGAGACGCCGGAGCAGCGCTCGGACCGCAACTGGAACGAGCTGCTGCAGGAGCTGCGCGTCATGCAGACGGGCGTGCAGATCCTCACCGGCTTCCTGCTGATCCTGCCGTTCCAGAGCCGCTTCGCGGACCTGGACGACTTCCAGCGCGCGGTGTACCTCACCCTCGTGCTCGTGTGCGTGGCGACGACGGGGCTCCTGGTGGCCCCGGTCGCGCTGCACCGGGCGCTGTTCCGCAAGCACCTCAAGCGCTCGGTGGTGACCGGGGGCGACCTGATGGCGCGCGCCGGGCTCGTGCTCCTCGCCGTCGCGCTGGCGGGCACGGCGGAGCTCGTGTTCGACGTCGTCCTGGGCCGCACGGCGGGGATCGTCGTGGGCGCCGGGTCGGCCGTCGTGCTGCTCGGCCTGTGGGCGGTGGTGCCCGCGTTCGTGCGGCACCGACGGGAGTGACGCGACGGCGTCACCACCGCCGGACCGTCCCGGTCGTCGCCGTCAGGCGGCGAGGTCGACGCGCTCCTGGCGCGGCAGCTCCGCGACGTCGGACACGGACGCGGCGTCGGCCGAGGTCTCGGCGACGAGGGCGCCGGCGGTCGGGTCGGCGGACCCGTCGACGACGGCGACGGCGTGCGGCTCGCCGGTCGCCTGGACGGCGGCGAGCTGCGCGGCGGCGGCGCGCTCCGCGCGGCGGGCGCGGGCCATCGTGCGCATCGCGGCGGCGCCGATGATGACCGCGGCGACGTTGGACAGGGCGGACGGCCAGATGCCGTTCGTGATCGCGATGACGAGCATCACGGCCGCGCCGGCGAAGTTGGACAGCTGGAACGGGAGCGAGTCGGCGGTCCAGCGGCCCTTGCTCACCATGCCGTAGGCGAGGACGACGGCGACGGCGCCGACCCACCCGAGGGCAGTAATCACGGTCAGCAGGGAGATCGTCATGACGGGCACCTCCGGGGGGTCGGCGTGGCACAGGTGTGCCACGGGAAGGAAGATCTGAGGGATGTGGGACGCCGCCCCGAGAACCGGGAACCGGAGTGGTCCGGCTGGCGTCGAAACGATTCTGCAACACGATCTGCGTTCAGCACAATCAAATCCTTCTCCGACCGGCAGTTAGTATCCCTACATGGCCACAGACCCACGGAGACTTGCCTTCCTCCTTGCCGTGCACCGCGCCGGGGGCGTGCTCGCGGCAGCAGATCTTCTGCATGTCACCCCGTCCGCGGTGTCCCAGCAGATCGCCCGTCTCGAGGCCGAGGAGGGCATCGCCGTCCTCGACCGCGGGCCGCGCGGCGTCACCCTCACCCCGGCGGGCCGGGTGCTGGCCGAGGCGGGCGAGCGGATCGAGGCCGAGCTGCTCGAGGCCCGGCAGGCGATCGCCGGGCTCGGCGAGGGGGTGAGCGGCAAGGTCGTGCTGGGCGCCTTCCAGACGGGGATCCGCGCCGTCGTGGCGCCCATGCTGCTCGACCTGGCCGAGCAGTACCCCGCCGTCGAGGTGGACGTGCGCGAGCACGAGCCGGCCGAGGCGATCCGCATGCTGCGCGCCGGCGACCTCGACGTCATCCTGCTCGAGCGCGACGCCGACATGGACTCCCCCGCACCCCGCGGCGTGCACGACGTCCCGCTGCTCGACGAGCCCTGGTGCGTCGTCGTGCCCGCCGGCCTGCCCATGCCCGAGCGCCTCGACGACCTGGCGAACCTGCAGTGGGTCGGCGCGGAGGCGGACACCGCCTCCGACCGCGCCCTGCGCCGCCTGGCCCGCACCCTGGGGACGACGGTCAGCCAGCGGCACGCCTTCTTCGACTTCGACACCGCGCTCTCGCTCGTCGCGGCGAACCAGGGCGTGGCCATGCTGCCGGCGCTCGCGCTCCAGGGCGGGGACGTGCCGGAGGGCGTCGAGGTCGCGCGCCTCGCCGGCCTCGGCACCCGCCGCATCGTGGCGCGGCACCGCGCCACGCGGCACGAGCCCGGCCCCGCCGTGCGCGCCGTCGTCGACGCCATGGTTGAGGTGACGCGCGACCTCGAGCTCGGCTGACGCTCGTCCTGCCCGCGACGTCGCAGGTCCCCGGCGCGCGACCTGGCGGGACCGCTCCTAGCATCACCAGCATGAGCGGAACGACGTCGGGGCCGGCCGGGTCGTCGGACGCGGGGGCCGCTCCCCTGTCCGACCGGACCTTCGGCGTCGCGCGCCGCCTCTGGGGACTGGTCTACCTGCGCGCCCTGCTGTACCTGGCGGCGGGGATCGTCCTGTTCGCGAACCCCGACCGCGGCCTCGTGTGGGTGCGATGGCTCGTCGGGGCGCTGATCGTCGTGCAGGGCGTGCTGCTCACCGTCGAGGGCGCCCCGACCAAGCGGTCGGGCCGTCCGCAGGGCGCCGGCGACGAGATCAGCTGGCGCCTCATCGCGGGCGTGGTCAGCCTGCTCGCGGGGGTCCTCATCATCGTGTGGCCGTCGATGACCGGCCCGGTGATGTACCTGGTCGTGGCGGTGTGGGCGTGCGCGGCCGGCGTGGTCGGCGTCATCGGCGCGCTGCGCGGGCGCGCGCTGCGCACGACGTCGTGGGACTGGCAGCTCGTCAACGCGGTGCTGTGGATCGTGCTCGGCCTCGTCATGCTGCTGCGGCCCGGCGCGGACGTCGCCACGTCGGCGCAGCTCCTGGCGCTCTACCTGGTGCTCGCCGGCGCCGTGCTGGTCGTGGGCGCGTTCGCCACCGGCACCCGGGCCCGCGACGCCCGCAAGGCCCGGGACGGCGCCGCGGCCGGGTAGGATCGGCAGCGTCACACCGCAGCCCCGGCTGCCCCCACAACGCGGCCGTACCTCAGGTGCGGTTGCCACATAGCCGCTCGAACCGCGACGGGAGAGCTCGCGCCGTGCCCCGCAAGGTGGCCGGCCGGCGCCGAAGGAGCAACCCTCCCCGGGAATCTCTCAGGCATCCGTACCGTCACGGCGAGGCAACTCTGGAAAGCGGCCCTGCCCGTCCTCGCGACGGTGCGGGCCCACCGACGGTGCAAGTCGGCGCGCCCCGTCGACGTCGTAGGTCACGTCTGCGACGACGCGATGGCGGACCGGCAAAACTCTCAGGTCGACGCGTGCGCGTCCGATGACAGAGCGGGGAGGACCCGCCAGTCCCCGCCTGCCCGGCCCGACCTACGGAGCTCCGACGTGACCACCATCCCGGACGACGTCCTCACCGGCGCCGACCCCGACGTCTTCGCCGACCGGCACGTGGGCCCCCGCGGCCGCGAGGTCGCCGCGATGCTCGACACCCTCGGCCACGCGAGCCTCGACGCGCTGGTGGACGCCGCCGTCCCCGCGTCGATCCGCACCGACCGCCCGCTGGACCTGCCGGCCGCCCGCTCGGAGGCCGAGGTGCTCGCGCACCTGCGGGACCTCGCGGGGAAGAACCAGGTCAAGCGCCAGATGATCGGGCTGGGCTACTACGGCACCACCACTCCCCCGGTGATCCGCCGCAACGTGCTCGAGTCCCCCGCCTGGTACACGGCGTACACGCCGTACCAGCCGGAGATCTCGCAGGGCCGCCTCGAGGCGCTGCTCAACTTCCAGCAGGCCGTGGAGGACCTCACCGGCCTGGGGATCGCGGGCGCGTCCCTCCTCGACGAGGCCACCGCCGTCGCCGAGGCCGTCGCGCTGATGTGGCGCGCCTCGCGCGCGAAGAGCGGGTACGTCGTCCTCGACGCGGACCTGTTCCCGCAGAGCCTGTCGGTCACGCGCGGTCGTGCGGAGGCCATCGGGCTGCCGGTGGTCGTGGTGGGGCTCGACGGCGGCCTGGCGGCAGGCCTCGACGCGTTCGTCGCGGCGGGCGGCGCGCTGCCCGACGGCGACCTGGTGGGCGTCGTCGTGCAGCAGGCGGGCGCCTCGGGCAGGGTGCTGGACGCGCGCGGCGTCGTCGCGGAGGCCAAGGAGCGCGGCGCACTGGTGACCGTGGCCGCCGACCTGCTGGCCCTCACGCTGCTGACCTCCCCCGGCGAGCTCGGCGCGGACGTCTCGGTCGGTTCGGCGCAGCGCTTCGGTGTCCCGCTGTTCTACGGCGGCCCGCACGCCGCCTTCATGGCGGTCCGCAGGGGCCTGGAGCGCCAGCTCCCCGGCCGCCTGGTCGGCGTCTCGACCGACGCCGACGGCGCCACGGGCCTGCGCCTGGCCCTCGCCACCCGCGAGCAGCACATCCGCCGCGAGAAGGCGACGAGCAACATCTGCACCGCCCAGGCGCTGCTCGCCATCGTGGCCTCGATGTACGCCGTGTACCACGGCCCCGACGGCCTGCGCGCGATCGCCGAGCGCACCCACGCCCGCGCCGCCGCCGTCGCGGCGGGCCTCCGCGCGGCGGGCGTCACCGTCGAGCACGACGTCTTCTTCGACACCGTCCGCGCCGTCGTCCCCGGCCAGGCCCAGCAGGTCGTGACCGCCGCAGCGGACGCCGGCTACAACCTGTACAAGGCGGACGCCGACCACGTACAGATCGCCTGCGACGAGACCACCACCCCCGACGACGTCGCGGCGGTCGTCGCCGCTTTCGTCGCCGTGCTGGGCGGAGGTGACGCCGACACGGTGCAGGGAGCGGGGAGGTCGGAGGGCCTTCGCGCGGACGTAAGAACTCCCGAAGTGGAGGGCGCCCAGGCGCCCGTGAACGCGTCCGCGCGAAGGACCTCCGACCTCCCCGCGGCGCTACCCACCGAGGTGACCCGGACCACCGCCTACCTCCAGCACCCCATCTTCCACGTGCACCGCTCCGAGACCTCGATGCTCCGGTACCTGCGTGCGCTCAGCGACAAGGACCTGGCGCTGGACCGCACGATGATCCCGCTGGGCTCGTGCACGATGAAGCTCAACGCGACGGCGGAGATGGAGGCCATCAGCTGGCCGGGCTTCGCGGACATCCACCCGTACGTGCCGGCTGACCAGGCGCTGGGCTACGCGGAGCTGGTGTCGACGCTGGAGGCGCAGCTCGCGGAGATCACGGGGTACGCGGGCGTGTCGGTGCAGCCGAACGCGGGCTCGCAGGGCGAGTTCGCGGGGCTGCTGGCGATCAAGGGCTACCACCGGTCGCGGGGCGAGGAGCACCGCGACATCGTGCTGATCCCGGCGTCGGCGCACGGCACGAACGCGGCGTCGGCGGCGCTGGCGGGCCTGCGCGTGGTGGTCGTGGCCACGGCGGACGACGGCGAGATCCAGCTCGACGACCTGCGGGCGAAGCTGGAGCAGCACGGTCCGCAGGTGGCCGGGATCATGATCACGTACCCGTCGACGCACGGCGTCTACGAGGAGCACGTCCGCGAGGTCTGCGACCTTGTACACAATGCTGGTGGACAGGTGTACATCGACGGCGCCAACCTCAACGCGCTGGTCGGGCTGGCCCGGCCGGGCGAGTTCGGCGGCGACGTCTCGCACCTCAACCTGCACAAGACGTTCTGCATCCCGCACGGCGGCGGCGGCCCGGGCGTGGGCCCGGTCGCGGTGGCCGCGCACCTGGTGCCGTTCCTCCCGGCGGACCCGACGCCGGGGATCGACGCGCAGGACGGCATCGCGCCGGTGAGCGCGGCGCCGCACGGGTCGGCGGGCATCCTGCCGATCTCGTACGCGTACCTCGCCCTGATGGGCCCGGACGGGCTGACGGAGGCGTCGAAGGCCGCCGTCCTGACCGCCAACTACGTGGCCAAGCGCCTGGACCCGTACTTCCCGGTGCTCTACACGGGCGAGAACGGCCTGGTGGCGCACGAGTGCATCCTCGACCTGCGGCCGATGACCGCCGAGACCGGCGTGACGGCCGAGGACGTGGCGAAGCGCCTCATCGACTACGGCTTCCACGCGCCGACGATGTCGTTCCCGGTGGCAGGCACGCTCATGGTGGAGCCCACCGAGAGCGAGGACCTGGCCGAGCTGGACCGCTTCGTCGACGCGATGATCGCCATCCGCGGCGAGATCGACCGTGTCGGGGCGGGGGAGTGGAGCGCCGAGGACTCGCCGCTGCGGCACGCGCCGCACACGGCGGCGAGCGTCGTCGCCGACGAGTGGACGCACCCGTACTCCCGCGAGCTCGCCGCCTTCCCGCTGGCCAGCCTGCGGGGGGCGAAGTACTGGTCGCCCGTGCGCCGGATCGACGGGGCCAAGGGCGACCGCAACCTCGTCTGCGCCTGCCCGCCGCTCGAGTCCTACGCCGAGCCGGCCGCTCACTGAGCCCGAGCGCCCACCACACCGAAGGGAGCCTCGATGGCCGAGGACCAGCAGGACAAGACCACGCCGCTGCACGACGAGCACGTCGCGCTGGGCGCCAGCCTCACCGGCTTCGGCGGCTGGCTGATGCCGCTGCGGTACACCTCCGACCTCGCGGAGCACCGCGCGGTGCGTGAGGCCGCGGGGCTGTTCGACCTGTCGCACATGGGGGAGATCCACCTCGAGGGCGCGCAGTCCGGCGCCGCGCTGGACCAGGCGCTCGTGGGCAACGCGAGCGCGATCGGCGTCGGCCGGGCGCGGTACTCGATGATCTGCGCGGACGACGGCTCGGTGCTGGACGACCTCATCGTCTACCGCCTGGCCGACGAGCACCTCCTCGTCGTCGCGAACGCCGGCAACGCGCCGCGGGTCGCCGCCGAGCTGGTCGCGCGTGCCGCCGCGTTCGACACGGTCGTCACCGACCGGTCGACCGAGACGGCACTGGTCGCGGTCCAGGGCCCGCAGGCGGAGGAGATCGTCGCGTCGCTCACGGCGGACGGCGACGTCGACACGGTCCGTGGCATGAGGTACTACGCGTCGGCCGAGGCCACCGTCGCCGGGATCGGGGTGCTCGTGGCGCGCACCGGGTACACGGGGGAGGACGGCTTCGAGCTGTTCGTGCCCTCGGACCGGGCGGTGGAGCTCTGGCGTGCGCTGCTCGCGGCGGGGGAGGGGCGCGGCCTCGTCCCGGCCGGGCTGTCGGCCCGCGACTCGCTGCGGCTCGAGGCGGGCATGCCGCTGTACGGGCACGAGCTCGACGAGACGACCACCCCGTACGAGGCGGGCCTCGGCCGGGTCGTGAAGCTCGACAAGACCGGCGCCGACGGTGAGCCGCTGCCGTTCGTGGGCCGCGACGCCCTCGCGGCGCGCGCCCAGAGCGCACCGGCACGCGTCCTCGTCGGCCTGCGGGGCGAGGGGCGCCGTCCTGCCCGTGCGGGGTACGACGTCGTGCAGCGCGGTCTCGACGGCGCCGTGGGCGCCGTCGTCGGTCACGTGACGTCCGGCGCGCCGTCGCCGACGCTCGGCTACCCGGTGGCGATGGCGTACGTGACGCCCGAGGTGTCCGCCGAGGGCACCGCCCTCGCCGTCGACGTGCGTGGCCGCGCCGAGCCGTTCGTCGTCGTCCCGCTGCCCTTCTACCAGCGGGCGTAGGACGATCGTCCTGAACCACCCGGTCCCCACCCCTCTGCCGTGAACCCCGAAGGAGCTGACCCCATGGCCGACTTCCCCGAGAACCTCCGCTACTCCGCCGAGCACGAGTGGGTGGACGACGCGTCGCCCGCCACGATCGGCGTCACGTCCGTCGCCGCCGACGCGCTGGGCGACGTCGTCTACCTCGAGCTGCCCGAGGCGGGCGCGACGATCGAGGCCGGCGCCGTCGTCGGCGAGATCGAGTCCACCAAGTCCGTCTCGGAGCTGTACTCGCCGGTGAGCGGCACCGTGGTGGAGGTCAACCAGTCGGCCGTGGACGACCCGGCCGTCGTGAACTCCGACCCCTTCGGCGCGGGCTGGCTCTTCAAGGTCGACGTGACCTCCCGCGGGGCGCTGCTGACGGCCGAGGAGTACGCCGCCCAGGCGGGCTGACGCTTTCCCGAAACCCGTGACCGAATCGTGACCATCGGGCCCGAATTGCGTTGATTGCCTGGGATAACCGCGCTGACCTGCGACGACACGGCCGGCCGCACCCTCCGACGGGGAGCGACCGGCCGTCGTCGTCCCGGCGCGGCAACAACCCGCGACATTCCGCGTCATGACAGGGGCCCCTTCCCATCTTCATCCATGACGGCTTCCCCTGGTCGACCTTCGGTCGACGGCCGTCGACGGAGGAAGAACGATGAGCACGATCGAAATGGCCCCGGTGACTAACCGTCTGCTGACGCGGCGCGAGCGGGTGGTCCTGTCCAACCTGTCCGAGGACGTCACCCTCGAGCAGATCGCGACCAAGCTGTTCGTCACCCGGAACACGGTGAAGTCGCAGGTGCGCAGCGTGTATCGCAAGATCGGTGTCTCCAACCGGGCCGAGGCCGTCGCATGGGCGCGACAGGCCGGCCTGGGGGTCAGCTGACAGCGGGTAGGTGCGAGCCCCGCCCGACGACAGGGGAGGTCGTCGGCGCGGGGCTCTCGCACGTCCGGGCACCGGGCACGGCACGGCCCGCCGGGGGCTCGGATGGCAGACTCGCGGTCATGACAGCACGCCGCCTCGTGGTCGCCGCCGCGATCGTCGACGACCTCGACCGCCCGGCGCGCCTGCTCGCGGCGCGGCGGAGCCGGCCCGAGCACCTCGTGGGCCGGTGGGAGTTCCCCGGCGGCAAGGTGGACCCGGGGGAGACGCCGGTCGAGGCGCTGCACCGGGAGCTCATGGAGGAGCTGGGGGTGCGGGTCCAGCTCGGCGACGAGCTGCCCGGCCCCGACGACGGCGCCTGGATCATCACCGACCGGCACGTGCTGCGCCTCTGGCTGGCGGCCGTCACCGACGGCGACCCGCGGCCTCTTGTCGAGCACGACGACCTGCGCTGGCTGGACCGGACGTCGCTGCTCGACGTCGACTGGCTGGACGGCGACGTCCGGATCGTCGAGCAGCTCGACGCCGTCCTGCACGACCGCGTCGACACCTCGCGCTGACGCCTGGGCGCGCGACATCGTCGCGCCCCGCCTACGGTCGGACCGTCACCGGACGGAGGAGCACAGGTGGGCGCAGCGATCGGCCAGTCACTTCCCGTCGCGGTGGGCGTGCTCATCAGCCCGCTGCCGATCGTGGCGGTGGTGCTCATGCTCGTCAGCCGGCGGGCGAAGGCCAACGCCGCCGCCTTCCTGATCGGCTGGTTCGTCGCCGTCCTGGTCGTCGTCGCGCTGGTCGCCGTGCTGGCCGGGTCGTCCGCGCCGGACGACGACGGCCCGCCCGCCTGGGCGGGCGTCGTCAAGATCGTGCTCGGCGTCCTGCTCCTGCTGCTCGCGGTGCGGCAGTGGCGCGGGCGGCCGCGCGAGGGCGTCGAGCCCGAGACGCCGAAGTGGATGGCGGCCATCGACCAGTTCACGCCGGGCAAGGCCCTCGGGCTCGCCGTCCTGCTGTCCGCGGTCAACCCGAAGAACCTGCTGCTGGTCGTCTCGGGCGGCGCCGCGATCGCCGCGGCCGCGCCGGGCGACACGAACGCCCAGGTCGTGGCCGCCGTCGTCTTCGCCCTCGTCGCCAGCGTCGGCGTCGTGACCCCGCTGGTGATCTACCTGGCGACGGGGGACCGCGCCGCCGCCGTCCTCGACGGCCTGAAGACCTGGATGGTCCAGAACAACGCCGTGATCATGGCGGTCCTGCTGCTCGTCATCGGCGCCAAGATGATCGGCGACGGCATCACGGCGCTGTGACGAGCATCGGCGGCCGGCCGCGCACCAGGAGCCACAGCGGCAGGACGGCGAGGCACAGGACGGGCAGGACGGCGACGTCGGCCACCATGGCGACGCCCATGAACAGGGCGAGCCAGCCGTCGCGGGCGACGACGAGCGTCGCGCCCATCACCCCGGCGGCGACGGCGAGCCCGACGTGCACGTCGGGCACCACGGCGTGCGCGGACAGCGCCACGGCCACCCCGACGAACACGGCGGGGAAGATCCGGCCGCCGCGGAAGCCGGCGCTCGACGCGACGACGAGCGCCACCATCTTCACGACGGCGAGGCCGAGCAGCGCCCAGGCGCCGTAGCCGGCGGCGTCGGCGGTGAGCTCCTGCATCTCGTCGAGCCCCTTGAAGAGGGTGAGCGGGCCGCCGACCGCGCCGAGGACGCCGAGCACGAGGCCGCCGGCGCCGAGCATGAGCACGGGGTGGCCGATCCGGTGGAAAGCCGCGTGCACGTGGGGGAACGCCCACACCCCGAGGAGGCAGACCAGGGCAGCGGCGGCGGCGACGGCGGGCGCGGCGACGAGGTCGCCCCACGCGGGGTCGGTGTAGCCGGGCACGTCCACCGACAGCTGGGGCGACCCGATCAGCGACATCGTCAGCGACCCGGTGCCGGCGGCGACGAGGGGGCCGAACAGGCGGTCGAACAGCGGCCCGCGGCCCTGCCCGCCGAGCGACTCGGTCATGACGAGCGCCGCGCCGACGGGGGTGCCGAACATCGCGCCGATGGTGCCGGCCGACGCCATGAGCGTCACCGCGGGCACGGGAACGCCGACGCGCGACCGCGTCACGAGCCAGACGGCGAGCGCGACGTTCACGGCGATGATCGGGTTCTCCGGGCCCAGGCTCACCCCGCCCGCGAGACCGAGGACCAGGGCGGCCGCCAGGCCGGGGACCGTGCCGACCGGGAGCGGGGCGGCGACCAGCCCGGTGGTCGCGGGGTCGTCGCCGGCGTGCCCCGGCGCCCAGCGCACGACGGCGCCCACGGCGAGGCCGGTCGCGGTGAGCACCGTGACGATCCACCAGGGGGAGTCGGCGCGTGCCCCGAGCGCCTCGGGCAGGGCGCCCCACAGCCAGCCCTGCAGCCGGCCCGCGAGCCACGACACCAGCACCAGGCCGAGGGCGGACAGGACGCCGACCACGGCGGCGGGGACAGCGAGCGCCGCGAGGCGGGCGGTGGTCAGCGGCGCGGTCGCGGCGGACTGGTCGGTCGTCACAGGGGCGAACGTAGCCGCGGCCCTCCGGTTCGGCGCGCGGTACCACCCACCTCACGGAGACGGAGCGCGCGACCCGGCTGGAGACGTTCGGCTCCTGACGACGCCGCCCGGGGTCACGCCAGGGAGCGCACCCAGCGCTCGACGTCACGGCGGCTGCGCAGCCGCACGACCCGCACGTGCGGCGCCTCGCGGGCGAGCCGCTCGTCGAGGCCGCGGAGCTTGTGCCGCGTGCGCCACGCCCACCGCAGGATGTGGTCGCGGTCCCGGAGCACGGTGCGCAGGGGTGGCTCGACGTTCCCGTGCCACAGCTCCGTCCTGCGCAGCCGGCGCCGGACCGTGCGGGTCCCGACCTGCCACAGCACGACGGGGACCGGCGGGTCGAGCCAGACCAGCAGCTCGGCGTGCTCGAGCAGCAGGGGCCGCACGGCCGTGTACTGCCACTCGCTCACCCAGGCGTCCTGCGCGACGACGGCGCGCACGTCGTCCTCGAACTCCGGGCGAGGTGTCCACCCGGTGCCGTGGTACAGGCCGTCCAGCTCCGTGTACGGCAGGCCGAGGACGGTCGACACCCGACCCGCGAGCGTCGTCTTGCCCGCGCCGGACGTGCCCGCCACCAGGATCCGGCGGGCCGTGACGGCGGGCGGGGGAGCGGGGGCGTCGTGGGGCACCCGCCGAGAGTACGGAACGCGGTCGCGGCGCGGACACCGCCACCGGCCTGAAGACATGTGCCGGACCGCTAGTACGGTAGGGAGAAATCTGCCAGGACCGGGATCGGCGCCGACCCCGGAGGACGGAGCGCACCGTGCCGCACCCCGCGCAGCCCGCCGGTCTCCTCGACGGGCGCGCCGCCGACGAGGGCTGGTCCTCCGCGGCGGCCCTCGTCGCGTCGTCGGCGGGCACGGTGAGCGCGTACGCGGACGGGCCGGGGGACGTGGGGGCGACGACGGGCGGGCAGACCCGGTTCGACCTCGCGTCGGTGACCAAGGCCTTCGTGGCGCTCGCCGCGGCGACGCTGGTCGACGACGGCCTGCTCGACCTCGACGCCCCGGCCCGCGAGGTGCTCGACGTGCCCGCGACGTCGTCCGGCGCGACCGCGCGTCACCTGCTCACGCACACCGCCGGGCTGCGTCCCACGGCCCTCGCCTGGCGCACCACGGCCGACCCGGACGCCGTGCTCGCCGACGCCCTCGGGCCGCCGGTCGCGCCGCCGGGGACGGCGCACGCCTACTCCTGCCTGAGCTTCATCGCGCTCGGCCGGGTCCTGGAGGAGCTCGCCGGCGAGCGGCTCGACCGCGTGGTCGCGCGGCGCGTCGGTGCGCCGCTCGGGGCGGCGGGGCTGCGGTGGTCGCCCGTCGACGTCGTCGACGCCGCCGACGTCGCACCGACCGAGCCGGGCACGCCGACGGGTCGCGTGCACGACGAGCTGGCCGCGGCGACCGCCCGTCCGGTGGGCAACGCCGGGCTGTTCGGCACGCTCGACGACGTCGCACGGCTGGCGGCGCTGGTCGCCGACCGCGGGGCCGCGGGCGGCCGGCAGGTCGTGAGCGAGGCGTCGTGGCGCGCGCTGGTCGAGCCGGACGACGTCGCCCGCCGCGCCGGCGCGCCGTGGGGGCAGGCGCTCGGGCTGCGGCTGGGCGACCCCGGGTTCATGGTGTCGGGAGACCAGGTGGGGCACGCGGGGTTCACGGGGACGTCGTTCGTCGTCGACCTCGCCACGGGAGCGACGGCGGTGCTGCTGACGAACCGTGTCCACGGTGGTCGGGCGTCGAGCGTCGTGGCGCGGCGTCGACGGTTGGCGGCGCTCGCCGCAGGGCTCGGCACGCAGGAGGGGCGATGACGGGACGGGACACGTCGCGCGGGGCGGCCCGCGCGGACGGCTACGAGCTGCGGACGGACCTGCTGACGCGGGTGGCGCACGCGCACGACGCGTCGCACTACCTGCTGCGCCCGGAGGTGGTGGTGCGTGCGCACGACGTCGACGGCGTGGTCGCCGCGATGCGGGAGGCGAGCCGCCGCGGCCTGGCGGTGACGTTCCGCTCCGGCGGCACGAGCCTGTCGGGGCAGGCGTCGGGCGCGGGGATGCTGGTCGACACGCGCACGCGGTTCGCGCGCGTCGAGGTGTTCGACGGCGGGGACCGGGTGCGCTGCCAGCCCGGCGCCACGCTGCGCCTGGTCAACGGGCACCTGGCGCGGCACGGGCGGCGGCTGGGTCCGGACCCGGCGAGCGAGATCGCCTGCACCGTCGGGGGAGTGGTGGCCAACAACTCCTCCGGGATGTCGTCGGGCACCACCCGTACCGCGTACCGGACGGTCGAGGCGATGACGGTCGTGCTGCCCGGCGGAACCGTCGTCGACACGGGGGCGCCGGACGCCGACGCGCGCCTCGCCGTCCTGGAGCCGGACCTGCACCGCGGCCTCGCGGAGCTCCGCGACCGGGTGCGCGGCAGCGCGACGATGTGCGCCGAGGTCCAGCGGCAGTTCGCGATGAAGAACACCATGGGCTACTCGGTGAACGCGCTGCTCGACCACGACAGCCCGGTGAAGATCCTCGAGCACCTGATGATCGGGTCCGAGGGCACGCTGGGCTGGGTCGCGGACGTCACCTTCCGCACGGTGCCGCTGCTCACGAAGGTCGCGACGACGCTGCTCGTGTTCGACTCCCTCGAGCGCGCCACGGACGCGCTGGTGCCGCTGGGCGCCTCCGGGCCGGAGGCGATCGAGCTCATGGACGCCGCGTCGCTGCGGGTCGCGGCGGCCGACCCGAAGGCCGACGCGTCGATGCGGTCCCTCGCAGAGGGCGCCGGCATCACCGGCCAGACGGCGTTGCTGGTGGAGTACCGCGCCGGGACGGACGACGCGCTCGCCCCGCTGCAGGACGCCGCGCGCGCCGTCGTCGACGGCCTCAGGCTCGAGCTGCCCGCCGCGCTGACCACCGACACCGCCACGCGCGAGCGCCTCTGGCGCGTGCGCAAGGGCCTGTACACGGCGGTCGCGGGCGCCCGCCCCGCGGGTGCGACGGCGCTGCTGGAGGACGTCGTCGTCCCGGTGCCGGACCTCACCGCCACGGTGCGCGACCTGGGCGGCCTATTCGCCCGTCACGGCTACGACGACGCCGTCACCTTCGGGCACGCGAAGGACGGCAACCTGCACTTCATGATCACGCCGCGACTGGGCGACGCCGCCGAGCTGGACCGGTACGCGGCGTTCAGCGACGACCTCGTCGACCTGGTCCTGGGGCACGGCGGCTCGCTCAAGGCGGAGCACGGCACGGGCCGCATCATGGCGCCGTTCGTGCGCCGCCAGTACGGCGACGACCTGTACGCCGTCATGCGCCGCGTCAAGGACCTGTTCGACCCGCGGGGCCTGCTCAACCCGGGCGTCGTCATCACGGACGACCCGCACGAGCACCTGCGCGACCTCAAAGTCGAGGCGTCCGCCGGCGGCGAGGACGCGCCGCTCGTCGACCGCTGCGTGGAGTGCGGCTACTGCGAGCCCGGCTGCCCGTCGCGCACCGTCACGACGACGCCGCGCCAGCGGATCGCGCTGCTCAAGGAGCTCGCCGTCGCGCCCGAGGGCGAGCGGGAGGAGCTGCAGCAGGCGTACCGGTACTGGGGCGTGCAGACCTGCGCCGCCGACTCCATGTGCGTGGAGGCGTGCCCCGTCGGCATCGACACGGGCGTCGTGATGAAGGGGCACCGGGCGCGGTCGAACCCGCCCGTCGTGCAGAAGGGCGGGGAGGCGCTCGCCGGGTCGTGGGGGCCGGTCGTGGACGTGCTGCGCGGCGCGCTGGGCGTCGCGGCGAAGGTGCCGACGCCCGTGGTGCGGGTCGCCTCGGAGGTCGCGCGCGGCGTCGTCGGCACCGACGTCGTGCCGCGGGCCGACGCCGACCTGCCCGGCCCGGGACTCCGGCGCGAGGCCGACGACCTCCCGGCCGCGGACGGTGGTGCGCCCCGGGCCGTCCTGTTCTCGTCGTGCATGGGCGAGCTGTTCGCCCCCGCGCCCCGGGGCCTGCCGGACTTCGACGGGAGCGCGGTGGGCGCCGAGTACGCCTTCCGCGTGCTGTGCGAGCGCGCCGGGATCGGGCTCGCGGTACCGGAGGGCATCGGCGGGCTGTGCTGCGGCACGCCGTGGGTGAGCAAGGGCCTGCCGGGTGGCGCGGCGCGGATGGCGCGGCAGGTGCTCGACGCCCTGTGGACGGCGACCCGCGGGGGAGAGCTGCCGGTCGTGTGCGACGCGTCGAGCTGCACGCACGGCCTGGTCGAGACGCCGCACCACCTCTCCGGTGAGGACGCCGAGAGGTTCGCCCGGCTGCGCATCGTCGACGCCGTGACGTTCGTGCGCACCGACGTGCTGCCGGCGCTCGCGGACCGCGGGGTCGACGTCGAGCGCCAGGGGAGGGTCGTCGTGCACCCGACCTGCGCGACCGTGCACCTGGGCGCCGTGGACGACCTGCGCGCCGTCGCGGCCGCCGTCGCCGACGACGCCGTCGTGCCCGCGGCCTGGGGCTGCTGCGGCTTCGCCGGCGACCGCGGCATGCTGCACCCCGAGCTCACCGCCGCCGCCACGCACGCCGAGGCGGCCGACGTCGCGGCGGGGGAGCGGGAGCTGCCCGGGGGCCGCTACGACGCGTACGTCTCGAACAACCGCACCTGCGAGATGGGCATGGCGCGTGCCACCGGGCGCGACTACGTGCACGTGCTCGAGCTGCTGGAGGCGGCGACGCGCTGAGCGGGCTCGACCTCCAGGTCCGGCTGCTCCCTGCGACGACGCGTCCCGCGCGGCAGGTTGACGAGCACGATGCTCGCGAGCACCAGGGCGATCCCGAGCGCCTGGGACCCGGTGAGCACCTCGCCCCCGGCCGCGACGCCGAGGGTGACTCCGGTGACGGGGTTCAGCAGGCCGATCACGCCCACGGCCCCGGCCGGGAGGTGGCGGAACCCGCTGAACCAGCAGACGAACCCGAGCGCCGTCGCGACGAGGCTCACGTACGCGAACGCGAGGACCTCGGTGCCCGACAGCGCGGGGGGCGCGCCCTCGACGAGCGCCGCGGCGACGAGCAGCTCGACCCCGCCGACGACGAGCTGCCACGCGGTGACCGTGAGCACGGGCGTCCCGTCCTGCCACCGCTTGGTGAGGACCGCCCCGACGGACGAGAGGGCCATCGAGGCGACGGACGCCGCGATGCCCCAGCCGTCGAGCGCGCCGGTCGCGGTGCCGACGATCAGCAGGACGCCCGCCCCGCCGACGGCGGCCCCGACGACCACGCGCGGGGTGGGCCGTTCGCGGAGCAGGAGCCAGGCCGCGCCCGCGATCGCGAGCGGGCTGAGCGACATCAGCGAGGCGGCGACGCTCGACGGGAGCAGCTGGGCCGCGACGTACACGAGGCAGAAGAAGATCCCCATGTTGAGGGTGCCGAGCACGACAGACCGCCACCACCAGGAGCCGCGAGGCAGCCGGCGCGCGACCAGCAGGAGGACGACGCCCGCCGGCAGCGCGCGGAGGGCCGACCCCCACAGCGGGGCGTCCCCGGGGAGGAAGTGATGGGTCACGAAGTACGTGGACCCGAACGCGACCGGCCCGACGGCGGCGACGAGGGGCCAGCGGACGCGGGCCAGCGCCCGGCGCGCCGGCGAAGAAGTTTCCATGGAAACCATCATACTTTCCGTGGAAAGTAGGATGGGGTCATGACCGAGACCGATCGCGTCGCCACGTTCGTCGCGCAGTGGCGGCGGGAACGCCCCGACCTCGACCCGAGCCCGATGGCGGTGATCGGGCGGATGCGACGGATCTCCGACGACTTCACCGCCGCGCTCGTGGCGAACTACCGGCGGTTCGGGATCGGGGAGGGCGAGTTCGACGTCCTGTGCGCGCTGCGGCGCGCGGGCGCCCCGTTCGCGCTGAACCCGGGCGAGCTCGCGGAGCACACCATGGTGACGGCCGGCGCGACGTCCAAGCGGGTCGACCGGCTGGAGGCCGCGGGCCTGGTGGTCCGGCAGGGCCGTGCCGACGACGGTCGCGGTCGCGTCGTGACGCTGTCCGCGCAGGGGCGCCGGCTCATCGACGAGGCCTACCCCGCGCACCTCGAGCTCGAGGACGGGCTGCTGGCGCCCCTCTCACGCCAGGAGCGCGCACAGCTCGAGGGCCTGCTCCGCAAGCTCGTCACCGGCTGACGCCGGGGCCACCCGCCCCTCGGCCGGACCGCGCCGCCGGGCCGGCGCGCAGTGCGGCGACCACGGTGGGCCACCGCCCCGCGCGCCGGACGAGCAGGACGTCGGCCCGCGCACCGGGCACCAGGGCGCCGCGGTCGTCCAGCCCCGCGGCGCGCGCGGGGCCCGAGGTGACGAGCCGGACGGCGCCCGGCAGGTCGGCGAGGCCCTCGCGCACGAGCACCTCGACGGCCGTGAGCAGGGACGACGGCACGTAGTCGGACGCCAGCGCGTCGACGAGGCCGCGGGCCACGAGCTCCCGCGCGGAGACGTTGGCGGCGTGCGAGGAGCCGCGGACGGCGTTGGGCCCGCCTGCCACGACGTGAAGGCCGAGCTCTCGGGCCGCGAGCGCCGCCTCGACGGTGGTGGGGAACTCCGCGACGGCGCCGCCGCGCGCGACCAGTGCCTCGACGTCGGCGCGGGTCTCGGGATCGTGCCCGGCGAGCCGGACCCGGCCGGCGCGGGCCCACGACCCCAGGCGGTCGAGGGCGGCCGCCGCGACGTCCGCCCGGTCCTCGCGCTCGGCGCGCCAGGCGGCCACGTGCGTGCGCGCGTCGGGCGGGGTCATGCCCTCGCGCTCCACGAGGAAACGTTCCATCGTGGCGGGGTCGGCGTACTGCCCGATGCCGGGGGTGTGGTCCTCGTGCGACACCAGCGGGGGGACGTCCCCGGTGTCACCGGCGAGGGCCGCCTCCAGGTCGGCGAGCCCGGTCACGCACCGCACGTCCACGCGGTGCAGCACGCGGGACCCCGACCCCGCGGCCTCGGGGTCCCGCAGCGCCCCCAGCAGCGGGCCGGGTCCGGGGTCGCCCGCGGCGAGCCCCACGGGGGTGCGCTCGCCGAACGGCACCCCGTGGAACGCGGTGAGCACGCCGCTCGCGGCGAGGCGGTCGGCCGCCGTCCGCACCGCGAGGTCGGGCGGCAGGTCGGCGCCGGGCCGCGGCCGGCGCTCGTGCGCCAGCACGTCGGTGTGCACGTCGACCAGCCCGGGCAGGCACCACGCACCCCCGCCGTCGAGGTCCGCCCGGAACCCCGGCGGCCGCTCGCCCACCTCCGCCACGCGGCCGTGGTGCACGACGAGGCGGGCGTCGTCCACCACGCGGTCGGGCAGGACGGCGCGGACGCCGGCGAGCGACCACTCCGCGGGCGCGGCGCCGAGGGGCCACGGCCTGTCGGTCGCGGAGGGGAGGGAGGTGAACACCGGTGCATCTTGTCCGGACGACCTGGCGAGACGGTTAACGAGGCTTCACCGGGGGTTCACCTCCCCGGGGCCGGCCGGTCGTCGCGGGCTCCCAGACTCCTGCACGGCGCCGGCCACCGGCGCCCGCGCCGAGCCCCATCGCCGAGTCCTCACCGGAGACGACATGAAGACCACCAGGACCACCCTCGCCGCCGCGGCGCTCGCCGGCGCCGCGGCCCTCACGCTCGCCGGCTGCGGTGCGCTGGGCACGGCGTCCGCGGGTGGCGGCACCACGGAGCAGGGCTTCCCGGAGGTGCTGCGCCTGGGCGCCATCCCCGCGGAGAACTCGACCAACCTCGCCGAGGGCTACGACCCGATCGTCGCGATGCTCGAGGAAGAGACGGGGGCGCAGGTCGAGGTCAGCCAGGCCTCCGACTACGCGGGCGTCATCGAGGGGCTCATCGCCGACAAGGTGGACCTCGCGTTCCTCGGCTCGTTCGCGTACGTCCTCGCGACGCACAACGACGCCGCGATCACGCCGCTGGCGTCCGTCATCGCGGAGGAGGGTGCCGAGCCCGGCTACTTCTCGCTCGGCATCACCCAGGGCGACAACGACGCCGTGGACGGCCTGGAGGACTTCGCGGGCAGGACGGTCTGCTTCGTGGACCCGGGCTCGACGTCGGGCTTCCTCTACCCCTCCGCCGGGCTCATCGACGCGGGCGTCATCGCGTCGGGCACCGAGCAGGACGTCGCCGCCGGGGTCGAGCCCGTGTATGCGGGCGGCCACGACGCGTCGGCGCTCGCCGTCGCCTCGGGGGACTGCGAGGTCGGCTTCGCGATGCAGTCGATGGTCGAGGAGACCCTGCCGGCGGCCGGTGACCTCGCCGACGGCGACCTCAAGGAGGTGTGGAGGTCGGAGACGATCTCCGGCTCCCTCTTCGTCGGCAACGACGCCCTCGGCGCCGACGTCAACGAGAAGCTCGCGACGCTGCTCACCGAGAAGGCGAACTCCGACTACCTGCGCGAGCACGGGTACTGCGACGGGGACTGCCTGCTCACCGACGAGGACGCGTGGGGCTTCGTGCCCGCGCAGGACGCCGACTACGACGGCACCCGCGAGGTCTGCACGATCACCAAGTCCGACAAGTGCGAGGGCTGACGATGCCGACGAGGCCGACGCTGCCGACGAGGCCGACGGCGCCCGGCGTCGCGACCGACGAGCCCCTGGTGCGGGTGCGTGGGCTGCGCAAGGAGTTCGGTCGGACCGCCGCGCTCGACGGCGTGGACCTCGACGTGCGGCAGGGGGAGCTCGTCGTGCTGCTCGGGCTGTCCGGGTCAGGCAAGTCGACGCTCCTGCGCTGCCTCAACGGGCTGCACCGGCCGACGGCGGGCGAGGTCACGGTGGCCGGCACCCGCGTGGACCGCGCGTCGGCGCGCGAGCTGCGGCACCTGCGCACCGAGGTGGGCTTCGTGTTCCAGCAGTTCAACCTCGTGGGTCGGCTCACCTGCCTCGAGAACGTGCTGATCGGCGGCCTGGGCCGCGTGCGCGGGCCGCGCTACGGCGTGTCGACCTACTCGCGCCGGATGCGTGCGGAGGCGATGGCGCACATCGACCGCGTCGGTCTCGCGGACCAGGCGTACCAGCGGGCGGACACCCTGTCGGGCGGCCAGCAGCAGCGCGTCGCGCTGGCGCGCACGCTGATGCAGCGCCCGCAGGTCGTGCTCGCCGACGAGCCCGTCGCCTCCCTCGACCCGGAGAACGCCGGCACGGTGATGGACCTGCTCGTGCGGGTCTGCGCGGAGGAGGGGCTGACCGTCCTGTGCACGCTGCACCAAGTGGACCTCGCCCTCGGCTGGGCCGACCGCCTCGTCGGCCTGCGGCAGGGGGAGAAGGTGCTCGACCGCCCCGCGGCGGGCCTCACGAGAGACGAGGCGATGGCGATCTACCGGCGGGTCGAGCCCGCGGCGGTGGCGGCATGACGGCGTCCCTCCAGGCGCCTCCGGGGACGACGTCGCCCGCGCCGGCCCCGGCGCCGTCGTCCGGCGGGGACCCGCTCCGCCCGCCCCCCGACGGCCGGCGCCGCGCCCTGCGCTGGCTCGCGGGCGGCGCCGTCGTGCTCGCGCTGGCCGCGTCGTCGGCGATCGGGCTGGACCTGCCGACGCTCGTCGCCGGCGGCGAGGACGTGGCGAACCTGCTCGGCCGGATGGTGCCGCCGGAGCTGTCCGACCCGGCCCGGATCGCGACGCTGGCCCTCGACACGGTGCTCATGGCGTTCCTCGGCACGGTGCTCGCGATGCTGCTGTCCGTGCCGCTGGCGTTCCTCGCGGCGCGCACCACAACGCCGCATCCCGCGGTGGCCGCCGTCGCGCGCGGGATCATCACGTTCTGCCGCGCGGTGCCGGACCTCGTGTTCGCCGTGCTGTTCGTCCGGGCGCTGGGCCTGGGCGTGCTTCCGGGCGTCCTGGCCCTCGCCCTGCACTCCGTGGGCATGCTCGGCAAGCTGTTCGCCGACGCGATCGAGGGCGCCGACGAGGGGCCGCGCGAGGCCGTGCGCGCCGTCGGCGTGGGGCGTGTGCGCGAGCTGCTCAACGGCGTCGTGCCGCAGGTGGTGCCCGCCTGGGTCTCGGCGTTCGTGTACCGGGTGGACATCAACCTGCGCACGTCCGTGGTGCTCGGCTTCGTCGGCGCGGGTGGCATCGGCTTCGCGCTGCAGGACGCGTTGCGCGGCCTGGTCTACCCCAAGGCGATGGGCATCGTGCTCGTGATCCTCGTGCTGGTGGCGGGCATGGAGCTGCTGTCCGTCGCGATCCGCCGCACGCTCCTCGCGCCCCGGAACCCCCGGTACGGCCGGGACCGCGCGGTGCGGTGGGCGGCCGGTGGGGCTGCCGTCGCGCTGCTGGTCGTGTCGTTCGTGCGGCTCGGCATCGACCCCCTCGCCCTCGTCACGTCGGTGCCCGACCTCCTCGCGGTCGCCGGGCGCACGTTCCCGCCCGACCTCACCACCCTCGGGCCCGCGCTGTGGGCGGCCCTGCTCCAGACGCTCGCCATCGGGCTGTCGGCCACCGGTATCGGCGTGCTGCTGTCGCTGCCGCTGGGCCTGCTCGCCGCGCGCAACGTGGCGCCGCACCCGCTCGTGTACGGCGCGGCGCGGACCGTGGTCCTCGTGGTGCGCGCCATCCCCGAGCTGATCCTCGCCGTGGTGTTCGTCGCCGCGGTCGGCCTCGGGCCCGTCGCGGGGGCCGTCGCGCTCGGCATCGGCTCGATCGGCTTCCTCGGCAAGCTCGTCGCGGACGCCGTCGAGGAGCTCCCCGCCGGGCCCGCCGAGGCCGTGCGCTCGGTGGGCGGCGGCTGGTGGAAGGTCCTGTGCTCGGCCGTGCTGCCGCAGGCCATGCCCGGGATCGTCGGGTCGGGCCTGTACCTGCTGGACGTCAACATCCGCACCTCGACGATCCTCGGGATCGTCGGCGCCGGCGGGGTCGGCTTCCTGCTCTTCGAGGCCGTCCGCACCCTCCACTTCCAGGTGGCGGGCGGGATCGTCCTGCTCGTGTTCGTCGTCGTCCTGCTCATCGAGAGGCTCTCCGGGTGGATCCGCGCTCAGCTGTCCTGACCACCGTCGCGCTGTGGGAGGGCGGCGACGCCGTCCGCCTCGTCGACGTCCCGCTCCCCGCGCTCGGCCCGGGCGAGGTGCTCGTCCGGGTGCTCCTCGCCACCGTGTGCGGCAGCGACCGGCACACCGTCTCCGGGCGGCGCTCGTCGCCGTCGCCCTCCGTGCTCGGGCACGAGGCCGTCGGCGAGATCGTCGAGGTGGGGCCGGGCGGCGCCGTGGGCGACGACGGCGGCGAGCTCGCCGCGGGCGACCGCGTCGTGTGGGGCGTCACCGTGGCCTGCGGGTCGTGCGACCGGTGCCGCGCCGGGCGCACCGCGAAGTGCCGGTCGGTGCGGAAGGTGGGGCACGAGGCGTTCGACTCGGGCTGGCCGCTGTCCGGCACCTACGCGCGGCACCTCGTGCTGCCCGCGGGGGCCACGATCGCCCGCGTGCCCGTGACCGTCCCCGACGCGCTGGCCGCCCCCGCGGGGTGCGCCACCGCGACAGTGATGGCGGCGGTCGAGGCCGCGGGGCCGCTCGCCGGCCGCCGCGTGCTCGTCAGCGGGGCGGGGATGCTCGGCCTGGCCGCGGTCGTCGCGTCGCGGGACGCCGGGGCCGCGGAGGTCGTCGTCACGGACCCCGACCCCGCCCGCCGCGACCTCGCCGCCCGGTTCGGCGCCGATGCGGCCCTGGGGACGGGCGAGTCCGTGGGGGACGCCGACGTCGCGATCGAGCTCTCCGGCGCGACCCCGGCCGTGACCCGGTGCCTCGACGCGCTCGACGTCGGCGGGCGGCTCGTGCTCGTCGGGTCGGTGGCGCCGTCGCCGGCCGTGCCGCTCGACCCGGAGCGCGTCGTGCGCGGCTGGCTGACCGTGACCGGCGTGCACAACTACGAGCCGCGGCACCTGCGGGCCGCGCTCAGGCTGCTGGACCGCACGCGGGACGTCGTGCCGTGGGGCGAGCTCGTGACCCCCGCCGCGCCGCTGGTCGACCTGGCCGGGCTCCTCACCGGGCCCGCCGGCACCGCGCCGCGCGCGGCGGTGGCGCCGTGACGCCTCTCCGCTCAGGCGTCGCGGCCCTGCCCCAGCTCCAGCACGACGCGCACCGCGTCGGCGCGCACCCAGCGCTCCGTGAACAGCAGCGGGCGGCCGTCCGCGCCGTCGCGCGCGAGGCTCACCATGAGCCACGCCGGGTCGCCCGGCCGGCAGCCGAGGCCGTCGCTCGCCTCCTCGGGCGCGGGCTCCACGCTCGCCCGCGTCCACGCCCGTTCGGGGCGGGTGCCGGCCGACGCGCGCAGGATCGTGTCCAGCGACTCCTCCAGCCGCAGCGCGGCGGGCAGCTCGGGCACGAGCCCGTGCGCGAGCCACTCGACGCCCCACGCCGCGGGCATCTCGTCGATGTGCGACCGGCGCACCAGCCGGAACCCGCGGGTGCCGGTCGGGACCTCCAGCGCGGCGGCGACGTCGTCGGGCAGGGGCACGTCGTCGCAGGCCAGGACCACGGTGCGCGGCGACGCGCCCGCCTCGCGCAGGGTCCGGCTCCACGACGGCGCGCGCCCCGGCGCCACGAGGTAGTCGACGCGGCGGCGGGTGAACGTGCCCAGACCCTGGATGCGGCTCACGAGCATCCGGCGCTCCAGCTCGCCCAGCGCCGCCCGCGCGGCGGCGCGCCCGACGCCGAACCGGCGCCCCACCTCTGCCTCGGAGGCGACGCGCGTGCCCGACGGCAGCCCCGCGAGCTCGTCCGCGAGCACGCGCACGATCCGCGCCGACGGCCCCTTCTCGCTGCTCACGCCCGGACCGTACCGGCCCCAGGTGGCCGTGCGGTGAACGAGCCCGACCACCACCCCGGAGGAACACGATGACCCGCCCCGCCACGACGGTCCCGCACCCCTCCTCGACCCGCCGCGCCCCCGCGACCCGAGGCCACGTCGTCGTCGTGGGGGCGGGGGTGGTCGGCCTGGGCGCCGCGGCGGAGGCCCACCGGCGCGGGTACCGGGTGACGGTCGTCGAGCAGGCGGCCGGGGTGGTCGGCTCCTCCGTGCAGAACTTCGGCCACGTGTGCACGACGGCGCAGGCCGGCGACGCGCGCCGGTACGCCCTCGCCGCCCGCGAGCGCTGGCTGTCCCTGGGGGCCGCGGCGGGGTTCGACGTCGCCCCGGTGGGCACGCACGTCGTCGCGCGCACCGCCGCCGAGCTGCGCCTGCTCGGCGAGCTCGCGGCCGAGCGCGGCACGGACGAGGTGCGGCTCCTGGACGCCGCCACGGCGCGGGCGGCCGTGCCCGTCCGCCCGGAGCCCGTGGTCGGGGGAGCGCACCTGCCGCTCGACCTGCTCGTCGACCCCAGGGCGGCGGCCCCCGCCCTGGCACGGTGGCTCGAGGCGCAGGGCGTGACGTTCCGCTGGCGCACGGCGGCCCGCTCCGTCGGGCCCGGCCGGGTCGAGACGACGCGCGGCGCCCTCGAGGCGGACGTCGTGGTGGTCGCCGCGCACCACGACCTCGACCGGCTGCTGCCGGACCTCGCCGAGGAGGCCGGGCTGCGCCGCTGCCGGCTGCACATGCTGCGGGTGCGGCCCGACGTGCCCCTCGGCCTGACGACGCCGCTGCTCACCGGCTGGTCGATGGTGCGCTACGCGGCGTTCGCGGCCTGCCCGTCGGCGGCCGACGTCGCGGCCGAGCTCGCCGCGGCGGACCCCGCCGGGGCGCGTTGGGACGTCAACCTCATGGCGACCCCGCAGGGCGGCTCGCTGCTGCTCGGCGACACCCACCTGCGCGCCGACGACGCGCCCGTGTTCCAGGACGAGGAGGGCTTCGACGTGCTCTTGCGCCTGGGCCGCGACCTGTTCGCGTCCCGTCCGGGCGCCGACCTGCGCGTCGTCGAGCGCTGGCAGGGTACCTACGCCACCGCCCCCGGGCGAGAGTTCCTCGTCGCCGAGCCCGCGCCCGGCGTGCACGTCGCCGCCGTCACCACGGGCATCGGCATGACCACCGGGCTCGGCCTCGCCGCCGACGTCCTCGACCGGGCGGGCGTCATCGCCTGAGCGCCCCGCCACCGACCCACCCACCGGAAGGAACCCCGTGAACGACACCGCCACGACCGAACCCGCCGCCCCCGACCGCATCGAGTCCGCCCGTATCGCGCTCGCCGCGTTCGACGTCGCCGGCACCACCGTGGAGGAGGGCGGCGCCGTCTACCGCGCGCTGCACGACGCCGTGCGCCGCCACGGCAGCACCGCCGACGTCGCCGACGTCGCCCGCTGGATGGGCGCCGACAAGCGCACCGCCATCCGTGCGCTGCTGGCGCTCGGCGGCGACCCGTCCGCCGTCGAGCCGGCGTTCGCCGACTTCGAGCGCCTGCTGCGCGAGGCGTACGACGCCACCCCGCCGGTGGCGATGCCGGGCGTGCTCGACACGTTCGCCGACCTCCGGGCACGGGGCGCGCGGATCGCCCTGACCACCGGCTTCTCCGCCGACGTCACCGGCCTGCTGCTCGACCGGCTCGGCTGGACCGAGGGGGTCGTGGACGCCGTCGTGACCACCGACGACGTGCCCGCGGGCCGCCCCGCGCCGTTCATGGTGCACCGGGCGATGGAGCGCACGGGGGTGGCCGACGTCGCGCGCGTGCTCACCGTCGGCGACACGGTGCTCGACCTCGAGGCCGGGACGAACGCCGGCGCCGCGCTGGTCGTCGGCGTGCTCAGCGGCGGCGTGCCGCGTGCGGTCCTGGAGGCCGCGCCGCACACGCACCTGCTCGACAGCGTCGCCGACCTGCCCGCCGTCCTGGAGGGCGCCGCGACACCGTCGCCCCTGTCGCACGCGGCCTCACGCTGAGCGTCCACCGCGCCGGTACCGGGGCCATCAGTAGGTTCGTGCCCGGCCGCGACGAACGTGGCCACACCGTCCCGTTCGAAGGAGATCGTGCATGTCCTCGAGAAGTCTGTCCCGCAGGTCCCGCGCCGCCGCGATCGCGGGGGTCGCGGCCGTCCTTGCGGGCGTGACCACCATCCCCGCGTCTGCCTCAGCTCCGGCGCGCGCGCAGGACGTCGCCGTCGCGTCTGCCGCCGACGTCACCCCGGTGCGCGACTTCGTCGGGGTCGGCGGCGACGCGCTCAACGGCGGTGTCTGGGTGCGGCCGGAGGCGCAGATCCGGCTCATGGGGGACAGCAACTACCTCGCCGTGCGAGTGCACAACGATGACGTCGAGCCCGCGCACGTGCGGGTCTCCAGCGCCTACGGCGAGAGGTCGCTGCTCGTCGAGCCCGGCAGGTCCGGCTACGTCGCCGTCAACCTGCGGACGTCGACCGTGCCGCTCGTCCCCCTGCTCATCGTGGCGGAGGTGCTCGATGCCGAGGGGAGCGTCGTGCGAGGCACCGGGATCAACATGATGAACGTGGTCCTCCCGGAGGGCTGAGGCCCGGGTGCAGCCCGGCGCCGGGCTGGCGGCGCGCGCCGGGTGTCCGTCGTGCCGGGACGGTGTCTGCCAGTAGTTTCGTGCCTGGCCGCGGCGACGTGGCCACCCGTCCCGGCCGAAGGAGCCTCGTATGTCCCGCACGCGATCCACCGTCCGCGCCGCGTCCGGCGTCCTCCTCGTGTTGTCGCTGGTTGCCACGGGCGCGGCCGGGGCGGCCACGGCGTCCGCCGCCTCACCGGACGGGGTGCGGACGGTCGTCGAGGACGAGGCCGTCCGGGACTTCGTGGTCGTCTCGGGCGACGGGTTCAACGGGGGCACGGACTTTCTGCCGACCGCCCAGATCCGCACCATGGGCGGCAGCAACTACCTCACGGTGCGGGTGCTCAACACCGACCCGGAGACCCTCACGATCGTGGCCTCGTCCGTCTACGGCGAGGTGACCAGGCAGGTCGCCCCGGGCGCGAGCTCCTACGTGGCGTTCCCGATGCGCACGACGGACGTCCCGCTCACGCGGCTGTCCGTCGCGGGCTGGGTCGAGGACGCCGCGGGAGAGATGGTCCGCGGCTCCTCGGCGAACCTGGTGAACGTCGTCCTGCCGCAGGGCTGAGGCCCTGCGGCACGGCCGCCCCCGAGAGCTGTCCCCGGGAGGCCGCTACGCTCGCTGGCATGAGGATCCGGCCCGGGGTGCTGGCCGGCGTCGGGCTGGCCGTGCTCGTCGCCGCCACGGTCGTGCTGTTCACGGTCCGGCTCCCCGAGGGCGTCGAGCTCGCCCTGCAGGGCGTGTGGGTCGTGGTCGTCGTCGTCCTGTGCTGGGGCACCGCCCGCTCGATGCGGCACCGCCAGCGCGCGAGCCAGCGCTACGACAAGCCCGACGGCGCCAGCCAGAGCGGGCCGACGCCGGACTTCGACCGTCGCACCCTGCTGGAGCAGTACAAGCAGCCGCCGCGGTTGTAGCGGCTCACTCCTCGGCCGGGTGCACCACCATGGCCGCGCCGCCGCCGCGGCGGCGCGGCTCGGAGACGGCGGTGAGCAGGCCGTCGTCGCCGATCTGCACCGCCGTCGCGGCGCCGATCTCGGCGGCGGACGTGAAGGCGTCCCCGGACGGCACGAGCGTGTGCTCGTACGCCTCCAGCTCCGGGCCGTAGGCCTCGATGAACTCCGGCTCCGCGGTGACGGACGCCGTGTTGCGCTGAGCGGCGCGCGGGGCGGCGAGCGCGTCGCCGATCGGCATGCCGCGGTCGAGGTGGTTGGTGAGCGTCTGCAGCACGGTCGTGATGATCGTGGAGCCGCCGGGCGAGCCGAGGGCCAGGACGGGCTCGCCGTCGCGCAGCACGATCGTCGGCGCCATCGACGACCGTGGCCGCTTGCCCGGCTCGATGCGGTTCGGGTCGTCAGCCGCCCACACGGTGGAGAAGTCGGTGAGCTCGTTGTTCAGCAGGAAGCCGCGGCCCGGCACGAGCATCCCCGAGCCGCCCGTCTGCTCGATCGTGAGGGTGTACTCGACGACGTTCCCGTCCTCGTCCACCACGGTGAGGTTCGTCGTCGAGACGTTCTCCGTGTCCGAGTCGGCGGGGGCGATCGTCTCGCCGCACGCCGCGTCGTCGGCGTCGACGTCCCCGGGTGCCACGGGCTTGGTCGCCGCCGCCTCCGGGTCGAGCAGGCACGCGCGCTCGGCCGCGAAGTCGTCCGACAGCTGGGTGTCGTGGGGGACGTCGACGAACGCCGGGTCGCCCAGGTACGCGCCGCGGTCGGCGAACGCCAGGGCGCTCGCCTCCAGGTAGTGGTGCAGGTAGGCCGCG
>NZ_JBHTUY010000003.1:0-22060 GCF_042793335.1 Isoptericola sp. NPDC056573
GGGGGGGCGGGGGGGCCCCCCTGGGGCCCCCCGCCCGGCCGTTCGCTTGTGCCTGTCTGCGCGTGGTGATGTCGCAGTTTGGTAACGCTGCTGTCGACTTCTTGCGTGCTCTACGTCGGCTCATTACTGTCCTGCTCATCGACGACGACGTGGAAGGGGCTCATCGGTGAGCAAGGGGCAGGACGCCGAGTGGTGGCGCAGCGCGGTGATCTACCAGGTCTACCCGCGCTCGTTCGCCGACGGGAACGGCGACGGCACGGGTGACCTCGCCGGGGTGCGACAGCACCTCGGGTACCTCCGGGGCCTCGGGGTCGACGCGATCTGGTTCACGCCCTGGTACGTGTCGCCCCTCGCGGACGGCGGGTACGACGTCGCGGACTACCGCGCGATCGACCCGCAGTTCGGCACGCTCGCCGAGGCGGAGGCCCTCATCGCCGAGGCCCGCGCGCTCGGGATCCGCACGATCGTCGACGTCGTGCCGAACCACGTCTCGTCCGCGCACCCGTGGTTCCGCGCGGCCCTCGCCGCGGGCCCCGGCTCGCCCGAGCGCGAGCGGTTCTGGTTCCGGCCGGGCCGGGGCGAGGACGGCGACGAGCTGCCCACCCGGTGGGTCTCCGACTTCCAGGGCACCACCTGGACGCGCACCACCGACCCCGACGGCACGCCGGGCGAGTGGTACCTGCACCTGTTCGCCCCGTCGCAGCCCGACCTCAACTGGGACCACCCCGACGTGCGTCGTGAGCACGAGGAGGTCCTGCGCTTCTGGTTCGACCGGGGCGCCGCCGGCATCCGCATCGACTCGGCCGCGCTGCTCGTCAAGGACCCGACCCTGCCCGAGGTGCCCGAGCACCCGGGGCCCGGGGAGCACCCGCACGTGGACCGGGACGAGCTGCACGACGTCTACCGGTCCTGGCGGGCCGTGGCCGACTCCTACGACGAGCCGCGCGTGCTCGTCGGTGAGGTGTGGCTGCCGGACACCGAGCGCTTCACCCGGTTCCTGCGCCCCGACGAGATGCACACGGCCTTCAACTTCGACTTCATGGCCCGGCCCTGGGACGCCAAGGCGCTGCGGGAGTCGATCACCACGACGCTCGACGCGCACGCGCCGGTTGCGGCGCCCGCCACCTGGGTGCTGTCCAACCACGACGTCACCCGCCCGGTGACGCGGTACGGGCGCGCGGACTCGTCGTTCGCGTTCACGGCCAAGCGGTTCGACACCCCGACCGACCTGGACCTCGGGCGCCGCCGGGCCCGCGCCGCGGCCCTGCTCGTGGCCGCCCTGCCGGGCGCGCTGTACGTCTACCAGGGCGACGAGCTCGGGCTGCCGGAGGTCGAGGACCTGCCGCGCGAGCTCCTCCAGGACCCCATGCACGACCGGTCGGGCGGCGTCGACCCCGGCCGTGACGGGTGCCGCGTGCCGCTGCCGTGGACCCGCCGCGGCGCCTCGCTCGGTTTCGGGCCCGACGACGGCGCGGCGCCCTGGCTGCCGCAGCCGGCGGCGTGGGGCGGGCTGTCCGTCGAGGCCCAGGAGGCGGACCCCGCGTCGATGCTCGCCCTGTACCGCCGGGCGCTCGCGGCCCGGCGCGCGGAGCCCGCGCTGCGGGGCGGCGGCCTGCGCTGGCTCGAGGCGGTCGGTGAGGTCCCGGTCGGTGACGACGTCCTCGCCTTCGCCCGCGACGGCGGCGCGGACGAGCTGGTGTGCGTCGTCAACCTCGGGCCCGAGCCCGTCCCCCTGCCGGCCGGCGCCGACGTCGTGCTGCACAGCGCCGACCCCCGCGAGCCGCTCGTGCGGATCGCCACCGACGTCGCGGTCTGGCTCCGCCCGTGAGGTGCCCCGACCCGACCCCCGACCAGCACCACCGCGGGGACCACCGACGGTCCCCGTCGACGGTCAGACCGACACCGGATCGACAAGGAGTGACGATGAAGTCCACACGAAAGCCGGCCGCGCTCGCCCTGGTGGGCGCGCTCACGGCGAGCACCCTCGCCGCGTGCTCCGGCGGGGGCGACCCCCAGGACGAGAGCACCAACTCGGCGGGTCAGGTCACCCTCTCGGTGGTCTCCCTGCTGCCCGGGTCCACAGAGGAGGCGGTCGCCGCCTTCGAGGACCAGGTCGCGGAGTTCGAGAAGGCGAACCCCGACATCGACGTGCAGCCCGAGGAGTACGAGTGGAAGGCGACGACGTTCGCCGCCCAGCTCGCGGGCGGCACGCTGCCCGACGTGTTCGAGATCCCGTTCACCGACGCGCAGGGCCTGGTCGAGAACGGCCAGCTCGCCGACATGGACGCGCAGTTCCGCGCCCTGCCGTACGCGGAGCAGTTCAACCCGACGATCCTCGAGGCCGGCACGGGGGCCGACGGCCACGTGTACGCGATCCCGGCGAAGAACGCCTACCCGGTGGCGCTGCACTACAACCGCCAGCTCTTCGAGTCGGCCGGCCTCGACCCCGACCAGCCGCCGACCACCTGGGAGCAGGTGCGCGAGTACGCCGACAAGATCGCCGACGCCAACCCCGGCGTCGCGGGCTACGCCACGATGACGCAGAACAACACGGGCGGCTGGCAGCTCACGGCACAGACCGTCGCGCGCGGCGGCCGCACCGTGGAGACCGACGCCGACCAGAAGGCCTCGGCGACCCTCGACAACGCGGGCACGAAGGAGACGCTCCAATTCCTCCACGACCTGCGGTGGGAGGACGAGTCGATGGGCGGCAACTTCCTGCTCGACTGGGGCAGCATCAACCAGGAGTTCGCGGCCGGCCAGGTGGGCATGTTCACCTCCGGCTCCGACATCTACACCTCGCTGGTGCAGACCAACGCCGTCGACCCGGAGACCTACGGCCTCGCGCCGATCCCGCTGTCCGACGCACCGGAGGCGGCGACGCTCACCGGCGGCACCCTCGCCGGTGTGCCGGCGAACGTCGACGAGGGCGTGAAGGACGCCGCGATCAAGTGGATCGACTTCTTCTACCTCAACAAGCTGGTCGACGAGGACCGCGCCGTCGCCGACGCCGCGACGCTCGCCAAGAACGACCAGCCCGTGGGCACGCCCGTCCTGCCGATGTTCTCGAAGGAGCAGTACGAGCTGAACCAGGAGTGGATCGCGGACTACGTCAACGTGCCGCTCGACCAGATGACGGCGTTCACCGACGCGATGTTCGACCTGCCGCTGGCAGGCGAGCCGTCGCAGAAGACGCAGGAGGTGTACGCGCTGCTCGACCCGGTCGTGCAGGCGGTCCTCACCGACGAGGGCGCCGACATCGACGCCCTGCTCGCCGACGCGAACACGCAGGCCCAGGCGCTGCTCGACCAGGGCTGACCGTGACCGTCACGACCACCTCTCCTCGCGGCGACGTCGCCGCACCCGCGCGGGCGGCCGGCGCCGGCCGCCCGCGCCGGGGCCCGGCCACCTGGTTGCGCGGGGGCGGGCTGCACAGCCTCGTCTTCCTGCTGCCGCTGCTGGTGATCTTCGGCGTCTTCTCGTGGTTCCCGATCGTGCGCGCCGTGATCATGAGCGTGCAGGAGACGAACCTCGTCACCGACCCGACGTTCGTCGGGCTGGACAACTTCCGGCACGTCCTGGCCGACCCGCTGCTGTGGAAGGCCGTCAGGAACACGCTGTACTTCGCGTTCCTCGCGCTGCTGTTCGGGTACCCCGTGCCCCTGATCGCCGCGGTGCTCATGCGCGAGGTGCGACGCGGGCGGGGGCTGTACTCCGCGCTCGCGTACCTGCCGGTCGTGGTGCCGCCCGTCGTCGCCGTCCTGCTGTGGAAGTTCTTCTACAAGGGCGGGCCGACGGGCGTGTTCAACACGATCCTCGGCTGGGTGGGGCTCGGCCCGTACCCGTGGCTGCAGGACGCGTCGTGGGCGATGCCGTCGCTCGTGCTCGCCGCGACCTGGGCCGGCGCGGGCGGCACGGTCATCATCTACCTGGCGGCGCTCACGAGCGTGCCCGCCGAGCTGTACGACGCCTCCGAGGTGGACGGCGCGGGCCTGTGGCGCAAGATCTGGCACGTCACCCTGCCGCAGCTGCGCGGGGTCCTGTTCATCACGCTGATCCTGCAGGTCATCGGCACGGCGCAGGTGTTCCTCGAGCCGTACCTGTTCACCGGGGGCGGGCCGAACAACGCGACCGTGACCGTGCTGCTGCTCATCTACCGGTACGCGTTCCAGAACAGCCTGGGCGGCGACTACGGCGCCGCGACCGCGCTGTCGCTCCTGCTCGCCGCCGTCCTCGCGGTCTTCTCGGTCCTCTACTTCCGGCTCACGCGGTCCTGGAGCACGTCATGACCCTCACGACCACCGACCGCCCCCGCCAGGCGCGCGCCGCGCGCCGTCGCGCCGCGTCGCCGTCCGACGACGGCGACCGCGGCGCGCTGTCCGCCCCCGACTGGCGCCGTCCCGCGGTCCGCTGGGGGATGGGCGGCACGCACGTGCTGCTCCTGGTGCTGCTCGTCGTCGTCGGCCTCGGCCCGATGCTGCTGCTGGCGAAGTACGCCGTCACCCCGACGCAGGACATCCTGCGCACGCCCATGGCGGTCTTCCCGCACGGCATCGCCTGGGAGAACCTCGAGCGCGCCTGGAACGACGTCCAGGTCAGCCGCTACTTCATGAACACCGTGTGGCTGGCGCTCGGGTCGTGGGCCGTGCAGCTCGTGGTCGCGACGACGGGCGGCTACGCGCTGTCCGTGCTGCGGCCGCGCTACGGCAAGGTCGTGCAGGCGCTCGTCCTGTCGACGATGTTCGTGCCCGCCGTCGTGCTGCTCGTCCCGCTGTACCTGACGATCCTCGACCCGCCGCTGCTGGGCCGGTCGCTGGTCGACAGCTTCTGGGCCGTGTGGCTCCCCGCCGGCGCGAGCGCGTTCAACGTGCTGCTGGTGCAGCGGTTCTTCGACAACCTGCCGCGCGAGGTGTTCGAGGCCGCGCGGGTCGACGGCGCGGGGCCGTACCGGCTGTTCTGGTCGATCGTGCTGCCGATGTCGAAGCCGATCCTCGGCGTCGTGTCCGTGTTCGCCGTCATCGCGGCCTGGAAGGACTTCCTGTGGCCGCTGCTGGTGCTCAAGGACCCGGCGATCCAGCCGCTGTCCGTGCGGCTGCCCGCGATCGAGGCGTCCACCGAGCTGGGCGTCTTCCTCGCCGCGCTGGCGATCTCGACCGTGCTGCCGGTGGCGATGTTCCTGGTCTTCCAGCGGCTGTTCCTGCGCGGCGCAGGGCTCGGGGGAGCGGTCAAGGGCTGACGTTCACCCGCCGTGTCGTTGACGCCTGGATAGTCCGAATGCTGATATATGCCCAGATCAGCGACTCTCGGAGGAACGACGTGACCCAGCACGACCCGACGACCGACACCCCGGCCGCCGCACGACCCACGGTGCGCTACCGCGGGCGGCACCTGCCGATGGTCGCGGTGGTCGTCGCCGCGACCATCGCGACCGCCCTGGCGTACAGCGGCATGGTGCTCTTCGGCCTGGAGGTGGCGGGGATGTCCCCGGCGGAGGCGTACGCACTCGCCGGCTTCCTCGAGGTCAGCCTCGTCGCCGTCGCCCTCATGGCGCGCAACGCCGCCCTGGAGGGCCGCCCGTACGGCGTGCTCCTCACCCTGACGTGGATCCTGTCGGGCACGTCGGGCATGTTCGCCGCGCTGCACGAGATCGCCGTGCCGGACGCGAGCACCCCGTACATGGTCGCGTTCCGGTTCGTGCCGCCGCTGGTCGCCGCGCTCATGTGGCACCTGGCGCTGGTGGGCGAGCGCCACCTCGTCACGGGCCACACGCTCGACGAGCGCCGCCGGGAGCACCGCGTGCACCAGTACGTCACCGCCCTCGAGGTGTGGCGCGACGCGCGGCTCGACAGCACCGGGAACCACGCGGGGATGCGCAAGGTGCGCACGGCGCACAGCCGTCAGCGGGCCGCGCGTGACGCCGCGCTGAAGCTGCTCACGGTCGAGGACTTCGAGCGGCGCATGCAGGTCTGGGTGGAGCGGCTCGAGGCCGCCGAGCGGCACGGCAACCGTCTCGACCTCATCGGCGCCAGCTCGATCGAGCGCGGCGTCGCCCGCGGCACGTCCCCCGCCGGCCCGCGCGCGCTGCCGGCGCCCGCGGCCTCGCCCGTCGCGCTGGTCGCGGCCCCGCCGGCGGTGCAGGAGCCGGGCGCCCGCCCGGCGGTCGAGGACGCCGCGGCGGACGCCTTCGCCGACGACCTCCAGGCGGCGCTCACCGGCGCGACGGAGGTCGTGGAGGCGGACGAGCGACCTGACGTGCCGGTGGACGACGTCACCGTGGCGGCCTGGTTCGACGACCTGGACGAGGACCTGGGGCCCGACCCGTCGCGCGAGCCCGCCCAGGACGTCGTCGCCGAGGACACCGCCGACGTCACCCCGGAGCGGTCGTCCGCGGACGTCGAGGCGGAGGCGGGCCTGCCGGGCACGCGTGAGCCGCTGCCGGAGACGGGGCACACCCGCCGGGTCGAGGTGTTCGACCTGCTGCGGCAGTCGGACCCGGCACTGGGAGATGCGCTCGCTCAGCGGTCCGCGTTCCTCACGGCGCACGGGGGGCCGGCGACGGCTGCGCCTGCCGACGGCACGGAGCCGGCGGACGCGCCCGAGGCGCCCTACACCGCGGAGGAGGCCGCCGACCTGACGGCCGACGCGGCGTTCGACGACCGGGGGGACCGCGACCGCCGCATCGTCGAGCTCGCCGACGACGGGCTCACGCACCGCGAGATCGCCGAGCGCTTCGACGTGTCCCGCGCGACGGTCAGCCGCGTGGTGAGGCGGCACGCCACCGTCTGACGTCCGGTCGTCGGGCGGCTCGTCGGCGCGGCCGTCAGCGCAGCGCCGCGAGCATCGCGCCGACGGTCGCGGCCGCCAGCGCGATCAGCACCAGGGTGGGCAGGCGCTGCCCGAACGGTCGTCTCATCCTCGCCCTCGGTCCTTGTCGCGGTCCTCGTCGTCGCGGTCGTCGTCGCGGTCGTCGTCGCGGTCCTCGTCCCGGTCCGCGTCGTCCTCGCGCCGGTCCTCGAGCTCGTCCTGCTCGTCGTCCAGCCGGTCCTCGAGCTCCTCGCGTTCCTCCTCCGACGGGGGCCCGGACGCGGAGAACCAGGCGAAGCCGCCGACGCCGGCGACCACCGCGACGGCGAGGCCCTCGACGACGTCGCGACGCGACGGCCCCGGCCCGTCCGGGACGGGGGCGTCGGGCGCGGCGCCGGGGCCGGTCACGCGCCGCCGCCGGTGAGGTACCAGAGCGCCGAGGTGGACCAGACGAGGGCGAGGAGCGCGACGACGAGGCCGCCCAGCAGCGGCAGCACGACGGGCGGCAGGGCGCGCACGCGCAGGGCGAGCATCTTGACCGTGAACGCCCCGTAGAACAGGCAGCCGGCGACGGAGTGCACCAGCACGCGGGAGGGCTCGCCCTCCAGCCCGATCGACCAGACGCACGCGAAGGCCACGGGGAGCGTCAGCCCGAACGCCGCCACGCCGCTCCACCGGTGCAGCAGGCCGACCCAGCTCGGAGCCTCCCGGACGCCCGGCAGCCGGCCGTACATCGCCAGGGCGGAGGCGAGCTGGACCAGGAGGAGCGTGACGGCGGCGGTGGACAGCCACGTCTTCATCTCGAGCATGCTGGTGAACCACAGCGTCAGCAGCGGCGCGCCGTCGCCCGGGTGGGCGTCGGCGTACGCGCCGAGGGCGGCGGCGACGCCCACGCCGGCCGCCGTCGCGGCGGCCAGGGCCCAGCGCCACGTCGCGCGGGGGACCGCGGGGGACTCGCCCATGCGAGTCACAGTGCCCGGTCCGCCGGGTGCCGGCCACCGGACACGACGCCGAACAGGCGGTTGCGCACCTCCTGAGGTGTCACAAGGTGCGCAACCGCCAGTTCGGCGTCGGCGGGACGGTCAGGCGCGGGCGAACGTCCCCGCGAAGGCGGTCCAGGACTCCGGCGCGAGGCGCACGCGGGTCGTGCCCGCGTCACCCGGCGTCGCGGCGGAGGCGACGTCGACGACGGACCAGCAGGCCTCGGCGACCTTCGCCGCGTGCTCGGCGCCCTCGACGGCGGGCTCGTGGTCCGCGACCATCTGCCAGCCCTCGATGAGGCCGAGCGCGGCGCCGACGTGGGCCAGCTCCACCTCGACCACCCGGTCGGACCGGTTCGTGAGGAACAGGCCGAGCGAGCCGTCGTCGTCCACGGTCGCGGCGGCCGTGACGACCGGCGCCGTGCCGTGCTGCGCGGTGTCGTACGTCGGCGCGTCCACCCGCACGTCGAGCGCCGTGCCGCGGGCCAGCCGCGACGTCGTCGCGAACGGGTGGAAGGTGGGCTGGCGCCACGCCTCGCCGCCGGGCGCGGTCATGATCGGCGCGATGACGTTGACGAGCTGCGCGAGGCAGGCCACCGGCACGCGGTCGGCGTGGTTGAGCAGGGTGACCATGAGGTCGCCGACCACGACGGCGTCGAGGCCGGAGTAGACGTCCTCGATGATGCGCGGGGCGTCGCGCTGGATCGGCAGGTTCTCCTCCCCGCCGAAGCGGGTCGTGTTGTACCAGACGTTCCACTCGTCGAAGCTGATGGTGATCGCCTTGTCGCTGCGCCGCTCCGCGCCGACGGCGTCCGCCGAGGCGACGACGCGGTCGATGAAGCGGTCCATCGCGGTGCCCGACGCGAGGAATGACGCGCGGTCGCCGTCGATCTCCTCGTAGTAGGCGTGCATGGAGATGTGGTCGACCAGGTCGTAGGTGTACGACAGGACGGTGCGCTCCCACTCGCCGAACGTGGGCATCTGCATGGACGACGAGCCGCAGACGATCAGCGAGATCGACGGGTCGACGAGCTTCATGGCCTTGCCGGCCTCGGCCGCGAGCTTGCCGTACTCGTGGGCGTCCTTCTGCCCGATCTGCCACGGGCCGTCCATCTCGTTGCCGAGGCACCACAGCGTCACGCCGTAGGGCTTCTCGCGGCCGTTGGCGATGCGCAGGTCGGCCCACCGGGTGCCGGCCTCGCCGTTGCAGTACTCGACCAGGGCGGCGGCGGCCGCGACGCCGCGGGTGCCGAGGTTGACCGCCATCATCGGCTCGACGCCCTCGCGCTCCGCCCACTGCAGGAACTCGTCGGTGCCGACGAGGTTGGGCTCGACGGTGCGCCACGCGAGGTCGAGGAACGGCTTGCGCTGCTCGACGGGGCCGACGGCGTCCTCCCACACGTAGTTGGAGACGAAGTTGCCGCCGGGGTAGCGGACCATCGGCACGCCCAGCTCGTGGACGAGGTCGGCGACGTCGCGGCGGAAGCCGTGCTCGTCGGCGGTGGGGTGGCCCGGCTCGTAGATGCCGGTGTACACGGCGCGGCCGAGGTGCTCGACGAACGAGCCGAACAGACGGCGGTCGACGGCGCCGCGGCGGAAGTCGTGGTGCAGGGTGACGCGGGCGCCGGCGGCGGCGGGGGCCTCGTCGGGAGCAGTGGTGTCGGGGCGGGCATCGGTCTGGGGAGCCGTCATGGGTCTCACGTTCCTCGTCGAAGTGGGCGATGGTGAAGCCACCGTGTACAACGATGTAGAGTCAACCACGGTCGCCGCGCGCGGCACCAATCGGCCCAGGAGGATCTGGGTCCGGACGACTCGAGGAGGAATCGGCATGCGCAGAGGCTTGCGACGCGCCGTGGCGGCGACGGCCGCCGGGCTGGCCGGCCTGTCGCTCGCGGCGTGCGCGCCCGGGGGCGACGCGGGCTCGGCGAACAACACGAGCTGCACCAACGAGATCACCAAGCCCGACGCCACCCGCGTCACCCTCTGGGCCTGGTACCCCGCCGTCGAGCAGATCGTGGACACGTTCAACGCCCAGCACGACGACGTCCAGATCTGCTGGACCAACGCGGGCCAGGGCGCCGACGAGTACGGCAAGTTCTCCACCGCCCTCGAGGCGGGCACCGGCGCTCCCGACGTCATCCAGCTCGAGTCGGAGATCCTGCCGACGTACACGATCCTCGACGGCCTCGCGGACCTCGCGCCCTACGGCGCGGCCGACCTGGAGGACCAGTTCCCGGCCGGCGCCTGGTCGGACGTCTCCAGCGGCGGCTCGGTGTTCGCCGTGCCGGTCGACGGCGGCCCCGTGGGCATGCTGTACCGGGCCGACATCTTCGAGGAGTACGGCGTCGAGCCGCCGACCACCTGGGACGAGTTCGCCCAGGCCGCGCAGGACCTGCGCGACGCCGGCTACGACGGCTACATCACCAACTACGCGACGAACGGCGGCGCGTTCAACTACGCGCTGTTCGCGCAGGCCGGCTGGGCGCCGTTCGCCTACGACCCGGCCCGGCGCGACCAGATCGGCATCGACGTCGACACCCCCGAGGCGCGCCAGGTCCTGTCCTACTGGGAGGACCTCATCGACCGCGGCCTCGTGGCCAGCGACGACGCGTTCACCAGCGACTACAACACGTCCCTGGTGGACGGCACGTACGCCGTCTACATCGCCGCCGCGTGGGGGCCGGGCTACCTCGAGGGGCTGTCGGACGCCGACTCCGGCGCCGAGTGGAAGGCCGCGCCGCTGCCCCAGTGGGACCCGGCGGACCCGGTGCAGGTGAACCAGGGCGGCTCGGCGCTCGCCGTCACCTCGCAGGCCACGGACCCGGAGGCGGCCGCCACCGTCGCCATGGAGCTGTTCGACGACGAGGAGACGTGGAAGATCGGCGTCGAGGACGCCGGCCTGTTCCCGCTGTGGAACCTCGCGCTCGACGCGCCGTGGTTCACCGACCGCCGCTACCCGTTCTTCGGCGGCCAGCAGGTCAACCGCGACGTCTTCCTCGACGCCGCCGCGCAGTACCCGGGGTTCACGTTCAGCCCGTTCCAGGTGTACGCCTACGACCGCCAGACCATGGCCCTCTACGACATGGTCGAGGGCGGGTCGACCGCCGCCGACGCGCTGGCGACCATCCAGGACAGCCTGGTGCGCTACGCCGAGCAGCAGGGGTTCACGGTCCGATGACACACCCAGAGACGACACGCACGGAAGCGACCGGAGGGAGCGCCTCGATGGCCTCGACGACGACGCAGGCGGCTCCCGCGCCCGCCCGGGCCGGGAGCCGGGGCGGTGGGCCGAGCCTGCTGGACACGAAACGACAGTGGTGGGGGTGGCTCTTCCTCGCCCCGTTCACGATCGTGTTCGTGCTCTTCCTGCTGGTGCCGCTGGCGTACGCCTTCTGGCTCAGCCTGCACACCAAGGGCATCGCGACGGGCGGCGAGAGCGTCTTCACCGGCGTCGCGAACTACGTGCGCGTGTTCACCGACGCGGACTTCCTGTCCGGCATGGCACGCGTGGGCCGGTTCGTGCTCGTCATGGTGCCGATCCAGATCGGCCTCGCGGTGGCGATCGCGCTCGTGCTCGACACGCTGGCCACCCGGCTGTCGAAGGCGTCGCGGCTGCTCGTCTTCGTGCCGTACGCCATCCCCGCCGTCATCGGCGCGCTCATGTGGGGCTTCCTGTACAGCCCGCGGTTCGGCCCCGCGAACGACGTCTTCGGGATCTTCGGCCTGGCCGCGCCCGACTTCCTCAGCCGCGACCTCGTCTTCGGCTCCCTGGTGAACATCGTGACCTGGCAGTGGGTCGGCTACTACATGATCATCGTCTACGCCGCGCTGCGGGCGATCGACCCGTCGGTGTACGAGGCGGCCAGGCTCGACGGCGCCGGGAACTGGGCGATCGCGGTCCGGATCAAGATCCCGATGATCGCGTCGTCGATGGTGATGATCGTGGTGTTCGCGCTCATCGGCACCCTGCAGTTCTTCACCGAGCCGACGGTGCTGCGGTCGGTCGCGCAGGGCGCGATCCCCACCACCTACACCCCGAACATGTACGCGTACTCGATGGCGTTCTCCTACAGCCAGTTCAACTACGCCTCCACGATCGCGTTCGCGCTGGGGATCCTCGTGTTCATCGGGTCGTACGTCTTCCTGTACGCCACCCGCAAGCAGAGCGGACTGAAGTGATGACGACGGCGACGACGCAGCAGACCTCCCCGCGCCGGGCCGGACAGCGCCGGATCGGACAGCGCCGGATCGGCTCCCACCTGTTCCTGCTCCTCGCGGTGCTCTACTTCGTCGTGCCGCTGTGGTGGCTCGTGGTCGGGTCCACGAAGTCGAACAGCGGGCTGTTCGTGGGCTCCGGCGGCGCCCTGTGGTTCAACGACGAGTTCGCGCTGTGGGACAACGTGAAGCAGCTGTTCACCTACCAGGGCGGCATCTACTGGACGTGGATGCGCAACTCGTTCGTGTACGCGATCGTCGGCGGCGTGGGGTCCACGGTGCTCGCCGTGCTGGCCGGGTACGCCCTGGCCAAGTACCGGTTCCGCGGTCGCAACCTCTACTTCTCGATGCTGCTCGGTTCCGTCATGGTGCCGCTGACGGCGCTGACGATCCCCACGTTCGTGCTGCTGAGCCAGCTCGGCATGATCAACACGATGTGGGCCGTGATCCTGCCGTCGCTGCTCAGCCCGATCGGCGTCTACCTCGTGCGCGTGTACGCCGTGGACGCCATACCGGACGAGATGCTCGACGCCGGACGCGTCGACGGCGCGGGGGAGCTGCGCCTGTTCTTCCGCGTCGCCCTGCCGCTGCTGCGGCCGGCGTTCGTCACGGTGCTGCTGCTGACGACCGTCGCGACGTGGAACAACTTCTTCCTCCCGCTGGCGGTGCTGCGCGACCCGCAGCTGCTGCCCGTCACCGTGGGCATCAACCAGTGGCAGACGCTGTCGAACGCGGGCGCGGGCGGCGAGCAGGTGTGGAACCTCATCACCACCGGCGCGCTGGTGTCGATCCTGCCGCTGATCGTGGCGTTCCTCGCCCTGCAGAAGTACTGGCAGGGCGGGCTGTCCCTCGGGTCGATCAAGTGACGCGCGACGGCGCCCCGGGCGGGGCGGGGCCCGTGGGCGGCGCGCTGCCCGCGGCGCGCACCCGCCCGCTGCCCGCGGGCGCGGCGCGGCTCGGGCCGGCCGGCGTGCTCGGGCGGTGGCAGGAGCGCAACGCCGCCGCGACCCTGCCGCACTGCCTGACGGCGCTCGAGACGTCGGGGGCGCTGGACAACCTGCGCCGCCTGCTCGACCCGGCCGATCCCGAGCGTCACGACGGCCCGTACCGCGGCTTCAACTTCGCGGACTCCGACGTGCACAAGACGCTCGAGGCGGTCGCCTGGGAGTCGGCCCGTGCCGGCGCCCCGCGGCACGAGGAGGAGGTGCGGCGCGTCGTCGACCTGCTGCGGCGTGCCCAGGCGCCGTCGGGCTACCTGGACTCGCACGTGCTCGGCGCCCCCGCCGGGTCCGGCGGCGCGCCGTCCGCCGCCCCGTACGCCGACCTGCGCTGGGGACACGAGCTCTACGTCCTGGGCCACCTGGTGCAGGCGGGGATCGCGCGGGCGCGCGCCACGGGCCAGGACGACCTCCTCGACGTCGCGATGGCGTGGGCGGACGACGTCGTGTCCCGCCTGGCCGACGGCGAGGAGCTCGTGTGCGGGCACCCGGAGGTCGAGTCGGCGTTCGTGGAGCTCTACCGCGAGACGGGCGACCCCGCGTACCGCGAGGCGGCCCGGCGGATGCTCGACCTGCGCGGGCACGGCCGCCTCGGCTCCGGCCCGTTCGAGCCGGCCTACCACCAGGACGCGACGCCGGTGCGCGCCGCGGACGAGGTGGCCGGGCACGCCGTGCGGCAGCTCTACCTGCTGGCGGGCGTCGTCGACCTCTATCTCGAGACGGGCGAGGACGCGCTGCTCGCGGCCGCCGCGCGGCAGTGGGACGACGCGCACGGGCGCCGCACCTACGTCACCGGCGGGATGGGGTCGCGGCACAAGGACGAGTCCTTCGGGGACCCGTACGAGCTGCCGCCCGACCGCGCGTACGCCGAGTCGTGCGCCGGGGTGGCGAGCGTGCTGTGGGACTGGCGGATGCTGCTCGCCACCGGCGAGGCGCGGTACGCGGACTCGCTCGAGCACGCCCTGCTCAACGTGGTGGCGGCGGCCACCTCCACGGACGGCACGGCCTTCTTCTACTCCAACCCGTTGCAGGTGCGCACCGGCCACGACGGGACGGACGAGTACCAGGCCTCCGGCCGGCGCGGCTGGTTCGCCTGCGCCTGCTGCCCGCCCAACCTGGCCCGGCTCGTCGCGTCGCTGCACACGATGGTCGCCACCCGGGACGCCGAGGACGGCGCGCTCGCCGTGCACCTGTACGGCGACGCCGACCTCGACGTCGCTCCCGAGGCCGGGCTCGGCGCGGGGGAGGGCGTGCGCGTGCAGGTGCGCACCGGCTACCCGTGGGACGGCGACGTCCACCTCACCGCGGACGAGCCGTCGCCGGTGCCGCTCGCGCTGCGGCTGCCCGGCTGGGCGGACCCCGCGCGCACCCGGCTGGAGGTGGACGGCGAGACCGTCGACGCCGCCACGGCGCTCGACGCGCGCGGCTACCTGCGGGTCGGCGCGGGCGCGCGCCGCGTGCGGCTGAGCCTGCCGATGGAGCCGAGGGCGCTCGCCGCGCACCCGCACGTCGACGCCGCGCGCGGCTGCGTCGCCCTGGCCCGCGGGCCCGTGGTGCACTGCCTGGAGCAGGTCGACCACCCCGGGGTCGTCCTCGAGGACGTGACGCTCGACCTCGCCGCCGGCCTCGAGGTGGGGCCGCCGGACGACGCCCTGGGCGTGGGGGCGACGCTGCTCGGTGCCGGGCGCGCGACGCCGTCCGCGGGGCTCGCGCTCTACCGCACCGTGGACGGCGACGCGGCGTCCGACGACGCGCGCGGCACCGTGGAGCTGCAGGTCCGGGCCGTGCCCTACGCTGTGTGGGGCAATCG
Source organism: Isoptericola sp. NPDC056573 (assembly GCF_042793335.1). Taxonomy (NCBI): domain Bacteria; kingdom Bacillati; phylum Actinomycetota; class Actinomycetes; order Micrococcales; family Promicromonosporaceae; genus Isoptericola; species Isoptericola sp. NPDC056573. The sequence continues at coordinate 14,808 of NZ_JBHTUY010000003.1, forward strand.
AGGAGAGGGTCCGATGCGGGTCTGGGTCCCGGCCGCGGCATCGGCGCGGCCCGGCGACCGAGGGCGGTCGGGAAGGTGAGCGGCATGCGCGTGACCATGCACGACGTGGCCCAGCGGGCCGGCGTGTCGATCAAGACGGTGTCGAACGTCGTCAACGGGTATCCGCACATCCGGCCCGAGACCCGCCGGCGCGTCGAGGAGGCGATCGAGCACCTCGGCTACCGCCTCAACACCACGGCGCGCAACCTGCGCACCCAGCGCACGGACATGATCACGCTCGCCGTGCCGGAGCTGCGGCTGCCGTACTTCGCGGAGCTCGCGGACTCCGTGATCCGCTCCGCCGAGGAGCAGGGCCTCACCGTGCTCATCGAGCAGACCGGGTCGGTGCGCGAGCGCGAGATCGAGCTGCTCGACGGCCGGCGGCGCCACCTCACGGACGGCGTGATCTTCTCGCCGCTGGCGCTCGGCCAGGACGACGTGGAGCTGTTCGCGGTGGACTTCCCGCTCGTGGTGCTGGGCGAGCGCGTCTTCGACGCCCCCGCCGACCACGTGACGATGAACAACGTGGCCGCCGCCCGCGCCGCCACCCTGCACCTGGCGTCGCTGGGCCGGAAGCGGATCGCCGTCGTGGGCGCGCACGAGGGCGAGCTGGTCGGTTCCGCCGCCCTGCGCACCGAGGGCTACCGGCAGGGCCTGGAAGCCGCCGGGCTCCCGTACGACCCGGCGCTCGTCTCCGAGGCCGGGCTGTGGCACCGCTCGACCGGGTCGGAGTCCATGGCCCGGCTGCTCGACTCGGGCGTCGAGATCGACGCGGTCTTCGCCCTCAACGACGCGATGGCGCTCGGCGCGCTGCACGCGCTGCACGCCCGCCGGATCGAGGTGCCGGACGACGTCGCGCTGATCGGCTTCGACGACGTCGACGACGTGCGCTACTCGGTGCCGACCCTCAGCTCCGTGGACCCGGGGCGCGAGCAGATCGCCCGCACGGCGGTGGACCTGCTCGTCGAGCGGATCGCGGGCGGCGACGAGCGCCCGTTCCGCCGGGTGATCCCGGACTCGCGGGTCGTGGGCCGCGAGTCCACCGGCGACGCCGCGGAGGGCATGGAGAAGGTGGTGGCCGTGCAGCCCGGGGGCAACGAGGAGATCGTGTCGCCGGTCAGCGCGACGGCGTGACGACCCGCGGCATCTCCCGCGGTGCGGGCATCTCCCGCAGGCCGCGCAACGGGCTGCGCAGCGCGCTGAGGCAGGCGGCACAGTGCACGGCCGCCATGAGCAGCACGGTCTCGCGCACGCCCAGCACCTCGCCCAGGGCGCCCGCGGCCAGCCCGGCGAGCGGCATCGTGCCGAAGTTGACGAACTGGCTCGTCGTCACGACGCGGCCCATCAGCGGCTGCGGCACGTAGCGCTGCCGCCAGGCCCCGCGCAGCACGTTCCCGGAGACCACCGCGAGCCCGACCAGGAAGAGGCCGGCGACGGTCCACGCGACCCGCGCGCCGCCGCCCCCGAGCCCGACCAGGAGCGCGGGGGGCCCGCCGGCGACGATCAGCAGCACCGTGGCGCGGGCGCTGCCGAGGCGCCGGCTGAGCCAGGTCGCCACGGTGGCGCCGAGCAGCCCGCCGCACGCGCCGACGGTCATCACGACGCCCAGCGCCGAGGGGCCCAGGCCGACGGTGTCCACGAGGAACAGCACGAGCAGCGCGGTGTACCCGGTGAGGCCGAAGTTGGAGATCCCGCCGACGACGACGAACCAGCGCAGGTAGCGGTCGGAGGCGACGAACGCCACGCCCTCGCGGATGCGCACCCGCAGCGGGGCGGTGGGCGGGCGCTCGGGCCGGCGCACGGGACGGACGCGCCAGAGGCACAGCGCCGAGACGAGGAAGCTCGCCGCGTCCAGGGCCAGCCCGGCGGCGGCGCCGAGCGCCTGGGCCATGGCGCCGCCGATCCCCGGGCCCGCCACCTGCATGCCCGACTCGGTGCCGAGCAGGCGCGCGTTCGCGGCCTCGAGCTGCTCGTCGGGCACGACCTGGGGGAGGAGCACGATGTAGGCGGTGCGGAAGAAGACCGTGCTGACGCCCGCGGCGAGCGCGGCGCCGACCAGGTGCGGCAGGGTCAGCACGTCGAGCGCGGCCGCGACGGGCACGCTGCCGATGGCGACGGCGGCCACCAGGTCGGCCGCGATCATCACGGCCCGCGCCGGGAGCCGGTCGACCCACGCGCCGGCGGGCAGGCCGATCACGAGCCACGGCAGCCACGCCGCCGCGGTGAGCAGGCCGACGACGGCCGCCCCGGCGTCGAGCTCGAGCACCGCGACGAGGGGCAGCAGCACCGACGTGGTGGCGTTGCCCAGCACGCTGACGCCCTCCCCGAACCAGAGCCGGCGGAACCCGCGGTTGCGCGCCAGGGGGACGGTGCCGGTGCCGGCGGGGACGACCCGGTGGCCTGCCGCGGCGGTCATGGCTGCGCGGGGAACCCGCGGCCGAAGACGAGCACGGGCTCGCGCTCGACACCGTCGTCCGGCTGCGGGCGCTCGGCCCACCGCACGAGGACGGCCGTGATCTCCTCGCCGAGCGCAGCGAGCTCCTCCGGGGACAGGTGCACCCAGGTCTCGGTCGCGAACGCGGCGCCGTCCCACTCGGGCGCCGACCCGGCGTTGGCCTGCCACTCCCGGACCCGGTCGAACTGGCGCTGGAGGTGGAGCGCCTCGGCGGCCTGCGCGGCGGTCACGGCGGCGGCGTCCGCGGCGAACTCCTGACGCGACCAGCGCAGCCGTGGCGCGACGAGGCGCCACCAGCGCTCGCGTCGGTCGCGGGCGAGCTCGGGGGCCTCGGCGACGAGGCCGGCGTCGTGCAGCACCTTGAGGTGGTGGCTGGCGCTGCCGACGGCCTGCCCCGTGCGGCGGGCGAGCGCGGACGCGGTGGAGGGGCCGTCGACCTTGAGCGCGTCCATGAGCCGCGCCCGGTAGGGGTTGGCGAGGGCGGCGAGCGCCTTCGCCTCGGTGACGGTGCGCACCGCGTGCGGGTCGGGTGCGCCGTCCTGCGGGGTGCCCTCGGTGGGGGCGGGTGGCTGCGTCATCCCGCCACCGTAGACCCACAAGGGGTGTTGTACAAGAGTTCTTGTGGAATGTCCCTCAGGCCGCGGACCCTCCCGAGACCTGGGCGTCGATCCGGTCGAGCCGGTCGGCGGCGAGGCGGCCCGTGGCCCACAGCCAGAAGCCCGGGCCCACGAGGACGGCCAGCAGCGGCAGCGCCCAGGCGGCCACGAGGAGGGCCGCGGCCACGACGAGGATCGCGACCGACGTCGCCGGGGCGAGCAGGGGGAGCAGCAGCAGGAGGCGCCAGGTCGCCACCGGCCCGCTCGCGTACCGCGCGACCACCACAGGCCAGCAGGCGAGGACGACGGCGCCCCACGCACCGACGACCACCAGGCCGCCGGTGAGGACCGCACGCCCGGGCCCCCCGAGCAGGTCCGAGCCGTCGAGCAGGCCCAGCGCCCCGGCGTCGAGCCACAGCAGCCCGGCAACCGCCCAGACGGGAGCGAAGAGTGCGGCGGTGCGGCCGAACCCGTCGCGCCACGTACGCCAGAACGTGCGCCAGGGCGTGGGCTCCGCCGTCATCCGGGCGGCGACGACCCCACCCGCCCGCAGCGCCGGGCCGAGGCCGAGCAGCACGCCGCCGGCGAGGGCGCCCAGCACCACCATGGCGGTGACCTCGACGAGGAGGGTCGCCCAGCGCAGCGCCAGCATGACGCCGCCGGCCCAGCCGGGCACCTCGGCGTCGGCCACGGCGGTGCGCACCGCCGCGCGGTCCGGCACGGGGGCCGTCACGGGAGCCTCGTCGCGAGGGTGACGCGGCCCGTGTCGTCGAGCGCCACGAGGCACAGGGTGGCGCGGTCGCGCACGGCGTCCCACGCCGGGTGCACGACGGCGGACACGGCCGCGCCGTCGGGTGCGGTCCAGGCGAACCGCCCCCCGCCCAGGGACCGCACCGCGGCCTGGGCCTCCAGCGGACCCGCGGCGCCGTCCTGCACGCGCGTCGGGTCCGTGCCCGGGGTGAGCTGCTCCCACGTGCCGTCGAGGACGGCCGGGTCGGAAGGCCAGCGGGAGACGTCGTCCACCTCGCGCTCGGGGCCGGCCCACGGTTGGGGCGCGACGAGCGGCCAGCCGTCGTGCGTCCACACGAGCCGCCGCAGCTGGAGCCGGTGCTCGGTGGGGGCGTCCGCGTCGCGCACGTGGTGCACCAGCAGCTGGCGTACGTGCGAGCCCGCCTCGGGGGCCGCGGCGGGGACCCGCTCCGTGAGCACGGACGCGTGGCCGGGAGCCAGGATCCCGGGACCGCCGGCGAGCCGGTGCCCGGACAGCACGGGCACGCCGACCGTCCACGGGTCGGCGTCGACGTCGGTCATGAGGCGACCGGCGCGGTCACGGTACGGGCCCGGGACGGCGTCGCCGACGGCGGACCGGAGGTGATAGCTGCCCGCGAGCGAGTCGTACGAGACGAGCAGCGCCCATCCGCCGCCGGGCCGGGGGAGCACGAACGCCCCCTCGACCGCGCCGTCGGCCGCCCGCGCCCGGCGCGCCAGCAGGCGGCTCGGTGCGGCGTGCAGCTCGCCCAGGGCGGGCGCGAAGCCGTCCGCCACGAACCCGGTGGCGCCGTCGAGCGGGAGCACGTGGATCCCGCCGAAGAACGACCCGTACACGAGCCACTGCGTCCCGTCCGGCTCGATCACGACGTTCGCGTCGATGGCGTTGGGGTGGCCGAGCCCCGCGGGCGGTTCGGCGTGGTCGCTCGCCACGACGACGCCCCGGTCGGTCCACGGGCCGGCCGGGTGCGGCGCCTCCGCCAGGCCGATCGCCGAGCGGCGCGAGCCGAAGGTCGACGCCGAGTAGTACATCCGCCACGTCGTGCCGGCCGGCGTCTCGACGCGCACGACCTCGGGCGCCCACAGGCCCTCGGCGCCCGACCACGCCGCCGCGGGCGCGGGGACGCCGGGCAGCGCCCACCCGTGGAAGTCCCACGTCACGAGGTCGGCGGAGCGTCGCACCTGGACGCCGCCGCGGACCGGGCCGTCGGAGCGCGCGTCCGTGGAGAAGAGCCAGTAGACGCCGTCGTCGTCCCGTACCGCGGTGGGGTCGTGCACGTGGCGCCCGCCCCAGGCGGCGGTGTCGGGCGGCGTGGCCGTGTCGGTCTGGGTCATCATCAGCCCTTCGTGCCGGTGAGCGCGACGGACTCGATGATCTGCCGCTGGAAGATCAGGAAGACCACGAGGATGGGCAGCACGGCGACGACGGACGCGGCCATGATCAGCGGGTAGTCGCGCTGGGTCGCGTACTGGACGTTCATGTTGGCGATGACGACCTGCAGCGTCTGCCGCTCCGGCGTGTTCAGGTACAGGATCGGCGCCAGGTAGTCGTTCCAGACCGCCATGAACCAGAGGATGAACTGGGCGGCGACCGCCGGTCGGATGATCGGCATGATCATGCGCCAGAAGATCTGCCAGTACGACGCCCCGTCGATCTTGGCCGCCTCGACCAGGGAGTCCGGCACGCTCGACAGGTACTGGCGCAGGAAGAAGATCATCACGATGTTGCCGAAGATCGCGGGGACGATCAGGGGCCACAGCGTGTCCACCCAGCCGATCTTCGAGAACATCACGAACTGCGGGATCATGATCGTCGGGAACGGGATCATGATGCCGGTGAGCAGGCCGATGAAGATCGCGTTCTTGAACGGCATCCGCATCTTGGCGAGGGCGAACGCCGCCAGCGAGCAGGTGAACGTCCCGATCACCGTGACGCTGAGCGACACGACGAGGCTGTTCTTGATGCCGTCGAGGACGTAGGAGTCCGTCCACATGCGGACGTAGGTGTCCCACTGGGGCACCTCCGGGATCCACACCGGGGGCAGGGCGAAGACCTCGAGCTTCGTCTTCAGGGAGGTGGAGAGCATCCACACCAGCGGGGCGATCATGAAGACCGCGCCCGCCGCGAGGACGATCCACACGACCGTGTCGGTGAGGCGCGAGCGTGCCGTGCGGCCGAGGCGCGCGCCGGGCGGGGTGCCGGTCAGGGTTCCGGGCGGGGTGCCGGGCGTGATGTCGGGCGTCGTGGTGGTCATGGTGTCTCCCGGGCCTCAGTCGACGACGAAGCCGGCGTTGCGCCGGTTCAGCCGGAACTGGATGAGCGTGATGACGAGGATGAGGAGCCCGAGCACCACCGACATCGCGGTGGCGTAGCCCATCTGCTGGTACCGGAACGCCTGCAGCCAGATGTGGTAGACGACCGAGGCCGTCGAGTACTCCGGCCCGCCGGTGGGCGTCATGATCTGGATCTCGATGAAGATCATCGCGCCGCCGATGACCTGCGTGACGATGAGGAAGAAGGTCACCGGCTGCACCATCGGCAGCGTGATGGAGCGGAACTTCTGCCAGCCGCCGGCGCCGTCGAGCTCGGCCGCCTCGTAGAGGGAGCGGGGCACGGACTGGATCGCGGCCAGGTACAGCAGCATCGAGTACCCGAGCCCCTTCCAGACCGCCATCAGGATGATGGCGGGCTTGGCCCAGAGGGGGTCGGCCAGCCAGTTCGGGCCGTCGATCCCGAAGAGCCCCAGGAACTGGTTCACCAGACCGAAGTCGCCGTTGTACGCCCACTGCCACAGGATCGCGATCGCGGCGATGGACGAGATCACGGGGACGTAGTAGATGGCCCGGAACGCGGCGCGACCGAAGATCTTCCGGTTCATCATCACGGCGAGCGCCAGCGAGATCGCGAGCCCGATCGGGATGCCGATCATGTAGAAGAACGTGTTGAAGAGGGTCTGGCGGAACCGCTCGTCGCCCAGCAGGGCGACGTAGTTGTCGAGCCCGATGAACTGCATCGGCCCCAGCCCGTTCCACCGCGTCAGCGACGCGTACAGCGCGAAGAGGGTGGGGTAGAGGATGAAGAGCAGGTAGCCGAGCACGGGCGCGGCGACGAAGAGCAGCGCCCACCTCTTCTCGGTGCGGTGGAGCCGCGAGGTCCCGCCGCGTCGTGGCGGCGCGGGAGCGGGGTCCGGCGCCGGGGGGCGGGTGCCGGCCGTGGCCGGCGTGGCGGTGGACGTCATCGCAGACTCCTTCGTCCAGGGACGTGCGAGGGGGACGTGCGGGGGCGGGGTGGGGGGGGGGGGGCCCGGGGGGGGGGGGGGGCGCCCCCCGGGGGGGGGGGGGGGGGGGTACGGGCGCGGCCCGCCCCCGCCCCGCGCGGGCCCCCGGGGGGGGGA